>CAYGWB010000007.1:0-15705 GCA_964353775.1 uncultured archaeon | reverse complement strand
CCCATAAGCGGACAGCAAGCATCTCCCATAAGCTTCTTCTTGCTAGTCATTATCAAAGGTGCCATCTTTACCATGTGTGCAGTAACGTCTTTTTCAATACCTCCGACATTGTACATAGTCGCTACTATTCCAGTTTTTTTTGTCGTCACCATTTTTTCACCCCTTTTCTCCTCGTCAATGCGTATAACTATGCTGATAGATTGTTGTTCGTCAATATAAATATTACCTTATCATTCAGTAATGCTCCAACCATAGTATATTTGTCATTTCTCTAGTATTCTCACAGACGCATCTTTTATTTGGGCGAATGACCTCTTGCTTTTGCATAGCCCAACCATATGCTTTGACAGGTCTAGATGTTTTAGGCAATCAACGTGCAGTTCCAGCCTGTCATTTTCCTGGCATTCGTGAATATGATCCGCACGAACCCCATTTTTAAGTAGCTGACTTTTGATTTGTTTCAATCCAGGGCCATAGATGATAAGTTTTTCACAATAGCCGTCTTTTGTTATCTTCTCGTGTGGTAGTTTGAACGCTTTCGAGAGGGCTCTGCGTCTGAGCGGTTGTTGAACATTGAATTTGTAGTTCGCCGAACAATAATTGACCGCTGACTGCATACCGCTATCCAGGACATGATTCAGGATTTTAAGTGCAGCCTCATTGCTGCCATATACAGGTCTTTCGTCGTGAAAAAGATTTTCTCGTGGCGGCCACAGGCTCACGCCTTTGTAGCTCCTCTTTTTTAATCTGGTGGCATTGCAGCCCGCAAACATGAGCTCATGCAAATTGAAGTAGACGCCCATCCTTCCAAGTTTGTCAATGAGTTCGATGACTTTGTCTTCATCTCCAGGTATAATAGGTATTTCCACAGCGACATTTTTGAAGTAGCGGCGCGCCAACATTACCGGCTCTATCTGATAACCATTTGCCGCCAGGTCAAATCGGATTTCATCAAGCCCCGCGTCCTTGAGTTTCGCTAGCGTAGATTCATTTATCAGGTCACCGTTCGTATAAAGCCAGACATGGAACGGACTAAATGTTCTTTTAATGCACGATACATATCGTAGTACTCTGTCCAACGCCAGTAGAGTTTCGCCGCCGGATATTCCACATCCCCTGGCTTTTAGCGTTGATATGCACTGCACAAGGTCCTGCTCGTTCTTTATCGTGGCATCTTCTATATAGACCGTTTCATCCTTTAGCGCCACCCTTCTGGTTTTTTGAGGGCAATAGAAGCATTTGCGCGTGCAGGCATTAGTGATGAACATGCATGTCCACTTGCCCTGCTTGCATAACTGGCAGCCAGGCGATAGCCCTTTTGTATAAATAGTATTTCCATTTTGGCTGACCGTCAGCCCTTTCTTTTTGAGCGCCTCTATCGCCTGTCTATGTTGATTTTTTCGTTCGATAAGTTGAGTTTGTGTAAGCCCGCAACGGCACTCCCGGTCCCTTGAGATCGCACTGGACAATCTTTGGGACTCAATCTTGTTTTTCAGAAAACATAGTTCCGCATTGTCCGTTGTCATTTTCATAAACCCTATGTATAGGCGCCTGCCAAATCTTATAAATATAGCTACTCGTTTTTCTACTTCTTTCCTGCAGAACTATCTTAATATACTTTGGCGCAAGAATCTGAAAAGGGTGTAGAGGTGGCCAAGCAAATGGGTATGCCTTATGGCAAGACTAACACGCTCAAACTTGACGCCATTAAACAGATGGAAATCACTAACATGGGTAAGCTTTACCTTCCAACAAAATTAGGGATATTGCCAACCCTTAGATGCAACTGCAGATGCACAGTTTGTGCTGAGTCTTCTGGTCCGAATCTGAATACCAGAATGGATGCTCGTGAGCTTAGAAGCTTGCTGGACCAAGCACGTCGATTAGGCATAATGCTTATACACATTTCTGGAGGAGAACCCATGTTGATTATTGATATGCTATTGGATGTCATGAAATATGGTAAAAAGCACGGGATGACATTTTCTATAACAACCAATGCCTCATTCGCTACCAGTTATGAAAAGGCGCATAGGATTCTTAAAAAATTGAAAAATGTCGGACTTGTAGAGATCAGAATAAGCACGGACAGTTTACACCAACAATATGTTCCATTAGAGCGTGCATATAATTGCATAAGAGCTTCTTTGGATATCGGGATGATAGTTCACGTCAATGTCATGTATACGAGGAAAAAAAGCAACTTACGGACCATAAAAGAACTGCTTGAAAGACTCGATGAAGACTATGGCATAGAGCAAAGAACCGTTGAAAAGATATACGATGAACATCTTTTCCGCCTGACTCTAGAAAATAACAGAACAATTCAAATAGTATATTCCGGCGTGAAGGCTACTGGTAGGGCCGAGCTTATTTTAAATGAGTGTTTAAAGTCTCGATGTTCTGTGGATAGCACCATCTATGTTTTTCCGGACGGCCATGCTGAACCCTGCTGTGGATTCGCAGATGCCAAGGGTAATCGTTTGGAAGCTCTATCGCTAGGCAACATAAAAAAGGACTCTTTACAAGACATGATCAAGAATGCGAACCAAAACATCATTATACTTTCGCTTTGCAGAAATGGCATGTCAGAGATTTGTTATATAGCAAGAAAATTGTCAAGGAAAGATATTGGTAGAAAAGAGTTCGGCGACTGCTGGGCATGTGGTCAAATATTCAACGACAGCAAACTGATGGACCAGATAAGGCAGCAGTTGAATAAGCGTTATAATACCTGAGCATTATTGCGTAATGAATTTTAGAGGTCGGAACAGACAAGATACATACGATAGTTATATAAACTACTTATTAGTGATAACCTTTATAAAGCTAGTTTCCCGTATATTAAGTATGAAACGAAGCGTTTTGGACAGTGGTATCACTGTCATTTCGGAACAAAAGGAGACCGATACTGGGACGGCCTTCATAGGCATAGACTACGGAGCGCGGTTTGACGGCGATAAGCGCGGTCTTGCCCACCTGCTAGAACATATGCTTTTCGTAAGGGGTTCCAAAGAGCTGATGGATGACATAGGGTTCTATGGAGCCCGTTTAGGCGAGAACTACGGCCCTATTACCTACATTGATACCATGATGTGTTTCATCCGAGTTCCTGGCCGACATTTGAGTTCGGGTTTGAATATTCTTTCCGGTCTCATAGAGAACCCGCAGTTCAACGAGTCTGCGATAGAAAGTGAGAAGATCGTTGTGAAACGCGAAATAGAAGCATATCACAACCTTCCAAAGATGTATTCTTTTCAACGGATGCTCGAGACGCTGTATCCGGATCATATTTGCGGAAAGTCGATTGCTGGTACGACAGAATCGCTTAAACGCATAACCGCGGATGATCTGCAGAAGGCTTACGACACCTATTTTGGCCCGGATAACATGGTGGTTTCGGTTGCTGGAAATATGGGTCACGATGACGCAATCAAAAGTTCCAGACGTCTCTCTCAAAGAAAGCCTTGCAATGCTGCTGAAACAGATATCATAGCGATGCCTGAAAGAGTGAAAGCCAGACGAATCCTTGACAGAGAAGGCATTACCCAGGCGTATATTTTCATGGGTACTCTAACGGCACCACAGGCAAGCGAAGATACTGTCGCCCTTGATGTGATAAAAGAGAGCTTGTATAAAAGGATGTTCGATAAGGTCAGAGGCGAGCACAAACTTTCTTACAATATGAAGTGTAGCCACGAACAGGGCCTGGACTGGGGCCATATGAGCATCTATGCCGAAGTTGACCCTGCACGGTTTGAGGAGGCTGAACGTGTCCTAGGCGAACAGATTAGCGATATCGCTGCTGGCCGGATTAGTGAAAGGGAGCTCCTGTGCGCAAAGAACAGTTTGAGCGGTCTGCGCATGGTTCGGAGAGATGATACGCTATACTCAGTCATGGATTCGGTAGAGGGCGAGCTCCTGTGCAAAGACTGCAGATGGCCTCAAAAATATATTAAGAGAGTTTCGAAGCTTGACATGCCCACTGTAAGGAAAGTTGCCAAGGAATATTTGGAAACGGACAAATATGTCACGATTGGTTTGCTTCCTAAGACGTAATTTCTATCGTACTAGTGCGTGCTTTACCCGCTGCATAAGCACGTCCGTCGTCTGGCCCTCCTCGGGAGCGAGAACGGTCTCGTAGCTTAGCGACACCTTGACTGGGACCTTGTTGGTAATCTGGCGTGCCAGAGAGCTGAGCTTGCGTTGCGCAACCGCTTTAGAAATGCCAGGCATACCGACATATACGACATCAAGGTGATGTGGATCTGTCGTTGCAAGATCTGGGCTCTTGCTGAATTTTGCAGCCATGCCCTCGATTTGATCAAGCAGTTCGGCAGTGGCCTTCTTACCGATTTTACGTTCGACTTCCTCCAGATTTTCAATCCTGAGCCCGCCAAGACAGGTCGGGCGTCTGTACAATATTGTGGAGCGCAGCTCGTAGTCGAACCTGCTGGCGAATGAGTGGAAGCCGCCGAACTCAGACGTATACATCCTGTAGAAGAGCCCGCGCTTTGACATCAGTTCAGCAAAGTTGCCTGTTTCAGCAACCCTGCCCTTGTTCATGACTATCAGCCTGTCAGCCGACTTCATTGTATGCAGTCTATGTGTTATTATGACGCTTGTCCTGCCGCGCATCACATGTCGTAACGCCTCTTCAATGTCCATCTCGATTTTGCTGTCAAGGGCAGATGTCGGCTCATCCAGTATGAGTATTTTTGGGTTCTTCAGAATGACACGAGCGATGGATACCCTCTGTGCCTGACCGCCTGACAGCTCGATGGCACCCGGTCCTACGACAGTGTCGTAGCCTTGAGGCAGTTGCATTATAAAATCATGCGCGCCCGCCAGTTTGGCGGCCTTTACGATTTCGTCAAAGCTGGCATCGGGCTTGCTGTAGGCAATATTCTCACTGACCGTGCCCTTCAGCATTATGATGTCCTGCTTTACCAAGCCTAGCTCGGATCTCAATGATCCTAGCTTCAGGTCACGCAGATTCTGCATATCAATTGAAATGTTTCCTGAATCAGGGTCATATAGTCGAACAAGCAGCTTGGCGATGGTCGTCTTGCCGGAACCGCTCGGACCAACAAGGCCGACTATCTCACCAGGCTTTATCTTGAAGCTGACGTTGTTCAGGATGGGGTTTCCACGTTCATAACTGAAGTTGACATGATCAAATTTGATCTGGCCTGCAAAAACCCTGAAGGGTCTCGCATGCTTTTTCTCGACGATTCGCGGCTTCCTATCAAGTATGCCGAAGACCCTGTTGACCTTTACGATTGCGCCCTGTAGCGACAGGTTAAGATCTGTCAATGAACTGACTGGTGCGAACATCATTGTTATATAAGTGTATATCGCGACCAGACCGCCGATCGAGAGGGCACCGCCGATTACGTCCATGCCGCCAAGCCACAGAACCAAAAGCATCGCGGCGAATATCAGTAGAGAGGCTACAGCACCGGCACTTGCAGATGTCAGTGTAAGCCGCATAGTGAGTCTTGCCAATCTTTTTGCTTTTAATTCCTGGCGTCTCTGTTCGCGCAACTCAGCGCTGAAGACCTGTGTCATTGAGACCGTAGAAAGTTTTTCCTGCAAGAAACCTATAAAATCGGCCGATCTGGTCCGTATCGACTTGTAGCCGACCCGCACAAGTTTGCCGTAATGTTTTTGGCTTATCACCAGGACCGGTACGACTGCTAATGAAATCAACGTGAGGACAGGGTTGAGCGTAAACGATATGGAAAATATGAAAATCAGTGTCAATGCATTCATGATACCTGTCTGGAAGATGCCTGACACGAACTCCGCTATGCCTCCAATATCGTCTGTTAGCCTAGACAAGAGATCACCCGTATCTTTCTCGTGGAAGAATCCCATATCCAGCAGCTCGATATGACGGAAAAGGTCATTACGCACCTCTAACAGCATATTCTGCTGTAGCCGTGCGAACAGTATGCTCGAAACAATATCTAAGAAGGCCACCGCCAGGGCGATCTCAGCAAATATCATGATAATGACATTCAGCATGAACGTGTTTCCGGCAACCAGCACATCGTCTATCAACCACTTCACAACAATCGGGCTGAGCAGGCCTAGACCGGTATATATCGTACCGATTATGAACAACAATATCCAACCATTTCGATGAGGCCTGAAGTAGCGACCGACGCGATGCGTCTCGCCGAAGAACTCACGCATAGAGCGGCGCAGTTTTGAAAGCATATTATAGCTGTGACTGAACCGAGATATAAAAGTTGATTTGATATCTAAAGTTTAAATTGATTCTTCTGCACCTATTATTATGGAGCCTATCGTATATCGTACAGTTCTTATTCCTTGGGAAGGCAAAGGAACCCCAGGATATGCGGAACGGTTCATAGTTCCTTTAGGAAAGATGTACGCTGTTTATGTGCCTAGGAAGAACATTTGCGCCTATGTCAACAAGACATTCGTCGAGAAAATCGATTCCGACAACCCACTAGTTCTAAGCCTGAACAAGCTGATAGATTTTTTGCCTTTGGTACCCACATCCAACACCGACAAAATAAATCAGATGATGATATCTCTAACGTCTGACTGCAATATGAGATGCCGCTACTGCTATGTTTCCGGCGGTGAAACCCCTCAATACATGTCCTGGCCCACGGCCAAGGCCGCAATAGACTATGCCGTGAAAAGAAGCATTAATGAGTTCAACATTGTGTTCCAGGGTGCCGGCGAGCCGACTCTGGCGTTCGATATGATGAAAAGATGTTGTGATTACGCCAAAAAATTGTGCTCAAGGAAGCACAAAAGGCTGAAAATAAGCATAACCAGCAACGGCGTTTTTGGCAAGCCGGTGCTGGAATGGGTGAAAGGGCTTGGCAAGAGTTTGGATTTGACCATATCGTTCGATGGCACGCCGGAAATACAGAACAGCAATCGACCTCTTAAAAATGGTCTACCTTCTTATTCGGTGGTCAAGAGGACGATAGAGCAGCTGAATCGTCGCGAAATAGACTATAAGGTCAGCACGACATTTACAAGCCACGGCATATCAAATATGCTCGGTATAATGAAACATTTTAAAAAGTTGGGAATCAAAAAAGTTGCGTCTGGTTTTGTCGATGAGCAGGGCAGATGTAAAAAGAACGATATCCGTGCCCCTTCGATGTCAGAAGGTTTGAAACAGCATGAAGTGTCATCAAAATTTGCCAGAAGGTTTGATATGCAGGTGCGAGACTTTATGGACTGTCTTACATGGAATGTTTCTAAATGCGACCCAAAGTTTGTCGTGATGACCGATGGCGACATCAGCGCATGCCCATCTGTCATGGATGTCAACGGCCCATTTGCGAGCACGTTCTTTTACGGTAAAATCAAGAACGGTATCGTAAAAATAAATCAAAGGAAACTTGACTACTTGAGAAATAGGACTACCGACAAGATTCCTACATGCCGAGATTGCTTTGTAAAATGGAAGTGCAATGCATGTCCCTATGAAGCCCTGCGTGACGGTGGTTCGATATACTCGCCTTCTGACGCTAAATGCAGAACAATAAGAAAAATATTTAAAAAAAATATAAAAGAACTCTTCACATTGTAGTTAGATTGCCAAAGCCGCAACCATTTGCCCCTTGAACATTACCCATGCATCCACCGAGTTTGCTGTTTTTTGGGTTAAGGACGCTAATCAAATGGGCTTGTAGAGCCGGATCCAAAGCAAGTCCTGTTATTGCAGCCTTTACCATTTTGTATTCGACAGCTGTTTTTACCATATGATCACCCTATAGTATATCAAGATAATAGAATTTAAACCTAGTTCATACTTCAGCTATGTTTAAAATATGCCATGGAAATGCAGAATCATAAATTCAATGGTTTAATTTCTTGAGATAACCCTTGCGAGACAGCCAATCGGCCTGCGTTCTGGTGTAACGCCAGACCACATCGCCGCGTTCATTGGTCTGGACCGTCCATGGTTTGATTATAACAATATCGCCGACGCGCACCCATATTCGCTTCCGTATCTTACCGGGTATCCTGCATAATCTCGGGTTCCCGTCATCGCATTCCACATTGAGCTTGCCGGCACCGAGCATTGCAAGCACTATGCCGAGAATTTCTCCGGCCTTCGGGATCTTTGTTCGCGCTATTTCTTCCTCTATCTGTTCCGGTGTCGGTGGCGGTTTAGGTTGCATAGCAATCAGTTGGTTTCTCGATATTTAAATGCTACTTGAAACGCACAGAAATGATGGTGCGGTTTATGTCCCGCCCGTCCTTTCTGCTGACCAGCTGATAGCTCTTGTTTATTTCAGCTTTGTATCTCCTCTTAAGAAGTTCGGCCAGCTTGTTCGCGGCCGAAGTGCTCCCCAGCTTGATGTCAATACCTTCCTTTATCTCCTTCACAGAATAGAATGCGCGAGCATCCTTGGCCAGAATCTTTTCCGTCTCGCACACAAAGAACTTTATTTCGCTGTCGGTTATCCGTCCGCGCAGCTGTATTATGGACTCGTAATACCCTCCCAATGAGCGTGAGCAGTCCGGACAGTTGACCTTGTTGAACTTGACTATGACAATGCGTTCCTCCGTCTTCGGCTTCAGGCCGCTCTCAACAAAACCTTTTGCAGTCACGGTGACCTTGTCATTGATTTGCGCCACTTCAAAGCTGTCTAGGCGTCCGGATATCTTTGCCTTGCCCTTTAGGAACTCTTTCAGAACCCACGCTTGCCATTTGCCCGACAACTTCGCGCGGTTGCAGCGGCTGCACAGAAGTATGTCAAATCTCGTCGGCAGTTCTATGAGCCAGTGCTTATCGTTCCAGTCCTCGGCGCACCATCCTTCGATGACGGCCGGTCTGATCCCGCACACGAAACATTTAGAAGGCATACCACAACCACAACACTATTCTTGCCGTTTCTGGTATATCGCCGTACAAAGGTATAAACGCGGCAGCGGTCGCTGGATTTTGCGGTGTGACGGGTTCGACCACCCACCAGTCCGTGACCAATGATCCGGCAGTAGCCCGCAACAACGCTCCATATTCGCTGCTCGTACTGAAGTATGATATCCATACAGCGCTGCCGCTTGTCGCAGCGCCTGAGAACTGGTCGTTGCCGACCACGTTCACGGCCGTCGCTTTTACTGCGTAGCCGTCATCTGTTGTCAGGTTATGAAAATCAAAGTTCGGCGCAATCGCCTGGAATATTACGCCGCTCCTTTCCGGAAGTATTTTTTTGACTTTCATCGGATACGAACCCATCGTCCCGAGCTCAAGAACGAATTTGTCGCCTTCAGCGACCGTATGCGGCAATGCGTTCTGTATTTCGATGGTGTTGCCCGTCGTGATGTTTACTTCGTTGTTCTGACCTTCCATCGTCCATGTGCCCTGCACCTTGTTGTCCGATATGGCATAGAACTTGGTGACAGGCATTCCGAAACCGAAGAAATATTTGGAAATCTTGCTGGTCGTAGGTGAGTATTGTCGGAACGGCAGGATTATGGGCGGACTTCCGACAGCGGTTGTTATTCCGAACGTATCGTTCATCCTGCCGAGCATTCCGGCACCGTCTATGTTTGCGACGGCGATTATGCCATGTCCGGCCGCGAGATAGTTCTTGACGTCGTTGTCATTGTCGAAATCTATGTTGGTGTTCGTAAAGATCATGACGTCATAGTTGTTGACGTCCGGCGCTGGCCATTGGGTAATGTTTATTGCAAATTTTATCATGCGTCCGTTGAAATATGTCGGAACTGTCGGCACAATGATGTCGTCTTTGAGACGCGTGTAGTTTGCGACATCGCACACGCAGCCGATGTTGATGTTGTTCTTCGGCGTGTTGGAAACTTGCAGCGCCCATCGCAAGTTCGGCGGCATCGCACGCGACATATTCGAGGTGTCGCCCTCCAACAGACCAGTCATCTGCCCGGATGCGATCAGCGATCCTAGCATGCTGTCGCCGAGCGATATCAGGTCAGGTCGTCCCCAGTCGGTCTTTACAGAGGTCGTGGAGAGGAAGGCCGTCAGTGCGAGCGCGGCCAGCAGGCCGGCTATTGCGACCTCGATAAGATATACGAAGCCCTTCACATTACCACATCTCCACGGTTATCGTGCCATAGCCCCTTTCTATCCAGACCACTCGGGATATGCTGATCGAGCCCGTGCCGACAGAGGCGGCGCCGCAACGCAGCAAGGTATGAGTAGAGTTCGCTATCGTTACGATGTAGCCGCCGAGCTTCATGTCCTCCAATCGCGTGCACTGATGATAAAGCGGATCGCGCGTGCTGTTCAGGACCTCAATCGCGGTCCTGTTGATGCTGAATGGTTGGCCGTCGGACAGCCACTGCTTGTCGCTGACAAGCATGTCGACGAGTCCGGAAGCCTTTGTTCTCAGCACGTCGACGTGCGAGTCGCTGGAAACTATGCTGAACGTGTTGTTGATCTGTGTCGCAACGGCGAATGAAACCACTGCGAAGGCAACGGCGGCCAACACGAATTCGACCCTGATTTGTCCGCGCATGCCCCCACCTACATGAAGCCGAGCGCCAGCGCAGCGAGCAGCGTGCCGAACCCAAGGCCGGTCATTATTACGCTGTGCTTGACGCCCGCCAGGACCTTCCCTTCGCCGATCTGTCCTGCCACGAGGCCTGAAAACACTCCCTGTATCACGGCCATGAGCATGAATAGCGCGTGGTAGTAACAGGCGGTGCCACCTCCGAGCTTGAACATCGAGCACATCACACCGAAAATGTTACATGAGATGCAGAATATCGGCGCGTTTGGTATGCCGCATGCGTTGCACGGGTCCTGGAACGTCAGTATGCCGCCGACAGCGGCCGTCTCAACGTTCAGCTGCAGCATGGGCAGCAGCGTCTTGGAAAGACCGATGATGATACCGATGAATATGAAATATATGGCGTACATGACCCCGACATGTTCCGTCATTATGGACCTCCGTTCCTTTTCCGCCTCCTTGATCGCGATTATGTCAGCTGCAGTCGCCTCCATGGTTCGCGATATGTCGCCTCCGCTGAGGTAGGCCACGCCGATTATGCGTACTATGCGGCCGATTATCGCGGACTTCTTCATTCGCTCGCCGAATGCTGCCAGCGCGTCCTGGAACGGCACACCCCAGCTTATCTGGTCGTTTATGCGCTTGATCTCGACGGACAGCCTGCCGTAGTCCGTCTTTGTTGCTGAGCGAAGGCTGTCCGGTAGCGTCAGTCCGGCCTTCTGTGTCTCTGACATGTCCAGCATGAACGCGGGCATCTGGTCCTCTATCGCGGCCACCCGCTGCAGTTCCATGTATGACAGCACCAGCCACGGGATGAAACCGATGGCGCCTGCCAGCAGCAGCATGTTCCCGAGTATGCCGACGTTGTTCCAGAATATCGCTATGCTGACGATTGCTATGGCAGCCGCCACAACAGGCGGAATGGTCTTTATGTTCCACTTGAACTCCTTCGGCATCTTCACAGGCAGCGGCCTTCGTATTTTTTGTTTTGCCATATCAATCACTCGGTGCCAGTATCTTCAGCAGCACTATAAAGCCTATGCTGACTACGGGCAATACCACGAATATCACCATGAACTGTATGAACGAGATGAAAAGGTTCGCACCGCCGCCGAATATCGACATCAGCGATGTCATTATCACGAAGAATATCGACCCGACGAGTATCAGCGTGAGATACACTTCTATCAATATTGAGAGCATTGCGCTGAACGCCTGCAGTCGTCGGCGATGTTCCTCCATGTACATTCGCGCTTTCTCGTGAAGATAATTGGAAACATTTCCGCCTGTTGTTATGACCGTGTCCATTCCCCATAGCATTTCCTTGAGCTCTGGTGAAGGCGTCCGGCCGGCCGTCTTGCGTATTGCGCTGACTAGATCCATTCCAAAGGCAGATACGTCCCTGGATATCTTTGCCGCTTCCTTGCTAACTTCGCCGTATTCCTTGAATTCGGCAAGCACGCTGAACATTGTTGATGGCGGAGCGCCGCTCGCCGCTATCGTGGCCATATATGTCGCGGCAAACGGCAGCGCGGTCTCTATGCGCTTCTTGCGCCTTCCGGCGACCGCACTAGGATAAGTATAGAAGAAAAAGAATATCGCAAGAGTGACGAAGATGCTGGTCGTTAATGAGAAGATGAATGCGATTATTGCGTTGCGCAATAATAATGAAATGACAACGACCAACAGCGGAAAGGATATTATGAACGTCAGCAGACAGCCGAGCACCATTGCGTAAACATACTCGGTCAAGCTGAGCTCCATGTTGGCCTTCAGCAGGTCGTGCTTGATGCTGTCGAAATGCTTTACCTGCGGCTCAAGATGGCGTCCGAAGAACTTGAATGCCATGTCGCTGAAAATTTTCCATGTGCTGCTGGCCACACTAACTCACCTATATGGCGGCCATCACGTCGTCTGGCCTTGTATAATAAAGTTTGACCACGCGGCCGATGTCCTCGAAGTCTGTTATGTTGGAATCGGCCAGCCATTCGATAACCTTTGCGCGCTGAACCTGCTCGTGTTGCAGAACCGTTTCCGGGATGCCGTACTGCGCGGCTATTTTCTTCAGCATGATAGACTTGTTGACAACGTCGTACTTGTCGGTGGTCGGGTTCCATCTGAACACCTCGTTCGTGATGGGCATGTTTCTTGACCTGTCGAAACCGATTATCTCAAATATATTTGATATTCGTCGCACATACGCCGGTCCGTACTTTATGCGTACGAGGAAAATTATTACATCGAGAGCCTCCAGCAGCGAGCCAGGTAAAGATATGGGCGGCGTCATCAGTCGGTCGACAAGACGCTCCATGGTGTCCGCGTGTATGGTCGATATCGATGCGTGTCCGGTCGCTATCTGTTGGAACAGCACGAAGGCCTCCTTTCCACGGACCTCACCGACTATCAGATAATCCGGTCGTTGTCGCAGGCTCTCACGCAGAAGGTCGAACAGGTCCACTTCTCCCACCTTCCGCCCCTCAACCTCCGCTATCGGTTGTCTTGCGACCTGCGCTATCCAGTTCGGTTGCGGCAGTCTCAGCTCAGGCGTGTCCTCTATCGATACTATCTTCAGCTCGGGTTTGATGAAGAGCGACAGAGCGTTCAGCAGAGACGTCTTTCCCGTCGCCACTCCGCCGCTTATCAGCAACGAGCGTCCGTACTCTATGGCGAGCCAGATGTACGCGCCTATCTTGCTGTCCATGGTCTTGAACTTCAGCATGTGCGTAGGCGTCAGCGGTATTTCTGTGAATTTTCTGATAGTGAAGTTGCTTCCGCGTCTTGCGATGTCCGTGGAGAGCGTCGCCTGCACTCGGCTTCCGTCCGGAAGTGCGGCGCCCAATAGCGGATTGGCGACCGATATCGTCTTTCCGCAGCGTTGCGCGATCTTGTGCACGAACGTGTCGAGCTCATCGGTGCTGTCGAACGTCACGTTTGTGCGCACGCTGCCGAGGACTGGATTGCGGTGATAGACGTATGCAGGGATGCCTACACCGTCGATCGAGATGTCCTCCACGTCCGGGTCCTGCATAAGCGCCTCTATCTTGTCCAGTCCGATAAAGTCCCGTTCGACATAATATAATATTGCCGCACGCCTTTCAGGCGACAGTTCGACCGCCATTAGCGCTATCATTTCCTCGAATCGTTTGTGCAGATACTCCTTTGCCTCGGTCTTGCGTAACATTGTAAAGTCTATGTCTAATTTTTCTACCAATGCCGTCTTGATTTCTTCCAGGAGGTCTTTTTCTGATTGGCTCAGCTCCGGCTCTATAAGATAATATAACAGCGCTGCGTCCGGAATAGACCAGCGGATGTTTGTTTCAGCGAAAGGCCGGGTGCCGGGCGGCGGCGCGCGCGGAATCAGCGGATATGATATGTTGATGGTCGTAAGGTCCACATCCGGCTGTTTTTGCGAGAAATATGTCGTGGGATGACCACCTGGAGCTTCTGCCGGCTGCCCTCCGACCACGGCAATCGCCTGAACAGGGCCTGAGGGGGTTACGAACTGTCCGCCAGGTGCTGCCGCACCGCCGGTCGTATAGACGGTCGTGCCTCCTGCCTCGACATGCTCTATAGTGATTGGCGGATAGCGCGAACGCCTTTTTTCTTCTCCCTGTTCCTTTAGAATTTTATATCCAGAGACGGCCCTCTTGAACACCTTTCCCATGTGGATTTCTCCAGAAGGCTTCCGTCTCAACTTCATCTTGATTGCCATAAACATCATCCAAGCATAACATTGGTTCGGTTGGCCGATACCTCGATATACCCCCTGCTGCTGTATATCACGCCTCGGCTCTGAACAGGCAGACCGTATAAATCTAGTACTGTCCCTAGCTTATAATTATCTGTGCAGTTGAGGCTCATGCTCCTGCCCGATACTATTATGGCATATGTGCATGCGGACAGCCTCTCCGGTATGCTCACATTGTAGGTTATGTTGCTGTTCGTGGAGTTCGCCGCCTCAAAGATATCTATGGCCGCGCCGCGTATGACCTCTCCTGTCCGATCGAGCTGTGAAGTGAGGCTGGCGTCTCGGATATTGCTGGCAATGCCCGAGAAGGCGAAGTAGACCGAGACGGTGATAGCAACTCCGAAAGCGAAAAACAGCACATATTCCATCGTCATGTACTGGCCGCGCATGTGCAGAAATGGGATGGTGGATATAAAAAAGCTATATGAAACGCAGCCTTACGCGAACCACTGTGTAATTGGCGCTGTCTATGGTCTGTATATAGGTGGTGTTCCGTTCAACAAGGACGGCCGTCGGAGTCGTTATCTGCGGTCCGTCCGTGAAAAGGTCTATCGCGAAGCCCGGCCGAAGAGGATAGCTCAGCTGCAATTTGAGCTGGTCGCCCTCCTTGCGTTCGCGTATTAGTCCCTGCTCGCCGGCGGCTGTCAGGTTTATCCATTGCGTCGGCAGGTCTATAGTCACAGGCATGCTTATCTCAACCGTATCGTTCAGTCCTACGTCCGACAGTCCTATCTGAGACGGTACGTGATATTCCAGCTGGATGCTTCCGCCCGACCTTACAGTTGACTGTATGGCAGCATCCAAGGAGTCGATCCAGTGCTCGGCGTTCGTTACCCGGCCGACATCTATGTTCTCTTTGCCGATGTCCGTGCCCCAGTTTACGGCTGCGAACACCAGAACAAGCGATATCAGTAGCAGTAACACGAACACTATTATCTGGGTTTGGCCCTTTGACATAGCTACATCTAGTCATTGGTTAAATAAAAAAGAAATAGGAAATAAATTTTCTAGCAGCCTCTGCCAGTTATGGTCCTTGTCTGAGCTGAGCCCACACTAAACGATACCTTGAGAACCGCTCCGCAGGCCGGTGTGCTGTTGGTCACGTTTATCGTGGCAACACCGTTTGACGCCAGCATGTTCGCCGTCGGCGTTTCAGACGTCTGTGGCGTGTCGCCTATGTATGTCGCAGCCGTGGTCATGTTGATGCTCGATGAACCGGTGTTCCTGATGACCACCTGAATCTTGCTTGCAGGATAGCCTGTCGCATTGTAGTATGCGCTCTCGATCATGTACGAGGCTTGTATGGTCGCTACGCTCTGCTCAGTCGCAGCCGTGCCACCTGTAGTAACAGTGCTAAAAATCGAGCTGAACCAGACATAGCTGGTAGCAGCCAGAGCGACTGTTATCATCAGCAGCAGGATGACCGCGATTACAGCTGATACTCCTTTCATGTCCTATCGC
>CAYGWB010000006.1:0-187959 GCA_964353775.1 uncultured archaeon | reverse complement strand
ACCATGGTCAGTATCAAAACGTTGGTGAAGTTTGACGCCGACGGTACAAGAGCGAAAACCGCTATCGCCATCAGCGTTACTGTCATCAACAGTACACCTACCAGGATGCTGCCCATTCTAACTATTGGTTTAAATTTCATTGTCTCCGCACCTCCTATATTGTTGGCGTTTCCTCACGCCTTAGTTTGAGACTAGGATAGTTGGACATGAGCGATGAGACGGGCGTACCGCCGCCGCGCATCTTCTTGCTAAGCGTGTCCAATGACTCCAGGATGGCCTGGTTTCCTTCCACCATCTTCTGGTTCTGTTCGGTGAGCCTGGTCAATGAGTCCTGTAGCGGCCTCATCGACTCCGTGCTCGGTCCGCCGACCTCTTCTTCGCTTGCGAGTTTGATCATGTTGATGAATTCCTTAATCGATGCCATGAGATCGTCCATTTTTGGCGGCAATTTTGAAAGTTCGTTGCGCAAATCAGAATTGGCCCTCACTATTTCCTCGACTATGCGCTGGTTTCCGCGTATGAGCTCCATTATCTGGTTGATAAGCGCCTGAAGTTGCGGTATGTTGCCGGATTTCTCCAGGCCCTCTAGCCTTCTCTCGATTCTACGAATAGGCGTAATAGGTATAACCTCGTAGCTCTCTCCTCTTTCGCTGAGCTCTACCTCATCGTCGACCATGTAATCTGAATAAGCATTTACAGAAACCGATATATAAAGTTATCCAGTTAAGAGGCGTATTTCTCGTCTTTTACTGCTATTCCGAGTTCTTTGGCCAGTTCAGTCGCGGCCTTGTCGCTGAACAGTTCAGCCACTATGCCGGGCAGTTCGGAGGCCTTCATCGTAAGCCCGCGGTTCACGCACATGTAGGTCGGAGTGCCTGTCGAGTCTATCGGACGCTCCCACGCGACCCAGCGATCGCCAGAAATGCTCACGGCCTCGACCAGACCGTTCCCGCCTATCTCACGTACGACACACAAATGGGCTTTACGCACATTTATCACTATTTAATAGTTATATCTGTAAGCATATAAACCTGCCTTTTCAGGCAAAAAACGGATACTAGAACTCTTCGCCCATTCCGCCAGGCATGCCAGGCGCTCCGCCGCCTGCCGGTCCGCTCAGCCTGCCTGCAGCTATGATATCGTCTATTCTCAATATCATTTCCGCTGCTTCCGCGGCCGACTTTATCGCTTGGGTCTTGATTTTTAACGGCTCTATTACGCCCGCGGCCTTCATATCAACAATCTTGCCTGTGAAGACGTCCACACCGGCTGTCGTCTTTCCTGCATCGTGGGCCGCCCGCAGCTCGACCAGCATATCTATGGGATCAAGTCCGCCGTTCTCGGCCAATGTGCGCGGAATTACCTCAATTGCCTCTGCGAACGCAAGAATAGCCAGCTGTTCCCTTCCGGAAAAGCTCTGCGCGAACTCGCGCAGTCCCTTGGCAACGGCTTCTTCAGGCGCTCCGCCGCCTGCCACGATCTTTCCTACCTCAAGTGCGCTGGCCACGCCTCCGATGGCGTCCTCCAATGCCCTCTCAACTTCCTGGACCACATGTTCGGTTCCGCCTCGGATGAGTACGGAAACGGACTTCGGGTCCTTGCAGTCGCGTACGAATATCATCTGCTCGCCGGCTATCTTCTTCTCCTCGACTGTTCCGGCGAATCCTAAATCGTCCTTGGCCAGGTCGTTCAGGCTGGTGACTATGCGCCCGCCTGTCGCTCGTGACAGCTTCTCCATGTCGGATTTCTTCACCCTGCGCGCGACCAGTATGCCTTTCTTTGCGAGGAAGTGCTGGGCCACGTCATCTATGCCCTTCTGGCAGAACATGACGTTGCAGCCCGATGAAACGACCTTCTCGGCCATGCCCTTGAGAATATTGTCCTCCTGGTCCATGTACCGCTGCAGCTGCTCCGGAGCCGTTATCTGTATCTGCGCATCCGTTTCCGTCTTCTCTATTTCCAGAGAAGTGTCCAGAAGCGCGATTTTTGCGTTTGCCACCTTCTTCGGCATTGCCGGGTGGATCACTTCCTTGTCGATTATGATTCCGCGTATGAGCTCCGTGTCATCAGTGGAGCCGCCCTGCTTCTTCTCCAGTTTTATGTTGTCCGTGTCGATCTCGATTTTAGAATCGTTCTTTATCATTATCGCCCGGACGGCATCGACGGCTATCTTTGCAAGGTGTTCGCTTGCCATCTCGGCCGATTTGCCGGTCATCGCGGTCTTTGCGATCCTTGACAGAGTTTCCGTGTCCTCCGGTTTGAGCTTGTCGGCTATTTTCTCCAGTATTGCCAGGCTCTTCTCCTTTGCAAGCTTGAAGCCGCGTGTGATTACGGTCGGGTGCACGTCCTGATCGAGCAGCCCTTCGGCCTTCTTCAGGAGTTCGCCCGCAAGCACGGCCGCTGTGGTCGTTCCGTCTCCGACCTCCTCGTCCTGGGTCTTCGCGACCTCGACGAGCATCTTCGCGGCCGGATGCTCTATCTGCATCTCTTCCAGAATCGTGACTCCGTCGTTCGTGATGACTATGTCGCCCATGCTGTCCACGAGCATCTTGTCCATGCCCTTCGGACCCAGCGTTGTCCGTACAGCGTCGGCCACAGCCTTGGCTGCAGTAATGTTAGCATGCTGCGCGTCCCTCCCTATGGTGCGTAGCGTTCCTTCCGGCAGCACGAATATCGGCTGCCCGCCCATTCCAGCGCCTGTTTGCATAGTATTCATAATTTCATCAACCTCCGGATTATCAATAAAATTTTTAGATGATGTTTCGATTTATGTGGTTAGGCAATCCTTTTAAAGATTGTGCTGAAAGGTGAAAATTCTATTTCAGAATCTTCTTCGCCTGGTTGAGGTCGCTGACCTTGAAGGCTATTTCTGCCGTTCCGCTGTCCCGATTGACCATGAAGACGGACTCGACATCGATTCCGATGTTGGCCAGGCCCCTTGCCAATCTTGCCAGTTCGCCAGGCTTGTCTATCAGGCGGACCGGAACTATCTCGTATTCAGAAAAGTCAAGTTGCGCATTGTTCAGCGCGATGCGCGTTTGCTCGTCGTCGTCCGTGATCAGCTTCACGACGCCGATGCCATCACGCAGTTCGGTAGAAATGGCCTTGATATTGATTTTGGTTCTAGCCATTGCCTCGCATACGTCGGCCAGAGCGCCGACCTTGTTCTCGATGACAACTTCGAACTGACGCATCAAACCACACTCCTATTTGGGAGCAAAACTATTTAAGCGCTCCCCTTGCCTTCTCCATGTCACTGACGCGGAACGCGACCTCCTTCTTCTCACCGTCGCTGCCCAGCAGGAATATGCTGTCTATGTTGACTTTCGCCCTGGCCAGCAGCTTCGCAGCCTTGGCCAGCTCACCGGGCCGGTCGGGCATTCTGACGGCCAGTATATCCGCCTCATTGAACTTGAAATTTGACTTCTCCAGAAGGTCCTTCGTGGTCTTTGTATCTTCCGTCACCAGTCGTACGAGACCGTGGCCGTTCTTGCTGTCCGTGGCAATGGCCTTGATGTTTATGGCATTCTTGGCCAGTGCGTCGCACAGCTCGGCCAGCGCCCCTATACGGTTTTCAATAACGACATCGAATTGCTTCATATCAGATACCTCCCCCTATTAGTCAGAAACGATAGATTTCGCACAAACATATTTTGTCAAGCAGCTATATAAACTTTTCCAGGCGATTGTGCAAACCTTATAAATTGTCGTGCAGAATACGCTTTCGGGCGGGTAGCTCAGCCAGGTTGGAGCGCCAGTCTTATAAGACTACGCTTCGAAAAAATCGAAGTTAACTGGTGGTCGAGAGTTCGAATCTCTCCCCGCCCACCAATCAGAGTTGATAGAATGAACGCCGGAAGACATTGGCTGTTTATGACGATGTGGCTACCGTTGATCATAGTTCTGATAGGCAGCATCTGGATATCTACATGGTAGAAATAGGCTAGCCGTGGTAGCTCGTCTCTTCCGTCGGCTTCTTGTATTTCTGCCAGCCATCGGCCAGCTTGCTGAACATCGCCGTTATAACAGGCTTCAGCTTTTCCCAGTCCGCATACACTTTCGAGAGCCATTCCGCAGAATTCTTTTCCGAGAAATCGACTGCGATTTTATTGCTGGACCAAATCAGTGCCATTAGCTGCCTGTATATCTCGAACATCCTGTCCCGTTCGGCCTCGGTCAGCATGCGCTTCTCAAAATAGCAGCAGTAGCTCTCGCTGCTGCCGATTATGGGCTCTATCATGTCGTGCGCGACCTGGTCCAGCTTGTCCGAGACGGCTATGCGCACACTTTCCATGATGTTGCCGCCCTCTACCTTGATCTTGAAATTGGCGTTCAGCCATTTCCAATCGGGCAGCTTCCTGTACTTCTTCTTCAGCTTCGTCCACTCGCGCTCGTTCTGCATGATAGTTTTTAAACACCGCCGATTTAATAATGTATCGGGCCGGTGGTCCAGCGGTTAAGACGCCACCCTTACAAGGTGGATATCGCAAGTTCGAATCTTGCCCGGCCCACCAGTGATCGTTATGAAAATGAGATTGGCAAAAATATCGGATGTCGGCCAGATCTACCAGTTGGGCAAATTTGATTTCAAGAAGGAGAACTGGTACACGAAAAAAATAATAAAAAAATTGATCACATTCAACCCGAAAATCTGCTGGATCCTTGAGGACAAGGGAAAAGTAATCGGCGCCAGGATGTTCCTGGAGAGCTTCGGAACCGGCGTCTGGGGCTGGCTGATCCTGATAAAAAAGGAGTACAGGCACCAGCATCTCGGAACGACGTTCTTCGAAAGGACCTGCAAGGAACTGAAGAGGATGGGCTACAAGAGGATATTGACGGACGTGGAAACGGGCAACAATGTCTCGATAAAATGGCACAAGAAGGTCGGATATGTGAAGATCGGATACGCGAAGGACTGGTTCGACAGGGGCGTGGACGCCGTAATTTTCAAAAAAGAGCTCTGAATCGCATTTAAATATTCTGCAGGAAAAATTCTCTTACGGGCTGGTGGTCTAGAGGAATGACGCTACCTTGGCATGGTAGAGTTCGCGGGTTCGAATCCCGCCCAGTCCACCATTTTATTTTTTGCAGCGCATACCGCTAATCCGGCGATAGCTATTTATTGACGATAATTGTTAGTATAACACGGTTTGATTTTGGTGCCAGAAAAATTTTGGATGCCCGTCGCAAAGAAGTTCTTCGTGACAAGCGGTCGTGCGAGCGGCGAGACCAAGAAGGGCACGATTCACGAAGCTTTCGTCAAGGCACACATCAACCAGTGCAACCTCGTTCCTGTAAGCTCTGTTCTTGATCCGGACGCCGTACAGTTATCGGCGCCCCCGGCAATACCGCACAGCGCAATAACGTTCTGCGTGATGGCAGAGGAGCTGGGAACAAAGGGCTGCAGCATCGCGGCAGGCGTAGGATGGTGCTACATGCGGAACAGGGACGGGACATTAAAGAAGGCCTACGTCGTCGAGGACCATGGGCACAAGGAGGAACGGGCCGTAAAGGAGACGTTGATGTTCTCGCTCATCCAGATGGCCGAGGCCGAGAACCTTGTCATATTCAATCCGACTAATCCGACGGAAGTTCTGATGAACAGGCGCGAATGGGCGGAACAACAGGCAGCGCTCGGCAAGCGGTTCGACGGCTGGAAGAGCCCGGAGAAGGAGTTCATAAAATACCTCGAGGAGAACTCCGCCAAGTTCTTTAAGTTCGAGATAAAAGGCTTTGACAAGGTGCCGGAGGATTTCGGCTATGCGGTCGCGGCACTGGTATTCGTGTTTGAAGTATGATCAGCCGAAAGATTTACAGGAAATGGATGGCGACCGTCCAGCACGCCAAGCTCAGCGAAATACTCAGGCGGATTAGATTCTCATCGCCAGTTCTCGACGTCGGTTCTGGTCCTGGCTTCCTTGAAGAGAAGGTGACGGCCGTGTCCGTCGACACGAACCTTGATGACCTGAAGAAGTTCTCCGGAAAACGCATATTGGCGAGCGGAGACGAGCTGCCCTTTGCCGGCAAGGAATTTTCGACCGTCTTCTGCATCGATACCGTGCATCTGCTGAAAAGGCCGGCCGAACTAGTGCGTGTGCTGAAGCCTCACGGCCAGTTGATAGTGAGCATGCCGTGCAACAAATGGAACGCGGAAGAAAAACTGCAGGAGCTTATCAAAAAATTCTCAAGGCTCACTATTGTAGACAAATTCGTAATCCAGACCGATCCGGAATGGGATGCCGTGCTGGTGCTTTCTACTCAGGTCCCTTGATAAGGAACTTCTCGAGCAGTATGTAGATTATCAGCACGATGACTGCCTTGATTATCCCGTCCATCAGACCGAACGGCAGATAGATGCCCACCATGGCGGATATTGGCATGTAGCCCAATACTATTTCCGCGATGATAACTGCCAGGAAGACTCCTATCCACAGTTTCATGTTTGCCATGTTCATTCACTGTGCTAGCCGATATAAATGTTTTGCTATCAGGCGTTCACTTGAATTTTTTGTCTACGGCCAGTTTGAGCAGCAACAGGCCCAAGAAAATGACGACGGCTATCACTACGCGCAGATACCCTGCTGTTGGCAGATAGAAAAGGACCGCTACAGCGACAGCTGCAATCAGCACGAAGTACAGCAGATCCGCGTGTTCTATCCTGTGCCAGAGATGCCGTATGCGCCTCGGAAGAACCAAAAGCATGATAACAACAACGAGCAGCACGCCCGATCCGCATATGCTGAGCTCGTTACCCTTGGCAGGACAGCCGATGGCGGCAGCGATTGCGACCAAAGCTAGAACTATTCCAAGCACGGCCGAGCGCAGGCCAGGCAGATGGTGTTTGACTATCACATGCCTCAACGGTTTTTGCGCCATGATACCACTTAATAGTTCAGCTTGTACCTTAAAATTCCGCCTATGCCGCCCATGCCAAGCAGCCGCTCGCCTGCGCTGTGGCTGGAGTTGACAAGCATGATTTTTGTGCGCGTCTTCTCCGCAGCATCCAGCAGTTCAGCGAATTCGTGGGCCTTCCTGTCCGACACCAGCAGCAGTTCGACCGCCCCGGCATCTATAGCAGCCCTGGTCTGTTCTTGCCCGTAGACCGCCTGACCTTCCTTGGCGATCTCCGCCATCAGGTTCTCGACGGCCCTGCTTTCCTTCTGGATGCGGCTATCGGCCTTCACCCGTTCGAGCGTTCCGCGACGGAACAGTTCCGACAGACCGGGTTCGCCTGTGTGACTGACCGAGTCCGTTATCGACCGTTTCGCGAGCTCCTTGTCGCGCTCGACCATGAACTTCACGAATTCCTCCCGCGTGAATCCCGGGCCGGCGATGATAACATGTCTCGCTTTTTCCAAATGCTGCTTCAGAGAAGCAAGAACGCTGCCAAAATATTCAGGTTTGCGCGAGACGCCCTCTCCTTTCGAATGGCCTGGGCCGCTGATATGAACAAGATGGTTCTCGCGTTCTGTGAGCAGCCAGACGTCAGCGTCCCGTTCGTCCAATATCAGTATCAGAACCGGTTCGGCCTTCTTTTCAGCCGACCGTATTTTCTCGACCTCCCACCTCTTCCACTTTTTTTGAACGGTAAGGAACGTGTCCGGCCTAACGTCTATGCTGTGATAGCCTTTCTCGATGTCCGGCGGGCCTTCGACTATCTTTCCGGTCAGTCTCAGCCTGTCCGTCAGCTCGACTTTCTCGACCAGGATGGTCAGAACTACGGACCGACGGCCTACCACTTCTTTCTCATCGCCCCTGCGCACCTCAACGGCCCTTTCGGTCCGGGCGGTGATGAGGATGCCGGGAATTATCACGTCATGTAGCAGCCAGAGGTCGTCGATATCCTCTGGTGTGAGCTTTGCGGTGTCGTGTTTGAGGTCGAAAGATGAGCGCATGCTAACATTTTTATGCCTGCCTGTATTTAATATTGCACATGCCTGAGTTCATTCCCGTTCTAATCGCGGCGGTTCTGGTTTTCGCAGGCCTCCTAGTAGCCTTCGGCGCAATAGCTATCATCCCGCCTTCGCATACTACTGGCGGCGGAGGGGCTGTAACGCAGGACCTTATCCATATTCCGATCGCCGACAACTTTTCCATCGGCTATATCTCGGCCGAAATGCCGGTCGCGAACATTTCCGGAACGGTCAGCCGCGGCCTGCTTTCTGCAGAGGACAAGATATACAGCTTCCAGCTGTCCGAACCAGAATCCGCGACAGGCGGCCACATAGTACTGCACGTAAATGATACGAACAGGTTCGGAAAACTTATCGTCAGCCTGAACGGCAATGAGCTTTTCAACGATTATGCCTATCCAGGAGATCATTCCTTAGCCTTCGGACCGGAGCTTCTGAAGGCCGAGAACTCTTTGGAGGTCAAGGCCGAATCCAGCGGCTGGAAGTTCTGGGCGCCGACCGTCTACGTGCTGTCTGCCGAGGCTAGCGTCAACTGGGCCGGTGCGCTGACAAAGAACTTTAGCTTTTCGATGTCCAACAGGGAAGTGGCTCTTTCGACAAAGGGGCGCCTAGTGATAAGCGTAAACCGCAAGGAGGGGACCGGCCAACTGGTCGCGAAGCTGAACGGACAGCAGATATACGCGGACGTCAAGACGGACATATTGGGCGACTTCAGTTCGGACAACTTCCTCATAGGCACGAACAGGCTCGACCTGTCGGTCATGCCAGGCACGCGCTATGCCATAAGCCACGTCGAAATAATCGCCTACTTCGAATAGGGCAAAGCTTTATCTCCTTTTATTGCCAATTCCTGCCCATGCAGGAATCATATTGCGTGAAGTGCAGGAACGTCATCGAAACGACGAAGAACATGTGCACGAACTGTGGTTTCAGACGGCCGATAGCCGGCTGGCCCATAAGAGAATACTAATTTTTGGAATATTTTTCCGCACGCTTTTTAGAATACTTCTTGGAAAGCTCTTTGATGCGTCCATTGACCCTCATCTTCAGCAGCTCGATATTGTTGTATTCGATAACTACCTTTTCTGCCGGCGTAGGTTCGGTCTTTAGCTTTTCCATAATAGGTATGCATTCCATCGGCATCTTACCTCTGTTCGCGAGCTCGGTCTCGGCCGACACGATACTGCACATATCGATCTTGAAGTCCTTTTCATCCTCTTCTATACCGCTCAATACCTCTTTGTAGAACTCAAGCTGTTTCGCAGGGTCCTTCACTTCCTCTATTTTTCTCAGGTCCTTGCTGACGTCTGCGACGTAGCTGCGCATGGCGTCCGCGACGTCACTGCCGGTATATTGTGGGGTTTCCGACACTTTTACCACTTACAAGTAATTGTTTTAGTTGGTATTTAAACCTCTCGTTTTTATGGTCATGTCGACAAATATTCAGCGTGCCTGAAGAGCTTTCTATAGAGGAGCTGAGGAGACGACGCGAGAGGCGTCTGGCCCAATATATACCGGTCGGCGCAGAGGCCCGGAGAAGGCTGTCCGAGGCCGCGACCGCGCGTTCCGCCGGAAGGATAACCGAGGAGGCATATGTCCAGGAGCTCGAGCGCATACAAGGCATTGAGGCAGCCCCGAAGAAGTTCATAGCCCAGGTCGATGCAGAGGCCGAGCAGCTGAACGTCTATCTGGAGTCCGTGTCCGAAGAGATACAATCGCTTGAGGCGAATAGGCAGCAATTGATCAAGACGGACGCAGCGCTTTCTGACAACATCGTGACCATACGGAACGGCATGAGCCAGGTCAAGGAAGATAATGAGAGAAGGAAAAAGGAGCTGCAGGCGGTCTTCGACAAGCGTATGAGAGAGCTTTCATCCATGATCAAATGGTATCCTGACGTGAAAGAGAAGTACAGCCCGGAGCAGGAGAGCCTCAGGGAAGAATTCCAACGCGAGCTTCTGAATATTGATACTGAATACAACGACAACATGAGAGCGCTGCAGATAGCGGACCAGGAGAATTATGAAAAAATAATACAAACGGACAACGCCCTGGATGATGTCCAAAAAAACATAGCCGGTTGGCAGTCCCACAAGAGGCTGCTCGATGCCCAGCGCATGTCGCTCAATAGCGCCCCCAGGAACGCTGTAAACAGCGAGTGTCCGAGGTGCGGTCTGCAGACCGATATCCCGCCGGGATTCGCATGCCCGAGCTGTGAAGCGAGGCTGGGTTCTGTTTATCAGGAGCCCGAACAGCCCCAACTCATGGAGAGGCCGCCGGTCATGACCGCCAGCGGGCCAAAATATACGATGAGAGAAGAACCTGGCAGTGTGACCGAGGAGAAGCTCGTGAGGACGATGCAGAGAACCGCCCCGGCCGGAACGTACAGAGTAACCGAGAGGAAGGGCGAGCCTACTCTTGAGAAGAAGGTTGGATGGTTCACGAAACCCGCACCGCCGGCGCCCAGACCTGTCACGATACGGG
Source organism: uncultured archaeon (assembly GCA_964353775.1). Lineage (GTDB taxonomy): Archaea > Aenigmatarchaeota > Aenigmatarchaeia > Aenigmatarchaeales > JAHLMS01 > JAHLMS01. The sequence goes on along the minus strand of CAYGWB010000006.1, from coordinate 177,562 downwards.
AAGGGCTGCCTATGAGCTTCCTAGGCATTCCGAAGGAAGATACTTCAGAAAGTCTGGAAGAGGCGCTGCCTCTAAGTTTCATGCCCATCGAACAGACAGGCGGCGCAGAAGAGGGAGTTCCGATGGGCCTGCTGCCACTTGCCGGTGAAAGAGGCGAGGCGGAAGAGGGCGGTCTGCCACTGTCGTTCCTGCCCTTTAAAGAAGGATCGCAACCGTTGGAAGAAGCGCTGCCGATAGGCCTGCTTCCGATGGAGGAGACTCCTGTATTGAAGGTAAAGAAACGCGAACTGACCGTTCCCATCGAGAATCTTCCGGGGTGGTTCCACGGCTGTTCGTTCAGTAGCCTGCCGGCGATTTTGAAATACGGCCTGCAGCCCGGCTCGTTCACGTTCGCAGCGGACAGTCTTGGCAGGGAGGCCGTGACAGGAAGGGCCGTGTACTTGACAGCCGACCCGAACGAAGCGAGCGATTATGCCCGCGGCGGTCCTGTGCTGGAAATAGAGCGGGCGCCCGACGATGTCTATTTCATACGTTACGCTCCCGGCATGTCCAGGGGCGGACAATATCAGGTCATTTCTGCCGCTCCGATACCTCCGGGCATGATAAAGAGGATATTCCTTTCTGAAGAAACCATGGACGAATGGTCGCTCATCCCTGAGCTTGAGCGTTTCAGAAGCATCGTAGTGGTGTTGTCAAGAGAGGACGTCCTGTCCAATGTCGTTGCTCAGCTCTACGGCCTTCCAGTAAAACAGCTCGTGAGCGAGACGAATGTTCTGTTGAACACCAGGTATCGCAAGGCGGTACAGAGATTTGAAAGGGCGTTCGAAACGTTGTATTGCCCGGTATGCGGCGAACACGGAATCTACGAAAGGCTGGAGCAGCACATCGCTTCGGTCCACCCGGATTTATTTTTGCAGCGGCCCCGCGAAGTAAAGACATTGTCAAGGACAATAATGCCTTCCGTCACACCCGTGTCGCTCTTCGAGGGGAAGAATAGCTGTCCTAACGGCGCGCACGAGTTTTATGTAGGCGAGGACGGCTACAACATCTGCGCGCGCTGCGGCACAAAGGCCTCACGCGCTCCTGGCGGAGGTCTCGTCAGGGTCGAGGCGGCACTAGCTGCCGTGAAGCAGGAGCTGGACGTCGACAACATCAAGTATACGACCGAATTCGAAAATCAGTTCAATATACTGGAGCAGAGGACGATGGTCGAACACAAGATTATTCCGGCCGCCATAAAGGGAAAAGTGCAGAACAGGAACCTTTACCTTGAGAAGATATTTGAGGCCAGCAATGTCGAGGGCATAGCGGCCGCCGAGAGGGCAGGCCTGACATCCACGGTCGAGTTTACGTTCAAGCCCGAATCGAATGTCAGAAACGAATCAATGGAAAATATAAATAAGGTGGAGAGGTAAGAATTAGCATGCCAAAGGGAAAAGAGGCAGAGAAAAAGGCAGATCAAGATATTGAAACCGCGGAAAAAGTGATAGAAGAATCGGAACAGCAACGTGCGGAAGCAACCATATCTAAACCAAAAAGACCCAGGTTAAAGGAAACTGTTCTTGTGAGTTCGTTGCCAGTAAAAAAGATTGATTCTCTCTCAGCGGCTATGAAAGACGTGGATATATACATGAAAGGATTTAATAATTTGTGTATCGAGTCGTTCGAGACAAATTCTAAAACAGCTGAAGAGGCCCTGGAAAAAGGAAATACTTCGCTCTTCGATGATATGATTCGACTGATGACTAAAGATGCGCAAGTCATCAGTGATACAGAAATTCAAAAAAAATGCAATGAAGCTATTGAAAAATTAATAGAGAAATCTAAGAAAATCGAGGCCAAAGAGGAAAAGGTAGTGGAAGAAGAGATATCAGGAGCGGAGAAAAAAGGAGAAGAAATAGATAAAGATTTGGCTGAAGCAAAGGAAACGGAGACAGCTACAGGTACACCATCTGATTTGGAAGGACTTGATTGGGAAGAACCCGAACTGCCGATAAAGAAAACGTTCATGAAGCCTCCACGAAAGCCCTTTCAAACGACTAGTCCAGGTCTGTTCGAAGGCGGAAGTCTAGTAGAACCGACCAAAGAAATGATTGAAACTATGGGAGAACTGGCTCCTGAATGGAAAGGTACTAAAGCGCCCTCAGAGCTAAGTTTTTGGGAAAAACGGAAATTAAGAAAGGACCTAATACAAGGCATAGACTATCCGCAAAGACCTCTACCACCACGACCGATGCTTAGACCACCACATTTAAGGCCGCTCTCATCAAGAGATATGCCACTGCGAGTAATGCGACCGCCACCTCCATCACCGCCGCTACCGCCATCACCCCCAATTCAAATATTGCCTCCAAGACCGCAACAAACGACCACAGTACAACCATCAGCAAGGCCTACACCGCCATCACAAACGTCGATTGAAAAGGAAGAAGAAGAGTACGAAGAAAAGTACGGAGAGCCTATGGCCGAGGTGGTAGTACCAGCGAATGAAGTACCGTCTTGTCCATATTGCGGAGGCACTAACGTCCGAAAGAAACGTACGATCGATAGTGAAGAAGACGAGTGGGTGTGCCTCGATTGTCCATGAGCAATAATATAAGTATGGATACGGAGTTATTTGTTATGATGCTTCCATTCATGACAGGTAAAAGCGAGGGTGGTGCTTTTGGCTAGAACTTTTAAAAGGAGAATTCCTTTACCACCGATGATTCCGAGAAAAAGATGTCCCAATCCTGCTTGTGGAAAGATGATACCATATGATGCTACAGTATGTCCAGAATGTAGCACGCCCATTGCAGCACCATCCCAATTTCCACGGAGAGTATGCCCCGCATGCAATGGCCCGCTTACTTATGATGCAACAACTGATGTATGGGAGTGCCCTACGCACGGGGGTTTTACGGCCAAGATCGGGAGGGGGGCAGGACCGGCAGCTGGACTGCCACCTGGGTCTCTGGCAAAATTTCAAGAATGGGAAGATTCGAAGCGATTGAAGAAGGCAATCCTACCGCCAAAAAAAGAAGAAGAGGAGGCGAAAAAACCTGTCTGGGAGCACGGCATTCATGTAACGAATATCCATGTTAAAGAAAGGCTTGTCGAGATGGGAATTCTGTTCGCTGCCGCGTTAATCGCGGGCATTTTCAATTTCATCTGGCTCGGTATAGGACTGATATTCTTAGCTTTCTACATAACCATGCCCAGCGAGGCAGAAGTGATGGAATCCGTAAGGGCGGGGCATTTCCCAAGACTGAAGAGAGAAATGATTCAACTTATGAAATCAGGTTTAAGCGTCCAGGATGCGGTGGCAGTGCTAAAAGGTGGTGGAGTTCCGATTGAAAATATAGTCAGAATATTGTTAGAGGCTGGACAAGAACTGCCGGGACAGCAGGGAGAGATCCGGAGGATTAAGGTCGAACTTACAGGTGGAAAGTGATGGCTGGAGAAGAAGACATACTGAAATTGAAGATGGGCATGCGCGAACACATAGGCCAGCTTATGATGAAAAGCCTGCTTAAGATGTTTGCGGTCTTCTTCATCGCAATCCAATGCTTCTTCTTCTATCCGATAATAGGTTTGATTGCCGCGCTCGCCGCCTACTTCACGATGCCAAGCAGCTACTACAAGGACGAGCCGTTCAGGGCAATCGAGGGCTGGTTCAAGATGTTAGTCGGCGGCCTTGTGGCAGTGTTCCTGCTGGTCATTCTTTCGCCTGGAGGCACAGGCGAACTCTTGACTAATCTAATGGCGATGTTCATCCCTGGCGTCATTGCCATCTGTCTAGGCATCGCAACCATCGCAGCCAAGAAGAAGTGGCAGAAGGCTCTCATATTCATAATATTTTTGATATTCATGGTATTCGTCGGGGCCGGCATTACATGGTTATCTTCCTATTTCTTCAGCGACGCATCGCCTTCCTTCTCCATATTCTTCCTGGCAATAGCCTTCTTCTGTCAGCCACCGAAACCCATGGAACGCGAAGGCGAACAGAAGGTCGTACTTGAGATAAAGAACACGGCCCTCAAAGGCTTCCAGGAGGGCGTCACAGGCGCCATCGATTCGTTCGCTGACAGCATCTTCATGTCGTTTGCAATCATCGGAGGCGTGCCAATGGTGATGTGGATGACAATGGGTCCGGCTGGAGCGGCAAGCATACCCGTCGCGCAGGTGATAACCGGACTGATATGGCTGTTATCATTCGTGATGGGCTATGCCGGCGGCAGGGATACCAGACCTTACCTCGGCATATTCGTAATTTCACTCGCCGTGATAGCGTTCTCTTTCCAATATACCGGCGTTGTCGGTACCAATGTATTCGGTGTCTGGTGGCCGCAGGTACTGGCGACCGGCACGGCCATCGCAGAACCTTTCGGCGGCGTCTGGGACCAGATGAGCAGCGGCATGCATGATGTTACGACCATAATGACCTGCCCGACCTGCTACTATGCCGAGCAAGAGAAGAAGCAGCAGGAGGCAAATACCAAGGTCACTGAAGGTGGCACTGCCAAGAGTATCGAACTGACGGAGTTTATGGCGATAAACTACGCCGAAGGCACGAGCGAGCTCGACCCGAGGATACCGTTAGTAGGCTCAATGCAGCTCGAGAACAAGGGCACGTTTACGGCGCGCAACATCAGCATCAAGTTCCACGAACTGGCTGTCTGCGACCCGACATTATATTCTGCAAATGATCCGCAAAAGTGCTGGCAATCTATATCAGATACATGCGCATTCACCGCCTGTACAGGCACGACGCCTTATCTGACCGACACAACGGCCGACAGCTGCAAGTGGACAGAGGAAGGCAAGCAGGAAAGTCTGCCGGGCGACATAAAACTGATGCTCTTCAAGTGCGCACCGGCCGGCTGGCAGGACTGCAAAGTACGCAAGGAAACAAAAGACCTAACGAGCGGAATAACGACCTACAATCACAGTGGTTGGCAAGTCGTCATACCGTTCGACTATTCGTTCGACTACATGGCGAACGTCAGCATGCCGATAGAAATAATGAACATGTCGCTGTTCGAGACGCAGCTGATGAACAAGCAGATCCAGCTGAAATCGATGGAGTCGAAATACTCTGGCGGGCCTGTGAAGATTTCACTTTTCGCCCAGAAGCAACCGCTGAGAGACAATGAGACCAGCTTCGGACGCATCTCGATAATGAACACTGGTAACGGCAACGTGACAAAAGACGGCGCGAAGATAAAACTCAGGATACCGAAAACCCTCTCTGGAATTGAGGCTCCTTACGTAGACTTGAAAACAGTGTCCGCTACAAACATCGATACGGATGCAAATAATGTGATAATAAAAGAATGCCCTGATGACAGCAGTTACATTTGCTATACGCTGAACCTTAGCAGCCAGATAGGCCCTGGCGAATCTGCCAACTGGGCGTTCGAGTTCGCATACAACATCGCGAACAACCTTGACAAGAAGACAATAGCGTTCGTCGGCAGCGTCGACTATCACTATGTCACAGTCGACGACTCGGTAAAGATGACGATAACACAGACTTCGATCGCACCGTGCCAAGGATGCACATCATGTTAAAGTATTAAATATATGGTAAACGGTATTGATATCATGCAAAAAGCGATGTTCGCACTGCTCCTGATTTCAGTCGTTGCCGTTGCTGGCTGCATCAGCGGCGGCGGTTTCCAAGGGCTCTTCGGCCAGCCAGGCGAGGTAAAGGAGGCACCGGCGGATGTCATCCAAGTTTCTGATATCAACATCATTCCTTCTAGCGTTTCACCAGACGAGACATTCGAGCTCAACTTCAAGGTCATCAACACGGGCGATTTCCCAGTGGAAAACGTCGGCGTGCTTCTGTACGACTGGGGCCTCTGCACAGCAAGCACGACCACAGGCTTTACTGCAGTCGGCTCGTCGGCCTACTTTAAGGACATGGGCGAACTAGTGCCGCAGCAGACGGAGTTCTTCGAACTCGGCTTCACTGCGCCGACAAAGGCGCAGACAGGCGGATTGGAAGCGACCTGTCCGGTAAGATGGAAGGTCAACTACACCATGGAGTCCGTGAGCACATCGACCGCGCAGGTCATAAACGCCGATGAGCTCAAACGGCTGCAGAGGTCCGGAGAGTCAGCTTCGTTCAGCCCGACGACAACGATCGGTCCCGGTCCGGTCAAGATAAGCCTCAGCTGGGGCGCGAGCCTGCCAGTCAAGAGCGGCAACACGCTACCGTTGTTCATACAGGTTGAAGACAAGGGGACAGGCGCGTTGCGGGACATAGTGACAGGCAACCTGGATTTGAGAATTCCGAAGGATTTGACGATGGATACTGACAACTGCGGCGGCTACTTCAAGGATACCACTAACACGGACGGCGACTTTAAGATATACACCAACAACAAGACCATCAACATGGTACAGAAAGAGAGCATCCAGGTAAGGTGCGGACTGACGGCGCCGTCGGTCGACGTGACAAAGGTGTTCACGGTAATAGCCAATTACACATATTCCTACGACCTGGCGGCCGAGCAGTCCGTCTCGATCAACACGGAACTGACAGGCTAACAAAAGATTTATCTATCTATATTGTGATGTAATAGCATGCGCTATATGCTATTGTTGCTCGCACTTGCCATACTCGTTTCTGGCTGCGTTTCGATGCCATGGCAAAAGTCGCAGATCGGACCGATAGCCGGTACGACATCCGTAACTAACACTGACATGAGTATGTCCGTTGCCGCAGTGCCGGCAGAGGTCAGGGAAGAAAAGAACATGAGCGTTAATTTTGACATCACCAACACGCAGCAGTCCGATTTGTATAACATCAATATCAACGTCTACGAGACCTGCGGGTTCCGGTCGGATCAGGACGGTTTCACATACCATAAGGACAACCTCACATCCAACAGGACCCTGCGTTGGAACCCCAGATGGACCGCGCCTGCCGTACAGTTCGACACAGACTGCGAGATAAAGTTCAGGACTTCTTGGGAAGGGAACGCGAGCCTTAGCCAGAGCGTCACGGTCCTTTCAGACGCGGAGTATACTGCCAGAGAAGCCGCTGGCACGCTCGGCGACATCACTGCAGGCATGTCCGCATCGAACAGCCCGGTCTCTATCACTATAACCTTCGGCAGCGAGCAGCCCTGGGCGGACAACGAGACGGTAAGCATGTTCATCGACTATACAGACACGGGCGGTGGATTCATCGACAATCTGGCCAGCGGTTCTGTGAAGCTCACTATGCCGGACAATATCAAAGATTCGGATTGCAACCACTACACGGGAATCGACCTAAACCGCAACCTGTCGTTCATAAACAAGGCTGCGCCGCGCAGCACCTGCACGTTCAGTACGAAAGCCGGCAACAGCCCAGTGAGCACGGGAACGATAAGTCTGACCGCAAACTATAAATACGAGCTTGACAATAGCTTCACTATCAAAATAAAAAACAAATAGGAGGATGATGTAATGTTTTTCAACAAAAAAATCACGCTCGTGCTGCTGGTTCTAGGCGTAATGCTTGTGGCCGGCTGCACTCAGGGCGGTACGCCCACCACAACAACTGGCAACGGCCTTGAGATTACTGATTTCTCTTCTGATCAGACAGAGGTGTACAGCGACAGCAACGTACGCGTGACAGCGTCGATAGAGAACCAGGGCGAGACCACAGTTAGGCAGGGCGGAGGACTTCTATTGATAGGCGCGGATGAATGGGGCCCGACGGACAAGATGTTGGTGCGCAGCTTCTCTAAGAGCCTGCGACCGGCAGACCCGGTGCGCGGAATACCTGCTGACATGCAGATAGAGACATGGACGCTGAAAGCGCCGACCCTACCGAGAGGACAGACAAAGCCTTTCACCTTCACGGGCAGGGTCTACTACGACTATAACACGACTGCTCTAGGAACGATATTTATATATCCGCCATCTGAGGCGACAGCTGCGCGAGAGCGCGGCGAGACTCTGGAGTCATCGAATTTCGTGACGACCAAAGGGCCGGTAGCGATGACAGTCAGGGTAGCACCTGATCCACCGGTCATAGAGATGGCAGGCGAGACCTTCACCATCGAGGTGACGTTCGACAATGTCGGGGGCGGAGTTTCCTACAATTATGGCAGTGTAACAGGTGTCGCAGACGGCAACGATGTGAGCAGATTCTCCATTTCGGAGACTAACCTGAATGTTTTGAATCTTCAGATAACCGGTCTGGACGGCAGCAAGAACCTGAAGATAAGCAGCAGCGAGTGCTATCAGAACATCCAGATGGTCGGTGGAAGGACGAGCATAATCTGTGACGTGGAAGTGCTGAACCCGCCAAGCGTCAAGACAGGGTATGCCGTCAGCTTCAACGCAGGCTACGGATATTATTCAGAGCAACAGGTCTCCATCAGCGCGATTGGGAAGAATTAAGGAAATCGCTGAGTGAGGCCTGCGGCCTTTTTATTTTTTCTGGCTTTGCCAGTTCTTCAGCCCCGAATATGGCTTTCCCGTAGACGCCGTCATATCCGGGCTGGACTTGTATACCGCCCCTTCTATTCGTTATTATCGCGGAGACGATTTTATCGTTCACCACATCTTTCAACTTCGTTTCCGGCACTTCCAGCAGAACAGCCAACTCATTTCCGAACTCTTTCATCAGCTTCGCATGCACCTCGAACACTTTTTTCGAGAACGCCTGCGTATTATATAGCCCTGCAATGAGCTCGGACAGCGGAAGCATGGATCTGAACGGTATGGCGTTCTTCGGTACGTAGCCCTCAGGCCTGTCGGCCAGTTCTTCTACGCGGTGTTCCACGCCGATTGTCAGCTGCCTTCGGCATGCCGGACAGATGTTCTTGTGCTTCTCCGCTTCCTTCGGAGAGAAAACGACATTGCACAATCGGTGGCCGTCCCAGTGGTATTTGCCGTACTTCGGGTCAGTTTCGATCGTGAACAGGAATCTTTTCGGGTCCTTGGTCTTTATGGCGTCTATCATATTCGCATACGTGGGCTCGATGTCAAACACGTTTGCCTCGCGTCCGAGTCTCCAAGGATAGTAGCTGTGACAGTCGCTGTTCGAGACGAGCGCGAACCTATCGAGCTGCGACAGCCGCCAGTTCATTGCCGGATCGCTCGACAGGCCGGTCTCGATCGCAAAAATGTTCTTTGTCTGGTCCTGGAAGCAGTCATCTATCCTGTCGAAGCCGGACATCGAACCGAACAGTGAGAACCACGGCGTCCACGCATGCGCAGGTATCACCATTATGTCTTTAGAAATCTTCATCATCGCTTCCACGAACTCAGGGCAGGTTATCTTTCCGAATATCGGCCTGCCGTCCGCCGAAAGATTCCCGCGCTTTCCGAGCCATTCGTTTATCTGGTCTACCACATCGAAGGACGGCGCGAGCAGCACGTTGTGTATCTTCCTCACCTGCCCGTCCTGGCTGTATATAAGAGAAATCTCGGCGCTCAGCGCGAATAACATGCCCTCATCGGTGTGATGGAAAAGGCCGGAGTCGCCCACAGGTTTCAGCACGCCCTTCAGCTCGGCCAGCCAGTCCGGATGCGTGAAGTCCCCGCATCCGATCAGGTTGATGCCCTTCAGCTTCCCGTACTTCTCCAGATTGACTATGTTCATGTCCTTCGAAGTCGCCCGAGAGAAGTGCGAGTGTATGTGCAGATCGGCGAACATTTTCATAATGATCACTGGTGGGCCGGGTCGGATTCGAACCGACGACCTCCACCGTGTCAGGGTGACGTCATACCGCTAGACCACCGGCCCGAATGGCAATTGCTGGTGGAAGCTTATATCTTTTATTCCTCCGATTCCTTAGCCAAAGGGCTCCCTAAGGGGGTATGGTTACTATATAGTAATCTTAAGAATATCATGTGATTATCAAATAATAATCAACATATATACGACATTTGTACTAATGTGGTGAATTACATACATAATACATATGTACTGATATGAAAAACAACATAGATACCTAATAGAATACACGTAGAGTCCACATACTACTTGATTTCAAACTGATATATCTCACGATATAAATCTTTAAATACCGACCATATCATACTCAACGTAGTAACTATAGGTGGTTAGACGACAGAAGACACAGAAAGCCGTATCCTCAAGTTGCTTAGGGCAAACCCCATGTCGGTTTCCCAGTTAGCCCGAGAGGTCGGGTTGCGCAGGGACTTCACGGCCGGTTTCTTAGAGGCCATGCGGTCGAAGGGCCTTCTGCACATGGTAAAGGTAGGACGATCCTATGTCTATATACCGAAGAAATAAGGGTCTGGCGAAGCTGGGCGCGATGGCGCTCGTCGGCTTGATAGTCATAGCCTTCGCTTTCTATGCGGTGCAGGCGCTCGCTGCCATAGGCTATACGACCGATGCCGCTGTGAACGCAAGCATCATACACAAAGGAGAGGCTGTCAATGTAAGCGCGAAATGGAACGAAACCGCAAGTTTCACGTGGCTCAGCCATCAGGATGCTGGCGCCTCTTGGGCAAATGATACGGCAATCGCTGGCTTGGCCTCGAACTGGTCATTCCATGTTATCTCTACCAACTCTGGCTCGAACCTAGGTGTATATAATGTCAAAATATTCGCCAATAATTCGACCGGAAGCCAGAACGTCACTAGCCAGAAACAATTTACCGTATTCGGATATTCAAATCTCACGAACACGACCCCGTTGAGTTCGCCCGGCATCTTGCGCGGCGTCGGCAGCATCCCATACACATGCAAGGTGACGGATTCGAACAGCACTGGTGACATAGACAGCTACCCAATCACGTTCATGAAGGGCGGTGTCCCACAAACAACCGTATCAACCAACCCAAGCGGTCTCGCAACATGGACATGGTCGCCAGGTGGCGGTGACCTTCCAGGCCAACACAATATTAGCTGCAGCATATCCGATTATTCATACTACAATGTGGATTTCAGTTATGTGTCCGGATTGTCGAACGTGAATGACACGCTGACTTTAGCAGAACTCAATAGGGATAATCTCTACATATATCGCAGCAACAGTGATACGCCTAATACTCTCAACATATCGCTGACCGTGCGTGACAGCTATTCCGCCACTGTAGACGGAGTTGCTGTTAGATTTTGGAATGGAACTTCCAATTTACTGGACAACTGCACCCAAACATCTAACGGTCCCTCGAGCGGATCCTGCAACTGTACGACAGCCAGCGGAAGATGCTGGATAATCTGGAACCCACCGGACAGCTACGCGCCAGGCTCACAGACAATCAACGTCAACGGCACAAAGGACTACTACACTCCGTTCACGACGACAAGCACGAGCGTCGATGTCAGAGGAAGGCTGGGAATAACGATCAGGAGCGTTACTGAGGGGCAGAAGTTCTACAGGAACGTCAGCTACTGGCTCAACTCGACGACTGTGAATGAATTCGGAAACAACGTGTCCGTGAATGTCAGCTGGTATCTCGGCGCGACCAAGAACATCACGCCGCTGTACGGACCGGAGAACACTACGTGGAACGTCAGCAGAAACGAGACCCTCGGATGGAGCTACGTGAAGGCCGTCGCCAACAAATCGTACTATGATGATACCGACCAGAAGGTCAACGCTCAGGTATGGGGCTATTCGAACATCACAAACATGACAGCCATGGACTACTCGCAGAACCGCAGCCTCATTCCGATTCCGATAATCTGTAGGGTCCGGGACAACGTCACAGGAGACGGCATAGCCAACTATCCTGTGGACTTCTGGAAGAACGGCGTCAAGAACACGACGATACTGACAAATTCAGTCGGAAATGCCACATGGAACTACGTGCCGACCGATCCAGTAGGACTCTACAACATCTCATGCAACATCACCGACAACGCCACGCTCTACTATACGGCTGACCTGAATGCTGCAGGCAAGGCAGGTCAGATAAATCTGACGGACAGATTGGTAATTTTCGAGTACGCCCGCGATAACGCTTACATCTACAGGAACGACAGCTACTCGCCTTACATCACGACACTGTCCGCCCACATCAAGGATGCGATTGGTGATAGCGTGCAGAACGCGAACGTCACCTGGTGGGACACCACTAACGGTGCTTTGATAGGAAACTGCACGACTGACCCAATAGGCTTCTGCTCTGTGCAGTGGAACCCATCAAGCAACTTCGAGCCGAACAACATCACGCTCGACGTAAACGCTACAGGAACGAACTATTATCCATCGACCACGAATTCTACCTGGGTGGTCGTTCAAGGCGTATTGATCTTAAACATGACCAACGTAGTGGACGAGCAGAAGTTCTACAGGAACGTCAACTACTTCATAAATTCGACAACGCGCGCCGAGAACGGAACCGCGATGACCAGTCATAGTGTAACATGGCGGCTATACAATGCCACATGGAACAATACCCTTAGCCCGTACGGTGCTGAGAACTACAGCTGGACTGTAGGTACTGGGCTGAAGATTGGCGACTACTCGCTGAACGCGACCGCAAACTTGACCTACTTCACCGACAGCACCCAGACAAAGGCGATCCAAATCTGGGGCTACTCAATGATCAACGGCACTGCAATACCGGCCAGCACGCCGGCCAACACGACAACCGCTCTGGCATGCAGGGTTTCCGACAACGTAACAAACGCCAACATATCAGGCTACAGCGTGCAGTTCTGGTCAAATGACACACTGATAAATTCATCCACCACGGACAGCACCGGCTGGGCCAACACCACTTATAGTTGGGCGGCCGCAGGAGTCTACAACGTAACGTGCAACATCACCGGCAGCGATATAAAATATTACACGGCATCTGCCAGCAACTCGAACTCCTCACTGATATCCGTAGTTGCCACCTTGAGCATCTTCGAGTACAGCGTCGACAACCAATTCATCTACAGGAACGACAGCTACTCGCCGTACACGGCCTCGCTCTCCGCTCACATCAAGGACACCGCAGGTGCGAGCGTTCTGAACGCCACGGTCTCGTGGTATGACAACAGTACGGGCAACCTGCTCTACAACTGCACGGACGGAACGAAGCCCTGCAACTGTACTACAAACGCCATCGGCTTCTGCTCGGTCACATGGAACCCGCCGAACAACTTCGAACCTAGCAATGTCACACTGGCGGTCAACGCGACAAAGTCAGGCTACAACCCATCGACAACGAACTACACTTGGGTGGTCGTCCAAGGTGCACTGAACATCAACATTACCAACGTCATAGCCGGCCAGAAGTTCTACAGGAACGTCACCTACAACGTCAATTCGACTACGCGAGCCGAGAACGGCACGGTAATGACAGACCACAACGTCACATGGACATTGAACAACGTCACATGGAACACTACCCTTAGCCCGTACGGTGCTGAGAACTACAGCTGGACCGTCGACCAGACATTCAAACTCGGCGACTATTCATTGAACGCGATAGCGAATCGCACTTATTATTTCGACAGCACCCAGACAAAGGCGATCCAAATCTGGGGCTACTCAATGATCAACGGCACGTCGATACCTGTCAATGGCTCGATAAACACGCTTGTCAACATCAGCTGCAGGGTCACTGACAATGTCACAAACGCGCCGCTCAACGGCTACATCGTGCGCTTCTGGTCCAGTATAAGCGGAATGTTGGGCGCCGACAATACGGACAGCACCGGCTGGGCCAACATAACCTACAGCTGGCCAAACGCAGGCGTACATAACATCACATGCAACTTCACTGACTATAACGCCTCATACTACACGGCCTCTGTGAACAACAGCGCTTTGTCCGAACTCAGGATTTACGGGAAGCTGAACGTGAGTTCGACTAGCGAGGCTCCTGGCGGCGTTCAGGTCGACCAGAGACGCGTCGCCATGCTGAAGCTCAACTTCAGCGCAGAAGGCGAAACCATCAATGTCACCCAGATAAATGTGACGCTGACCGGAACAGCTACAGACACTAACGTCAGCGCAATTGAGCTGTGGAACGACAGCGCGGGCATTCCGAACAAATCGCTAAGCCTGACAGTACCTGCGACCTTCAACGGTGGCGTCGCGAACCTGACCCTGACGCAACCGATAGTCGTGCCTGCCGGCGGCTGGAAGGTCGTGCACGTACTCTACAACATCTCCGGTACCGCGTTCAATTCATTCACGCTCGGAGTCACACTCAACAACAGCAACATCAGCGCAATCGGCAACACGTCCGTTCTACCGATCCAGGCGAACGGTTCAGAGCCCTACAGCTCTGCGCTCTCGACCATCTGGGGTTGGGCGAACATAACCAACGCAACTGCTCTCAGCCCGACCTATCAGCGCGGTACTTTTGCCAATGTCGCTTGCCTAGTTTCGAACGTCAACACTTCGGCCGGCATAACGAACTATCCCGTACGCTTCTGGCGCGACAATAGTACACTGTTGGGCACGAACCTGACGAACAGCAGCGGAATAGCCGTCTGGAACTGGAACACCACGAACGAAGCGGTCGGTCCATACAACATCACCTGCAACATCACGGACAACGAGACATTATACTTCAATGACACCGTGAACAACAACTGGACAGGCAGCACCAGTCTGTACGGTAATCTCTATATTATATTCATGAGCGTGAGTCCGAACCCGATATACAGGAATGACAACTTCACGCCATACGTAACTACCTTCAGGGCCGAGGTCAAGGACGAGTTAGGAGCGGAAATTCCAAATATCAACATAAGCTTCTGGAACGCGACTTTCTCGCCCGCACTGCTAGCCAACTGCACGACAGACTCGATACTAAGCCCGGGAGTGTGCCAGGCCGACTGGAACCCGCCTAACACTACGACGCCAGGCAACTATTCGATAATGGCCAACGCCTCTGGCCCATACTACACGAGCTCGACCCAGAACACCACATATCTGACAATAAAGGGCAAGCTGTACCTGAACATAACCAACATCGTGTCAGGCCAGATATTCTTCAAGACTCAGAACATCAGCGCGAACGTCACTGGTTTTGATGAGAACGGTAATGTAGTGCCGCCACCGCCGCTGAAATGGTTCATCAATTCTACCAACCTGACCAACGTCACGCCACCGATGGCCAACCTGACAACGAACTGGGAGAATGTAACGTGGTACATCAACGAGAGCTGGACGCCGCTTGGCGTATGGGTCCTGAATGTCAGCACCAACCTGAGCTATTATGACGATTATCGTCTGCTATGGCCGATCCAGATATGGGGTTGGTCAAGGGTCAATGAGACAAACCTGCCAGCAGCAACCCAGATAAACACTCCAGTGAACCTGGCATGCAGGGTGGTGGATGCGAACACGACCTCACCGCTTTCCAGCCACTACGTGAACTTCTGGTCCAACGTGACCGGATTCCTGGGAAACAACTATACGCTCTTCGATGGGTGGTCCAACATAACATGGACACCGACAACCGCAGGCGTGCATCTGATTACCTGCAACATAACCACGAATCCAGCGCAGTACTACACGCCTTCATCTGGTGTGTCAGTGACGACGCGCGTCTATGGAATATTGACGGCTAATTGGACCGACGAGGCACCGTATACTGCGGCCAGAGGTACGAGCGTCGGGATGTTGCGATTGAACTTGACAGCCTTTGGCGAGAACATCACGCTAAACAATGTCTCTGTTCTGTTCACTGGCACGGCTGACGACACCAACCTGACAGCTGTCGAGCTCTGGAATGACAGCAGCGGTCCGAGCATGCCGATACCTGGTGCTTCTGACACTTCGTCGCCATACGAGCTCGCACCGACCTCCTATATAATAACCAACGGAACATCGAAGATCATTCATGTCGTCTACAACATCAGCTCGAGCGGGATGCCATACAAAACTGTTCAGGCGACTATCGAGTATGACAATTCAACGATTGTCAGCGGTGCTACGTCCGGATACACGTTCTATTCTACGATGTCCTGGCCTGCAGACTCATCCGAAACGTTCATCCGACAGCTGCCATCACCAGACCTGGTGAGCCCGGCCGACGGGACGATAACGACCAACAGCACGGTCTACTTCAACTGGACAAACGTCTCAGGCGCTGTGAACTACACCATCAAGATCGACAACAGCCCGAACATGCTCTCGCCCGAGTACAACAACACGTGGACTGACCGCAACTACACTTGGACATCACAACAGGGCATATGGTACTGGAGGGTCAGCTCCATAGATGCAGGAGGCGGCGCTTCCGACAGCACGATATGGAAACTGACAGTTGACAGCAGCAAGCCGTACATCAATCTGACAGCTCCGGCCAACGGAAGCACTTGGACGAATCCGACGCAGCTCATCTACACGCCATGGGACAACTTCTCGTCCACATTGAACTGCTATTACACACTGGACGCAGTGCCTAGCACACTGGCAAGCGTGATAAACGGAACGACGCAGTACGTGACGCTGTCGTTAACGACCGGCCAGCACAACATATCCATAAACTGTACGGACCTGGCAGGAAACAGCAACGTCTCCGTGCTGAACAACTTTACCGTCGACACAACAGGAGCATTAATCAGCTCGGTCGTTCTGGATCGCAACCCGCCGTACTATGTCGGCAATGTGTTCCCTGCAAATAACATGACCGTGAACGTTACAGCCTCAGACCCGTCAGGTGTGTCAGTGGTTACAGCCAACGGCGTCGTGCTCACAAACATAACGCCGACTGTCTGGACAGGAAATGTGTCAGTGGCATTTACTGAAGGAATACACGAACTTCAAGTTGTTGCTAATGATACCGCTGGCAACAGGAACTCAACGACAGTCTATTATTTCGTCGACAATACACTCCCGAACGTGACCAACGTGACGATAACATACCCGCTCGGTCAGAATCATGTCAAGCGTTATCAGAACATAACAATCAGCGCGAAGGTTTTCGATCCAATATCGGGCGGCGTTTCATCCGGAATCAATGCTACGATAGCCGTCATAACCAATGCAACCCCTCTTGGAGTTCTGCCTGGTGTAGGTAATAGCATTAATCTAGCCCTTACCGATCCGGTGAACAATATCTGGAGCGCAACATGGAACTGCAGTTTTGCTGGCTGCGCCGCAAACCTGTCGGATTTCCAAGCAAATGTGCAAGCCTCAGACAACGCCAACATAGGATATACAACGAGCAGTATAAAGAACTTCACGGTGGACAACACAGGCTTCGCGATATTCATCAACTCGATAACGCCTGACAAGACGTCAGCCAGCGCGAGCGGTACTGACTATTGGCAGTGGACGTTCAACGTCAGCGCTTCCGGCGGAACCAGAATAAGGATGAAGGTCGCGAACTGGACAGACGGCTCAGGACACATCATACCAGTCGCCAGCTACGCGAGATTGCAGTACCAGAACGCGACCGGCACTTGGAAGACTTATAACATTTTGAATTCATACAATGAGACAGAGGCAGTCGATGCGCTGAACATTACGAGCGGCTGGACAACTCTTATACTGAATCAGACGATACCGGCTGGAACATATCCGGCCAGCTATTCGACGACGTATGCGTTCGGTATCTATGCGTGATAGAAATGCGAGCTGTACTAATATTGATTCCGATTCTGCTACTTTTGCCAGCTCTGGCAATGGCCGCACCGCTCGCTGAGACCGGCGGCAATATTTCTGCCGGAGGAATCGGCGGCAACATAACTCAGATATGCGGGGACGGTTCTATAACAGGATCGGAGAGCTGTGACGGCACGAATCTCAACGGACAGACCTGTACTGGTTTGGGCTATGTTAGCGGTACACTGACCTGCACTGCGAGCTGCACATTCAACACTAGCGCATGTTCGAGCGGAGGTGGCGGAGGCGGCCCGAGCGGAGGCGGCGGCAGCTTAGGTGGTGGCGGAACAAGGAGCTGTCCGAACTGCTCAGCTCCGACCGCATGGTCAACGTGCGCTGACAGCAATCAGAGCAGGACAAATTACAGGTGCAACGCAACTACCAACTACACCTGCAAGTCATACACAGAAACGCAGGTCTGTACGATGCCTCCGTCAGAGCAACCGACAGTTACGGAAGCAGATGCGAGCGCTGCTATAGCGACCGCCGCCGCAGCAATCCAGACCGCAAAGTCCGAGGGCAAGGACGTCAGCGGTGCGGAGAGCACTTTCGCCGAAGCGCAGAACGCTTTCGGCAATCAGAACTGGGCCGTAGCAAAGAACCTGGCCGACAGCGCAGCAGAGTCCGCACGAAACGCGCATCTAATCCAGAAAGAACCGATGGGAGCGGCGTTACCGTCGTGGTTGCCGCTGGTCGTAGGCGCCGCAATATTGGCGGCAGCGTTCGGCATGTCAACGGCCTTCCTAAGATATGAACACATAATCGACGTTACCAAGATTACTGCCGGTCATGCCGGCAAACGCGTGGTATTGCACGGTACGCTCGATCCGATAAAGAAATATCAGAACGGCGACATCGTATTCAGGCTGCACAACAGGATGATCGCTGTGGGCAAGGGCATAACACCGCGACCGTCTGCGCGCTACCGCGTATGGGGCAAGGTCCAGATGATGGACAAGCAGCCTTATCTGAGAATTCACAGGCTACAGATGATCTAGCTCTGCTGCACTAGCTGGTCAATTATTTGTTTTGTGCGTCGTACGTTCGCTATCTTTTCTATCGATATCTCAGGTTCGTCCGACCCGCCCGTCGACCACATTTCAATTGAGCCTATGTCGAACAGACGGTCTAACAGCGACTGCTTGATGGTGGTGCTCGATATTTTGTCGACGTTTACGAAGCTCTCGTTGATACGCAGGATACCGATGCGCTCTACAACGGTAAGGTTTGTTATTGTATAGGTATCGGTCATCCGTCTGAGCTCGGCCAATAATAGAAGTATCACGGCCGGTGCAATAAGCACCAATGTGTATAATCTATATTGTTGGACAATGGTTGGCATCAATTCTGTCTGGAGCAAAAGCGTGATAACAATGAGTGCTATGGCCGAAACGTACAGCTTGAAGAAAGCGAGTCGTGAAGGGTGAAAGTGTGCAAGCATGTTTTCGCGTGGCGTTCCTTGCTGTCTAGGAGGCGGCCCGAGCGGAGGTACCGGCTGCATCGGAGGTGCTTGTTGCATGCAAATAGTTGACATGACCTAAATAAATTGGTGCGCCCGCCGGGATTCGAACCCGGGTCGCGAGCTTGGGAAGCTCAAATCCTACCGCTAGACTACGGACGCATTCCAGACTTGGCGCCCAAAGAATAAAAATCAGATCTTTATTACCGCGATGTCTTTCTCGAAATCCAGCCGCACCTTCCTTTCCTTCTCGGCCTTCTCCTTCTTGCGCCTCTCATTATCCAACGCGAGCTCGAGCCTGTTCTGATCCTTGAAGCACAGAATCTCTATGCCGCAGCTCCTCAGCTGTTTCTGCACGATCTCGTCCACGGCCTCGTGATCGAACACCAAAAGGTAGGCGAACCTGCCCGCTCTGGCGTCGTCCATCAGCCTTTTGTTTTCGGTATAGTTGCCTGCAAACTCCCACTTGTCCCTTGCATATGTGGTCATTTTAGTTATCTGGATCTGGTTCGCCCCTATTGTGAAAATCGCCATCTTTGCCATGTTATCACCCGAAGATTCCGCCGAAGCCGGCTGCTGCAGCATCCTCCTCTTCTTTGATCTTCGCTTTAGCCTTGTTCAGAAGTTCTGGTTTCACGTTGAAAATGAAGTCCCTGATTAACCCCTGGCACCTTTTCACGCCCTCGTCCGTTCCTGTCACATAGAAGAAACTGCCGTCTCCTGCGTCCTTGACGCCGAGCGCACCCGCATCGCGGATTGTTATCGACTGCTTGGCCGCGACATCGAAGTCCTTCCGCAGCGCTTCCTCCGCCTTTCTTGCGTTCTCCCTTTTCACGAAGCAAATCAATTCCATTTTATCACTCCCTATACCATACAATTATAGCGTTGAACTGGTTCGTAATAGCTACTATTTTATCTTCACCGAGTTTATTTATAAATTGCTCAACCAGGTCGAGCAGCACGTTCCTGCGGCCCACGCCACCTTCAAGTTCCTTGACGTCCATGCTCCAGGCAAAAATACGGTATTTTATCATGGGCAGATTTCATACTCCCAGAATTTAAGTTTATCTGAGTATGGAGCCTTGGGGGAGATTTGCACTCCCGACCTGCTGCTTACACGAACAGACGGCCGAAGGCCGTCATGCCGTACGAGGCAGCCGCTCTGCTGACTGAGCCACCAAGGCAAAAGAGATTAAAGGTACGGAATTTATAAGTATTGTATGCACGCGGCAAAGTTCTGGAAGACCGAGGGCAAGTTCGTGCGTTGTCAGCTGTGCGCAAGAAAGTGCAGGATTCCAGACCAGGGCACAGGCTTCTGCCGGGTCAGGCAGAACTTGGGCGGAAAGCTCTTTTCTCTCAACTACGGCAAGATAGCCGCCGTCAACATCGATCCTATCCAGAAGAAACCGTTCTTCCATTTCGCTCCAGGTTCGAAAACGTTCTCTATTAGCACTGTTGGTTGTAACTTCCAATGTAAGTTCTGCTGCAACGCCGAGCTCTCGCAGAACTGGCAGACCATAGCGGGTCGTGAGTGGAAGCCTGAGGATATCGTCAAGGCGGCAAAGAAACAGGATTGCGCGGGCGTATGCTACACATATGTCGAACCGACGATGTTCTACGAGTTCGCATTCGACTGCGCAAAGCTCGCCTCGAAGGCCGGCCTATACAACTGCTGGGTAACCAACGGCTACACCAGCCCGGAAACGATAAAGGAAATATCCAAGCATCTGGACGCCTCTGTCATAGACTTCAAAGCGTCGGGCAATCCTGAGGCCTACAAAGTGCTGTCCAACGTCCCGAACGTCCAGCCGATATACGATGCGCTGCTGGCGTACAAGGCGAACAAGGTGTTCATCGAGGTCACTAATCTGATAGTTCCTCAGCACGGCGAATCCATGGCAGACATGAAGAAGTTCTGCAGATGGATCGTAGAGAACCTCGGACCAGACACACCTTTACATCTCATCCGTTTCTTCCCGTCCTACAAGCTCCAGCTGCCTAGCCCGGACGTGAAGCTGCTGGAAAAGGCATATAATATAGCGCGAAATGAAGGCCTGAGGTTCGTCTACCTTGGAAACGTTTCCGACCATAATTATGAGTCCACTTACTGCCCGGACTGCGGGCGGATGCTCATAGAACGTAGTGGGATAAGCGTTCTGAGGATGGACCTTACGAAGGACTCGAAATGCCCCGGATGCGGCGCGAAAATACCGATTGCGGGCAGAAAATGGTCGCCCAAAAGTCCGTGAACAATAACATTAAAAGGTTTGTCCATCCATAGAATTGGCAAGGTGTCTACTATCATAAACAAGGAACTGGCCGATGAAAAAGTATCTGGCGGATGGTTGCGCGCCTGGCTCGCCTTTGAGGCGCTGGCTGTAAAAGCGGACGTAACGCGCTCCGCCCTCGACGAGCTCGTCGGCAGGCTTGATAAGGATCAGAGAGTTAAGGTCTACAAGAAGGATTTCGGCGATATGGTGATGCGCGATAAGCCTTTGAAAAACATAGAGGTCGGTTTCTCCTGCACCGTGGAAGTCGAGCTGATAGCGAAGAACCTTGAGGGCCTGTTTCAGGTCGTAATGGAATACGGTCCGTCGTCCGTCGAACTGCTCGAACCGAATAAGATTTCTGTCGGTGCGGGCGAGGCGCAGAACATAATGAACACCGTTGCGGCAATGATGCACCGCTTTGCCGAGGCAGGGCTTGGCGGAATTGTATTTGTGCGGGGACAGGAGAAATGAAAACTCCAATAATGGTCGCACTGGCGCTAGTCCTGTTCGGGATAATGACGGTGCCGGTGGCTGCCCAAATAGAAGGCTATTCCGTAGATGTAAGTATATCGGACAGCACTGCAACATATCACACTTCCATCAACTTCACAAAATATTCTTCCGGGTTGATAATGGTCATACCCGGAACACCGAAGGACGTTGTGGTGAGTCCGAGCACGTGCCGCATCGACAAGGCATTGCTGCAGACGAACATAATATGTGACAATCCAGTGAACTTCTTCACGGTCGATTATACTTCTTCAGAACGCATCAACCGCAAAGGAGATTGGCTAGTGTGGGCTGACAATTTCCGACTTACTGAGCCAGCTTCGGATTTTAAAGTGAACGTGAAACTTCCGGCAGGAATAGTGCTCAAGGAACCGATAGCAGATGCGATCGAGCCGGAAGGTGCGACAATCGGCACGGACGGCAGAAATATTTTGATAAGCTGGACCGCGAAAGATGTCAGTGACCAATGGTCCGCATCGATCGCGTACGAGCAGACAGGTTTCTCATCAGCAACGAATATCTTGATTGCTGTTCTCGCAATCGTTGCGATAGCGGGCGGCATCGCCTACAAATTTTATTTCAGCAACTCTTCGAAAGAGAACATGAAAATTATTTTGCCCGTGCTGAAGAAGGACGAGAAATCTGTTCTCGAAGGACTAATCAAGCACGGCAGCGGTGTAAATCAGAAGATGATTGTGAAGGAAAGCGGCTATTCCAAGGCAAAAGTGTCGAAAGTGCTGAAATCTTTGAACGAACGCGGACTTGTGAAACTTGAGCGAACTGGCCGCTCAAACAGGATATTCTGGGGCAAGGAAGTCAAAAAGGACTCACAAAAGAGCTCTAGAAACGATTAAAATGCATTTTGTTTGTTATTTCAGCCTGAAAACATGCCGAGAAACAATCCCAAACCTTTTCAGAAACAGTTTCTCCTAAATTATATATCCCATCATTATAGTAGTATACTTACAAAATTTCGACCTTGTAGCAGCCGCTAGCAGGTTGCAATGCGCGCTGCAGAGAGTTGAAATTCAAAATACGCACGAAAAACTTCGTGCAAAACCGAACGTGATGCAACGGACAGAAAAGTTTGTTGTATCATGTGAGGTTAAGAAAAAATAAAATCGAAATAAATGGAGGTAAAGCAGATGCAATTTAGACAAATAGCAGCTCTAGCAGGATCTGCTCTAGTAGGAAGCTTGGCTGCAGTTGCACCAGCGATGGCCATAAACGTAACAAAGGTTAGCGAAATCACCAACCTCGTGACAAAGGACTCGTTCCCTGTCTTCGTAGTTGGTGCTGACGCGATGCCAGCAGACATAGCAGGTGCCATCGGCATAGCAGCGAACTACGCGTCAATGTCGAAGGAGACTTCGAACGTTGCGCTAGCTGGTGTAGGACCAAGCGTATCAGGTGGAATAGCACTGGAGTCACCGGGTGACAAGTTCACACCGTGGCAGAGCATGAACGCTCTGAAACCAGTGATAACAAGCACGAACCTGGACCTATTGAAGGGTGGAACCTACCAGCTGACAAGTGGAACTTCAGGAACATACAAAGAATACATGTATATGGGCGACCCAGCAGGTGGAGACGCAACAGTGAAATACGACACACCGACTGGAGCTACAACGCCGAGCTTGTACATGGATGTACCGTCAGGTAAGATCCTGTACAGTTATCTAATGAGCTTCCCGACGCCTCTGACGCTCGGAACAACCGACGCGACAGACAAGGTGTCACTCGAGGGCTCGAAGATGACGATGATGGGCAAGGAGTTCATCATCTCCGAGGCAACAGTAGTCGGCGGTGCAATAACAGGTCTGACTGTTCTTGGCGGTGGCCAGAAAGTCACTGTTTCAACAACCGAATCTGTCGATTCTACTGTGGGTTCAACGACCTACACAGTAACTTTGACAGGTGTGGCTGCTGAGAACATCGGCGGAGTTGTATACTACAAGGCGCTCGGAACAATCGGTGGCAATTCGTTTAGCTTGAGATCAGGCCAGACGATGACAATGACGGACGGAACAAACGTAGGTGCCATATCGGTCATGCAAGGCAAGTCGGGAGCACCTGACTTCGCTGAGCTCGTGATCGGAGGCTCGAAGTTGCTCCTACCGCAGGCAGGAAGCGTACAGAAGGACGGTGTCATCGTAACAGGTCTGACATCGGCAATAACGACTGCCGCACACAAGATGTCGAGCATACAGTTGACCTACACGCCAAACACGGCAGTAGCAGTACCAGTCGGAAGTAGCATAAGCGACGCGTTCGTCGGAGCATTCAAGATATTGTTCGGTGCATTAACACCGGCACTTGATGACACGACAAGCAGACAGTCCATAACATACAGCGCGTCTGGACCGAACATGGCTGTGAGCTACAAGAACCTTGACAGCGAGACTGAATCGTTCACTCCGCTGTTCTACAACGCTGGACCGGTAATTTGGGGTAAGTCAGCTACAATAGGCTTTGCAGTAGATGAGAACACAGTGATAAACGCTGTGACAGGCGACTACTTCGTCGTGGCATCTGGTGGTTTCTCGCACGTGCTCCAGTTCACGAGCATGGACCCGGCAAACAACCTGATGACATTCACGGACGTAGGAACAGGACAGGCAATCCAGATATCTTTCGCGATAGGTGGCGGTGTTTATGACGCACAATTGATCTCGGACGGATTCGCATACAACATCGAGGTCAACGGAGTGCCATCGCCTACCAACAAGAAGATATGGGTTGACATGAACAGAGACGGCAACATCGCTGGAAGCGCAGACACAGACGGTAGCGACACCGCACTAACAGCAGCAACAGCAGGACAGGACTATGCATACCTGGTGCCGAACTTGATATCGGCTGGACAAGGTGGAATGTACTTCTCCAATGGAGAGTATGACGCCCCAGCACTTGGTTCGGCTACATACTACCCGGCAGTCGGTGTAGGATACATACAGTTGGTAGCAACTGTCGGCGCTGGCGGTGCAGCAAGCACTGTGGCAGTAACCGGACCGCAAGGCGCGATCGGAACACTGACTGTTCCGGACGGAGCACCTGGTGCAGTAGCGAACTTGGACTTCACCATAAATAGTGTGGACTTCAGATTGAGCTGTCAGGAGAACCCTGCTACAGTACTCAACTGTGGTAACGCAGCAGATGGTGGACTCGGTCTCTACATGTGGACAGGCGCAGCAGCTGGTAAGATAGGCGAGAAAGGACTCGTACTAGTTGAGGAATCACTTGAGGGTGGAACTGTCCACAACTGGATATACGTCCCGGCGATATACGACGCAACATCCAACCAGCTTGAGGCCGGCGTACCTTCGACAGATGCAGTAACTGGAATAACAGGAACCGTTTCGGGAACAACACAGACAAAGAAAATGACCCAGTACGGAACCTTCTTCCAGTACGACACGCAGTCTGGTAGCGCATCATTGAGCTACCCGGACAGCTTCGCATTAGCGACAGTAGCTGTCGGAGCAAGCCCGACGGTCGGAACAGGCGGAACAGGCGGAACTGTGACAACCGACAAGGTCGTTGCAGTGACAGCTGACATCGCCATGTTGGACACCGAGGTGACAGACTCCGTAAAGACAGGTAGCGACCTGTTCGTAATGGGCGGACCGGGAGTAAACAAACTGGCCGCTGAATTATTGGACAAGACCTACCCGGCATACGGTGCCGACTCGGGAATCCCGCAAAACGCAGCAATCATAAAAGTCTTCCCAGACGCGTTCGCGACTGGCAAGACAGCTGTGTTGATTGCAGGATGGGAAGCGGCTGACACAGACTTGGCTGCACGTGTAATACAGGCAAAGAGTGACCTGTTGAAGACACAGGCAGTTGCAGGCGTACAGGTCAGTGGAACAATCGCTTCACCGACAATAACGACACTGGCATAAAAACAATATTTCGGGGGCGGGAAACCGCCCCCGCCTTTTATTTTTTATATTAGCGACCTAGATGATACTATATGCGAAAACTCATCCTGATAACGTCCATAATCCTGCTCATGTTAGTGTCGGGCTGTACTCAGCTCGAACCGAACAAGAAATACTTCGGCAGCACGCTCTTCAATTTCCGCGCGGACCTGAACGAAGCCGAAAAAGTCCCCATATATCCGGACAAGGCAACACTGCTTCAGACATTGAACGATCCTGGCCTGAAAATATTATATATAGCGTACATGCCGAACGACAAGGAGAACGGTTTCTATACTGTTGCCGGCTATGAGCTGACGTACAAGATGGTCGTCGGATACAGGGACATGTTCGGGATAAAGCCGACCATACGGGCACTTGAACTGAACACAACGCCCGGCCAGCCTGAGCCGAACGCGATAATCATATGGATGCGCGGTCCTGCCGCAGGTGCGAACCAGACGGCTGTAACGGTGAACGGCGGACTGGTAACAGTGGAAGGATTGGACATGACAGAGGTCAACCGGACATATACGGACCTTGACTTGGCAGCAGACAGGCTTCTCTTGGCATTCTTGTGGCAAGAATGATCAGAGGCCCGCACTGGCAACTATGTCCGCCTTGGAAGTCAGCCCTTCAAGCTTGTTCTTCTCGTCCACGATAACGGTCGGTGTAGAAGTCACGTTGAACTGGGTGCGCAGTATCCTGATTATCCCTATATTATAATTGTAGTCTAGCGGTACGACCAGCACGCGACTGGAACCATACTGGTTCGTCAACGAGTCCAGCACGTAGCCCTGCTGCTTGCTCACGTCAGAGGCCGTGTCGAAGAAGTACAATATCGTGGAAACGTTCGTGTCGCACATGTCCTTCATCTTCCTTGTCAGCATCCACAGCTTGATGTACTGGATGGTCTGTTCGGTCTTCAGCCTGTTCCATTCCCAATCGGGCAGTATCAGGTTCTGTTCCGCGCTGATGAGCTTCTGGTTGACGCCTATCAGGTTCTCGGTCGTCACGCGCCTGCTCTCTTCGAGCACGTTGCAGCCCTGGTCCGAGAACTCGGTCACGTACAGCAGTTCGAGCTGCGACTCGGATATGGACGTCTCGAGCTCGGTCAGCGTTCGTGATAATCCAGCCTGGCGCAGATCGTTGAAATACCAGTTGAGCGCAAAGCCGGACATGACAAGCGCGGCCGTGATGACTGCAGCAGCAAAGTACACCTTTACCTTCACCATACGTTGTCAGCTCCTACGGCTTCCTGTACCACGCTAAGCACCCACCAGAATCCTACAAGTGGTGTGTATATCAAGATAAATATTATGGCATCGACCAGGCAGCCGGTTTTTGACTGGCGCGCCGCAACGGTCGAAAAATAGAAGTTGGTGCCGAAAATCAGAATGAACAGCACGCTGAGGAACATGAAGATGTTCGGCTGGAAGCTGAGATAGGACAGGTCGAGCAGCGACAGGTCCCAGCCGGAGAGCGCGAGCGCAGAAACAAAATTGAACGAGTCCAGCAAAGCATTCGAGGCGATGTATATCATGGCACTGGCAAAGACCACTATTCCTATTGCTCCGCCCAACAGCAGGAACGGTATCACGAACACGCCCAGGTCGCTCTTCTGTCCTATGAGGTCATGGTATCTCCTGAGGTTCTGTATCATGCCCCTGTACCATCTCACTCGCTGTCTTGTCACGGCCTTGAAGCTCTCGGGCACGCCTGTCCAAACGACGGCGTTCAGCGAGTTCTCTATTCGCCAGCCGGCCCTTTTCAGCCTCAGCCCTATCTCCAGGTCCTCCGTGATGTCGTGCTCGTCAAACCCGCCGACAAGCCGCAGAACTTCTGTCCTGAACAGCGCGCAGCCCGGAGTCAGGAACAGCGCGTTCAGGAAAGTCAGCACCTTTCGCGATAAAATGGTTATCATGTATTCTATGCGCTGCAGACGGACCAGTATCCCCTTGCCTGGCAGCGTGTTCATGGCGGGCATGACAGCGGCGACCTGAACATCTGAAAAATATCCGACCATCGATTTCAGAGCGTCCTTATGCATAATCGTGTCCGCGTCTATGAAACCGAAAAGTTCGCCCTTCGCATTCTTCAGTGCGACATTGAGAGGAACGGCCTTGTGTCCGCTGTTCTTCTTCAGCTGTATCAGCTTCACGCCAGCGAACTTTCTCACAACATCGGCCGTCCCGTCGGTCGAAGCGTCGTCCACGACTATTATCTCCGGCTTGACCGGGTAGTCGAGCGCCAAAAGGCTTTTCAGCGTCGCCCCTATCTCTTTCGCCTTGTTGTATGCAGGAACGCCGATCGTCACCGTCGGAAACCGTGTCGGTTTCGGGTCAAAGAACATCATCTTCCTGTTGGAAAGCATCGTCAACAGCATGGCGCAACCGCAGAACAGCGTGAGCGTGACTACGAACATCTGCAATATCAACAACGTTATGTTCATCATGCAATCACTCTATGTTTATTGGGAACATGTTGCATAAAGCTTTCGGCAATACCTTCATGCAAGGGTCGTATTCCGGTCTCCCGGTCGCAGCCAGCCACTCGTTCAGCATCTCCAAGTAGGTTGAATTAACGACAGGAGGTTCTGCACATTTCTCTTCGTACCCTAAGATTAAATATCCTTCCTTCTCCGTCAGCACCGGTACGCCAGCCATGAAGCTCTCATTGGTCTGCCAGCCAGGTTCAGGATAGTTTTTGAACAAAATTATCCTGTAGCCGGCGTCCAATTTTTGTCCGGCCTGCTCCATCCTTGGCGGCGGCTCGCTCGGGACGCCCAGATAGTTCATGAATATCCAGGCATTGCTCGCATGACCGCAGTTGTCAGCGTCTGCGGCAGCCGACTCGTATAGATATGGCAGTTCCGGCCTGAGCTCGGATATTGCGATTGTCGCAGAAATCGCCAGGACCACGCTCAAAACAAGCAATAGCCAGAGGACATATGGCCTTGCACGGCGGACGACGGCCTCGCCAAAATATATGGCAGGCGCAGTCATCGCGAACATGTAGCGGACGTCCTTCGTCGCTATGGTTGCGAAGGCTAAAATCATCAGTCCCATCGCAACCAGCATAAACCAGTCGCTCCTCTTTGCGGCCTTGAACCTGATAATGATACCGACAACGGCGAACGGTATTATGAAATTGATGAACATCAGCAGCTCAGGGACGTTGATGATTGGTCTGACATACTCGTTCTGCAATGCGTTCATGGCGTATGAGCTCTCTATGCTGGCGAACGGATTGCCGCTCGTTATCCAGTTGAATGCGAGCCAAGGTGCGAACAGGCAGGCAGCCAGCACGATGCCGATAAGGAGCCGCTTGACGTCCTTTGTCAGCAGGAGCGGCGCGAATATCATTGACGGGTAACGGATCAGGACGGCTCCGGCAAGCGCGAGCACACC
This sequence comes from uncultured archaeon, assembly GCA_964353775.1. Classification (GTDB taxonomy): domain Archaea; phylum Aenigmatarchaeota; class Aenigmatarchaeia; order Aenigmatarchaeales; family JAHLMS01; genus JAHLMS01. The sequence continues at coordinate 148,462 of CAYGWB010000006.1, read as the reverse complement.
CTTTGCTTTTCGTTTTGCGAACCATTCCGTAAAGAACAATACAATGAAAGCCGTTGCTAGCAGCTCGGTGCCGTTCCTCAGGCCGAACAGCAGCACGGCTGGGTTGACGGCCAGAACGTACAGGGCCGTTCTGTTGAGTCCGAACCTGTCCGCGAACCTCAGGCAGACCGCAAGCCAGACAAGAGAAACGATCAGGATGAAAAGATATTCTGATAAGAGTCCGAACGGCTGCAGCAGACCGAGCATCATCGGTACGATGGGCGCCGGGTTCCAATCAAAATAATGCCCGCCCCAGAGTAGATACCGTCCGTTGAGGACGTAAACCGAAAAGTCCCAGCTGAGGCCAGACGCATGCTGGATAAAGAACCAGACAGTCGAAAGGATGAACGCGATTAAAATGATTTTATTATCTCTGCAGAATTTCCAAAGCTTATTCCTGTCCAATCTTCAACACCTCGGCCAATACGACGCTCGCATAGGCGCCGGCCGGCAGCTCGAAAGATATCACGGCCTTGAGCTTGCCCGGATTGAAATCGTCGTCCGCTATGTCGTCAATCTTGAGATTCTTCGGTACAAGCATGAAATTTCTGGACGAGCCGCTGGTGGCCAGTTCGGGCGCATGCGGCATCTTGAACGCCGACTGCTCGATGCCCTCACGCTTCATTATTTCCATGATTTTATTGTCGATCGGTTCGGACGGACTGAGTATCGTATCGTGGCCGACAAGCGGTATCGTTCTCTGTTCAAGCGAGTAGTTTGTGGCGCACCAAGTTGCTACCTCGTTGAATACATCAGCCTGAACGGCGTTCAGGAACATCTTTCTCAGCCTTTTCGGAAGCCTGCGCAGTGCAGCGGCGAAATCAGTCGGTATTTTTGTGAGCGAGTCCAGCATCGTGCGTTCGAAGTGAAGCCTGTCAGGAAACATGCCGAGCGCTTTGAGATAATTTTCTTTGTCGCCCCAGTTCTCCCAGATGAAGTTTCTGGCCGCTTTCGAGTCCTCTGGTTCCCTATCATACGCCTTTGCTATATACAGTTTTACGGCGCCTTCTGTGTCACCTCGGAGCATCGCACGCCCGACCTCGGACGTGACCTTCCTCACCTCTCCGAACCTTTGCGGACCGAAAATATTAGGTATTCCTTTATCGAGCTCGAAGAACAGCGATTCCAATCTCATTCTGACCTCGTCATTTTCCAGACCTATGTCGCGTATGGTGATGACGAATTTGTTTCCTTCAGAGTCACCGAGATTTATTCGTTCGCTCGATTTCTCAAAGCCCGAAACCTTGATGTCCCTTACCCTCAAATGTTCGAGCAGCTCGGGCTCTACTTTCCACACAGAGACCCTTTGCTTCGTCACTGCCCTCCTGTCCTTCGTACCGGCGATGCCGAATCTTTTCGGGCCTACATGGAGAGCGTGCGCAACGGCCGCCAACGCCCGGTTCGTATCCCAGTTGAACTTCTCGAGCCAGAATATGGTGTATTCGTCGCCGGGCGGGCTGGGCTTTGGTATTTCCTCTACCTTGAAGTCCTCTATGCGCTGTCTCAGTCGTCCACCGACGCCGGGTGCCTTCGTGAAATACATATCAAACAGATAGCATGCTAACCGTTAAAAAGTCGCGCACACCTAGCGACAGTCCGAGTATCAGAATGGCTATTTTCAGGAAATTGTTGAAGAACTTGTCGTCCGAATACTTGTCTATCGCAAGCAGCACGGCTAGGACGACCACAATCTTCAGCGGGAACATCACCCACGGCCCGACCTGGCCGATAAGGAATCCGGGCAGCACGTGTTGCTCGTAGTATCCGAAGAACTGGATTGCTGTGAAGCTGCTGGCCGCGTCCAGGATGTGCGCCACCATGATGCCCGCGTTCTCGAACGATAGCAGCTTCGGTCTGAAGTAGTGGAAGCCGAAGAACGCTGCGGCAAACAACCCGACCAGCCCGACAATCATTCCGAACGCCGTCCAGTTGGTTATCGATGTCAGCGTCAGACCGTACAACAGAAGCAGGACACCGACAGCAATCATCACATGATGATACTTTATTTTGCCGTACTTCTGCATCGCCAGCCCTGCGAAAAGGCTGGCAAGGGCAATGCCGGCGATCACGAAATATATCGGCGGGCTGCACCACCACCAGGCGTTGCTGCCATAGATGCCAAGCCCGTGGTCCCGCAACGCCCTCGTCCATCCGCCATAGATTATGAAAGGCAACATGCCTAGGAAGAATGATTTGTCGATCTTGACGTGCAATTTCTGCAACATCTTGTAAAGGCCTGCGACAGCAGCGACCAAAATGATGCCATAGGTGATCGTTGCGGCAGGTGTGTAGTAGTGACAAAGTGGGACTAGGTAGTTCGCTGAAATCCACGTGCCGATGTCCATAACATTCACAGCAGTTTCAGTTTCCCAGTTATCTTATCGATCGCAGAATCCTCGGCAGGCCCGATGCCGACGGCTGTCGCCGAGCCCGGTTCGATCTGCGTGAGTCCGCGGTCTACAATAAGTTCGGCTGGCAGCTTTGCGCGCTTGGCCGCGGCATGTATCGCCCTCAGCTCCTCCTCGCTTGAGACTTTCAGAACTATTTTTGCCATCCCCTCGCCGAGCCATCGTTCGCGCGCGATCTCGGATGAACGAAGGAAAGAAGCGACGCTCGCATGCGAGCCCTGGCTGACCATTTTTCCCTTGCCCATCTTTAGGTCAGCCCGTATTATTATGGCCTGTTTCATGTCCAGCCTTTATCGAACATAACTTATATATTTATCAGCTGGCATGCCAACAATCAATATGCTCGATTGGATTAACGTTAAGCTTCCCAGCTTGAAAAAATCGATTCTCAAACCGTTCGTGATAAATGTAAATCCGAACGCCGTAACATTGTTCGCACTCTTTGTAGCGATTGCGGCAGGCCTTGCATTCTACCGGCAGCTTCTCATACCGGCCGCTCTGCTCGTTCTTTTCAACGGCTTCCTGGACATACTCGACGGCGAGATAGCCAGAAAATACGGTTCGAGCAAGCGCGGCGACCTTCTTGATCACACGGTAGACAGGCTGGCCGACATCGCTATGATAGCCGGAATAACCGGCGGAGGTTTCGTAGAACCATGGATCGGAGCGGCCACCATCGTGATAGTGCTCCTCGTCAGCTATATCGGCACCGAGGCGCATGCCTTGACTAAAAAAAGGCTATATGCGGGCATGTTGACGAGGGCCGACAGGATAGTGATTATAGCGGCCGGAGCGATAGCTGGGTTCTTCTTGCCAGGAGCGCTCGGAGCTACGGTCTTTATAATATCCGTGCTGTCAGCGTTGACATTCGGTCAGCGTTTCGGCATTCTATGGAGAACGTTGAGGTGAGAACACGATAGATATAGAATCGTTCGTGATATGGGCAAACAATGCAATCGGCACCTACGGTTACTTCGGAATATTTGCCGTGGCAGCGGCCTCATCCGCCACAGTGTTTCTGCCGACGTTCCCGCTCTCTTTGCTGGTGTTCTTGGCGGCGGCCAAGCTCAACCCTATCGGCGTCGGTATAGCCGCAGGCCTGGGTTCAGCGACAGGCGAGCTGACCTCGTATTGGATAGCCAGGGGCGGCGAGCGAATTCTGGAGAAAAAATACAAGAAGCAGATACATCACATGGAAGAGCTGTTCAGAAAATATCACGGCAGCCTGGTCATCTTTGTCGTTGCAGCCATACCGGTAATACCGTTCGATTTCATGGGGCTTTTTGCCGGTAGCATCCACTACAGCGCAAAGAAATTCTACATCGCAGCCGTTTCAGGGAAGATAGTCCGCTACACTGTCATTGCACTGGCCGGATATTTCGGTATGCATTGGATGCTGAGCTATTTCACCACGGAACTTTCTTGAAACCCAGCAAATAACCGATTATGCAGACCATCCTGTGAATGAACAGTGTTATTAACAGCATTATGGCCGCCATGACGATGCTGATGTGCGTGAACGCGAAGCTGAAGACGATCGCGCCCACGACGAAATTGAGCTGGTCGAGACCGGGTGCATTGGCGCTGGACTTCATTCCGAGCCGTCTCTTGATGAAGCTTCCGACAAGGTCGCCGGTCATTGCGCCGAACGCTATCATGAAGCCGATAAAAGGCGTCATCAACGGTAGCGACGCGCCCCACATGCCAGAATAGGTGTTGAAAATCGGGAACAGGTAGCTCTCGATGATTCCGTAGAATGTTCCTGCGCCGACGCCGAGCGCGAACCCTTCTATCGTTTTGCTGTCTCCGAAGATCCGCCTGCCGTCCCTCCAGTTCCGTCCGCCGTCTATCGGCCTTCTGCCTCGGGCCAGCGGCGGCCAGCCGTTCGCTGCATAGGCAGGTATCAGTAGCCATAAAGCACCGATAAGTTCGATCCAGATGTCCATTTCATTGCGCCTATCTTTTTCGTATGAGGAAATCGCTGACCATGAGAACAGCGGACAGCACGCATGTGATTGCCATTATGACCGCCCTCAGATCGACTGCCATCCCGAGCGTCACCGCCCAGACAACAGGGAATATCAGACCGTTCATCGTTATCGGCATTCCGACATAGATGTTATTGTGAGTGGATATGTTGTATCTGGCAAGGCGGAGTATGCCGGCTATTATTATAAGTGAAGGGAACGCGAAGCCGACGGCAATGGCGATATTCATGTTCATCTGTGCGAAGCCGGCGGCTATCACCGGCCATGCCAGGAACGCCGGAGCGACGCCGAATGCTACGATGTCGCATAGCGAGTCCATCTGCCTGCCCCAGTCCTTGTTGCCGCCGTGCTTGCGCGCGATACGGCCGTCAAGATAATCTAGTATGGCAGAAGCGACTATCGCAAGGGCGGCCGTGTGGACGCGACCAAGAACAATCATGAAAATAGATGCGAAGCCCAGTAGCGCAGATGTCAGCGATATCATGTCGGCGAATGTTATGTGTCGGGCGATGCTGAAACGCATTTCAATCAGCCTTCAGCACTCCCAATATCGTTTCTCCCGCCCTTACGCGCCTGTGGTCCTTGGAATTTGTGAAATGCCTGGCGGGTATTATCAAAGATGTGTTTGAGCCGAGCAGTATGCGTCCGATGGCCTGGCCTGTCACGACCATGTCGCCGGGCTTTACCCAGCAGCGTACGCGTCTTGCGATTGCGCCTGTGCTCTGGACGACCGCGAAATAGACACCGCGTGCCTGCATTACGATTATGTTGCGCTGGTTCTTGACGAGCGCCGATTTGCAGATGGCCGGCAGGAACTTTCCCCTCTGGTGGATGACATCGATCACTTTGGCATTGCAAGGTGCGCGTGTCACATGAACATCCATGATGGAGAGATTTATGGGCACGACCATATGCGGGCCTTGCGCGTCGATTTTTCCTATGGTTTTTCCTGTCGCGCCGAACAGGCCATTTACCGACTTGACCTTGAAGTGTTTTTTCATCTTGCCGTCAGCCGGAGATACCATTATGTCCCTGCCTTTCGGCGGGCTTCTCTTTGGGTTCCTGTTGAAGAAAACCACAAAACCGGCAACGCCAGACAGCGCCGCGATGATTTCCGCAAATACCATAGAAACACCTTTGCCTTGCTGCGTATATAAAGTTTGTTGGTTTTCAAGAGAGAAAGAGTTAAATATGACCGCAATAATAATGGAAGAAAGGGGGCGTGTCTATATGGGTTTTGGTTTCGGGTACGGGAAGGTCATTCTTTTTAACGAGCACATCGTCGTCTACGGTATACCGTCGATCGTTTCTGCGATCGGTATGAGAACTACGGCCGAGGTCGATCGAACACCCGGCACAGGTTTCGTGATTAAGGATAACAGACCGGAAACGCCGGGCTACAAGACAGAGAAGAACGACCAGCAGAAGGATTCCACGGATAGGATACTGAAGGCCGCCGGAATCGACACGGCCAAAACCGGATTGAGAATAATTCTCGGCGGAGAGCTGCTAGCAGCTAGCGGCGTTGGCGCGAGCGCGGCCTCCTGCACGGCGATAGCGCGGGCGCTCAGCCACGAGTTCGGGCTCAAGCTCTCGGACGATGAAATAAACAAGCTTGCCTATGAAGGTGAGAAGGGCTATCACGGAACACCGTCTGGGATAGACAACACCGCAGCCACATACGGCGGGCTGATATGGTTCAGGAAGTCCGCAGAAGGTCCAGTGATGGAGCGTCTGAAGATGAGTCAGCCGGTCGAGATTGTAATGGGAAATACCGGCATAGTCACGGACACGAAGGAGGCTGTGGCTGCAGTTCGCAAGCGCTATGATGCGGATAAGGCGCGCTACGATGCGATATTCAAGTCAGCCGGCGAACTTGCCATAAAGGCGCGCAAGGCGATCGAGGCCAACGACCTGAAGGCCCTCGGTCAATACATGAACGAGAACCACAAGATGCTCCAGGATATCGGCGTCTCGTGCAAGGAGCTCGACAACCTTGTCAATGTGGCAAGAATGCAGGGCGCGTACGGCGCAAAGCTTACAGGCGGCGGTCTCGGCGGTTACATGGTCGCGCTGACACCGGGAAAGGAGCTGCAGGAACGCGTTGCCAAAGCACTACAGCAGCAGGGAGCTTCAGTGCTCAAGACGACTATCTGAAATGATAGCTACATTTCTAAAATTGGTGCCCCCGCGGGGATTCGAACCCCGGTCCTGAGGTCCGCAACCTCATGTCCTATCCAGGCTAGACTACAGGGGCCTGATACTATCTTTAAATACTTCACTTTAAAAATACCTGTACTATGACAATACGCTGCTCAACCTGCGGTGTCTCGCTAGTTGGGGCCGAAGGTTTCGTGAAGTTCAACTGTCCGCAGTGCGGAGGCGTAGAGATAACCAGGTGCCGCCGCTGCAAGAAACTGTCCAATTCGTACAAGTGCGAAGCCTGCGGATTCGAAGGTCCGTGATTTTGTGGGAAAGGTCGCGATTTCTCTTAAGATAATGCCGGAAAGTCCGGAGACCGATCTTGAAAAAATAAAGGCCGAGATAGCGAAGAAGGTCGAGATAAAGGACACCAAACTGGTGCCGCTCGCTTTCGGACTCAAATCGCTCATAGTACTTGTCATCGCGGGCGACGTAGGCACTGAGGCCGTCGAAGCAAAGATACGCGTAATACCCGGAGTGTCGGACGTGACGGTCGAATCGGTCACTCTCATATAGAAACATTTAAGAATATCGAAGATGTCATAATCAGAAACACAACAAGGGAGGTAATAGGAATGGTGGAATTCGAGACCATAACGACAAAGGAAATAAAGTTCGGAAAAAACAAGTTCTTGGAAGTAGCTCGCAAGAAAGCAGTGAGTCCTGAGGGCGAGAACGAGTTCATATCGATCTCGCGAGGGTTCATGACGCCGACCGGCCAGAAGCGCTTCAAGAACGCGCTGGGCTTTCCGGCAGAGAAGGAAATCGTCGAACAGCTGGTCGCAGCATTGAACGAGGTCTGAGGATTCAGACTTCCTTTCTGGACTGTAGCATCCGTTTGTTTTTTATTTCAGTTTTTGCCACATTAGTCATACGGTGATGGTTTGGTATTGGAATATCTGCTAGGATATGAGGTCAAGAAGCCCATCCACCTATTCGGAACGGGCTTCTTCTACTCGTCGATAGCCATCTTCGTTTCCGCCGTCCTCTTCTTCCACGCGCCGTCCATGGTCATTGTTACTTTCATGACACTGCCTACGGTCTACATATTCACCCAGATACTGAAGAGAAAGAGCCTGGAGGAGGTAAAGGTCAAGAGCCTGCTGGACCTGTTGACCGTGAACATAGACATAGTCGAGATGTACACGTTCCTTTTCCTCGGGATGGTGGCCGGAATCGCCCTATGGTTCAGCGTGCTGCCGGCATCCATGGCAGACGGTCTCTTGTCCGAACAGCTGTTCAACCTGTACAGCATAACCCAGATAAGTGCGGCCTCGGCATCCGCCACTGCAACTACCACGCAGGCCTTCGGAACTGAAATATTCATGCTGATAGCCATGAACAACATCAAGCTCGTGCTCCTGATGGCAGTTCTATCATTCATATTTGCCGCAGGCGCCCTGTTCATCCTGGCCTGGAACGCTTCCGTTGTCGGCGTTGCGATAGGCCTGGTCGTGCGGCGCCTATCAACGGAAGGCGGGCTTGCGACCGCCGTTGCACAAGGAATTCCGCTCGGCTTTGCCTATTACATAATGCACCTCGTACCCGAGGTAGTGTCATACTTCTTGGCGGCCATCGCAGGTGCGATGATTTCCAGCGCCATGATGAGATACGACCCCTTCGGGCCAAAAAGCCGCAAGCTGATGTTGGTAGCGGCCTGTCTGATTGTTATGTCTATCGGGCTCATCCTGCTTGCCGCCGGAATAGAAACTAACCTTTCGCGCTCTATCCAGATCGCTTTCGGTCACTAGAGCGGGGCCTTCCCGAGAATATCGATGTAACGTTTCAGCCTTCTGGACTCGTGCTCCAGTCTGTTCAGCGCGTCCATAAGGTCGTCATCGTTCTTTATCCGTTTTCTGTATTCGGCGAACCGTGTCAACGTGTTCTCCAAAGTTCTCTGGGCCTTTGTCACGAAAGCGGTGCGCAGTCCGGAGACCAGATCGCCGGTCAGCTGCACGTACAGGTTGCGGTCGCCCGGCATCTTTATTCGCCTCGCCATTCCGAGCGTCTCAAGAAGGTCCAGTGACAGAGAGATGGCCGGAACGGACACCCCTATCTTGTGGGCCAGCTCCGTCAAGGACAGCGGCTTGCCCGCCACGAAGAGTGCGGCCAATATCCTGCCGTGTATCTCGGAATATCCCATATTCACGGTGATTTCTGAGAACGTAGCATAGATCTCGCGTTCGATGCTCGCGGACATGAGTAATCTTTATATTCTTGCTGATATATAAACTTTTACAACTTTTAAAAAGTTCAAAAAGTTGATAATATGGAATTGCCACACCAAACGACTTCGCTTTGCCCAACCTGTCTACTCAAAATATCGGCTACGATAGAAGAGGCCGACGGGGAGATCTGGATAAGGAAGAGATGTCCAAAGCACGGCGTTTTCGAGGACAAGTATTGGGGCGACGCCTCCATGTTCAAGAGGTTCTCGAAATGGGCGCATGACGGCAAGGGTATACAGAATCCGAACGTTGCGGACGAGAAGATCGACTGCCCCAAGAACTGCGGTCTGTGCAAGGATCACACCTCGCAAACAGCACTGGCCAACATGGTTATCACAAATCGCTGCGACCTGAAATGCTTCTACTGCTTCTTTTTCGCCTCGGCAATGGGCTACGTATACGAGCCGACGCTCGACCAGATCGGGCAGATGCTCCGCACGCTACGTGCCCAGAAGCCGGTCCCGCCGAACGCCATACAGCTGACGGGCGGAAATCCGGAGATGCGGGAGGATCTGGTCGAAATAGTCAAGCTGGCCAAGAAGGAGGGGTTCGCCCACGTCCAGCTCAATATCAACGGAACGCACAAGCTCAGCCGCAATCCGGAATGGACGAGTGCGATACGCGCGGCCGGCGTGAACACCATATATCTCAGCTTCGACGGCACGACACCAAGGACGAATCCGAAGAACCACTGGGAAATTCCTGGCTGTTTGGACAACTGCCGAAAGGCTCAGATGGGTGTCGTGTTGGTCCCGACCGTAATCAACATGATTAACGACAACGATGTCGGCAACATCTTTCGCTTCGGTCTGAAGCATATCGACATCATCCGCGGAATAAATTATCAGCCAGTCAGCATGGTCGGCCGGATAACCAAGGCGGACGTGCGCAAGTGCAGGATAACGATACCGGAAGTGATCGACAGACTGGAAAAGCAGACCGATGGAATGATAACAAAGGAGGACTTTTATCCGATACCGATTGTGACAGCGGTCAGCCATCTCATAGAGGCCCTGACAGGAAAGCCGAAGTACGAACTCACATCGCATTTCGCATGCGGCGCGGCCACCTACGTCTTCAAGGACGGCGACAAGGTGGTGCCGATACCGCGCTTCGTCGACGTTGAAGGGCTGATGGAGTATTTGAACGAACGGGCTGACGAAATAAATTCGGGCAAGTCCAAGATGCTGACTACACTGAAAGTAATAAGTGCCCTTGGCAAGTTCATAGACAAGGAAAAACAACCGAAGGATCTTAACCTGGTCTCAATGTTCAAGTCCATAATCGCAAAGCACGACTACGGTGCGCTGCGCGTACTGCATCACAAGAGCCTTTTCGTCGGTATGATGCACTTCATGGACCTATGGAACTATGATATCGAGCGCGTGAAGCGCTGCTGCATCCACTACGTTCAGCCGGACGGCCGCATAGTACCGTTCTGCGCCTTCAACGTCATACCGCAGTGGTACCGCGACGATATCCAGAGGAAGTATTCCGTGTCGATAAAGGACTGGGAGAAGAAGTTCGGAAAGCGGTTGGAGTCCGAGCTCTACAAGCGCGACCCAGCGAAGCTGGCCGCGACCCAGCTCTATAAGGATACGTACGCCGGCTTCGTCTGATTCTGCAATTAATATATTCAAGGACTGCAACTGGTTGTATGGGCGTAGCACTCGGCAGCATAATCACCGGCAAACCGATCGAACTCGAGGAGCTGAAGGGCAAGCGCATAGCCATCGATGCCTTCAACACTTTGTTCCAGTTTATCACGATCATTCGCGACCGCATGACGGGCCAGCCGCTGATGAACAGCAAGGGTCAGATCACCTCTCATCTGTCCGGTCTTTTATATCGCACGACGAAATTTTTGGAAGCCGGTGTTCAGCCGGTCTTTGTTTTTGACGGCGAGCCGCCCGCGTTCAAGCGCGGCGTGGTCGAAAAAAGGAAGGATATACGCGAACAGGCGCATGTGCGTTGGCAGCTGGCGCTGGCCGAAGGCGACCAAAAAGAGATATTGAAGAGAGCAAAGATGTCAGCCAAGCTGAACAGCGAGATGATAGAACAGTCGAAGCAACTGTTGACGTTCATGGGCGTGCCTTGGGTGCAGGCGCCGAGCGAGGGCGAAGCTCAGTGCGCCGAGATGTGCAGCCAGAAGCTCGTATGGGCCTCGGCATCGCAGGATTGGGACTCGCTCCTATTCGGTTCGCCACGGATGCTCAGGAACATGTCGGTCTCCGGGAAGAAAAAGATACCGAAGACCGGCGCCTATGTGGAAGTCAATACGGAGCTGCTAGATCTCAAGGCCGTTCTTTCCGAGCTAGGCATCAATCGCGAGCAGCTGATAATCATCGGTATGCTCTGTGGTACGGACTTCAACCCAGGCATCCACGGCATCGGTCCGAAGAAGGCGTTGGCGCTCGTCAAAGAGAAGAAGACTCTGGCAAACGTCATTGAAGCTGTCAAGGACAAATGGGAAGGACCGCCGGCCGAGGAGATTTTCAAATTTTTCATGGAGCCCCCCGTGCAGAAGGACGTGAAGATAACTTCTGGTCCGCTGCAGCCCGACAATATAAGGAAGTTCATGACTGGCCAGTTCGAATTCAGCGCAGAGCGCATCGAGAAAGTGATCAAGACGCTTAGCGAGCTGCGCCCGACAGCCGACGGGCTCGGCAAATGGGCTAAAAGCACTAATTTGTAACTCGGTTTGTAGAGTGAAAAAGTAAGCTTTAAATACTTTACTGAATACAGAAATATTATGGACAACAACGCTATGTACACCATACGTGGGGAGTACAACAGGGGCCGAGTAAAGCGCACGGAGCGCAGGTTCAAGTACCTGGCCAACATGGGCATAAACTTCGAGCCTGCTATTTGCTATCTCCAACAGGCTTAAAAGTCGTATAGCCAATCTAGAGGTATGCCTCTTTTGCAGTCAGCCCCAGAGCTCGGGCAACTTGTGACGTTCTTACCTAATCGCATCGAGCCGATACATAATTGGTACTGGTACAAGGAAGGATACTCAAAACAGCTGGTGGACTGGTTGATTGGCAGGTTCGAGCTACAGCCAGGCCAGACGGTTCTCGATCCTTTCGTAGGTGTAGGCACGACCTGCCTTGCATGCAAACAACGTGAGATCGAATCCATTGGATTCGATGTCAGTCCGCTGTGCGTTTTCGTCTCAAAGGTGAAGACGGCCGATTATGACATACCTGCTCTAGAACAGGCTGTCAGGGTTGCGCTAAAATGGAAGTTCGAACGACCGCGCGAGCTGCCTTCTGACAAATACTTCAAACGGGCGTTCTCGAAATGGGCGCTCGAGGACATAATTTTTTATAGGAACAAGATTTTCGAGCTCGAGGACGAACAGACACGCAACTACATGCTGCTCGCGCTCATCGATGCAGCGACAAAGGCCAGCTGGACGGTGAAGGACGGCGCGCTGGTCAAGATAGACAAGAGGCACAAGCCGCCCGTACGTCCGCTGTTTCAGCAGAAGATACGCAGGATGTTGAGAGAACTGCGGCCAGCCGGGCTGAAGCCCGTACCGGCGGTCATCGAACTGGGCGATGCGCGCGATATGAAGCTCGGTGAAGAGTCCGTCGACGCTGTCATAACATCGCCGCCGTACCTTAACAAGATCGAATATACGAAAATATACAAGCTCGAGCTGTCGCTCTTTTTCGAGGAGCCTATAACAAAGCTAAGGGCCTACATCGGCGGCACGGCAGAGGCTGACATAGCCAAGCTCGGTCTGACTTTGACGGACTTTGACCAATTGCCGCCGGTCGCGCAGACGTATTTCTACGACCTTGCGCTTTCGTTGCGCGAGATGCATCGCGTATGCAAATCAGGTGCGAACGTAGCGATTGTAATCGGTGGCGGCTGTTTCCCGGACAGGGTGGTCGATACGGACACGGCTGTTGCAGAGCTGGCCGGTCAGATAGGTTTCGACGTCAAAAAGATACTTGTTGCAAGAACAAGTTGTTGCACGCGTGCGGCTACCGTAAAGGTCGGACAGATGCGCGAGAGCGTCATACTGCTCAAGAAGTAGACTTCTTTTTTCCGAGCCTGCTCCGTCTCTTGATTGGTCTTCCACTGAGCTTATCCTGCTTCTCTATGTTGGACTTGTATCTGTGGAATTTACGTTCAGAAGGCTGCTGTGACGGATTTCGCTCGCCGTACGTCAAGTATTTCTTGGCAGCCGCCTTGTCGTATTCCCCTATATATTTGGCTACAAGTTTGCGTATCTCATTCGTAGGCATGTTCTGATATATCTTCTTGCTAACTTCTTTCGATATTTCATAAGAGATGTCAGCCTTCAGGCCGGCGCGCATGCAAGAAATGGCTATCTTTTCAGGTATGTACGCCTCCACGCGGCCGTCACGTTTGATAACGTTCGCTGACATCGGCATAAAAATCATATCGGAAGTATTATCAGTGTCATGCCGGCGGCCAGGCCGATGGCCAATACATCCGCCGCATAGCGCAGAAGTTTGAACTTTATCTTAAGCTCCTTGGAAAGGTCGTAGACTTCATCGACGTACTCGTCTATAACCTTATTGCCGTCTTTTATCAAGCTCTTCATGAGTTTTCTGTAGTTCTCGCGGGAGTTCTTTACGATTCCGAGATAGTACATGTTGTTCTTGTTGAACACGCGGATCCTCGGTCGGATCACGCCTATGGCGAGGAACGCCACTACGAAGCACGTCAAAGACAATACACTGAAGCCTGCCCTGTCCCAGCCTGCAGACGTGAATACCTGGGTCAGCGCTATCGTCAACATTATGCCCGACAGACCTGCCAGAAAGTTCGCCCTGCCATCGACTATTTCGTTCATTGCAAGGTTTGTCTCGAGTACGTTACCGAGAAATGCAACATGTTGCCATTCCAGCTTTTTTGGCATACATATCACTACTCAAGCCCGTTTAAATCCGTATCGTCCGATGAGCGGCACGAACATGAAGTATCCGATTTCTTCCTGCTCAACCTTCCCTTTAGCTGCCTTGGTTATAACTATCATCGTTTGCCTGTAGAGGTCGCCTACCGGTACGATCATCCTGCCTTTTACTTTCAACTGGGTGAACAGGTGCGACGGAACAGAAGGGCAGGCGGCCGTTACAATGATACGGTCGAACGGCGCATGCTTGGGAAGCCCGGCGCTGCCATCGCCTTGCACAACTCGGACGTTCTTGATTCCGGCCGAGGTCAGATTCTGCCTCGCCATTCCCACCAGCTCCTTGATGCGCTCAATAGTATACACCTTGCCTTTCGAACCGACTATACGACCGAGCAATCCGGCCTGCCAGCCGCTGCCGGATCCTATCTCCAGAATCTTTTGCCCGCGTTCGGCCTTCAGGGTCTCGGTCATTGCAACTACGGTGCTAGGCTGAGAAATGGTCTGTTCATGCCCGATGGCCAGCGGGCAGTCGCGGTAGGCCATTCCAATCAGGTTCTTCGGCACGAAAAGATGACGAGGAACCGCACGAAGCGCCTTCTCTATTTCCGGGTCCTTCAGGTAGCCAGAAGCCTTCATATTTCTTATCAGCTCTTCCAATTCTGCTTGAGAAGGCATATCTTTAATTTGCATTCCAGACAATAAAAGGTCTATGCCGAAACAGCTTACGCTCGAACAGTTCGTTCACGAGCTCCGAGCGCTGCATATCCAAGGCGCGAAGGAGATAGCTGTCGCGAGTCTCAAATTTCTAAAACATTTCTCTAAGCAGAACGGTTTCGGAAAGAAGTTCGATGATGCCTGCAAAAAGATCGAGGCCGCGCGCCCGACAGCAGTGCCGCTGCACAACGTCATCGAGGCCGTCAGAAGGGAGCGCAACGCAAAATCAATCGACCGTCTGCTCGTACAACTGCAGACGGCTACAAAACGGCTGGGAATAATCGGTTCAAAGGTCATCAAACCAGGTTGGACCATAATGACCCATTGTCATTCTGGTGAGGCCCTGTCCGTCATGAAGGCCGCATGGTCGTCCGGAAAGAAGGTTCACATAATTGCCACGGAGACCGAGCCCGTCGAGCAAGGCATACGGACCGTAAAGGAGCTCAGGGCCGCGAAAATACCGGTCACGTTGATAACCGATGCAGCTGCAGGTTTCTTCATGCCGGAATGTGACGCCGTCATCGTCGGCTGCGACGCGCTGCGTATGAAAGAGGGCCTGATAAACAAGACAGGAACTTATCCGATGGCGCTACTGGCCCACGTTCACAAGAAGCCGTTCTATACTGTCGCTTCAACATTCAAGCTCGACAAGCGTAAGAAGTTCGAAATCGAAGAGCGCCCCCCGAAAGAAGTTTATCGTGAGCTGCACGAACTGCACGGCGCGGCCGTCCGCAACCCGGCCTTCGATATCACACCCTGGAATCTGGTCACGCGCATCATAACAGAGAAGGGCATCATGACTCCAGGCAATGTAAAAAGGTTGCTAAAATGAACAATCAGAAGAAATATTCATGAGGTGGAATGTACATGCCAAAAGTAGCTTATAGCGGTTATATCGATTTGAAGTACAAACCTTCCGAGACGGATCTGTTATGCCTTTTTCGCATGGAGCCTGCGAAAGGAATTTCGATGAAGATCGCGGCCGAGGCGGTTGCTGCCGAGTCCAGCGTCGGAACGTGGACGGAGGTGAAGACGTCCGGTACGGACATCATGCGCATGGCTGCCAAGGTTTATGAAATCAAAGGGCCGTACGTGCGCATCGCCTACCCTCTGGAGCTGTTCGAGCTCGGGAACATGCCGTGCATACTCAGCTCGGTCGCCGGCAATGTCTTCGGCATGAAGGCCGTCAATAATTTGCGCTTGGAGGATATTCACTGGCCAGAGAAGCTCATGGATTCTTTCAAGGGGCCTTTCTACGGCATCCCTGGCATACGCCGTCTGCTCAGAGTTCCAAAAAGGCCGCTCTGCGGCACAATAGTGAAACCGAAGATCGGTCTGGGATGGAAGGCCCACGCAAAGGTCGCGTACGACGCATGGGCAGGAGGACTGGACATAGTCAAGGACGATGAGAATCTAACGTCACAATCATTCAACAAGTTCGATGAACGCGTGACCGAGACGCTGAAGATGAGGGACAAGGCCGAGAAAGAGACCGGAGAACGCAAGATGTACATGGCCAACATATCAGCAGAAACGAACGAGATGATACGACGCGCGAAGTTCGTCAGGAACGCGGGCGGAGAATATGTCATGGTTGATGTTCTAACAGTCGGTTGGGCCGCACTTCAGACCCTGAGGGACATAAACGACGAGCTCCAGCTCGTGATACACGCCCACCGCGCAGGCCATGCAGCTCTGACCAGGAACAAGAAGCACGGCATATCCATGATGGTCCTTGCCGACTGCTGCCGTCTCATAGGGATGGATCAGCTACACATCGGAACGATCGTCGGAAAGATGGAAGGTGGAAAGAAAGAGGTCATATCCATCGGCGAGGAGATCGAGAAAGGCTTCGTCACCGAGAGCGGACACCGCATGCGTGAAGAGTGGAGGCACATCAAGCCCGTGTTCGCCGTATGCAGCGGCGGAATGCATCCCGGTCTAGTTCCGCCGCTCGTAAAGATGCTTGGCAACGACATAATACTTCAGGCTGGTGGTGGGGTTCACGGCCACCCTGGCGGGACACGCGTAGGCGCAACCGCCTTCCGTCAGGCAGTGGATGCAACGACGAAAGGCATCGATCTAAAGGAATACGCGAAGACGCACAAGGAGCTGAAGGCGGCGATCGACAAGTGGGGCTTCATCTCGCCAAGATGATACTTTTTTAAGCGTTCAATCCGTTAGTTGATAGCATGACCGAAGAGCACGCACATCACGAGCATAAGAAGAAGTTTGACGTCGTCGGCTATTTCAAGAGCTGGCGGCGCATCGACTGGATCGCACTCGCAGTTCTGATAGTGTTCGTGATCATCATCGCCATACCTGTGAACCTGCCGAAGAACGGGTGCGAGGTCGCGAGGGCCGGATACAAGTGCGACTCTGCAAAGACTGTGATGATCGAGAATTGCGATTTCTGGGGTAATTATACCTGCGAGCACTGCAGCGACTGGAAGGAATGCTCGAACCCATCCCTGCCGGAGATCGAATGGTACATCGGCAACCTATGCAATATCCACAACCAGTACCATTCTGACAAGCTGGACTGCTCGAACCTGAAGCTGGCCTGCAACCAGGCGACCGGAGAGGCCACTTGTCCGCTCGGATAGCAATTTAAGTGGGCCCGCAATATTTCTTTCATGCTTCGCTGGCTATACAAGTTCTCCGACAAAAAGTTCGGTTCAGGCAGCGGGATCAAATATCCAAAGCCGCCTAAAGGCTTCGTCTGGGTACATGTTACAGCACCGACTTCTGCAGAACTGGCAAGAATCCGTAAAGATTTCGGTATTGCCGAAGCCCCGTTGGAACGGTTCGAACGCGAACAACGGTCTGTGCGTTACACGTTCAAGCCGCTGACCTTCACGATAGTCGACTATCATATTGCCAAGGGCCAGATCGCGCTCGAGAACATCATGTATGCGGTCGGAACGCACTTCCTGATAACAGTCACAAGGGCCAATCTTCCCCACTTCGACCAGATTTTTGAGGACAATGTCTCAAGGATAAAGAAGATGCCCCTGAACGTAGGATACCTTCTTTACGAAATAATGGACAGCGATTCCGAGGAGACTTATGATGTCCTGGCGGCAAGTGAAAGAAAGATCAGCGAACTCGAGAAATCCGTTCTTTTACCGGAGCAGGCCGGCAAAAAAATAACGGCCGTCGTGAATTTCAAGCGGGATCTGCTGAACATGTGGAGAAGGTTCTGGGGCAGCTCAAAGATTCTGTTTTCCATCAAAAAGGGCATGACGCCCATCACCATGGACGAGAACCTGACAAGGCTGTTCGATGACGTGCACGACACATACGTACACCAGATGGAGATAGTGTCCGCGCAGCGCGACACACTCTCCGACGCGCTGACCATCTACGAATCCGTGCTCTCGAACAAGCTGGCGACGATATCGAACAAAGTGAACGCCTCAATAAAACGACTGACCTATATCATGTTCGTCTGGACAGCAATCGCGACAATACTGGCGATACCGAACACTGTTGCGACTATATTCGGAATACCTGAATGGCCGCTGTCAGTCGATGTGTGGCACATTTTGGCCCTCACGCTTGTGGCATCCGCAATCATTCCGATGGTATGGTTTTATTTGTACTGGAAAAAATTAAAGAGTGAGGCGTAATGACATGCGACTGCGTGCAAAACCCATCGATATGGAGACAGGCGGCAAGAGCGTAGTCATACTCAACAAGGAAGACGTCGGAACAATGGGCATTCGCGCCCTTGACCGCGTAAAGCTGACAAAGGGCAATAAATCAATAATAGCAATAGTCGATACGGCCAAGAAGTTCGCGAAGCCGGGCGAGGTTGTTACAAACTCGGAGCTGAACTCATTTTTCAATATCAGGTCGGGTGAGCAGATAGATATCAAACCCGTGTCGGCGCCCGAATCGGTCATGTTCGTCAAGGAGAAGATCAAAGGCGACAGGCTGATCGCATCTGAGATGCTTGCCATAGTCAAGGACGTGGTCGAGCGCCACCTGTCGGACGCCGAGCTTTCCGCTTTCGTAACCGCCCTCGATATCCACGGCATGTCCATGGATGAGATCGAGCATCTTACCAGGGCGATGCTTGCGACAGGCAAGACAATCAGAGTGCCTGGCAAATGCGTCTGCGACAAGCACTCCATAGGCGGGATACCAGGCAACAACAAGTCCAGCATGCTCGTCGTTCCAATAGTCGCCGCGGCCGGTCTGACAATACCGAAGACTTCTTCACGGGCCATCACGTCACCTGCCGGCACAGCAGATTGCATGGAAGTTCTTTGTCCGGTGGCGCTGAGCTATGAAGACATACTGCGTGTCGTGAAAAGGACTAACGGTTGTCTTGTCTGGGGCGGAGCGTTGGAGCTCGCTCCAGCTGATGACGCTTTCATAAAGATAGAATATCCTCTCGGTATCGATCCGTTACTCTTACCGTCAATAATGGCAAAGAAGAAGGCACTCGGCTCCAAGTACGTTGTTATAGACATACCGACAGGTCGTGGTGCCAAGATAAAAACAATAGGACAGGCGCACACTCTCGCCGAAGACTTCATCGAGCTTGGACAGCGTTTGGGAATGACAGTTGTGTGCGGAATCACCTACGGCGAACAGCCGCTCGGCTGGTCAATGGGACCGGCACTCGAGGCGCAGGAAACACTTGCAGCGCTCGCAGGAAAGGCATCGCCTGATGTGATTGAGAAGGCGACGAGCCTGGCAGGGCTGCTTTTCGACCTTGTCGGCAAGGACAGCGCCAGAGGCAAGAAGGTGGCGCACGACATACTGAAGAGCGGCAAGGCCGAGAAGAAGTTCAGACAGATAATAGATGCGCAGGGCGGAAATCCGCGCGTCAAGATAGATGACATTCCGATCGGAGACAAACAGGTGCAGATCAAATCGGAAACAGACGGCACGGTTTTCTGGATAAGCAATGCCGAAATAACTTCCGTGGCCAGATTGGCTGGTGCGCCAAAGGACAAGGGTGCGGGAATACGGCTCGGTGTCAAGGTCGGGGACCATGTGAAGAAAGGCCAGACGCTTTTCACAATTTACTCCTCAAGTACTGCGAATCTGAATGAGGCGCTTGCTTTGGCAGAACAGGAAAAGCCTGTGGCCGCCGGCAAACACATATCCGAGCGCATGCTGATAGGCAGGGTTCCGACCAAGGTGTCCCACAAACATAGGTTCATACTGGAACGATAGGCGATTCCATGCCGAAAAAAATAATTCTTGTTATTTTGGATGGTGCTGCCGACCCCGATAAGAGCGTGCTGGCCGTGGCGCACAAGCCGTATCTTGACAACATCGCCGAGCGCGGTGTTGCCGGTCTGGTCGAGAACAAGCTGGACGATCATCCCGACTCTGGCGTTTCTCATTGGGCGCTCCTGGGTTATTCTGAACGAGATTATCCCGGTCGTGGCCTGTTCGATGCCTATGGCATCGGCCTGAAACCGCAGCCAGGCAATGTCTACTTGCGCGCGAACTTCGCGAACGTCCGTGAGATGCCGCCACCGTCCGAAGAACTGACGACAGCGAAGACGAAAAGAATGTTGCCGCATCTGATGATAATCGACCGCCGTGCAGGCCGCGATACGACTGGCTATGAAGATTTCGCCAAGAAACTCTCAAAACTGAACATAGACGGCGTCAATATAGATTTTATCCATTCTGTGAGCCATCGCGCTGTGCTGGTGCTTCGTGAAAGCAAAGGTCTGTCTTCCACTGTCACAGACAGCGATCCTCAAACGAACAACATAGAGGTACCTATTATCAAGCCTCTGAACAGGACGTCTGAGGCAGTTCGCACAGCGACCGTGCTGAACAAGTTCTCGGCTCAGGCTTACAAGATTCTCAAGGACCACCCAACGAATAAAAAAAGAAAAGTTCCCGCGAACTTCGTTCTGTTGCGCGGTGCGGCCCAGATGCGAAAATTCAAATCATTTGCTGAAATGTACGGACTGAAGGGCGCGGTTGTGGGCGCATCACCTGCAGCCATCGGCATAGGCGCCGCACTCGGAATGGACATGATAATCCCGAAAGGCGCGACAGCCGACCTGAACACGAACTTGACGAACAAAGCGAAAGCAGCGCTCCGCGCGCTCCGCGACCACAACTTTGTGCTTGTCAGCATCCTCGGTGCGGACGTGGCTGCACATGACAGGAACTTCGATCTTCGTCGCGACTTCATCGAACGTATAGACCGAGACTTCTTCCGCCACATCCTTTCCCGCATAGACTGGGACGACACGGTGATGGCCGTGACTTCCGATCACTTAACGTCCATTGTCAGCGGCAGACACGAGCCGGGCAAGTTCCCGTTCGCTATCTACACTAAAGGAATAAAGTCGAACAAGGTACAGAAGTACGACGAGGAGAGCTGCAGGTCGCCTCTCGGACCTGTCAGGCGCATAGGGGACTTCATGGAAGAAGTGATGCAATGGACATGATGATAATGTTTTCTGCAGAAGAAAATAAATTAATTAATTTTGCTAAAAAAGCATTCCCTAAATTTATTATGAATAGGAGAAAGAAAGGAGTACTTGATACTATATATGCCTGCATAATTTCTGACTCTGGAAAAATATATGAAGGTAAGCCATTTGAGCCAAAAAATTGTAGCGGAACAATTTGCTGTGAAAGAGTTGCTATAGCAGATATGGCTTTCAAAGAAACTGAAAAAGCAAGAGTTAAAGCTGTTCTTGTCATGGGTCCGGTTGGTAAAGGAGGCCATCTAACTCCTTGTGGTTTATGCAGAGATGTAATTCATGAATATTCTGATGGCAAAGCAACCGTTCTGTGTGCTGGCAGTTATTTTGAAAGAAAAGACGCTAATTTTGACTTCCTTTTCAAGAACATAGAAAAATACACAATTAAGGAATTATATCCACATCCTTGGAGCGAAGGTAAATGGAAATGAAATCATTGTTAAAGGAACTTAACCGATTTCTGGGAAAGGCCGTTTTGGCTACCTATGCCGGTGGCGGGCCAATCGAAAAGAAAACCTGCGAATGAGCTCATCCACTGGGAAAAGTGGTAGCACGGTCCTCAGAAAAAGCGTATATGAATATTTATAAGCACTGATGATGATTGAATTAACAAATTGGAGGTGTGTATCATTGACAGAAAAAGTTCTTTTCACGTCAGAGTCCGTTACAGAAGGTCATCCGGACAAGATATGTGATCAGGTTTCCGATGCCATTCTCGACGCGATATATACCAAAGATCCGAAGGCAAGGGTGGCCATCGAATGTCTGACCACAACGGGACTAGTTATGGTTGCTGGTGAGGTCACAACCAATTGCTACGTAGACATACCGACTGTCGTGAGAAACACCCTTCAAGACATAGGTTATACCAATCCCGAGTTCGGTATCGATTGCAAGGACTGTGCTGTCCTGACTGCGATTCATGAGCAGAGCCGGAACATTGCTGTTGGCGTCGACGAGACCGATGGCCATGAACAGGGCGCTGGGGACCAGGGAATGATGTTCGGTTTTGCCTGCAACGAGACGCCTGAGCTCATGCCGCTCCCGATAACGCTTGCCCACAGGCTTACCATGAGACTCGCGGAAGTGAGGAAGAAAAGGGTTCTCGACTGGGTCAGGCCCGATGGCAAGTCCCAGGTCACGGTGGAATATGAGAATGGCAAACCGAAAAGATTGGAAGCCGTCGTTGTGGCGGTCCACCACAGTCCTGAAGTCGGCAGGGAGAAGATAAGAAGCGACATACTGGAAAACGTGATAAAGCCCGTTTGCAAGAACTACATGGACAGGGACACAAAAATTTTCATAAACGAGACTGGTATTTTCGTCGTTGGCGGGCCCGAGGCGGACACGGGCGTCACAGGCAGGAAAATAATTGTTGACACCTACGGCGGCATGGGAAGGCACGGCGGCGGTTGCTTCTCCGGTAAGGATCCGACCAAGGTCGACAGGTCGGCCGCCTACATGGCAAGATATATAGCGAAGAACATCGTCGCTTCAGGCGCGGCTGACAAGTGCGAAGTGCAGCTCGCATACTCGATTGGCATCGCACAGCCCGTCTCGATACTCGTTCAGACCTTCGGAACGAACAAGGTGCCAGAAGAGAAGATTCTGGAGGCTGTCAGGAAAATATTCAACTGCAGTCCGAAGAAGATCATAGAAACGCTCAGGCTAAATAGGCCCATCTACAAGAAGACTGCTGCCTACGGCCATTTCGGGCGGAACGATCCGGATTTCACGTGGGAGAAGACGGACAAGGCCGACGAACTGAAAAGAGAACTCGGGCTGAAATGAAGCTCACAGCTCATTTTTTATTTTTTCAAGTTCGATTTTGAGCCACGGGAACCAGTTTCCTTCTGGGCTGCCCTCAGTATCATGAATTATGAGAACATTGACCATATTTACTATGAAATGAGCTGAATTATAAAAATTCGCATAGAAATTAAGCTTTAAATACTATACGGAGATATTGTTGTTTGCTAATACGGTGGGTGTATGCCTGTTGAATAAACACGCATTGGGACCACAGGTCGTCGGTCTGGGACCGGCACTGCCTGTTTAGGCGGATTCGGCGACGAGATGAAGCTTTTTCTCACAGTATAGACTGTGAAATCACTGATGGGTTTATCAAAATCCATCTAAAACATCAAAAATCATAGTCACATGAAAATGTGATGCGCGCATACCATACGCGCGCAAACACCGCGGATGAAAATCAGCAAACGCGGCTGAGTGCGAAAGCACGATGAAATGCCCATGGGGTAAATGACGCGGTGAAAAAAATGTGCACATCACGACCACAAGTCGTGGTGGAAGGGTCATAACAGACTTTACGTCTGTGACGCGGCAACGCTTTACGGCCAAGGTCGATAAATCGAGGGCGATGAACCGACCGTCCCAAAACGAGCGCGAAAGCGCGATGAAAGTCGGAGTAGCTATAGAGCCCGATGAGAACAACACGTGAAGCAAGCCGCATCCGAGGCAGTGAATGATAACGTTGTTATCCAATGAGCCTCATGAGACAATTTTGTCGATGAGACCAGCAGAGGAATAGGATAGGGTCAATAGCAGGTGTCAATAGCGTAGGCATCGACCTACGCACACGCAAAATAAACCAGCTGGTGGACGGCTTGGTTCGCGAGACCGATGAAGGACGCAGCAAGCTGCGAAAAGGATCGGCGAGGCGCACGCAGCCTGAGAACCGATCATCTCCGAATGTGACCTCATACCGGCTTCGGCCGGTGCTCCGTGAGGAGTGGGAACCCGCTGAATTAAAGCATTTTATTAAGCGGAGGAGAAGAAAACAATTGCGATTCCGTTAGTAAAGGCGATCGAAAGCGGAACAGGGCGAACCGAATTCTGCACAGTAATGTGCCGAAGATGTGGGATCTGCGTACGACCTGGCAGTCGAGTCGAAGTAGCCTGGAACGGCGCGCGACAAAGGGTGATAGCCCCGTAGGCGTAGACTGTTGGGTTGATTGCAGGAATCGAGTACGTCTGCTCGGATATGCAGGCGAAAGGTGGCTGACATCAACAGCCAACCCTAAATATCTCGCGAAACCGATAGCGAAATCAGTAAGGTGACTGAAAGCTGAAAAGTATTCTTCACCGAAGGTGAAAATATCCCGAAACCAGTTGGTAATAGTCATCCATGGCCTGAAAGGTGCGACTGCGAAGGAAAGCCGTGCAAACGGCGTGTACGAGCGGTCGATTACAGGGTTATGGAGTTCGTTTCGAAACACGAGGCAGGGAGTTCACGTTCGTGGCGAGGCTAACTGCGAAGGCAGGTAACCGTAGCGAAAGCAACAAGCCCGCATCCACGCAAGTGGTGAGGGGCGCCGTCTGAAAGGGCGGGTAGTCACGGGCGTGAGACCCGAAACCGTTTGATCTAATCCTGGGTAAGCTGAAGCGGGCCGAAAGGCCCGTGGAGGGCTGATACCGATGTTGAGCTACGAATCACTCGGGTGACCTGGGATTAGGGGTGAAAAGCCAATCGAAAACGGTGATAGCTGGTTCCTTCCGAAATGTCCCTCAGGACAGCCTCGCGTGAGGGTCCCGGTGGGGTAAAGCACTGTTTGGGGTGTTAAGCTGAGAAATCGGCGGCATCCCTGACAAACTAACAATACGCTGGGCTCGAAGACCGCGGGAGTGAGGGTACTGGGGTAAGCTCGGTGCCCGAAAAGTGAACAAACTAGCCTCTGGTTAAGGCCCCTAACTATGTACTAATACACAAAGCTGGTGCCGGTCCCAAGACAGGAGGGCGGTAGGCTTAGAAGCAGCCATCCGTCAAACAACGCGTAACAGCGGACCTCTCGAGGGCCGGTGCGGCCAAAATGGACGGGGGTAAGTACATGGCCGATACCGGAGATCGCGAAAGCGATAGAATAGGAAGGCGTGCTGTTCGGGTAGAAGTCGGGGCGTGAGTTCCGATGGACCGTTCAGCATCGATAATCCTGCCAGAAGTAACAGCAAAGAGAGGTTGGAATCCTCTCCGCCTAAAGGGCAAGGGTTTCCCGGCAACTTTTTTGGGCCGGGAGTCAGTCGGTCCTAAGTCAACCCTTAACTGAAGTTGACGAAAGGGAACACGGTTAATATTCCGTGACCATGGTGCTAGCTGCGGCGACGCAAGCTCGCATTCCGACACTTTGGGATATTTCCACGTAAGTTGAGCGCTGAAGGCTCCGGAGTTCCGTCAAGGAGAGAAGGAGCCGAGGGCGTGCATAGTTTCTGCGCAAGCGGGAATTGGAGAAATTTCCAGAGTCCATGAAAAGGAAGGCGAGAACGACGCACCATGTCCGTACCAAGAACGGACACACGTGCCCCTTGCTGAAAAGGCAATGGCGTGTCAGGAGACACCAGTCCAGGGAACTCGGCAATCTAGAAGGGTATCTTCGGTATAACCTTTGCCTGCGCAGGGATGCGCAGGTGTCACTAACAAGGGGGAAGCGACTGTTTAACAAAAACGTAGCTGACTGCTAATCGGAAACGATCTGTACAGTCAGTGAGGCCTGCCCAGTGCCGGTGTGTTAAAGTTGGTTTCAACCGACCTAAGCCCCGGTTAACGGCGGCGGTAACTCTGACCGTCTTAAGGTAGCGTAATCCCTTGTCGCTTAATTAGCGACCCGCATGAAGGGCTTAACGACTTCCCCGCTGTCCCGGGCTGGAACCTGGCGAACCTGCTATAGTGGTGAAAAGGCCACTGACCCTCGGTGGGAAGAGAAGACCCCGTGGAGCTCTGCGGCAGCCTGTCGTTGCTGTGTGTTTGCGGTTTCATAGAGTAGGCAGAAGAGGTCATGCCAACGATTTCGGTCGTTGGATACTCGAAAGTGTAACACTGCCATCTCGTGGACGCATGGCTAACCCTCGACTTGGGGGAACACCGATTGGTGGGCCGCTCGGCTGGGGCGGTACGCTCTTGACAGGATATCAAGAGCGCCCTAAGGTCAGCTCATCCAGGTCAGAAATCTGGAGTAGAGTGTAAGCGCAAAAGCTGGCTTGACTGGATCGCGAATAGCAAGCGATCCAGCTGCGAAAGCATGGGCTAACGATATGCCGAGCGTCCTTGATGGATATCGGTAACTTCAGAAAAGCTACCCCGGGGATATGGTGAAGAAATTCTGAAGAGATAAGTTGTGCAGAGTAACGGGTCTTCTGGAAAATCCTTTTGATTAGAATTAGAAATAGATATCCAGAGGACCCGATAGGTCGGCTAAGGAAGTTGCAGCCGATCTGTTTCTGTGCATCGCCACTCTATAACAGAGTCGTGGCGGGCGAGAGCTCCTATCGACCCCGCGCGTTGCTACCTCGCTGTCGGCTCCCCCCCTCCTGGCCGTGCAGTAGCGGCCAAGGGTGCAAGGGTTTATTGATTAAAGGGGGACGTTAGCTGGGTTCAATACGTCGTGATTTCGACGTGGGCGTCTTCGAACCGGGATGAAGTAATCTGAAGTTAGTTGAGCGGCGTCAGCCGCTATGAATATCTAAACCCTTTATGACCGGTTAGTTTTGCACACCGTAAGTATGATAACGTGCTGAGCTTTAGCTCTGGCTAGCTGTGACTGCACGATACCCCTTACGGTAAATTATGATTAGTGTTTGCCCACGCGAGACGACATAGACAGTATGGTTTATATCTTCCGAGGGTGTTTAGTCGCCTGACCCGAAGAATGCGCAAGTACGAAAGGAACGCGCGTTCGTCGCCACTGGTTGACCGGTTGTCGAAAGGCAATGCCGGGCAGCTACGCGATAAGCGGTAAGGACTGAAGGCATAGCGCCAGCTGTAGCTATAAGAAGGAACCTGCTATAGCGGTGCGCCGAACTAAGTCCGAACCGTCCGGGAAAAAGAGGCGATGGCCGCGGGCTAGATGACCCGCTTAATGGAACTCGGGTGTACGCACGAAGCTTCGGCGACGTGTTCAGCTCGGAGTCCCCAACGGCCAACGATTTTGCACCTCTATTGACCCCCTGAAATTCCTCTGCTGGTTAAATTTTATTTCAATTTCGAACTAGCGTAAGCTTTAAATAATATTATTTCCATTTGAAAGCTATGTACTACCACGATTCCTGCACAGAATGTTATCTGAATAAGTTTCCACCGCCATGCAAAAGTTGCGGATCGGCAACCGTGTATGCCGGCAGAGAAAGATCCACCAACTGGGCAGGCAACAATGACGGACTCAGAATTCTAGAAGACGGACGTCGCTGAATGACCTAAATCCGATACAGGAACAGCTTGTGCCATTCATATCGTTCTGTTTTTTCGGGCGGCCAGTATCCTAGCATGCGGGCCCACCAATCGAGCTCAAAGTCATGGCAGACTATGCGCGCCCCCTTCTGCAATCTTTTGAGCCTGCTTTTCAGCTTGACGTGCGCAGGCGGTATAAGGTAAAGCGTCACGACGGTAGCATCGCTGAAATCGTACTTGAACACGTCGCCTTGGATGATATGCGCGTTATCGAGACGGGCCTCCCTTATTTTCTTTATAGATTCGCGCACGAGATAATCCTGTTTCTCGATGCCGAAGGCCTGCGCGCCTCTTTTTGCCGCGGCCACCACTAAACGTCCGTCGCCGCAGCCCAGATCATAGAAAATGTCGTCTGGTCTGACGTCCGCCAAATTTATCATGTGTTCAACTACTTTCGGAGGCGACGGTCTGTACGGTGCGTCGTAGACCATGATAGAAATTTCCCGCAAATCTTTTTAAACCTCAGAAACCAAATCTGTTTTGGTGAGCCGGGCAGACAGCTGCCCTCGCGCAAGCGGGGAGAAAGCTCCGTCCGCCATCAGTGGCGCAGCCATTTGCCATCACGCAAGTGATCAAGTCGAGAGGTTTGGGCGCGTTCAGTGGAGCGAAAACATGTTCCGGCTGAAACGCATTACGCCGGCAAGGTGCAATGGGAAGCAGGCCTGATGATGAAGGAGGGCCGGGTACCCAGCTTAGACGAATGCTGTCAGGGGACAAGTGACGTCCGCATCTGCGCGGACCGATACCTACTACAGAAGACGGGCTACGCCCGGCACACCACAATTCAATTTAAATAGTTTTGCTTCTTCATTCTCAATATGATAGAAGTCAAGAAGGATTACATACCTAAGGAGCAATCAATATTCCTGATAAGTCAGACGCTCGTGGGAATGGGATTCGACAAAATAGGCCCCTGCAACTACAGAGACGGGAATGATAACCGGGTTTTCATATGCGAGATGGTCGCACCAGGCAACCCGCTGAACGTAGAATATGAAGGAAGGTCAGCTACGTTTTCTAAATTGCAGGAAAAATTGCCTTCACAATAGTCAGATTCTCTCCATTTCCAGAGTTTTCTTCTTAGAGGACAGGCCAGAAACTATCCGACAGCTGCCAAATCTTTTTGTCAGCTCTTTGATCAGTTCCGCATTCGCCTTTCCTCTTTCGGCCGGTTCGGTCAGCCAGACCTCCAACCCCTCTCCGCGCTTCTCGATCCTGAACTCTTTCGAGTTCGGATGGACCTTGACGGCGACCAACATGAGAATATTTAAATAGCTCGCGGTTTAAGTAGTTTGTATGGCAGAGAAGCAAAGGATGCAGGCACCGACCGGAATGGCCGGTCTAGTCCGCTACGAGGACACAGAGGAAGGCCTGATCAGGCTGAAGCCTGAGCACATAGTCGCGATCGCGGCCGCGCTTGTCGTCATCGAAGGAATGATGTTCTTCTTCCTTAGAGTTTAGATAGTAGATTTATTTGTAAGCCGACCGAAATCCTTGGCATGATTAGACTGGGGCCGGCAGGCATCCCGATATCGGCAAAGGGCGGTTCTTCCGTTGACGGAGTCAGACGCTGTGCAGAGCTCGGCCTTAACGCGATGGAACTCGAGTTCGTTCGCGGCGTCAAGATGTCGATACCGGTGGCCAAGGAGACCGGAGAAGTGGCGAAGCAGCTAGGCGTCGCTCTTTCCATCCACGCTCCGTATTACATCAACTTGAACAGTGCTGAAAAAGAGAAGATAGTTGCCAGCGAGCGCATGATAGCAGATACGATCAGTCGTGCGGAAGCCATGGACGCGGTCGTCATAGCCATCCATGCCGGCTGGTATGGAAAAATGAAGAGCGAGAACGTTACAGGACAGATGATATCCGAGTTCAAGAAATTGTCAAGATTTTCTGATAACGTCAGGATAGGCATCGAGACCACCGGACGGATGTCGCAGTGGGGTACGCTCGACGAGATACTGGCGGTCTGCAAGGAAGTGTCGCAGTGCATGCCTGTCATCGATTGGGCGCACCTGTATGCGAGGGCGGGCGGAAACATCGACTACGCGGCCGTTCTGGACAACGTCAAGAGGTTCAAACATCTGCACTGCCACTTCGAAGGCATCAAGTTCTCCAGCAAGGCACCGGGCACGGGCAACGAGTTGTCACACATGCCCATCAACGGCCACCCTCCGTTCGAGCCGTTGGCCAGAGAGATAGTGAAGCGCAAGCTGGATGTGACCATTATAGCGGAAGGCCCGACGCTCGAATATGACGCAATAAAGATGAAAAAAATATTCGAGAAGCTCGGCCACAAGTTCTGACAAATATTTATAAGGCGGCTGCGGCAATTGATAGCCATGGTTGTTGAGCATCTGAAGCGCGCATGGCAGGCGTACAAAAAGAACTTCCGACCACTTGTCACCGCATCGATATTGATGACACTGATAACCACTGTCATAGTGATTCCTGGAGTCATCTTCTCGATAGTGCCACTAGCAGCTCTAACATCGGTAGAGGAGATATCTACGCTCAATGCACCGCTCATGGTGCTCGGGTTTGTCATGTTTTTCATAGGCATTATTGTCGGCATAGTGTTGCAGGGCGGTTACATCGCGGTTGGTCGAGACGCTCTGAAGAAAAAGGCTAAGGTCATGACGATGTTCGATGTCGCCAGAAGCCGCTGGAAATCCATAATAGGTACGTCGATAATCAAGGCGCTGATATTTGTTCTGCTCTTTTTGCCCGCTCTGATTGTAGGCTTGGTTGCAATATCTTTACAATCATGGTCGATTGCATGCCTTGCAATAATATTGGGCATAGCTGGCATACTGGTAAGCCTGCTCTTCAATTTCAATACTTATGCGGTCGTCCTCGATCGCATTGCGGCGATGGAGGGCATACGAAAGAGCTACCGAATCGTACGTCCAAACTACATCAAGGTGTTCATACTTTCCATACTCGTATTGATTATAGCAGGAGCAGCCACATTGCTGAGCAGCTTAATACCGTTCCTAGGCTCGGTAGTGGCTGTTGTTTTCGTAGCACCGTTCGTAATGCTGACATGGACATCATACTATTTGTCAAAAAAGAAGTGAAAAGGAGGTGAGAAGATGGCATTTCAAGATGCATTCAAAAGGCCTTTCCAGGATTTCAAGACGCTCATCATAGGAATAGTGATAATGCTGATACCGATAGTCAACATCATCGGTTTCGGATATCTGCTTCAGTGTGCAAAGGGTACCGCAAGGCGAGACTACAAGATGCCCAAGTGGGGCAACTGGCTCGATCTTTTCATCAAAGGAATAGTGGCGTTGGTAATCATGATCATTTACATGATACCTGCAGCCATAGTCTTTGCGTTGACGATAGGCATGACGGTGCTGACAGCAGGCGGTTTCACTGGCTTAATGTCCGGACAAGCCATTTCAACTTTGTTGACGTCAATGGCGACAGCGGGCATCGGTCTGATAGTGACAGCGATAGTCGGTATCATATTCGGACTCCTTGGAAGCGCTGCGATAATACGCTATGCTGAGAAGGGAACGTTAGGTGCTGCGTTCGAACTCAATACGATATTTAAGAAAGCATTCAACGGTCCGTACTTCGCCGCATGGCTGATAGGCATGATATACATGGGCGTGTTGTCGGCGATACTTTCGCTGATACCGTTCCTTGGAAGCGCGATAGCGACATTCGTCGGCGGCGTTACAGCGATAACGCTTATCGCAGAGGCCTACAGCAAGGCGTAAAGATTTTTTTCTTTTTCTATTTCTCTTTTATTTGTGTGTTAGCCGTTGCTCTGCCCAGTCGTGGACAAAGCCCGTGAGAACGTATTTGGTCTTCTTCAGTTCGTTGATGTTCTGGCTGCCCGTCAGTGCCATCGCTGTCCTGAGCTCGCTCATCAGCAGCTTCAGCCGCTCCTCGACGGCTTCCTGGCTTTTCAGCGCCGGCTTGAGCAGTGGTTTGGCTATTCCGACAGCGTCCGCGCCCAGCGCGATCGCCTTCGCGATGTCCAGTCCGCTCCGAACACCACCTGAACATATTATTGGTATGCTCACTGCATTGTGAACTTCCAAAAGAGAGCAGACCGTCGGTATTCCCCAGTCCGAGAAGACCTTTCCGATCTGGTTTCCGCGGTGTGATTCGACGAGTGCGAAGTTCGTCCCGCCAGAACCGGATATGTCGATCGCAGCGACGCCCGCAGATTCCAGCATCTTCGCGGTCTCGCCCGATATGCCGGCTCCTGTCTCCTTCGCTATTATCGGCAGTTTTGACTTTGAGCATAATCTTTTCAGAGCGGCAAAACAACCGGTCCAGTTCCTGTCACCCTCCGGCTGGACCAGTTCCTGCAAAGCGTTCAAGTGTAGCGCAAGCGCATCGATGCCGACGCCGGCCGCCTTCTTTACCTCTCGTTCCGTCCAACCGCCTCCGAACTGTATCAGGCCCAGATTGCCCAACAGAAGTATTGACGGTGCTATGCTGCGCACAGAGTAGGTTTTCTTGAGTTTCGGATGCTGTATCATCGCACGCTGGCTTCCCAGACCGAATGCCAGGCCGAGCTTCTCTGCGGCACCTGCCAGGTTCCTGTTTATTCTAGTGGCTCCGGGCCAGCCGCCGGTCATTCCGGCTATTATTATCGGCGCGGACATCTCCTTTCCGAGTAAAGTGCAAGAAGTGTCAATCTTGTTGAAATCGACCTCAGGCAACGACTTGTGGATAAGCCGCACGTGTTCGAAGCCTGCCGAGTTGCCGTTCTGGACGTCCTTCTCAAGGCATATCTGTATGTGGTCCAGCTTTCGGCTCTGGATTCTTTCTGTGAGTTTCTTTATTATACCGTTTGACATTGATAGCAAGTACATCAGAAGGCTATTTAAAGCTTCGGACTTTTCACTCGGCAATTGTCGTAAATTCGCTTAGCTAACCCTCGATTTTGACGCCCTCGACGCCTGTTTTCACAGGTATGAGCGTACCTCCGGCCGATGCTATCGCCCTTTGTACGGTCTCTTCTTTCTCGGGTTCAGCGACCGCGATCATGCAATCGCCGCCGCCCGCGCCAGA
The DNA here is from genome assembly GCA_964353775.1 of uncultured archaeon. GTDB lineage: Archaea > Aenigmatarchaeota > Aenigmatarchaeia > Aenigmatarchaeales > JAHLMS01 > JAHLMS01. The sequence continues at coordinate 116,232 of CAYGWB010000006.1, read as the reverse complement.
AAGCTTTGCGCCGGCCCCGACCGAGCGCGCAGCAGATATCAATCTGTCCAGCTCCGGCGTGCTGACGCCGAGTTTTTCCAGCAGCGATTGGTTGTAATTCATCTTTCTTCCGAACTCGGACCATCTTCCGTCCTCTATGTCAGATACGCCAGTTTTCACAAGTTCTGTTATGTCGTCAAAAATTTTATTTATCATCGCCGACTCAATCTTCATCTGTTCGGCCACCTTTTTCACCAGCGTCGTAGTGTCCGCCTTGATGCCCGTGTAGCCGACGACCAACGGTATCGGGCCGGTCTTCAGCTGCCTTATCTCCTTCCCGCCGGTCACGAACCAGAGCGTACCGCCCCAGATGGCCGCTGCCACATCGAACCCGGAACCCGCGCCCTGTATATCAAGAACGGTCTTGTAGCACAGGTCGAACAGTTCCTTGTTTGTCATCTTTATTCCGGCAAGAGCCGCCAGTCCTTTGATGGTGCAGACGGTCGCGGCCGAGCTGCTCCCGAATCCGAACTCAGCCGAGAACTCGGCCTTCGTCCTTATGTCAAGCCCGGATTTAACATCATACTTCTCAAAGAAGTTCTTAACAGCCGTCAGCACGAATCGCGCGCCCTTCGGATGTTCCTTGCCCAGTTCGGACATATCGATTTCATATTTGTCGATTTTCACTTCAGGCGCGTTGAGTGTGATCTTCGTTCCGCTAATCTTCTCGATTGAAACGGACATTCTGTGGTTCACGGCAGTGACGATGCACGGCCTGTTGTACACGACAGAATGCTCGCCGAGCAGCATCAGTTTACCGGGCGCCGAGACCTTTACCATAGTATCAACAGGTGAATCATGGCTTATATTTCTTTTTCACGCCCTTCCTGTATATTTATTGAAAGCGCCTTCTGCGCCCAACTCCGTTACCTCATACTTCGGAGCGTGGACGTCAACCCCGTCATGTCCTATTATTTCTATCATCGCGTCTTCATCCAGGCTGCTCAATATTCCGCAAGGGTCCGACTTACAGTCATAGCTTATTGATATCGATGCATTTTGCATAAAACCACCTTTAAAAAAATCATCTTTGGCAATGTTTAAAAATGCGTGAAATCGATTCGGCTATTGTCGAAATCAGAACAAATGTTCCTTTACGACCTTCACGCCGTCGCCAGGCTTGCACAGTATAGTCCTTTTCACGCCTTCAAGCTTCAGCAATCTTTTGTTTATCTCCTTCTCGTCCTTTTGCAGGCAGAGTACCTTGACGTTCGGTCCTGCATCCATCGTGAAGTAGCATGACATCCCTTCTGCGCGCCATGCGTGCACGGCATGGATTATTTCCATGGTCGCCGGTATCCAGTAGATTATCGGCGGTCTTGTCGTGATCATTGTCGCATGCATCTTCAAAGCGTTCATTTCGGCTGTCGCGCCTGTTAGCTCGAAGTCGCGGTTCTTTATCGCGATACGCATAGTTGCAAGGTCCGAGTCGATTGTTTCTAGCCACCCACTGTAGTATGGGGAGGTGACGACGGTCTGCGCCATGCCGGCCCGCGAGCCGACGGGTTTCTCCGCCTCCTGCACTATCGTCGTCAGCATTCTGAATTCAGGCCAGTGCTCCTTCGTGGCGAGCTGTATCGCATAGCTGTCTGAACCGTCGGGATTCTCGCCTTTCAGCCATTCGACGAACCCGCCTTCTATTGATCGTGAAGCCGATCCGGAACCGAGCCTTGCTAATATGCTCATCTGCTTCTTGTCCTTGTCCAACCCGGCCGCTATTACAGCTGCCACGGTCAGCGCAGCAAGACCAGAAGCCGATGATGCGAGTCCGGCCGCAACTGGGAAATTAGTCTCCGATACGACTTTCGCGAACTGCTTGATGCCGGCCATCTTCCTTATCCTTTCTATGTGACCGAGTATGTCCTTCTCGTCCTTCTTCAGACTCTCGTCATTTATCGTTATCGTGTCCTTCTTGTAGGCGTCCGAGAATTCTACCGTCGTCTTTGTGCTCAGTCCGTCGCACGTCATGGATATGCTGCCGTTGAACGGGAGTATACGCTCCTTGTCTCGCTTGCCCCAGTACTTGATGAGCGCGATGTTTGCATTCGCTATAGCGGTCGCCTTCATTTCATCATCTTCCTTATCGAGCTGAATCTTAGCCAAGCCAGTGGCATTTTCGTAATCTGGGCTTTAGTGAACCAGTCGTATTGGCTGTGTTCCTTGCTAAGTCTTATCTTGCCATTGGCTTTAACGTCATAGACTATCCGCATTATGTGGTATAGGTCGCTTCCCAGCATCCGGACGACAAAGCTGTTCAGTCCCAGTAGGTCTGCCTTCTCAACCGCCAGTCCGGTCTCTTCGCGCAGTTCGCGCTTGAGAGCGACCAGCGGCCTTTCTCCGAACTCCACGCCGCCCTCCGGGAACTGCCACTTGCCGCGCTGCACCTTGTGCATTGCGCTGCGCTTTAGTAGAAGGTATCGCTTACCGCGCCTTATGATAGCGGTGACCATGAGTCGTTGGTTGAAGTTGATCGCTTTTTTCTGTTCGAGCCGAAGGCGCATACAACTAGCTTGCAGTCAGAGATTTAAAAAGATTAATTAATGAATTGCACGCTCTTCTTTATCTCAAGATTGTCGAGAGCGACAAGCAATGCATTATCGGCATCACAGATATTGACTTGGGAGCCTGCCCTTATCGCGTCAACGATCACGCCTATGTCATTGATGCCGTTGACGTATACCGCGCCACCTTTATAGCATACTCTCTTATCCTTTGCACTGACGACCTTTTCGAATTTTCCGGTGAGCTTCCCGTCCTTTTCTGACAGCCTGCTACAGACCTTTTCGTATTTCTCTATGCCGAACATCTTTGCAAAGCTGTCTACGCTCCTCTCTTCCTCGGAACTCATTATCACAAGGCCGCCGTTGTTCATGGAGCGGTATGCGGCATTCTTGACAACCGGATTGATATCGTGATGGCCCTTTGTAAGTATGTCAATGTTCTTTCCCTCCAATAGGACTGCTCCGGCGGCCAGGTAACATTTCTCTATTCCATCGACTTTCTCAACAAGCTCGTCGACTTCATCGATGTACATGGCGGCCTCGACGCACTCAGAACTGCATCGCTCGTATAGTTTTTCCGCCTCTGTTCTCTTCCCGTTTCCCAGCTGAGGTATGATATTGTCGACAACATGGTTGCTCTTTCCCTTTCTTGCCGAGCCGTCAATATCCATATATGTCGTCATCACAATGAATGTGCATAGAAGGGCTATAAGCCTGCCCGCGGCATTTGTCGGATTCGTCAGATGTCGATAAATATGTCCTGTGAAATATGGTTTTAAGAATATACTTTTTATAGCTTTTTCACCACTTTGGGTGGTCAGGAAGATATTTGCTCGGACTCGTACATGATAAAAGTTCATGGAATTCAGGAAAGCCAGGGACATACTTCAAGAGGTCTGGTCCGAAGCTTACGAAACACCTTCCAAAGACAAATAGCGCCGTTGGGTGCGGCGCGGACAGTTCTTACACCTGTTAGTTAGAGGAGGGGATGAAATGAGTTTTCGCGTTACGAGAAATTCTGACGGCAGCATAACGTCCGAGTCCGATTGCCCGGGCAAGGAGGTCGACCACGTTTATGCGCAACACCACCACAGACAGCTCTCCGAATATATGCGGGAGACAGGACAGTCGAGCATCGAAGGACGGGACTACAACGACATCGTCAACGAGATAGTTGACGAAGAACACAGGCGCTCCGGCGGAGACAAGGGCGCCCTGCGCGCGGAAGTCGGCACTAAACTGGTGTGGTAGCCATGGACAAGGGTTCCGGGCACTATCTGCGCAGCACGTATTCCATAGAGATGAGCGGCGACAACAACGGAACTACATACGAACGCGACCTGAAAGTGAGCGGTAACAATCCGACGGACGTGCGAGTGGCAGCGGAATGGATACGCGGCAAGGTGATGCCATGAGCTACCTGCGCGTCTATGCCAAGAGCGAGGTTAGCGAGGGCGAGAGTTGCGCTAAGATAACTGGCAGCGGCTCGGTCAGGTCGAATGACGCACGTACGGAGCGTTTGCTATCGGATGACTTTGCAGGCTGCGTTTACAGAAATACTGAACTGGCCTACGATCTGCACAGGAGGCGATAGGATGACGGACTATTACGGCGACGTCTTCATCCAGTCCTCCGGCTTCAGTTACGGCGGCAAAAAATGGTCAGCGGCCGCAATCGAGGGCAGCGGTCACGTGCGCAGCAACGACAGGGAAACTCTGCAAAATCTGTCCGAAGACCTTACAAGCTATGTGGACAGGAACAACGAACGCGTCTACAACCTGATTTCCAGGAGGTAATGCTATGGAATATAGCGCGTCTGTCAGTTCAAGGATGCATATAGACAGGAAAGGCAATCGGCTGGAAGATATGGACGTCGAAGTCAACGGTTACAGGGACGGCCAGTCACTCGCTGAAGCAGCCTATGAGTACAATCGCGGTTCGGAAATAGCGGACAGATGGGAACAGCTGCATCGGACCGGCGGAACTGAAATAAGACCTGATTGGCGGTATGACTTGTGGTGGACATTATACTCTGGTATGATCAGAAACCTGAGGCGTTGGCGGAAGAGAATGCTTTGATTTCATTGCGGTGGCACCGGCCACCGCGCATTTTTGCTGGAAAAATATTCAGCGTTCGCAACGTTTTTTCAGCGAACAACAGTTATGTTCATGATTATATCAATTCGACACCAATTTCTTTATGTTGGAGTACTGGTTCGCATTCCCTTTCGCGATATTTGTGTCGACCTTCGCGATGATTACCGGCGGCGAGGGCGCCATACTCTTTGTCCCCTTCTTCATTGCTATCGGCCTTGATCCGGGCTCTGCGGTAGGAACGGCGTTTATCACCCAGCTGTTCGGGAAGACATCAGGCACGTTCGGTTACATCCGGACAGGCGGTATCCAGAAAAATGTCGCCGTTCTTCTTGTCCTTGCGGGCCTGCCTGGCATCGTCATAGGTTCATACATCACATCGGTTCTGAAGTCATGGGTGCTGAAGTTCCTGTTCGGACTTGCGACCATGACACTCGCACTAATAATGCTGCGTTCAGTCAGAGGGCACGGCAACGGTAAGGAGAGTCTCGCCAATCACGAGCTGTATCCTTGGCTCTGGATGCAGCCGATTATAGGTTTCATAACAGGAATATTCGCGATAGGCGCAGGTACGATAAACATGGTCTTTCTCGATAGGGTGATGGGCCTGAAAGTTCACAAGGCGGTCGCAACAGTCGTGGCGCTGATGGCGCTCACTGCGATGGTCGGTGCCGTTGTGCATGTTTTTGCCGGAGACGTCTTCTGGAGCATTGCGATGTTCACCATTGCGGGCGTGCTTGTCGGCGGCCAGCTCGGTCCGCGTATAGCGAAAAGGCTGGAAGCAAAATGGATAAAGTTGCTTTTCTCGGTGCTGACCTTTATTGTAGGTATTGTGATGTGTGTAACGGCGCTGTTGTGAAGGTTATAAAATAATTTATAAACACCCATGACAATAGTAGAACATGTCTTCTGATGTCTGGACAGGTCTTCGCACGCAGGTCGCATCGGTGCTCCTGAAGCTCGGAATAGACAGCTGCCTGATCGAGGAAGGCCGCACAGGTTTCGGCGACTGGGCTGTACCTTGTTTCATGCTCACCAAGCAGTTCAAGGCTCAGCCGCAGGCGATCGCGAACGACCTCGCGGCGAAAATAAAGATAAAGGGCATCAAGACCAAGGCGCTCGGTCCGTATCTTAACTTCTTTATAGACTGGTCGACGGTCGGCAATATGTTGCTTTCCGGAATAAACGAAAAATATGGGAAGGCTCCGAAAACGAACAATATCGTCGTGGTCGATTCGAGCAGCCCGAATCCGGCCCACCCGTTCCACATGGGCACGACCAGGTCGACGATAATCGGCGAGACGCTGTCGAGGATACTGGAGAGCCAGGGCTGCAAGGTCAAACGCTTCTGCTATGTGAACGACCTGGGCAGGCAGGCCGCCACCCTTCTGCTCGGCTACAAACAGCTGGCCAACAACGAGCCGGACAGGAAGCCGGACGTTTGGCTTGGCGACATCTATTTCAAAACTAACCAGGCCGTCGAGCAGGATTCGACGCTCGAAGAAAAGCTTCAGGAGCTGCTCCGGGCCTACGAGGCTGGAGACAAGGATGCACGCGCCCTCGGTAAGAAGGTGTTTGGTCTCTGTCTTTCCGGTTTCCGCGAGAACTGGAAGCAGCTCGGAATAAAGTTCGACAGCATAATCTGGGAATCTCAGTTCGTCGACGCCAGCAAAAAGATAGTCGGAATGATAAAGGACGCTGGCCTGACCATGGTTTCGGACAATGCGCTCGTGCTCAATCTGGAGAGCTTCGGTTTGCCGAACACGATACTGCTGCGTTCGGACGGTACCGGCCTTTACATAACGAGGGACATTGCAGCCACGCTTTACAAGGAGAAGATGTTCAAACCGTCGCTGAACGTCTACGTCGTGGACGAGGCACAGCGACTGCACTTCCAGCAGGAGTTCAAGACGCTGGATCTGATAGGCTTCAAGGACATCGCCGCCAAATCGACTCACCTTTCATATTCGACCGTTCTCTTGGAAGGCAAACGCATGTCCGCCCGCCGCGGCTGGCAGGTGCTCTGGGACGAGCTGCTCGACGAGGGAATAAAGAAGGCGAAGGAGGAAATCGCGAAGCGATGGCCCGAACTTTCTGAAACCGAAAAGGACAGGCGGGCCAGAACAATAGCGCTCGCCGCGATAATATATTTTATAATCAAGTACGCGCCCGAGAAGACCGTAAACTTCAGCTGGGACATCGCGCTCGCTTTCGAAGGCGACACCGGTCCGTATCTCCAGTATACGCATGCGCGTGCGGTCAGCATACTGAAAAAGGCGAAGGTCAAGCGCATCGGCAAGTTCGACACAAAAATGCTGACGGACCAGAAGGAGATAGCCGTGCTAAAGCTGCTCGCCCAGTATCCGTCAACACTGGCAAAGGCCGCCCGTGACCTGCGCCCGCACTATCTGGCCGGCTACCTGTTCAACCTGGCGGACGCGTTCAACCAGTTCTACCAGGCCTTGCCTGTTATCCGTGCGGAAAAGGAACAGAAAGCCGGAAGGTTGAAACTTGTGGAAGCTGTCGCCACGGTTCTTAAGAATGGCCTCGAGATGCTGGCTATCAGCGCGCCTGACAAGATGTGATTAAGCCACGAACTTTACTTCGAGCGGCAGCACTTTCTTTATCGGTTGTTCCAATTCACGTGCAATCTTTTTCACTATCGGTCCTCGTCCGTTTATTTCGGCCGCAAGACCGCGCCTTATGGGTTCGGCCGGAAGGCCGTACTTCTCAAATATCTTCTCAGGGACCTCGAGTACGTCGCCGACCTTTCTTATTTCAGAACAAATCTCATCCATATGTTCGCCTGTAAGCATGCCATATTTGATTTCCTCGTCGTCTTCAGCCATGATGGCGATATGAACATTGACACTCATTCTTTTGACATTTTTGTAATAATCAATTTCAGCACCCTCTAGGTACTCGAGGTCATTTCCGGCTTCGTTCTCCACATAGAAGCTTATCCAGTTCGAACCGCTTATGAAGTCCTTCGCTATTACGACAGGATCGTCACGTCCGTGGTCGATGCGTCCCCAGTTGCCCACAGTCCACTGACCGTGCACATTATATGCGTGGCCGCTTTTGTCGTCATAACAGCATCCGATCACGTTGTTGCGCTTTCCGTTTTGGAAGCCATTCTTGATACTATCGACACTGACCTTGTTTGCGACCCTTATGCAGTGGTGCGCGAACCAGGCCGTGCCTTCGCAGTCGTCCGCTATGTCCTCCCCCCACGGCCAGTATTCGTCGGCGACATTCGCCCAGCGAAAATCGAAGAATTCCTTGGGCGTCCGCCACTCATCTTCCGGTAATTTGTCATATCTGTAATGGTAGGGGTGCTGGAAGAACTGGCCCGCACCTTTTATCGAGTCTATATATTTCTCAGCCTGTTTGAAGCCTGCCGCCTTGTTGTTGAGGTGCATGCTGATATCGCCCACATTAGAACGATAATAACCGAACCAGTCTGTTATGCCGTTCGCGAACTGCGACCATGATGCGCCCCAGGACAGTGATGGTTTTGGGGGTTTTCTTGGTGACCTTTTGTAATTAAGCATATCAGGATTCATCAAGTACCCTAATTCTGGATGATACATATCAGCACCAATTAAGAGTTGATTAGAAAAGGATTTAAACCGAATAGGACGAATAAGAAAAATATGAGAAGTGGCGCCTCACTTCTTCTTGCTCAGCGCCTTGGTCTTCTCGAGCATGGTCAGCCCGGACTTAAATTCCGCCATTGAATCATCGAAAGTTCCTATCATACAATCATTCCTCCAAATTAACTGTACCTCATCAGCGACTGGAGCTTCTCCATGGTGCTGAAAAGGTTGTTCAGGTTTACGCCGACTATCGGCACTTGGAAATTTTTAGAACGCATCTCGTTCTCGAGTTCCTCTATGAATATACCCTTGCCGGGTATGTTGCGATTGCCATTGATCAATTGATGTACAGCGCATGTGGGCGATGTTTCGACGCCAAGAATTCCAAGAACGTTGTATCCCTTGTCCAGATAGGACTTGATATGTTCAAGAAGTTGCATCGCCTGCGACTTGCATGCGGTGCGATAGCCCTTGGTATCGTACTTGTCCTTCGGTTTTGACTTCCTGTTCAGTCCATTGTTGAATTCGAGCTGCGGACAGGGCATCTGTATGATGCCGACGCCGGCCTCTCCGAAAAGTTCGAGGAGTTCGCGTATCGTACCGGGAGCGCGTTCCCTACCTATGGATACAGCATTCTGATTAAGTATGCAGTGCGCGACGAATACTATGCGTTTTGACCTCTCGATAGTTATCCCCTACGGAAGTGGTCCAAAAGTTGGTCCCCTTACTATATAATTGTACAGCATAGATATTTAAAGATTTACTCGATAATAGTAGTTAAGTCCTAAGTAATTCGGCGTTTGCCGGTTATATAAACAAAGAATTTAAGGTTTCGTGCACAAGAGAACGACGTATTTAAAGCTTAGGAACGTAAAGTTAATTACTAGTAAGGAATTACAAAGGTAATGAAATGTCAAGTGGCACAATGCAGGCAGTGGAGCTATCGAGACGAGAAATAGACATAGGGTATGTTCTAGACAAGCTTCTGGAAGGGAAGGAACTGAACGCTGAGGAGCGCTCCGCTTTCCGAATGGCAAAGATACCGGACGTTCTCTCAAAATCGACAGAAAAAATAAACGCTGTAGCAGAAAAAAGAGGCGACGACGAGTTCAGGATAGCCAAATATGAAAACCCTGCGCTCATTCCCAAAATTTTTGCCGGTCTATACAAATATGGCGGAGATGCACTGTTCCAAAACTTGGGATTCGTAAAGGACGATAGCTTCCGAGTAATCAGTTTCGAGATAGGTAATTCTAACAACATTGAGACGAAGAACGTCAAGAACAAAGAGGCTTTCAATCAGATTCTGGACGTATACATAAAGAGCTGCAACCGCTATAAGCAGATCACGACGGATTACGATCTGTTCGGTCAGGCTTCTGTAATCAAAAATGAGGAATTGCGCGACGCCTACAAGCTAATCGGCAAGAGGCGTCTTGCAGCGTTCGGGAAGGCTAAGGAAGAAAACAAGGCCCAGATCGACGTCTGTATGAGAGTTTTCGACTCTCAGACAGAACCGTATGCCGTCAAAAGCGCAAAGAAACTGATGGACATAGGTGCAAACGTATTCGACTATGACGGAGGCGAGAAGCTGATATCAATATACATCGCCGAGCTCGTTCCCGATTGGCAGAAACGCGTGAACGATATGCTAGGCGGCGAGACCATTAAACAGGGCGTTGAGGAACTGGGAAAGAAACTCAACATGCCGGTATCGCGCATAGACGGTCTGCGCAAAGGAGATGTAAAACCGACCGTATATGAAGCAGAAGACTTCGAACGTCTGGGTTACGATTCAATTCTCAACAAAAAGGAGATAACGGCCATGATATACAGGGGCTTCACTTCAGGAAAGAAGACCACTGAGGAGCCCCAAATGCATAAGCTCTTCTACGGTATTGTCTTTGAGAACTGGCATGATCTCTTCCACTATGTGGATTCACATATTTCTAATAAGATGACGCCAGACAATCACAAGACCGAGAATGACATAAAGGCCTGGCTATGATTTCTTGCTAAAAGCCTGCCAGCAGAACTCGAAATATTGTTTGAATGCGTCGACCAGCGCCGGATTATCGAATATGATCAATTCGTACTTCTTGCTGCCATCCAGACCGGGCCTGCCCTCTTCGAGTATGTTCACTCCGCCGCCCGCGGAATATTTTGTCGCTATGTAGGCGATCTTCCGGTCAACAATCTGGCCCCTCAGAAGCCCCTTGTAGCCGATCTTGACTTCTGCTCCAATTTTCTTGGCCAGCTTTATGTTCTCAACGACCTTCGCCCCGCTCGGCTCGTGCACTACTATGCGGATCCTTATGCCGCGTCTTATCGCGGTCTTTAGGTCCTTGGCCACGTCCGGCAGCCATGAGAGGTCTCCGGAGAAAGACAGAATCTCGCTCTTTGCGCTCTTTGCCTCGTCCTGGAGCATCTTGGATATGCTCTGTCGCTTCTCTATGGACCAGATGTTCCACTCCTTCTGGGAAGCCTTTGCAGGCTGAAGCTGTGGCAACAATCCGGCGATGAGCGTGGAGCGTTTCTTCAGCTCGCCGACCTTCTCGTCGAACGTCTTTCGCTGCTGTTCGATCCAGCTGCTGAGCGCCTTGTCAGGAGCGATCGGTTTGACCAGCTTGGGCCTGGTCTTCGTCACCATTACGAAGCCCTTGTGTTGAAGCTCGGTGATAGTGTCATATACACGCGGCAGCGGGATATTGCCGATCTCAGAAATCGCCTCTGCCGACAGCGTGCCGTGTCGCAACAGCGCCAGCCAGGCGCGCGTCTCGTACTCTGTCAGTCCGAGCCCTTTCAGCATCGCTTCAGGATTTTCGTCCATCAAATCACTACTTTTATCGGATTTAACTCTCCAAAGCGGAAAACAATTCTACTTTGTTTTCAAAGCTATATAAAGCTTTATTATTCAGCGCACCGATTTCTTGTCATGCCGTTCAAGTTCTTGCCCGAAGTGGCCGTCGCGGACATCGCCTTCAAGGCAACAGCCAAGACAGTGGAGAAACTCTTCGTCGAGTGCGCGCTCGCGACAGAGGAAATCATGGTCAACACGAAAAATGTGAAACCGGTTGTCAAAAAGAAGATAGTTCTATCGTCAGTCGCGTTGGACAAACTGCTTTACGACTGGCTGTCCGAACTGGTCTATCTCAAGGATGCTGAAAGACTGCTGTTCTCAAAATTCACCGTCAAGATTGCGAAGAGCAAAGGGTACAAGCTCACAGCGACTGCTTCGGGTGAGAAGATTGACCGCGAAAGGCATGAGCTACGAGCGGACATCAAGGCGATCACCTGGCACATGTTCGAGCTCAAGCAGACCAAGACCGGTTGGACCGCCCAAATCATAGAAGACATTTAAAGTGTGAATGGGGATTGATAAGAATGGCGCCGCAAATGAAGCAAATCAGCGAGGTCGTATGGGAGATTGGAAAGGATTACAAGCAAGGCATGATTGTTCCTGCCCGTCTGTATGCCACCAAGAAATTGGTCAGCCAGATGGACGACGGCGTCTATAATCAGCTCACGAACGTGGCCTGTCTGCCCGGCATCCAGCGCTACGCATTCTGCATGCCGGACGGCCATTGGGGCTATGGCTTCCCAATCGGCGGCGTCGCGGCCTTCGATGTTAAGACAGGCGTGATTAGCCCGGGCGGAATCGGTTTTGACATCAACTGCGGCATGCGCCTTCTGAGAACGAACCTGACAGTCAATGACGTAAAGCCCAAGCTCCAGGAGCTAGTCGATATTCTTTTCAAGACAGTGCCGTCTGGCGTCGGTGCCTCCGGTTTCGTCAAAGCGAGTCGCGAGCAGTTCAAGGACGTGATTGTCCGCGGAGTGGACTGGTGCATCGATAACGGCTACGGCTGGACGCAGGACAAGGAGCGCATCGAAGAGTTCGGATGCATTAAAGGTGCGGACCCTTCGAAGGTCTCGGACAAGGCAATAAAGCGCGGCATCGACCAGCTCGGAACGCTCGGAAGCGGCAACCACTATCTCGAGATTCAGGTCGCCGAAAAGATATTCGAGCCCGAGACAGCTCGAGCCTTCGGCTTCACCGAAGAGGGCCAGATAGGAATAATGGTTCACTGCGGTTCCCGCGGTTTCGGCCATCAGGTAGCAACGGACTATCTGCAGGTCTTCGACAGCGCGATGCGCAAGTATGGAATAACGGTCAATGATCGCGAGCTTGCCTGCGCGCCGTTCAGCTCGCCCGAGGGTCAGGACTACTACAAGGCCATGGCCTGCGCAGCGAACATGGCTTTCGCCAACCGTCAGGTCATAGCTCATCGTATTCGCGAATGTTTTAGCAAGGTGTTCAAGCGAAGTGCGGAGGACTTGGGGATGGAAATCGTCTATGATGTCGCGCACAACATCGCAAAGGTCGAGAAGCACGTGGTCGAAGGCAAGGAGTACAACGTCGTGATGCACAGGAAGGGCGCTACGCGCTGCTTCGGTCCCAACAGACCTGAGATATGCGAACACTACCGCAAGGTCGGCCAGCCGGTGATAATCGGCGGTTCGATGGAGACGGGCAGCTTCGTTCTCGTCGGAACTGAGAAGGCGATGACAGAGACTTGGGGCTCGACCATGCATGGTTCTGGAAGGACGATGTCCAGGACAGCTGCCAAAAATCGGATCCGTGGCGACCTGCTCCAGAAAGATATGGCCAAGCGTGGCATAGTCGTCAAAGCAGCATCGATGTCCGGCCTCGCAGAAGAGGCAGGAATGGCCTACAAGGATTTGAACGAGGTCGTGGAGACGATGCAGATAGCGGGTGTCAGCCGAAAGGTCGTACTCATGCGCCCACTTGGGAACGTCAAGGGCTAGAAGAAGCTCACTTAATTTTCGAATATTTATGATACGCTTTTGCTGCTATACCACCCTCAATTACGGGCATTGTCCACATCCATGAACCAAAAAGAATATTCAATGGTTCTGGAGAAAATTCATATATTGAATATGCTGCAATTGCAAAGGCTGTAGCAATAAGAAGATGTCCTGTAGCTTTAGCGTGATATTTCGCTTTAGGACCCGCAATGTTTTTCGCTCTTTCTGAAAGATCAGGATTGGAGCTGATGTATTTGCCAAGAGGGGTGCTAGAGCGATCGCCCCACAGAACATTTCGCAATGAGTCCGTGCCAGCCCGTTCCATGAACGTCTCGGCGCGTTGCTCCATATATTCCTGCATAATTATTTACTGGTAGGTAAGTATTTAAAACGTTCCTATAACAACGAACTGACAAACCTTTTTATTCTCTGCGGTTCCAATAGAAAGCGATTGATATGCCGGTTTCAGGTGCACCTTATACAAGGAAATGGGAACACAGCAAGTCCCGAGGCCACGAGGGCCTGGTCACTTGCGGCTACTGCGGACGACAAGTTCCAAAGTACAAAACCTTCATAAAGTTCCGCGGCTTCCGAATAAACGACCCGACCATATTGCAACAAGTGGACAGACGCTACATACACACGTTCTCGCAAAAAATATACGTCTGCCCGTCATGCGCCCGTTCCCACAAGATAGTGGAGCGCGGCCGAACAGCCAGAAAGAAGCACTTCCTGACTTGAAAAAAATCGCTTAAGAATAAACCTTACGCTACCTTTGGTAAATTATTTCGTCGAGCTTCTTGTATACTTCTGCACGTTCCTTATCTCCCGTTCGCTCGGCAACTCTCAAAGCTTCACGGAATAAGCCTCTCCTCTCAAAGTCCTCAGCTGTCGTTTGTTCGTTTGGCATTTCAAACCCAACGACAGGCTGATTCTCATTTTCCTCCGCTTTCTTGCGTATCTCATCCAACTTTTTAATATGTTTTTCTAGAATATCTGCCGGTGCTTTATATTCTCTATCCCCGTTCACTAAGTCTTCGGCCAGCTCTAATGCCAGATCGTATCGCTTTTCCTCAGCACAGATGTCAATCAGCTTTACCCTGCCAACCTTGGTGCGCTCCGCTAATTGGATGACCTTGGCACCGCCCCTATTAGTTTTTAGGGTGCGCCGAATTGCCGTATCTACGTATTCAACGTCGCCAATCATGTCTTTGTTGTATACGGCCAATGATATGGCTTCCTCTCTGCCTTCTGGCGTCAGCTTTTCGATAAGATCCTTAAACTTTCTGTAAGACGGATAATCCATCATACAAATTATTACTCATAAGTAGTATATAAAGCTTCCTTTTTGTCCGCCCTCTATCTGATTCTGGAATGTGGTCAGACGAATTTAAAAAGCTCGATTGTATATTTATTGTAGGTGTCTGTATGAAAGTTATCGATATCAAGCCGGTAAACATGGCAGAAGCGAAAGAGATACTGATAAAGCGCGAGAAGGCCAAGGAGCTGGGCTATGAGCAGAAGCTGGCAGCCGAGCACCTGAAGAAGTTCACAAAGCTCTCGCCCGATGACGCCAAAAAATTCATGACAGAACTAGCGACAATAGTGAGGATGTCCGATGAGACGGCCGTCCAGATAGCAAACCTCTTGCCGAAGTCGATAGACGAACTAAGGATGATTTTTGCCAGAGAGAAGTTTTCACTCAAAGAAGACGAGATAAACAGAATTCTAGAACTCGTGAAGAAGTATTGTTGAGGTGTTAAAAATGCCTCTTAGAGATGAAACAGCAGTAGTATTGGACTTTCTGCCGAAGGGCCACGCTACGGGCAGACCTGACCCGATAGTGCAGCTGCTGGGCGACAAATACTTTACTATTCTTGAAGCGATCGCCCGCGAAGGCGTAACGCTGAAGCACGGTGACAAGGTCTACATAGGGGACGGCGAACGGAAGGAGATTGACCACGTCAAGCGAAGGATAGCCATAGCTGATCTGACAACGTTTGCTAAGAGCGAGCTTCCCTTCATAGTCGAGAAGGTCGTACGTGACAACGAGGCGCGTTTCGTCGAGTTCTACAACAAGTCCCAGCCGATTTCGACGCGCACTCATCAGCTCGAGCTGCTGCCCGGTGTTGGAAAGAAGCACATGTTCGACATGCTCGATGAGAGGAAGAAAGGTCCTTTCAAGTCCTTCGAGGACATCAAGGCCCGCGTCCGACTTCTGCCTGATCCGGCAGGACTGATAGCCAAGCGCATATTCATGGAGATAGAGAACGAGAACGAACGGTTCAGGCTGTTCGCACTCGGTCCGCCCATGCGAAGATTTTAAACCTTCAGAACTCAACTTCTGACATGACATCCAGACGCAGGCGCGCCTTCGGCCAGCACTTTCTGCGAAACCCGATGATCGCTGAGCGGATGGCCGATTATGCGGACGTCCATAATACTGACATAGTTTTAGAGATAGGACCCGGCCGGGGGGCTCTCACCGAAATACTTGCCGCAAGGGCAAAGAAAGTGATTGCGATTGAGAAGGATTTTGCCTTGGCCGGGGGGCTCGTCGGTCGCTGGCCGAACGTCGAGATAATCACGGGCGACGCCTTGGAGGTCGAATGGCCTAAGTTCGACAAGGCCGTCGCGAGCCTGCCGTTCGTGATTTCCGGGCCGTTCACAGCGAGATTAATAGAACAGAAGTTCAAGGCAGCCGTCCTCCTCTACCAGAAAGAGTTCGCGCATCGAATAGTTGCGAAACCTGGCGGTCCGGATTGGTCCAGACTGACCGTGGCGGTCAAACATTACTGCGAGGCGGAATTCATGGGGAAGATAGCCAGAGGCAATTTCAACCCTCCACCTGACGTGGACTGTGCAATAGTCCGTCTGAGGTCGAAGCAGCCGGACTTTGAAGCGGACAAGTTCTACTGGCTGATAGTCTCGAAGCTTTTCCAGCACAGACGGAAGCTCGTACGTGCCGCACTCAAGCACATCGAAGGCTATAACACCTGCGGAATGGACACCGACGGTTTCATACCGTTCGGCATAGCTAAAAAACGCGTGTACGACTGTACGTCGGAGGACTTCCGACATATAGCGGACGTGCTGCGCGAGCATCTGGGAAGCGGTTGAATGAAAATCTGCCCGAAATGCAGGCGGCAAACCATGCTGTACGTGACCGAGCTCGGTCAGGTCTGGGGCTGCAAGAACTGCGGTTACCAGGGCAAGCTGGCGAAGCAGATGCTGAGAAGGGCGTTCCAGGACCTTCTGAAATCGATACCGCGCGGCAAGGTCACGACCTACAAGGCCCTCGGAGCAGCGTTGGGCATCCACCAGCGCGCCGCCGCGAGGATGCTTGCGACGAACGACTCGAACGCCCCATGCTACAAGGTCGTATGTTCGGACGGTTCGATAGGTGGCTACAGCGGTCCGGGCGGTGTTAAAGGAAAGATAGCAAGGCTTCGGGCGGACGGAATAGATGTCAAGAACGGCAAGGTCGACCTTTCAGTTTTCGAACATATGTTCTAGTTTTACTACTGAAAGATAGTTTTATATACCACCTAGACCCAATATTCATTACTGAGGTGTGATTAATTATGGTAACTGAAATCGAATCCGAGATCAGGGGCGGCGTCGGACTTTTCAGACGCGTCGAGCCGAAGAGGCCGACGGTAATCCGCAAGGGCGATACGGTCAAGACGTGTTACTTCTATAAGGGTATGGGAACCTGCTTGGGGCCGCAGTGCTTCTGGCCTCGTGTGGGCAAGTGTCCTTTTTATAATCGTATAAAAGGCAGGATGGTAAGAGCGAAGTGATCAACAATGACCACAGATTTCAGAAAATCGAGGGACAAGGTCATGGTCTCGCAAGATATCGCTCTGTTGGATTGAATGAGGTGAATTGAGATGCCGGGAGAAAATCAAACCGATTGTAAGGCAATAAATTGGGAGATGACTGGAGAAAATCGAACCAACACAGAGGCAATAGAAAAAATTATGAAAGAACATCCCGAGATGTGCAACGTAACATATTTGCCTAATGTGTCAGGCAATGGAAGTCGAATCATTTATGACGCCAAACAATCAAACCTAGAGTTTCGGCATACAGACAATGAAACTCAAATCGTTTACGACGTAGAACATTTAAACTGGAGTGGCGGGAATAACAAAACTGAGGTGTCTTGATGGGTAGCATAGAAGATATGTCACCGGAGGAAATACGCAATTTGCCAGAAAATATGGCCTATATGCTGGCAAGGCAGGCCAACGCTGATCTAAACGGTTATTACAAAGACAACGAGGTGGAGCAGAAGCCGTATGACGTCTTGCTGCATTACAAGGCCATTAAGCAGGGCGTAGTTAGATAGTTTCAGAAAAACTTCAGCAGCTCCGCCAGTTTAGCGTTAGTTTTCACTGCCGTCGGACAGAAATGCGTCCTGCCGGCAACAAACCCGTTTTTATGCAGTTCTTCCATCATATTTTCAATTCTCGGTATCGACCTCTTGTGCAACTTTGCAATGATATGCAGGTCATAGTACAGCGGTGGCAGCTCTATCTCCTGTTCTATCATCTGCAGCAGCTTCATGCTCTGCTGTTCCAGTCTGAACTTCCTCTTTTTCACTTCTGCCATGACAGCCTGGCAGAAACTTTTGTCGTTCAACTGACCTAGCCACAGCGGCCCGGCAGTTTCCATCGTCGAACCGCAGATATCACATCTTTTCTCCTGCCCGATCGTCCGGTTCCCGCATTTGAAGCAGTGGCTGACATAGCCGAACTGCTTGAGCGCCTCACCGGCAGCGGTTCGGCTGTTTTGGACTGTGCCTAGGACACGATAGTAGTGGCTGGTGGCGAACGAGAACACCGGCAGGAAGCACCTTTCATGCCTGGCGCAGGCGGAGATGACTGCAGATACCAGTATTCGCATGCCCAGCTCCGCATAGTAGTCCGTGCGCATGGAGTGTATCCCGTATTTGCGTAAGCTGGCCTCTGGATACGTGCCAGCCAGCGCGGAAGTATCCGTGGCCGTTATCGCGAGCATGCCGTTCCACAGAACAGACCGGGCAGCGCTGTCCAGAAATGGGATGGGCGGTCCGAACGGGTCCATATCTATGAAGCCAAACATCTTGCCCGACAAAAGCACGTTTGCATCGCATTTGCTGGCCTTGCAAATCTTGCCGAGCTTGTTCAGAACGATGTTCTTCTTTATCACCTGCACAGAGACTGGGTTCGAATCGTTCAGAAGTACGGACCTCAGACCCTTCACCTCTTTCGCATATCTCAGCCCGCGGCAGCCCGTGCCGGACAGAGCGTCGCATACGCTCAGTTTCTCCTTCTTTATCCTCTGCCAGACCTGCAAAGCAGCGACCGAAAGGTCGCGGCTGACCTCCGCGTCCGGGTTGAAGAAGGCCGAGACGTCCCAGGGCCTGCCCTTCGGTACGTTCAACTTGATTTTGCCCTCAGTCAATCGCTGAAATTTCATAAAAAGATATCGTCGCCATGTTATTAAATTGTCGAACACGGCCTCTGCCGTAGATAGTTTTATATACAAATTACCACTAATTAGTGATATGAAAGAGCCTGTGGGAATCGATTATATTGGAATTTATCTTCCAGAGACAAGAATAAGCCTGACGGGCGAGTTTGCAGAGAAAAGGGGCATAGACCCTAAGAAGCTGATAGACGGCATCGGGGTAAAGGAGAGCACGATACCAGGTATAACCGAGGACGCCGTCACCATGGGCACGATGGCCGCCTGGAAAGCCATGGCAGCAAAGAACCTTAGTCCTAAACAGATAGGCCGCATCGATGTCGGCACGGAAACCGGTGTGGATGCCAGTAAACCCAATGCCGCATACATTCTGGGCGCACTGACCGATATTTACAAGGAAAGATACGGTCCCGACTGTTTCAGAAAGTGCCGTGTTGACGATCATAAGATGGCCTGTGCGGCTGCGACATGCGGTCTCGAGGACAACCTTAACTGGATCCGCAGCGGTGCCAACGACCACAAGTATGGTATTGTTATCGCGACGGACGTGGCCAAATACAAGTTCGGTTCGACTGGCGAGCCCACTCAGGGGAGCGGTGCCGTCGCCCTACTGATATCAGAAAATCCCGACCTGTTCGAATTCGACGAAAAGATTGGAATATGCACAAGGGATGAGAAGGACTTCTACAGGCCGCCAATCATGGATACGCCCATAGTCGATGGGAAGTATTCGGAACGTTGCTACATGGAAGCCATGGCTGGCGCCTACGAGGATTACTGCGAAAAGACGGGCAATCAGTTCGTGACGAAGGAATTCGACTATTTTGTTTTCCATCTGCCTTTCCCTGTCATGGCCGAGAAGGCAGCTGCCCATATGGCCAAGCATGAATGGAGATATGACAAGGAGCTCTGGACCGACATACTTGCGCAGACAGGCAAGGAACCCGAGCCGAAAGGCGCGGAAGACAGATGGGATTGCGAGTCAGCGTTCCTGAAGAAGTTCAGGCAGACGCATCAGTTCCGAGAATTCTATAATGATAAGATATTCGACAGCACGGTCGCGACAAGCACCAGAGGCAATATCTACAACGGCTCTTGGCCTCTCGGTCTGATCTCGCTTCTGAAGGAGCAGCACAAAAAAGAAGTACCGCTGGAAGGCAAGAAGATCGCGATCGGTTCTTACGGCAGCGGTTGCAGCGCCCACGCGCTGAGCGGCAAGGTCCAGCAAAAATACAAGTCCGTGGTGGAAAGCATCAATTTCGAGGATCAGACGCGCCATGTCGGCTTCGATGAATATCAGAAGCTGCACAGGGAGATGTGGTACAAGACGTTTTCTCTCTGGTGGAAGCCTGATAGGGACGTCGTACCGCCAAAAAACCAGGTCGCGCTCGTTGCGATCGAGGAAGGCCTAAGAAAATACGCCTTCATAAAATAGTTTTAAAAGCATCTGACCTAAACTGATTGTATGGACATCGAGAAAATTCTTTCCGAGCGCGCAAAGGAGATAGACAAGATAATCGAGAAATGGATTCCGAGGAAGTACGACAAGAGTACGCTTGAGCGCACGCTCGGCCCGGCCCGCTGGCAATATAATATAGAAGCGGCTGACAAGGCCATTGCCGCGCCGATCTGGGACATGCTGGACCGCGGCGGCAAGCGCTGGCGACCCATACTCTTTTTGCTGATTGCAGAAGCGCTCGGCGCTGACGTAAAAAAGCTCAAGGACTTCGTGATAATTCCCGAGATTGTACACAACGGCACGCTGCTGGTTGACGATATCGAAGATAGAGGTGAGATGCGCCGCGGAAAACCGTGCACATACAAGATTTACGGAATTGACATCGCGATAAACGCAGGCAATGCGATGTACTATTTGCCTTTGCTCACTCTGATAAAGAACAAGGACAAGTTCCCGCAGGACCGCGTCCTGAGAGCGTATGAAATATACTCTCAGGAAATGATCAACATTTCTTTTGGCCAAGCGAGCGATATCGCCTGGCATAACGGTATGGCCAACGCCGACAATCTTAGCGAGGCCGAATATCTTCAGATGTGCGCCTACAAAACAGGGACGCTCGCCCGCATGTCAGCGAAGATTGCCGCCACCCTAGCGGGTGCGCCCGAGAAGACCGTCGAAGCGCTCGGGAGGCTCGTGGAAGCGATCGGTGTGTCCTTCCAGATCCAGGATGATGTCCTCAGCCTCAGCGGAGGCGAGTTCGCTGCACGCAAAGGCGTCGGCGACGACATCACCGAGGGCAAGCGCAGCTTGCCGGTGATTTATACGTTGAGGGCTGCCGACGTAACTGACAGGAAAAGATTGCTGGAAATACTCAGCAGGCACACGACCGACGCCAAGCTGATTGACGAAGCGATTAAGATAATCAGAAAGTATGACAGCCTCGAGAAGGCCAAGAACAAGGCCCGCGAGCTTGTCAGCTCTGCCTGGACGGACGTCGGGAAGCTGCTGCCACCGAGCGAGGCGAAGGAGAACATCAAGGCTCTGGCGGACTTCTCAATTGAGAGAAAGATTTGAAATTCTGGTGCCCCCGACGGGATTTGGACCAGAATTAGTTTTTACGCAATATTTATCGGTTTTGCAAGGGCGGTAGGCGGCAACGGATACTTGAACTTCACTTTCAGCGTCCCATTACGTCCGTGTATGCCCGAGACGGTCCCGCTGTACTTGATGCCTTTCGGATCAGACCATACGGCCTTGTGCCCCACGAGCTTCGCGGCGTCCTTTTTGGTCGTTATCCCGGGTACGACTACGAAAACTTCCTTGGTGTAGGCAATGTGGTAGTTTACTATTACGCCTGTTGGGTCTGCCATACTTGCATCACGCATCATGTTCATTAACACAAGAAATACATGCGCATAGTGGCTTTTTATTGCTTCGCTTTTTTGCCTGAAATTTTGACGAGGTCGACCTTCAGCGATGGCAGTTCGATGATTACGGCCTCGCCTTTCTTGCCAAATCCGGTGTTTACGACCACGGTTTTGCCGATTTTGTCGATTCCGCGCCGTTCATGCATGTGGCTGCACAGCACCAGCCGCGGTCTATATCTCTCGATGACGGCCCTCGTGACGTCATCGCCTATGTGTTTGTGGTTCAGCACCTGTCCGGGAGCTATCAGGTAGTCCAATTTCGTGTTTGCTGGCGGGTCGTGCGTCATCAGGATGTCCGTTTTCCTGCGAAGCAGCGCGGACATCTCTTTTCGTTGTTCAGTTACTATCTCGTTCACCTTTCTGCGGAAAAGCGGGCTGACTTTCATCCCTTTCAGCAGGTGCAGTTTCCCGGTCGTCCCTCGGTAGCCACCATAGCCAGCTATCGTCACCCCATCGATCTTGATGCGCTGCCTGTGCAGCCAGCGGAAGCCCGGTCTGTCCGGAAGCCTCCATTTCAGCCCCATCTCTGTCAGCTCGCTTTCGTTCGGGTCGTGGTTGCCGTGTATCCAGTAGACAGGCACGCCCAGTTTCACTACCTTGTATACGACCTTCAGCGTCGACTCCAGTCCTTCAGCAGCGGACGACTGCAGCAACTTCGGGTCGAACAGGCCGGTCATTATCGAAAAATAGTCCTCACCTGCGAGCAGGCGCTCGATTATCTCCTTATCGTGCTTGTGTTCGAACTTGCGTTCCCGTCGATGTTCGGCAAAGTCGCCTGAGAAAAGTATGACGTCGATTTTTTCTTTGCGTATGAAATTTTTTAGGTCGGTCGGGACCTTACCATGGAAGCAGCCGATTGCTAGAATTCGCATTGTTTCACTTTTTCTTTTCTTTCTTGGGCTTTTCCTCTTTAGGTTTCTCGGCCTTCGCCAACGCCGGTCCTTCCTCGATTATACGTCGCACATCGCCGACGAACCTGCGTACATACTCCTTGGTCATCCAGACGTCCCTGTCCGGAACGTTCTCAAGTTTCTTGTTGTCCAGGGCCTTGCGCATGGCGATGACTTTGCCGAGTATGTCCTCGTACACATCGCTCACTAGCCCTGGCTCGATCATGTGCTTCTTGAACGCTTCCGGCAGCTTCTCTGGCTCGGGCGGCAGCTTGTCCAGCGACTTGAGCGCGGCGACCGTCGCCTTGACCATTACCTCATAGTTCTTCTGTATGTCCGTCGCCTTCCGTTCGGTCTCAAGCTTTTTGACAAGTTTTTCAACATGCTCCGTGAAGTCCTCGGTCCTCTTTATCCATTCGTCCACCTGCGGCCCGCTCAGCTCCTTAATTTCCTTCTTCTCGCTGGCCTTTCTGAGTGTTATCATCTCGTCCAGCATCTTGAGGTACTTCTCATCAAGTAGGCCCGGTTCGATCAAGTGTCTTTTCACGTCACGGACGAGAACCTTCGGCGGTGATGGGACAAACCCAAGGAACATGAGCGCCGCCTGCGCAGAATCGACCATCGCCTGGTACAGGTCGTCCACGACCATCAGCAGCTTGACGTTCTTGACGCGCGAGATTCTTTTTGGCACGAACTCGAGGCGCATCTCAGCTGCTTCGGGCGTTATCGGGAACTCGCCCTTCTCGAGCAGCTTGCGCATCGGGATGAAGAAACCGACGTCGTAGACTGCGTAGCCCTCGCGTACGATGTTGTAGATGAAAGGATTGACGGCACGCACGTTCGTGAAGAACTCGGTCAGCGCGATCACGGGCTGCGGGTGCAGCCGCGGGTCGATGGAACGCGCGACGTTCGCGATGTCCCTGTCCACCCTCTCGCGTATGTCATCGAACTTCTTCAGCGGCATCTTCGTGTCATCGAAAAGTATGTATATGTCCACGTCCGACTTCCCGGTGAAGTCGCCTCTTGTTATCGAGCCCCAGACGATGATGGCCTTTATGTAATTCTTGAACATCGTAAGAAGTTTGTCCTTGAACTTGTTCGCGCTTTCCATCCTCGTTTCGATAGAAAATTTCTTAAGCTTCGGGCCAACAGCTTCCTCGGGCATGAGAATAATTAGATAATGCTACTTAAATGCGTTTCACTGGTATCTTTCCTTTGCCCATTCCTCGGGCCTCTTGCCTTTCTCTATTGACGCCTTGGAAAGCAGCGAATAATCCTCTTCCGGAATCGCCAGGACGCCCTTTAGCGGGTCAAGTGCGTGCTCCTTTATCTTCACTTCCTGCATCCTTACTTCCGCCCCCATCGGCTTTAGTCCGAAGAAGTCCTCCGGCAGTTGCTCGAACGGAATTTCCTTGTTCAGGTACTCGACTATCTTGCGCATCGACATTACGCTTTCCTTTACCATCGCTTCCTCGCCACCTCGCTCGAAGAGAATCCAGCCGTCCTTGAAGCCTTTCTTTCTCATCTCCAGTAGCATCCTATAGATGTACAGCTGGGCTTCGGACGCCAGCGGTACCGGCAGGTGTGAAGGGTTCAGAGGAGACGGAATCGTGACGTGCACTATTCTCAGGCTCTCGCCGGCCTTTGGCGGGAGATTTTTTATATCGTCCGACGGGTCTATGCCGCAGCCGAGCATGTGCTCCATGTCCATTGTCATTCCGAGCATCGGCGATCCTATCGCTTTTATCATCGCATAGAAATGTGTCAGGTGCACGAGTCGCATGTACGACTCGTAGCCGTGCATACCCATGGTCGTCTCGAAGCTGAAGAATATCTTGTATCGTTCAATCAGCACCTTGGCGTCCTCTTCCTTGAAATCCGTGAGCGACCGTTTGCTCGGACATAGATCTTGGCGAAAATGGCCCCACATGTATTTGGCGGCAACGGCCGGCACCCACTCATTTGATTTTGCCACATTGAACAGTTCATCGTCGCTGAGCTTCCTTCCCACGATGTCCATCCATATCGGATCTCGGGTGTCCATCATGTACTTCGCGATGGCGTAGTAGGCGACGCGTTCAGCTCCGTATTCGAGCTCGTTGCAGACCACATAATCGCTGAGGCCCTCGCAAAGTTTCTCCTTTCTTAGTTTTTCCATATCCACGTCCTTTACGCTTTCCGGCTCTTTTTCCGCCCGCTCTTTAATTCTCTCATACTCATTGGCCCATTTGTTCTGCATCTTGTTCCAGGCATGGTACATCTCTTTGATAAACTGCGTCTCCGCCAGCCATTGTAGTATTTTTGGATGCTCTTTGAAGAATACGTCCAATCTTCGGCCCCAGAAATCCACTAGCCTCGCCGGCTCAAGTTCTCGTGCAAGCAGGATGAACGGGTGCGCGTCCGATGCATGGATAGATATGTACAATGCGCCGATTTTTTTCGCGCCTATGATGTGCCTTATCAACCTGTCATGCGACCTCATGTAATCCGTCTCGATGGCTGATGTCAGCGGCATGACGTCCTGTCCGCCCATGGCATACGCTTCGCCATGCAGTCCGAACGTAAGGCCCAGCTTTTTCGCGCGATTTACCTTTTCAATTATGTCCGGCTCGTCGAACTCGGTTATGGTCTCCATCGCGACCTCGACAAAAGTTACACCGCCCGTGGCGGCCCATTCGATCTTTCGCGGTATTCCAAGAAGTTCGACACCGCGCTTTGCGCCCCAGATTCCGCTGGACAGCCCGATTGTATAAGGCATACTAACCGACGCCCGCCTTTTTCTTGAGGAAATCCATCACGCTACCGAACATGGCCCCCGAAGGGCCGAGATATTGCATAGTTATTCGCTCCTTGAACTCGACCTCGTACGGGCCGGGCTTGATGAACATGAACATGCGCCTTTCCGGCGGCGTCCTCGGGACGGACAGCTTCCTGCCGACACCTGATATGCTAGCCCAAGACTTTTTAACATCGGTCAGCCATTCATCCAAGGCGGAAGGTTTCTTTGGAGGCTTTCCGAAAATGTCCGGATATTCTCGGCGCACTATCTCCTCTATAGTCTCATCCTTTAGCTTGACGCCCAGCAGTTCGTCCACATACCGCTCGAATTCCTTGTCCCTGCAATAGAGTTCGAGCATCTTGACCATGAGCACGTTCTGGCTCATGACGAACGTCTGGACCGTGAATGTTATGTCCTCCAGCTCGCCGACAGGCAGTTTTGTGCCGTATCGTTCGATGTTTACATCCAGGAAGATGTAGTACATCTCACCAGGGTTCATCCCGCGCTTCTTTGCAAGCCACTGCGGCTTTATTTCCTTGTCAACTATCTCGTCGGCCCTGAACCTGTCCGAAAGGCTGACTGACCCACACTTGTCGCATTTTGTCGTGCTCTCCGAATAGTACTTCTTGCATCTGTCGCAGTACTTGCGCGGGTCTAGAAGCCATTTGTATTCCTTTGCCAGCCCTCTCTCCGGATCGAGCACGTATCTGGCACGCATATAATCGTCGTAAGGCTCGTACACGAAGTTCTTTCCGGGCTTGAATTCTATTGCCGCCTTCCTGATCTCAATGGGTCGGAAGAAGCGCCATGCATGCAGTCGTATGCTATTGGCAAAAGTAGACATTCCGGTGACGTCGGCGAACGACTTGTAAGTAGCGGCCCGGCCTACTTCTGTCGCGGTGCCGAGCTTTGTGGCCTTGAAGCGCGCGATATGCGGTCTTATCCAGTTCCTGTACTCCTCTATCGATCTCCTTCTGGCGTTTGCCAGCCCGGTCAGCAGTTCGTATCTCTGCTTTGCGGCTTCGAGGAAGGTGCTCTTCCAGCCCTGGTAGAGCTTGTTCTTTGTCACGAGGATTACGGACTCCGGTCTGCTGGTTTCAGAATACCTCTTTATCACGGCGTCTATGTTTACGTCCTTCTCGTCGAGCCTGATGAAGTCCGCGATTATGGTCGGCCAGCGCGGCGCTATCGAACGCATGCTCACGCCCTCTCCCGTGTGTATGTCGACCTGGTCGATGAACATGGCCTTCAATGAGTGCTCGTCCTTGGCCTTGAAGTAGTCCAGGACCTCCTTGTACTTTCGCACGTCATGCAGGACAAGTTCGTAATCTGCGACGGCTGAAGCGGCGCTTGCGAGTCCTGTCTTTATCACGCCCTCCAGCATCTGCTTCTGGGACATGGTCTGTTCGTAGTACTGTCGGTGGGTCGGTGACACCTCTATCCACTCGTCCACCTTCTCCACATTGTACACCCATTTGCCCAGCTGGTATACGAGCGCATAGTAAAGGGCGGAAGCCGTGCCTGGCGGACCTGTGAAATTGAAGGCAGTGGACTGGTTGCTGTACAGCTCCTGTGGAGGCGGCGCCCCCGGACCGATGAGCATGTAGAGTCCAAGCGTTTTGTGGGTCTGCGCGTTCATCTCTATTCCCCACTCCTTCGAACCTGGAGAAACGAATCCGAATACTGGTTTGTCCACCATTGTTTCACCCGAATATTATCAGCGCGATCCCTATTACGAGCATGAGCGCGCCTATGAAAAGTCCGGCCGCCAGCATCTCCGGTCTCTGATAGCTTATGTCTGGGAAAAATTTGAGTACCAGGAAGCCAAGGACCACCAGAAGTATGCCCAGCAGTTTTAGCAAAACCATGACAATAGTTCAACGGCAGCTAATATAAAAGTTTGCAAAACTATTTATGCTGTCAAGGAGATATCTGAAAAGGTGTTTAGATGGTCTTTGCAAGGACAAAACTGATGATTCATGACGATTTGCTCAGGCCCAGGCCGAGGATGTCCATTCATTATTCTGGGCCGCATCCTGAGCGGTTCTACCATGAGATACCGCGCATACTTTCGACAGTCTGGCGCGTGCACGAGGAGACCGTGCATGAGAGGAAGTTCGCCTGGTCAAAGGGAGATCCAGAGGTGTTCACGGTAAACTGGGAGGTAAACAAGGACCTGGACAAGTTCTCCTACTATATGATAGGCGTTTCTTTGTCCGGCTCGAGCTCCAAGGGCCACGGAACGGCCACGATAATGATCGACGGCGCTCTGCGAACAGAATACCCGCAGGACACCGTCTGGGAGCGCTCACTGTTATACGAGTTCATGCGCATGATTTGGCACACGAGCTTCTACAAGTCAAAACGCGACCAGTATTTCGAGGAGGGCCGCAGGCTGCTCTCCACAATGGTGAATGACTTAAAGTCGCTCACCAGGATGTGATACCTTGCCCAAGGAGTGGCGAATAGTCGAGGACGTTTTCACACCGGAATATCTGAAGCCCATAGTTTTGACCGTGTACAATCCCGCCCGCATTTTCAAGGAGATCAAGGAGCTGCTGATAACGGTCTGGCGCAAGACCAGTCCGGACTTCTATGAGGATATAATAAAATGGGACGTTTCAGGCGACCCGACGGACTTCTGGGGGACCTGGCGCATCCGCGACGTCAAGGATGCTAGGACGACCGTGTGGAGCATAGTGACCGTGCAGGGCACTCAGTCCCAGAAGGACAAGAACGGCACGATAACCATCTGGCTGCGCGGGAACCTGATAACGACGATACCATACGAAACGCCGATCGACAAGTCCATAGCATGGCTTTACGTAAAAATGTTCTACGCCGAACGCAGGCGACGCTACTTGGTCAAGTCACGCGAACACTTCCAGATACTGGAGAACGAGTTGAGGAGGATGTTCGGTGTGATAGAGAAGGTACCAGAGATGGAGAGGAACCCATTTGGCACTTCTTGACGTTTTCAAGCGGAAGCGGGATGTCGAGCTGCCTATGTCGAGCGGTCCGGGACCTGGACCGGCTGCGTTTGAGAGAGAGCCGCTGCCTCCTGACCTGGAAAGGCTCCGAATGAGAGAGCCTGAGCCGTTCCGACAGCCGACGCCCTATCAGCCCGCACCCGCTTATGCTCCACCAGAGCCAACATTCACGCCCTCTTCTCCTTACACCGCTTCATCACCGATGTCTATGGATGCGAAAATAGACCTGATTCTCAGCAAACTGGAGACAATAGACGCGCGACTACGTGTGCTGGAAGAGAGGGTCGAGAAAAGGCCGAGCACAACGACCGGTTCGAGCGGCACATTCTCTATGTTCTAAGTAGCGCTCTGTTTGTTCATGATGCGTTCCCAGAAGCTAGGGATGCGGATTTTCGGTATTGACGAGGCTGAATTCTGGATACGATTGCGATACTGGGACTCCAGATTGCATCGGTTGTCAAAAATTGTCACAATGTTCTTGCTGTACGTGCCTGAGTAGTCTTTCCAACGGTTTATCATCATATACGCTGGGTAGAAGCTGAAAATATTGACCCAGTAATCGAGATTCGGAATGAGTATAGCGTCTACGGCATCCGTATCGTTCTTGCAAGTATCCAATATGCCGTTTTCGATTTCGCGCATCCAGTACTCTTCACGCGCGACCTCTATGTCGTTCACCCGTTCCCTTACTTTGCTTTCTACGTTGATGGTTGGCACAGAAACATGATATTTTTGTTCTATCTTGTACTGGTCATATTTTGCTATAGCCAGCATCTTTGAGCGGCTCGCCAGGTCCGGAATGAAAGTGGTCGCAGTGTCAGAATCTATGATGCGAAGATCAGAAAATTTCTTGAAATTGTGCCAATCAACCACATATCTGGCCATCTAGGATTCCTCGCGCACCTTCTTCTCGACCTCGTCCTCGATGCCCAGCTTCTCAACGAGTTCCTTGAACCTGTTACGGATAGTGACCTCTGTCACACCGATGGCATCGGCGATCTCCCTTTGGGTGCGCTTCTCCCCTTCTAGAACAGCAGCAATGTAAAGTGCGGCAGCGGCGACGCCTGTCGGGCCCTTGCCGCTCGTGACCTCGTTCTTCTTGGCCAGGCGCAGGAACTGTATCGCCTTCGCCTGGACCTTGTCCGAAAGGCCGAGCATGCTTGCGAACCTCGGGACGTAGTCCTGCGGTGGAGCGGGCAGTATGCGTACGTGCAGCTCGCGGGCGATGTACCTGTACGTTCTACCGATCTCCCTGCGCTCGATTCCGCTCGCCTCGGCTATCTCCTCGAGCGTGCGCGGAGTGCCTAGCTCGCGTGTTACAGCATAAAGAAGAGCCGCGATGACGGACTCCATTGAACGGCCGCGTACGAGACCTCGCTCGACGGCCTGCTCGTACTTCTTGGCGACCTCCTCGTGAACAGAACGCGGCAGTCCGAGGAAGCTGATGAGCCTCTGGAGCTCCGATAGAGCGAACGAGAGGTTCCTGTCCTTGCTCTCAACGAGCCTCTTCTGCCATTTTGTAAGCCTGTAGTACTGGGCGCGCTTCTCAGGAGCGACCTTGAATATCTCACCGCGTCCGCGGCCTATCTCAGTGGTCATCCCCTTGTCGTGCTTTGTGAACGTCAGCGGAGCGCCCGCTCTGGTTCGCTTGGAGCGCTGGTCCTCGTCGAACGCACGCCATTCCGGCGAGCTGTCGACCATGCTTTCCTCTAGAACAAGGCCGCATTTGGCGCAGACGCGCTCTCCCCTCGACTCGTCCTCAAAGAAGTGGGTACATCCACATTCCGGGCATTTTATCTCTTTTTTCAAGGATTTTACGGGCACAATTTCACCACATATTTACTGCATCGTAGTAAAATCAATATAAATCTATAAAGTAATTTGCCATGAGGTAGTATTTAAAGTTATCGGTCATTTTTGACCCCACTATATATAAGGAACTGACGCAAATCGATAAATATGTCTTTACCGTTGGCTACGATCGAGCGCCTGGCCAGGAAAGCGGGCGTCGAGCGTATATCCGCCTCGGCAATAGCCGAACTGGCCAAGACCGTGGAGGACATAGGCCTGGAGCTGGCGACCGAGGCGGCCGCCCTGGCCAAGCATGCCGGCCGCAGGACCATAATGGCCGATGATATTAAGCTGGTTTCGGGTAAGGGATAATGATTTATTAGCCGTTTCTGAATAATTCATGTGTCAAAGAGGCGTTTTATAATCTCCAGTAGGCTATTTCATGGCATGCGGAAGGGTACCCGCAACCTTACAGTTGCCGATTTAGTGCCGATAATCGTCATATTCTTGGCGCTCGCCTTGGTTACGACCGTTTTCAGGCCGACGGCCTATATAATAGGCTTTCCTAGCATGAGCGGTGACGAGTGGGAGGGTATGACCGAACTGGTCGTTGACACCTCGCAGAAGATAATTGTAACCCATATAGTATTCGACCAATATAAGACGGAAAACTGTGCGGACAATATTCATGTCGAGTCCGGCAACCAGACCATTCCTTTCTCAACGGACAATGTCATCATGATTGACAACCTATGTACGGAAACCGACGTGATATTCGACAACATCGGCTATCAAGAGCTCGCCCCCGATCAGCCGATAATGAACTTTATCTATGTCGTTTTCTTCGGCAAGATCGGTCCGATTCCAAAGAATGTGACTGAGCAAGAGATTATCCAGCCGGAACTGACGCAAGAAGTTCCTCAGTCGCCAGAACAGCCAGTTCAGCCGGAAGCGCCTGAGCAGCCGACACCGGAGTTTCCGCCGCCAGAACCGACACTTCTACTGCCTGAAAGAACGATAATCGGCCCCATGTCAATGACAGGCAATTTCCTGCAGCTGAACAATTCTGCCTATGTGAACGTTTCCGTAATGAGCTCTGAAGTAATTACTCTGACGTTGGATGCACCGCCCGAGATGGTCGACATGCAGATCAATTCGAGTGCGGCCTCAAGCCGACTAACAGTGATCGGTCTCTTTCCCAACACAGCCTACCACATGTATGTGGACAGCTACCGCAATCACAACCAGTTCACGACCGACAGCGCAGGCTCATACTCATTTGATCAGGATCTTAGCGAGCCGCATCACATCTGGATCCAGCCTAGGCCCTCCACAAAATTCATAAATAATACCGGAGGTGATTGCAGTTCCATCGGAACATGGGATGACGGGACTTCTACCTGCACGCTTACGACTGATCCTACAGAGACGATTGAAATAGACAATAGTGACATCACGTTGGATTGTGCAGGACATACAATATTGGGTACAGGCACTGGAAATGGCATATACGTTCTAAACACAAATCCAAACATTGTCAACACTTCAATAAAGAATTGTATGATGACAAATTTCTCTTATGGCGTCCACCTCGAAGACAGCCACAACAACAGCCTAACCAACAACACTCTTTACAACAACACCTACGGCATCTACATATATGGCAACAACAACACCGTCACCAACAACACAGCATACAACAACACCCAGTACGGCATCTACCTAGGCGGCTATAACAACACCGTCACCAACAACACAGCATACAACAACAGCGAAGGCATCAATCTAGAATACGGCAACAGCACCATATCCAACAATACCCTCTATAGCAACAACTATGGTATAAGAATCTCGGGTGGCGGCACTTACAACAACATCTTCGACAGCAATAATATTTACAACAACAAGTACGGCATCGATCTCTCAAATAGCAACAACAATAACATAACCAACAACACTGTCTACAACAGCACCAGCTACGGCATTCATCTTTCTATAGGCAACAACAACACTCTGATAAACAATACAGTTGACGGAACTACAAACAGCTTCGGCATCTATCTCGAGTCCAGCTCAAACGCCCTCGTAATCAACAACACGGTATACAACCAATTTAGCGGTTTTGTAATTACCGGCGGCAACAACACCGTCACCAACAACACAGCATACAACAACAGCGGGTACGGCATCTCAGTATCAAGCGGCTGGTACAACACCCTAACAAACAACACAGTTTACAACAACAGCTACGGTATCTATGTCGGGTATTATTCCCAGAAGAATACCCTGATCAACAACACAATATACAACACCGTAAACGGCCCAGGCATCTTGCTATCAGCCGGCTCCAACAACACCATAACCAACAACACAATCTTAAACAACAAGTACGGCATCACCCTGGAATCTACATACGGCCAAGGCAGCAGCAACAACACAATTATCTTCAACAAGATAACCAACAGCACTACCTGGGTCATACAAATAATATCAGGATCAGGAAACAACCTGACGTACAACTACTGGGGCGTTCCGTACGTCTGTAATGCAACGAGGAAAAATGTTTCGAGTAGCTGGCTATTGCCCTACTATACTGACGATCCCATGACCACACTTGACTATGGTCCAGTATTTTGTTGTAATGATCTTATAGTTGCAGATCTAACATTTCCAACCGACCTTTCGTGTACCGGAGACGGTCTAATCGTAGAAGAAAATAATATCACCATAGATTGTGCTGGTTATAGCTTGACCGGTACAGGGTCAAATGGAATCTACATATACCGTAATAATGCAACTATAACGAATTGTAACATCAGTAAGTTTGGATACGGCATCTACTCTTATTATAGTAACTATAGCACTATAACAAACAATACAGTCTACAATAATAGCAAAAACATCTTCGTTTACCAAAGCAATAACAACAGCCTGACCAACAACACAGTCTACAATGCTACAAACGGCCACGGCATCGAGCTCGACTATAGCTACAACAACACCCTAACGAACAACACAGCCTATAAGAACAAGTATAGTGGTATGCATATATACCAGGGCGGCTTTAACACCCTAACAAACAACACAGCCCGCAGCAACAATCACGGCATCAGTCTCGATTCCAGCAACAACACCCTTGCTAACAACACAGCCTACAACAACAGCGACTCCGGAATAAGATTATCTTCCACTTACAGCGACAACAATACCTTAATCAACAACTTAATCTACAACAACACCATATATGGTTTATATTTCGATTTCAACTCCGGCAACAATACCATAACCAACAACACAGTCTACAAAAGCACTTACGGTATCTACCTCAAAGACAGCCCCGACAACACTTTCAACTTCAACAGGATCTATAACAACACTCAGTACGACGCTTACCAGTCTGGCAGTTCTGGTAGCAACTTCACCTACAACTACTGGAACAACTCCTACTGCGACATCAAACTCTACAACGTCACCAGAACCGACCTCCTACCGTTCTATACGGACTTTGACTTGACGAGCTTGCAGGAGACCGGAGGCTTATGCTGCGGCGACACAGTGACATCGAATGTCATGCTATCGAGCAATCTCACGTGCACTGGAAGCGGCCTGACTGTTGGTGCAAATAACATCAATATAGATTGCGCCGGCAATACACTGAGTGGCTCTGGAACAGGAAACGGCATATACGCATCTGGTCGCAATAATGTAACCATAGCGAATTGTAGTGTGCGTAACTTCTGGTACGGCATCTATTTAGAATCCAGCAACAACAATACCATAACCAACAGCACAGTCTACAGTAACATTCGGGGCATCTGGCTGGTTCTTTCAACCAACAACATTCTTATCAACAACACAGCCTATAATCAAACAGTCAACAACGGTATCGAACTCTCCTCCAGCTCCAATAACAACACCCTTGCTAACAACATAGCCTACAACAACAGCGGGGGCATCAGTCTCTCCTCCAGCAACAGCAACACCCTAATCGGCAACACTCTTTACAACAACAGCCAAAACGGCATCTACTCCTACTCCAGCACCAACAACACTGTCACCAACAACACAGCATACAACAACACCCAGTACGGCATCTACCTCGGGTACAGCTCCAACAACAACACCATAACCAACAATACGTTCTTCAAAAACACACAGATGGGAGTGTATATCGACAGTAGTCGATACAATGACATACACAACAACACAATGAATAACGGCACTAACGGCATGGCTATTGAACAAAGCCACTATAACACCATCTACAACAATACTATGAATAACAACTACAGAGGCATCTACCTCTACTATAGCAATAACAACACCATAACCAACAACACATTCTACAACAGCACTGGTATAGGAATCTATACATGGAGCGACGGTAACAACAACACAATTATCTTCAACAGGATAACCAACAGCACTACCTGGGATCTGAACCACGTATCAGGAACAGGCAACAACTTCACCTACAACTACTGGGGCGTCTCGAATATCTGTAACGCAAAGATTACTGGAATTGCTAAGAGCCAAATGACGCCGTACTACACCGACGAACCCATGACCACACTTGATTATGGCCCGATAACAATTTGTCCTGGCGAAACAATAACATCTAATACAAATCTCACAAGCAACTTGACATGCACAGGAAACGGTTTGATAATCGGAGCGAGCAACATATTAATTGACTGTCAGGGTAATTATATCATCGGTTCTGGTTCAGGCACCGGGCTAGATTTAACCTCTTTCAACAACGTGACGATAAAGAACTGCGGCATAACGGGCTTCTCGAATGGTATCTATATAACCGCCGGAAACAACTCCTTCATAAACAACACAAAAATATACAACAACACGGCATGGGACTACTACTCGAAAAATTGTGCGAACAATACGGGACTTAACATCACGCTAAGTACGGCCAACATTTCATTCTTAGGCCAGGATTTCGCTATCGGGCCAGTCACAACGCCGCCTTCCGCGCCCGGTAACATTAGCATATACTTCAACGCGACGAACACGACTGGCCCTACCGGCACTAGGCCACCTTACGATCCACCGAGGGCTTGGGCGATGATCAACGTCAGCTACAACGAGCCATTGCCATACGGAGTCGACGAGAACACGCTACTTTTATATCGCTACAACTCCAGCAACATGTGGCAGCAAGTCA
The DNA here is from genome assembly GCA_964353775.1 of uncultured archaeon. Taxonomy (GTDB): domain Archaea; phylum Aenigmatarchaeota; class Aenigmatarchaeia; order Aenigmatarchaeales; family JAHLMS01; genus JAHLMS01. The sequence goes on along the minus strand of CAYGWB010000006.1, from coordinate 81,179 downwards.
CACCGACCGGGGTAAACAGCGCAAGCAACTACGTTTGGGCCAACATAACGAACTTCTCGAAATTCGCGCCGTTGGGGACGCCGGGCATAGCATGCGGCGACAACATAAACTCAAGTACAATATTGTCAAACAACCTCGGCCCATGTCCAGGCAACGGTCTGAACATCAACGCGACCAACATTGTCCTCGACTGCGACGGCCACTCTATCACAGGTTCGAATACAAACTATGGAATTAGTGTCAACTCAAAACAAAATGTCACCTTCAAGAACTGTATAATAAACAGTTTCCAACAGGGCATCTACCTCTACTACAGCTCCAACAACACCCTGACCAACAACACGCTCTACAACAACACCGATACCGGCGTTTACCTCGAATTCAGTAACAATAACAGCATTAAGAACAACAGCATATACAACAGCACCACGAATGGTCGTGGTATTTATCTAAAAACCAGTAACAACAACACCATAACCAACAACATAATCCACGATAATACCAACACCGGTATCCAACTGGGATATTACTCCAACTACAACAACCTTACCAACAACACGATATACAACAATCCGAATAGCGGTATCTACCTCTCGGTCAGCTCTTACAACAAAATAAACAACAACACGGTCTACAATACAACTGGGTTTGGCATCTATCTCGTAACTGATGCCAGATACAACGAAATATACAATAACACAGTCTACAACAGCAACAGCAGAGGCATATTAATTTCTACCAGCAACAACATCCTGACCAACAACACGCTCTACAACAACACTCAGTACGGCATACAAATCGACACCAGCACCAACAACACTCTAACAGGAAACACTTTATACAACAACACGGGTGTCGGAGTCTATGTTTACCAGAGCAACATGAGCATACTTACCAACAACACGATATACAACACCTTCTCGAACGGCCGTGGAGTATATATCCATTCCAGCAACCTCAATACGCTAAATAACAACACGCTCTACAACAACACCAACGGCATTTATCTCTTCAACAGCAACAACAACACGCTCTACAATAATACGGCCTACAACAACACAAGAGGCATATGCATCAACCGCTCATCTTTCAACATATTGAATAATACCAAAGCATATGACAACATCCAAGAAGGCATTCTTGATGAGGCCGCCCCGCCGACTTCTGGTCCGACCTGCGGCAACGAAATATGGGAGCAGTCGTTGGGAGAGGTCTGCGACTGGAGCGCAGCTCCATCCGGATGCCCAATAGACTATTATTGTCAATCGAATTGTTTATCCTGCTACCTGGTGGGACCTTCCTACAATACGATCGCAAACAGCGATGTCCAAAGGAACTACATAGGAATCAAACTGTTGTACGAAGACAACTGCAATGTCACCAACAACAGCGTAGCATTCAACACTTATGGCATTTACTTGAACACCACATCCCAAAACAACAGGTTAGCCAACAACGCAGTCTACAACAACACCGATACCGGCATCTATGTCTTCAATAGCACCAACAATACAATGACGAAAAACAGAGCATGCGACAATATTAATAATGATATAGAACTGGCATCGAGCAGTAACAACACGGGCGACAATATCTGCAACAACAAGACGGATGACGATGCTAACAGTGTAGCCTGCCCGTATGACTGTTCACTGATTTCAATCTCCAGCTGCCAGAACATCAGTTCTAGCGGTACATACATCCTACTCGATAATATTACCGGCAACCAGTCGACTGGTAGATGTATCGACATTCAGGCACCGAATGTCGTCCTGGAATGTGATGACTACTATTTGAACGGACCGGGAATCTCTGTGTCAGAAAGCTATGGAATCTATACGAACAGCTCCAATACAACAATCCAGAACTGCAACATTCAGGAATATTCTCGCGGCATTATTATTTCTCCTAACTACGACCAGGCAAACAACACCTTCATAGTCAATAATACACTAAACAATAACAATGTTGGAATATTCGGCGATTATTACACTCACTCTATCACAGTAACCAACAATAACATAAGCGGCTCGCTGAACGGAGGAATATATCTCCGGGGCACAACAGATAACACAACGATAAATAACACAATCACGAACAACACGTTCTGGAACAACGGTAACGGTATTAATACGAATTCAATGAATTACAGCTTGATCTCTTACAACAACTTCATTAATACAAGCGGCAACGGTATGTCATTGTACTATTCTTCCAAAAATATTGTTAGGGATAACAGTCTCATTAAAAGTTATTATGGCGTGTATGTTGCTTGGGACAGTAACAACAACACCATAACCAACAACACAGCCGCGAACAGCATTTCCGGCATCCATTTCTATGAATCAAAAAACAACACGATAGAAAATAACACAGCCTACAACAACAGCGATATTGGCATCTCCCTCGAATCCAACTCAAACAACAATATCCTCAACTTCAACAGACTCTACAACAACACAGGCTATGATGCTTCTCAGTCCGACAGTTCAGGCAACAACTTCACCTACAACTACTGGGGAGCGCCTTACTGCGATATCAATGTGTACAATATCACGCGAACCACACTTCTCCCGTTCTATACAGATATCGACCTGACGACGCTGCAGGAGACCGGAAGTTTCTGCGGCTGCGGCGACACTATGATGAGCGATACTACGCTCACGCAGAACCTGACCTGCACTGGCGCCGGCATCACGATTGGAGCGAACGACGTCACGCTCGACTGCGCCGGCCACAGCCTGACCGGCGATACGACAGGATTCGGCATCTCTCTCAGCAGCAGAAGCAACGTAACAATCAAAAATTGCAATGTGACAAACTTCAATTATGGCGCTTCTCTCGTTACTAGCACAAACAATACATTTGCTGACAATATGATTAATGGCAACAGTCACAGCGGTTTCAGAATAATTTCTAATTCCGACAACAATACTTTGATAAACAACATAGTCAGCTACAACACGTACAACGGTATTGGTGTCGATCAAAGCTCCAACAATACGTACATCAACAACACGCTCAATAGCAACACCAACGGCATAAGTATTGGCGCCAGTTCCGATAACACCATAATAAATAATACTGCGAATAACAACGCCGTCGGCATTGATATCGAATCCAACTCCAACAACAACATCATCACGAACAACACGGCCAACAATAACACAGCTGAAGGAATCAACCTATTAAGGAGTATAAATAATTCGATTACCGGCAACATAGCGAATAGTAACGGATACGGCATCGAACTCTCCTCAGACTCCAACAACAATACAGTCGCCAACAACACGGCATACAACAATAGAAATTCCGGAATATTGATTTTTGCTTCATCCGAAAACAATACAGTATTCGCAAACGAAGTCATCTATAACCAGGACGGTATCGAGCTACTTTCTTCTTCTGATAATAATTTCATTCAAAACAATACTGCGAGCAACAACACCAGATACGGTATATTGCTCGATTACAGCTACAACAACACCCTAATCGATAATACGGCGAATTACAACATCAATGATATCGGTATAAAAATTAATTCCGGCCAAAATAATACATTGATCAACAACACTGCAAATTACGACCAATTTGGTATATTTGTCCAATCAAGCACTAACAATATCCTAACGAACAACACAGCGAAAAATAGTTCCATTACTGGCATAGAGCTATTTTACAGCTCCAATAACACAGTGTACAATAATACGGCAAACAACAACTTCTACTACGGTCTCTACCTTGCATACAGTCCAGACAATATTCTTATTAACAATACTATCTACAGTAATAAACGCAATGGCGTCTGGTTTGATCTAGGATCCAACAATAATGACCTAAACTTCAACAAAATCTACAACAACACCCAGCGCGACGCTTACCAGACGAGCAGTTCAGGCAACAACTTCACATACAACTACTGGGGCGCGCCTTACTGCGACATCAAACTATACAATATAACACGAACCGACCTGCTGCCGTTCTACACGGACTTCGACCTTACGACGCTCCAGGAAACCGCAGGCTTCTGCGGTTGCGGCGACACTATGATGAGCGACGTGACGCTCACGCAGAACCTGACCTGTCCTGAAGCAGGCATAACGATCGGCGCGAGCGACGTCACGTTGGACTGTGACGGTCACACGATAAGCGGTTCGAACACAGGAAACGGAATATATCTTTATAGTAAAACGAATGTGACAATCAAGAACTGCAATGTAACGCATTTCCGGTACGGCATCTTCGTCTCCACATCCAACAACAATACCCTAGCCAACAACACCGCCAACTATAATACTGAATATGGTATTTTCTTCCGCGACAGCTCCGAATACAACACTCTGATAAATAACACTGCTAATAATAACAAACATGGCATATATTTCTACTACACCGCCTACAATGCTAATGCTTTGATAAACAATACTGCTAATAATAACACCCAAATCGGCATTAATTTTGAAGCAAGCTCAAACAACAGCCTGACAGGAAACACAGCTAATAACAACCAGCACGGTATCTACATCTATGGCTCAGTCAACAGCCTGACAGGAAACACAGCTAATAACAACCAGCACGGTATCTTCCTCGACACCAGCCATTATAATAATTTAACAGCAAACACGGCCAATAACAATAATGATGATGGAATCTACCTCTACACTAGCATAAATAATACCCTTATCAATAATACAGTCAACAATAACAAAAATTACGGCGTTTACATCTATTTCAGTTCCAATAGTGCTATGAACTTCAACAGAATATACAACAACACACAGTATGACGCTTATCAGTCCGGAGGATCAGGCAACAACTTCACCTACAACTACTGGGGCGCGCCTTACTGCGACATCAAACTATATGATATAACACGAACCGACCTGCTCCCGTTCTATACAGATATCGACCTGACGACGCTGCAGGAGACCGGAAGTTTCTGCGGCTGCGGCGAAACGATGATGAGCGACGTGACGCTCACGCGTAACCTGAACTGCACCGGCGCCGGCATCACGATCGGTGCGGACGACATAACGCTCGACTGTGCCGGCCACACGATCACAGGTACAGGCAACAATGGAGACGGGATATCTTCTTACGGAAGTACGAACATCACGATTAAGAACTGCACTGTCGTTAATTGGTACAATGGCATCGCCGTTGGCAGTGTTTCCCAGAGCAACATCTTCAATAACACGGCAGAATACAACAATTACGGAATCGAAGTATATCAAGCATCACACGACAATATCATAGAAAATAATACGTTGAATCAAAATTCTAATACAGGTGTATCATTAGAAAACGGACCGCTCCTCAACAAAATAAGCAACAACGTATTCACATACGGATCGACAGGCTTGCGTTTAAGTTCCGGCAATAACAGTACTGTTTACAACAACACTTTCTACGCGATATCAACAACCGCTGTCTACATCTTTAACACAGCCATGTACAACAATGTCACATACAACAACATAAGCTATAACGGCGGAGGTCTGATAATAGGAAGCTCGAACAACACGATCAACTATAATTGGGTATTCGAAAATTCGAATTTTAATGTCGATCTATTATCAAGCACGGGCAACAACTTCACCTACAACTACTGGGGTTCGACAAACCTGTGCGACGCAAAACTGAACGGAGTCAACAGGTCCGATGCGATTCCATACTTCGAGGACAGCGGCATGACGACGCTCGGTTATACAAACCCGTCCGTATGTTGCGGCGACACAGTAACAACTAGCACGACGCTTAGCTACGACCTCAATTGTTCCACAAACGAGGGTTTGAGGATCGGTGCGAACAACGTCGTCTTCGACTGCGCCGGCCACTACATAAGAGACAGCCCAGGCTCGAACAACTACGGAATATATGTTAACGGCCGCACGAACACGACGATCAATAACTGTAACATAACGAGGTTCTACTACGGCATCTACATAGACTCAAGCTGGAATTCCAGCATAGAAAACAGCACGACCAGCTACAATCGACAAAACGGTATTTACCTAGCATCCGCATCCGGCACCAACATCACCAACAGCACAGCCAATAATCAGAACGTAGGTATGACAATTGCTTCAAGCCATAATTGCACAATCATAAACAATACTGTAAAAAACAACCAGAATACCGGTATACAGTACGCCGGTAGCCGATATGGAGTTGTAGAAAATAATACAATCTCATTAAATAATGGCGCCTCCGGCATACGAATCGAATCCAGCGCAACCAACAACACATTCACGAGCAACATTTTAAATAACAATAACTATGGCATATTGATTTACGACAGCTACAACAATTTCACCAACAACACGGCTTGCGCGAATTCAAACTATGACATTTTTCTGTCATCAAGTTCGAGCAACAACATTGGAGATAACACCTGCACGAACAAGCGCGACGACGATTCGAATCCGCTGACCTGCTTGGTCAGCTGTCCATGGAGCTTCACCCAGGGAGTCTGCGGTCAGGAAATACAAGGCGACGTGACACTGACTCAGGACCTGTCATGTTCCGGAACTTACGGTATGAGAATAGCAGCTGATAATGTAGTGATTGATTGCAACGGTTACACTATACGCGGACAACGTGAACAGGGGCTATACGGCATAGTCAGTCCAAATAGTCCTGGCTACGACAACATCACAATCAAGAACTGCAACATAACTAATTTAGGTGGCGGTATATCTTTTGCAAACTCAAATAACGGAACAATCGAGAACAATACGATTTATAACAACATAGAAAATGGCATAACGTTATGGGGTTCGAGCTACAAAAATATCAACAATAATACAATACGGACAAACAGTTACGGTATATACTCGACTCAATATTCCACCTACAACAACTTCTCTAACAACACCGTCTGCTCAAATACAAACCAGGACATCTATTTGGACAGCGGTTCTACCAACAACTACGGCGACAACACATGTACCAAGAAGCAGGACGATGACTCGAACCCGCTTACATGCACGCAATGCCCGCTACAGACCGTTAACATATCCAGTTGCCAGAGCTTGTACGGCGACACTAATTATCTACTGACGCAGAACATCAGCGCAAATTACAATGATTGTTTCTACATAAACGGCAATGGCGCCACGCTAGATTGTGCCGGTCACTCGATAACAGGTACTGGTAGTTATAATGCCGTATACTCAAGCTATCACGACAACGTCACAATCAAGAACTGCACCATAAACAATTTCGACAACGGCATCTATTTCTCATACAGTCATAACGGTACCATCACCGATAATACAGCCAATAACAACCAGCGTGGCCTGTACATTCAATACTCAAACAATAATCAATTAACCAACAATACCGTCATTGAAAATAATCAATACGGTATTTATTTACAAAGCAGTTCTTACGCTAATATTATTAACAATTTGGCATGCATGAATTCGAATCGAGATATTTACATAGATTATGGTTCAAGCAGCTCCACAGGCAGCAACATCTGCAGTAATCTGGATCCTGATGGCAGCAGCGTGACCTGTGGACCAGGCTGTCCGACCACCTACCCGCCAAAAGAAATAACCAATTGTCAAGCACTTGTAACCCCGGGAAGAACATACCTGCTGACACAAGATGTCAATGACTATTACAGTTATTATTACTGCTTCGATGCTCAGGCAGATAATGTCACACTTGACTGCCAGGGCCACACCGTAACCGGCCCCAACCCCGATAGTTATTGGGGCTATGGCTTTAATGCAAATTGGCGTAACAACGTGACCGTCAAGAACTGCAAGTTTGCCTATTTTAGTGAAGGCATTTACTTATATGGCACACCTTATGCCAACGTCATAAATAATACCGTTGCAAATAATAGCGACGGAATTTACCTAGGTTATAACAACCACCACAGCAACATAATCAACAACACAGCTCTCGACAATTCAAATCAGGGTATTTACCTCGGCTCCAATGGTGGCAACAGCAATGTGTCAGATAATTTGGCCTGTTACAGCCAGACCAACATAAACATACAGACCAATCCGGTAACAGGTGACAACACCTGTGATGTCGGCAGTAGTAATTTTGATGGCAGTACTGTGACATGCTCACAGGACTGTCCACCCCCATCTCCAAAAGAGATAAACAACTGCATGGCGCTTTCAGTCAGGGGAAGAACGTATCTGCTTACATCTGACATTACCAGTTCCTACTGTTTTTACGTTTATGCGAATGATGTCGTATTGGACTGCCAGGGCCACAGGATCACAGGTTATGGCATTGGTTCAGGACCGGCTGTACAGGGCAGCAGCAGGAATAACTTTACGATCAAGAACTGCAATATAACCAACTTTGACTACGGCATTAATTTCAATTCGTTCACCAACAGCCAAATAGGACCGAACACAATCTGCGCAAACAACCGCGATATCTATATCGACTCCAGTTCGAATACGGGTGACAACATCTGCGATATGACTAGCAGCTATGTTGATGGCAGCACCGTGACCTGCAGCGCAAATTGCAATGAATATACTATACCGCAAGTCAGTTTCGTAACGCCGACACCTAACAATGGTGCTAATGTAGGGGTTGTAACGATAGGCGTACGGACAAGAGACATAGACATGCAGACCGGCACCAATACTTGCTGGGTAAACTTTGATGGCAGTATACAACCCATGACCAAGCTGGGCTCTGGCAAAGATATATTCTGCACAATCACCGAAGAAAACCTGGCGCTTGGCCAGCATACGTTCCAAGCATTTGCGAACGACTCTGCTGGAAACATGGGGCAGACAGAACAAAGGACCATTAATGTAAATACTACCGCAACACCGATTACTAACTGCCAAAGCCTTAACAACGGCGGCGTCTATGAACTGCAAAACGATATTCCAAATGCCCAAGGCTGGCCGTGTTTCTATATAGGAGCGAGCTATGTCGTATTGGATTGCAAAGGTCATACGCTTACAGGTCCAGGTTCGTCATACAGAGGCATTGAAATAGGCAGCGATTATGCAGGCGTACAGATCAGGAACTGCAATATCACCGGCTTCCAGCAAGGAATACTCATCAATAACAATGCGAATAATAACGACCTTACAAACAATACGGTTTGTTCCAGTAGTGATACTGATATTTATTTCAGTGGGGGCACTACAAACAACAATACTGGAACAAACAATATCTGCAGGCTAAAACAAGATAATAGCGGTGGCCAGAATCCCGGGTTTGAAGCATGCCTTCCGGGTTGCCCGTTACCACCTCCAACCCCGATAACAAGCTGCCAGAGCCTGAATACAAGAGGCGCAATTTATTCGGTAACGCAGGACGTTCTTGATAATTATAACAGTTGGAACTGCTTTGACATAGGCAGCGATTACATTACTCTTGACTGCAACGGACACAACATAACAGGTCCAAATCCCAGCAGTCCGTGGGGACGCGGCGTGTATGGAAATTGGCGCACAGGCACTACAATACAGAACTGTACATTTGCCGATTTCCAACAGGGAATAGAGATTGACTATATGAGTGGCACTCAGATAATCAATAATTCATTTTACAACAATCAGAACGGTTTAGTATCGTACAGTTCTTGGAACAGCAACATATCGAATAATATCGTCAATTCGAGTAGGGACACTGGAATATCGCTTTATGGATTTTATAATAGCGGAACAAGCGCACTTACTAACAATATCATGTGCTCTAATACGAACAATGATATTTACTTTGGCTCAGATACTAGAAATAATACTGGAACGAACAACATCTGTCAATACAAGGAAGACAGCGGCCAGAATCCTGGGTTTGAAGCATGCCTCCCAGGCTGTCCGGTTGCGCCTCCGGTCGAAGTAAATTTCTGTCAGCAGATTTCAACAAAGGGCACATACCTATTGACACAGGACATTCAAAAGAACACTTCTGTTTGGGAATGCTTCGGAATACACGCAAGAGGCGTAACACTGGACTGCCAGGGCCACACCGTAACCGGTCCGTATCCTAGCGGCCAATCCGGTGCAGGTGTTTATGCGGACAGCAATGCAAACGGTCTAACAGTCAAGAACTGCACGTTTACACATTTTGATCAAGGTATGTACCTTTCATCTCTCCAGCATGCTAACCTGACTAACAACACGTTCCAATACAATTATAACGGTTTGCAACTGCAAAGTTCAAGTCAGAATACGATAACTTACAGCACATTCCAAAACAATACCTATGGCATTCAATTACAAGGTGCAAGCCAAAATACAATTAATTACAACATAATATTTGGCAATTCAGACAAGGATGTTTATAATAACCAAGGTGCTGGAAACAACTTCACTTACAATTATTGGGGAGGCAATGCCTGCAGCGCAAATGTTCAAGGCCTCTCAAGAAATGACCTCGCACCATACTATACGGACCAAGAAATGACTACGTTGGACCCTGGCCCGTTGGATTGTCCGATAGGCTGCGGAGATTTCATCACTAAGAGCGTTATATTGCCGTCGGACCTTAGCTGTTCAGGACCAACATACGGTTTGACAATCGGCGCCGACAATATTGTCCTCGATTGCGCCGGCCATTCGATAACAGGTCCTTATGCCTATGAGGCTGTTTACGCATCTGGTCGCACAAATGTTACTGTAAAGAACTGCACGATAAGACAATGGTCCATCGGAATATCGTTTAATTCCGTAACAAGCGGCACGATACTCAATAATACAATCACTAACACCCAAAACTGGGGCATCATTCTTGGTGGCAGTTCAAACACAAAGGTGCTCAACAACAGCGTATCTAACGGATATCAAGGCTTAGGTCTTCAATCAAGCAGCCAAGATACAATAAACTACAACAAAATATTCAGCAATACGCAATATGACCTGTACGTTTCCTCTAGCAACAACGAGCATCTGGATCATAATTACTGGGGAGGCTACATCTGCAATGCAAAGATTTTCGCGTTTGACAAGAATGGTCTCACACCGTACTATACGGACGAGGCTCTGACCACGCTAGACCCTGGTCCAGTTGACTGTCCGCTCGCATGCGGAGATTTCATCACTAAGAGCGTGACAATGACGTCAGACCTCAGCTGTCCATCGATGGATGCAATTACACTCAATGCAAATAATATAGTGTTTGACTGCGATGGGCACAACATAACAGGTCCAGGTTCCTCTGGAACTGGCATTTTTGCACAAAGCCTCAGTAACTTGACGGTCAAGAACTGTACGATTACCGGATTTGACACCGGCATTTATTGGCCAAACATCCAAAACAGTTACATAATCAATAATACTGTTATGAATCATCAGAGTCTTGGCTTACGCCTTTCAAGTTCAAGCACTGGCAACAAGATATTTGATAATCGGTTCAGCGGCTTCTACTATTCCGGAATGGACCTTAGAGATAGCAGCAGCAACAACAATTTCACAAACAACTACGCCTATTCAGAGAGGGGCGTAGGCATATTGGTACAGAGTTCTTCAAGCAATAATTTCTTTTTCAACAATACGGGCGAATCAAGCAATGTGGGCGGCTGTAATCATCAGGAGTGCGGCGGCATATTCCTTGGTGGCTATACAAACAATAATCAGCTGATCAATAATACCGGCAAGTCGATCAATGGCTATGGCATAAGAATGGCCAGAGATTCCAGCAACATTTTGATAAACAACACAGCATATTCTGAAAATAGGTACGGTATATATCTCAGAACAAGCGCGAACAGCAATACATTATCAAGCAATTTTGCCTGCTGGAACGGCCAAAATGACATCTATCTGGATGGCAGCACCAGTGGTAACAGCGGAGACAACACCTGCGATAACCTGCTGAACTCTGGTTCAAATACTGTAACTTGCGGTACTACCTGTCCGCCTGCGCCACCAAATACTTTTGCTTCTTGTAGAAGTTTCACTTCTGCAAACAAAGTGTATATTTTAACTCAAAATATAACCCGCGATTACAACGATCAAGTCTGCCTTCGTTTGCAAGCCAGTAATATTACAATAGATTGTCAGGGCCACACCATAACCGGACCGAATCCGAATGGTCAGTGGGGCATAGGCATTTACATCGACAGCAGCGGAAGCGGTTCAACGATAAAGAACTGTACATTTACTCACTTTGATTATGGTACTCAATTCAGCTCCAGCTCTGGTGTCGAATTGACAAACAACACAGCTAGCAATAACAACAATGGTTTCTATATTTCCTCCAGCCCATCGACCACAGTGACAGATAATTATGTGATGAACAACAGCGCCAATGGTATATTCATTTATTATTCGGACAACAGCGTTGTGACAAACAACATAGGTAGTAACAATAATCTCGGTATACAGTTAGACTGGAGCAACAATGTCAATGTGAACAACAATACAATGTGTTCGAACAACCAGAGAGACATCGAGATGTCGTATTATACGTCAAACATATACGGCGACAACATATGCACGAACAGGCAAGACTACGACTCGAACCCGCTTACGTGTACGCCATGCCCGTTCTACCAGGGTGTGTGCAGCCAGGCGATAGCCCAAAACACTACACTGACGGATGATTTGCTGAACTGCCCAAATACCGGCATCACGATCGGTGCGGACAACATAACGCTCGACTGCGACGGCCATTCGATTATCGGTTTGGGTAGTTATAACGGAATAAACATACAGAACCACAACAATGTAACCGTCAAGAACTGCAACGTGACGTATTTCAACTACGGTATCTACCTGGATTCCAGCTACAACAATACCCTAACCAACAACACCGCCATCAACAACACAGACAGTGGCATCTACCTCGGCGCCAGCTACAACAATACCCTAACCAACAACACCATTTCTAATGACCTAGCTGGTTCTGGCAACAACTACGGCATCTACCTCGGCGCCAGCTACAACAACATACTAACCAACAACACCGTCAGCATCTACAACTGGCATTACTGGAACATCTACGGCATCTATCTGACATCCAGCAACAATAATATATTGACAGTAAACAATGTCAGCAACAACTACGGCGATATGAACGGCTACGGTATCTACCTGGATTCCAGCAACAATAATATACTGACAGGAAACGACGCCACCCACAACGGAGGCAGTTTCTACAGCGGTTACGGCATCTATCTGACATCCAGCAGCAGCAACAACATATCTGACAACACCGCAAACAAAAGCTACGGCTATAGCGGCGGTTACGGCATCTATCTCCAAAACAGCCAGATTAACAACTTGAACAACAATTACTTTTGTAACAATACAGCCAATGATACCTATCTTGATGCTGCCACTTCAGGAAACATCGGTAACAATTACTGTGATAACAAGCAGGACGATGACTACAACATCGGACTGACATGTTCAGCATGCATGCCGCCAAGCGTCATACCGTTGAACGTCAGCGTCTTTGTGAACACTGTCCAGACGAACAACCTGACCAACAAGGGCGAGCCGCAGAACTTGACCATCATCGTGAAGAACAATGAGACAGGCGATCCGATACAGGGTGCAACGGTCAACGTGTTCGAGAGGAACGGCCTTCTGCTGTTCTCGCTGCCGCAGTACTCGGACTCGAACGTGACCGGCACTGGAACAGGAATCCTTACAACAGACGCCGACGGTGTGGCGACACTGTCAGTAATCCCGACAGGTTCGGTCGGCCATTCAGCTGAAATAGGACCATACGAGCTGATAATATCTGTTGTAAACGGCACGACCTCCGCTAACGTCACGCTCGACCTGACCAACGACACCTTCGTCAACCCGTCCTATCACATAAGCATACCGAACGCGGGCAACATCGGCGGAAACCTGAACGCCATCCTCTCGGTCTGGAGCTATGCGGTCGAATGGTACAACAGGGGAGGCGGTGACGCGATATCGATGACCGTGTTCGAAAACGGCACAGCGGTCGGCGACAGCTTCACGCTTACAAAGGCTAAGCCTGCAGGATTCACGATAAGCGTCAGGAACGACACCGACAGCATCGAAGGTGCGACCGTAATCATAAACGAGACGAACGGCTACCAGCTGTTCTCGCTGCCGCAGTACGGCAACACAAACGTCTCGAACATCGGCGGCGGACAGGCGACAACCGGTGCGAACGGCATCGCCAAGCTGACAGTAATTCCGACAGGTGGACCGTCCGGACAGGAGAGCCAGATAGGCCCGTATTCGTTGGATATGTACGTCTATGCCCAGAACGGAACGCTTATTTATAATAAAATAGTAACTGTTAATCAAAACTGGATTACACCGAGCGGTACGCCTCCGAGCTTGCCGAACTCCGGCAACATAGGCGGATACCTGAACTCAATACTATCGGTCTGGAGCTACGCAGTAGGATGGTTCAACTATTGAGGTGATTGAATGAAAGCAGCAAAATATGTTGTCGGAATATTGTTCATGTTGGTCCTACTTTCAGTTCCATCCTACGCTTCTGTTACGGGCGCGGCTATCGTTTCTTCCGGAACTAACACGTCCATGTATTATATTGCCGCACCGGTCAAGGCCTATCTCGATCCGTACTCTGGCGTGAATCCGGACGCTACGCTGAGGTTCTGGTCAAATGCGGCCAACCTAGCAGGTGCGAACGCCGACCTGAAGAACAAATACGTTGGCGCTCTCTACTATGTCGGTTCTGGCGACACGACATACGTCATCATAACGACTGACAACACGGACAATCCGCTGACGCAGATAACCATGGACGCGATAAGCTGCGGCGGGGGTGGTGAACCTGCACCGTCGCAAGCAGGCAGAGCGTTCGCGCCGGGCTCAAGTTGCTGGTATGCGGACGCGCCAGCAGCTTCGCTGACGTTCTCGGCCACGAAGGTTGTGGGCGGAAGCGGTAATCCAGGAGCCTCCTGGTATCCGGCCCAGATATACGCTGTTCTTTCCAGTGACGATGCGGTCACGGCTGACGACAAATTCGTTTTCCTTCCGCAGTCCGCAGGCTGGCTAAGGGGCAGCTACAGCCTCAGCACTTCAGTCGGCGGCTCGTATGACCAGGCCACCGGAAACGTCGCCTTCAGTGTCAACGGCATAACAGGAACGACCACCACGGGTTCGCAGTCCATCTGGCCGACCTACACGGACAGGAACGCGACCTTCCTTGCAGTCGGCATCTGCAACTATGTCAACGGCAGCAGCTGCTCAGACACTGGTCTCTTCTTCCCGAGCCAGTCGATAACGTTGAGCACAGGGGTTGTCAACCCTCCTGTGACCAGCCCTGTCAACACCAAATACTACGTGATAAACGGCTTCGGGACATCGTTCTGCATCGGCCCGAACCTGGCCGTATCCATATCTTCGAACAACTCAAATCCGAGCGACGGTAGCCCGGTCCTGTTGACGGCCACTATCTCAAACAGCGGCAACGTCAACGCGGACGTCCCGTTCCAAGTCAGCTTTTATGACGGCGCAAACCTTCTCGACACGCAGACAGTCACTTCTCTAAACAAGGGCTCGAACACGCAGAAGACATACGTCTGGGACACTACATTCAAGACAGGCTCGCACACTCTCTACGCGAAGGTGGACGAATCGGACATGATAAAGGAATGCTACGAATCCGACAACACCGGTCAGACGACCGTCAACGTCCAGATGGTCTACTACATGAGGATTTTCATCGACGGAGTCGAGACCACATTGATCAGCGATGTCGGCAAGCCGTACAACATAACCGTTAGTGTAACCGATTCGCTCGGCAATGCGGTGAACAATGCCAACATAAAGATAACGGAAAAGAACGGCATCAGCCTGCTCGCACCGACGCAGATTTGGCAGGAAGGTAGCCTTAACAAGAGCGTCGTTTCGTACTCAACGGCTGAGGTACTGACGAACAGCAGCGGCCTGGTCTCGTTCACCATCATACCGACAGGAAACAAGATGATGGACGTCAATCCGGACATTCGATTGTACACGGGCGACTACAGCATGTATGCGCAGCTCTACATCACAGGTACGCTGCAGAGGACGATGAACTTCACCGTCAGCAGCCTTACCTCCAGCGGCCCGACAGCACGCATAGTTTCCACAAACCAGGACAATACCGACTACATATACGATGTGATTTACCAGGTATTTTCCAACATAAAGAAATGGTTCACGTACTAGAGTGAGTCAATGAAAGAAATTCCGATAGTTGTCGCAGTCTGCCTTTTTCTGGCATTGCCGCTACTCAGCACGAACGTCTTTGCAATAGGGCCGACCTATGCGGCCATTGTCAACCAGTCGGGCTCTCTGACGCAGCTGGTGTATGACGACCCGTCCACTTCCTATGCCGATGCTGGGGCGAATCCGAACACCTATCTTTCTTTGTGCGTAAACGATTCAGCAGACCTTTTGAACAAGTACATCGGCTACGTCTACTTTGCCGGCAGCCACTATATACAGCTGAATTCGTATATCGGCGGGCCGCTCGGAAATCTGTTGCCAGTTCTCTCAGTGAACGCCTCCAACTGCACGAGAATCGATCTGGATTTCTCTTCCACGAAGGCATACTATCCCGGTGTGCCTGCTGTCATTGTCTCGTCAGACAACATGATTGACAGCGGAGACACCTTCTATCAGATGGACAGGACGCTAGCGTTCCTGAGCGGCGGGTTCATGTTCACAAAGAACGAGACAACATCATCGCTGTTTGTATCGCTCACCGGAGCGATCAACAACCATGGGAGCAACATAACAGCAGTGCAGCCGACGATTGTCGCTTTGTTCAGAAGGGACAACAACCAGCTCCTTGACTCCGGAATAATAACGCCAGGTCAGAGCATCACGCTATCCAAGGCAGGGTACACGGGCCTGACAGATCTGAAAATAAACGGGATATCTTACTATGAGCTGCAGCCTACCAGTATAATCGTCCTTTTGAACGGCGTTGACGGCGACAAGACCTTGCCGACCGGCAAGGTCGCCAATCTAACAGTTATTCTGAATATTCCAGGCAAGACAGTCTATCTGGCTACGGACATACCGGGCTGGACATTGCAGTCCGGCGTCACGCCTCTGACAAATCTCACGTTAATCAAGCATGTAGGCAGGTACAACATTACTGGCTACTTCCCAGGAGATGCGGATTACAGTCCGAGCTATGCGACGCACTTCGCGCGCGGCGGGAAGCCCGAGGGTGAGACATGCTCTGAGAACAATGACTGCCATGGCGGCCACTGCGTGCACGGCTTCTGCCGTTCAGGTCCGACCTATTGCGGCGACACTTTCTGTGACAGCGGTGAAGACTGCGT
Organism: uncultured archaeon; assembly: GCA_964353775.1. GTDB lineage: Archaea > Aenigmatarchaeota > Aenigmatarchaeia > Aenigmatarchaeales > JAHLMS01 > JAHLMS01. The sequence goes on along the minus strand of CAYGWB010000006.1, from coordinate 63,937 downwards.
TGGCTGTGTAATAGACTGTAAAACCTGTACGCAGCCGGCGGCCGGAGGGACGAAACCGCCAAAGCCGCCAGAAGAGCAGCCGCCAACAGTAGCGCCGGCCGCACCGCCGAAAGCACCCGAGATATGGCCCGAACCCGTACAGGCACCAGCGACCAGCGCCATAATGTCGGTACCAAGCAACGGCCTCTCGATAGTTCTGAGCGGAAGCATAGTCAATGGCAAACCTGAAAAAAATACTGTAGCAGTGCTGATATATCCTAAGGCTAACAAGGTCGCGAACATCAAAAATCTGACGGAAATAGTTCCGGCTGATTTGTTGTCAGGCCAAGTGCCGCTTGCGAGCCACGAGATAAACATACAGGCCGATAACATCAGCTACTGTATGAACTATGAGGGGAAGCTCGGTAACGTCAGAGAGAGGTCAATCAGCGTATGGAAGTTTACAGACGGCAAATGGCAGATGTTGCCGCCCGAACAGGTGTTACGTGATACCAATATAATCTGCGGCATCATACCCAGCGCTTCGACCCCGTACATGATAGCCGGCTTCTCGCCAGTAATCGGCGTCATGCCGGAGCTCGCGCTGCTCGCGATACAGTCAGCGAGTGCGAACATCGCCAGAGCGCAGGCGGCCGGCAGGGGCATAGTCGTGGCGCAGGATCTGTTCAATCGGGCCATAGAAGCGTTCGATAGCGGCGATTTCTCAAAGGCAAAGCAACTTGCCGACCAGGCTTCGTATCAGGCTGTCGGCCTGTCCGAATCGACAATAATAGCGATCATAATACTGGCCATCATCTTCCTTGTTGCGTCAGTTGGCTACACGCTGTTCGGCAGGCTGAAACCAAGGGTAAAGCCGTCTGTCGAACCTGTTCAGTTGATTAAAGTCAAAGCGGTGCCGAAAACAGAGGTCGTTCACGTAAAGCCAGCCAAGAAGCTGCCTGCGCGTCCGCATCACAGAAAAACGTCGCGCGGACACGCGGTCAAAAAAGCGCATCGCAGATAGTCGGGCTTAAATTTATATGGCAGTTTCTCGCTCTAAGTTTCATGAGCGACCGTATGTCGATGAAGGACCTAAAAGCGGGCAGGTTCTGCGTTATAGACGGCGAGCCATGCAAAGTTCTCGATATGACCGTTTCTGTTCCCGGCAAGCATGGCGGCGCCAAGGTGAGGCTGGAAGCGGTCGGAGTCTTCGACAACAAGAAGCGCTCCATAGTGAAGCCGGCCGATACCGAGATCGAGGTCCCGATTGTTGAGAAGCGTACTGGTCAGATAGTGGCAATCGCGCCGCCGAACGTCAGCGTTATGGACCTCGAAAGCTACGAGACGATAGACATGCCAATCCCGGAGGACCTCAAGGAGAGGGTCGTGAACGGTGCGGAAGTGCAGTACTGGATCCTGATGGGCAGAAAGATGCTCGTGCAGGTAAAAGGCTAGTTCTTATCCGCCTATCTGTCTCATCGGAGAAGCTGAAATCAGAGTGGCCACACGCTCTATCAGAGTACGCTCGTATCTTATAAGGTCACTGGCGGTGATGATGCCGATCAGTTTGCCATCATCGATGACCGGCAGCTTCTTTATCTTGTGCTTGACCATAACATCGGCCGCCTCCTCGATGGTCTGGTTCGGGTCGATCGCGACGATCTTCGACGTCATGACCTCGTCGACGCGGATGGAAGCGGAATCCTTGCCCTCACCGACGACATCCTTCAGGACGTCATGCTCCGTGACTATCCCCATCACCTCTCCGCCGCCGCTGATAACCACCACCGAGCCGATGCGGTTCTGGGTCATTATCTGTACGGCCTCCTTTACAGTTGCGTCCGGCCTTATCGTCTTAACGTCCTTGTTCATCGCTTCGGCTACAATCATGTACAAGAATTAGATGAGCTGAAATATAAACCTTTTAATCCTTTCGCTTCTAGGTTTTCATCATGGGAAAACCGAAAATTTCCGAGCTGGAAACCATCGGAACGATAAAGAAAGAGCATGTCAGTGGCGACCACAGGGACACGGATGCTTACGTCACTTTCTATCGCCACAAGAAAACCGGGAATATGCACTTTATCGATAATCCCGGATACGAGCATTACGGAAACGAGAATTACGAAAATCTGGAGGAGTATAAGGGCAAGATTACGGCCAATGAGCTGAAGAAGATGTTACCCTTGCTGGACTACGAAGCCGCGCACAAGCTGATGTATGGTTAATTTTATTAGTCGCGTTCGCGCTATACAAACATGCAAATATCGTCAGCAGCCGCATCGGCCATTTCTAAGATAACACGCAATATGCTCACAAAGCTCAGGCCTTCGGAGGAGGAAAGGAAGGCCATGGAAAAGATTGCGGACAGGCTGATGAAGGTAGGCGCGACAGCAGGCAAGCCATATAGCGCAAAGCCCATGGTTTGTGGTTCGGTTGCCAAGAACACGTGGCTGGCCAGCAAGAACGAGCTCGACGTATTCCTTCTTTTCAATCAGATGCTGCCGAGAAAGAAGCTCGAGGAGCACGGAATGGCGCTCGCCAAGAGCATCATGGAAGATATCGGCGGCAAAGGCAGGACCGCCTATGCTGAGCACCCGTACCTGACAGGCACTGTCAATGCCGGCAATGTCACGTTCAAGGTGGATCTGGTCCCCTGCTACGAGATTCTCAATCCGGCAAAGATACAGTCGGCCGTGGACCGTACGCCGCATCACGTCCGTTACGTGAAGGACAATCTGAAGGTTCCGGACGATGTCAGGCTGCTGAAGGCCTTCGCGATGTCGGCCGGCGTCTACGGAGCGGACACGAAGACGCAGGGGTTCTCAGGCTATCTCTGCGAGCTGCTCGTACTCAACTACGGAATGTTCGCAGACGTCGTTTCTGCGGCAGCCGAATGGAAGGCCGGACACATCATAGACCTGAAAGGAAAGCCTGCGCCCAAGACCTTCGAGAAGTTCAACTCACCGTTGATAATCATCGATCCGGTCGACCCGAACAGGAACGTTGCAGCAGCCGTCTCACCCGAGGCCTTCTTCAGGTTCGTGCGCGCCTGCCGAGATTTCATACGGAGGCCGTCAAAGGAGTTCTTCCTTCCGCCTTTATCCAATCCTTATTCAGTCGCTGACATAGTCAAGCGCATCCGCAACCGCGGTACGCGCTGGTATGCGATATCATTCAAAAGACCGGCCGTAGTCGACGACATACTCTGGCCGCAGATGAGACGTTGTCTGGACATTCTGCAGACAAAGCTCCATGAGGCCGATTTCGAGGTCCTCAGGAAAGCGGCCTGGGCCGACGAGGAGCAGTGCGCGCTCGTAATCGAGATGAAGGAGTGGCTGCTGCCGAGGATAGACAAGAACGTCGGGCCGGACATCTTTGCCAGGCACGCGAACGACTTCCTGAAGCACTACAAGGAACATAAGGTCTTCATCGAGAACGGGAAATGGATAGTGGAGACCCCGCACAAACACGTTTCCGCCCTGTTCTTCCTGAAAGATTTCCTGGGCAGGAACGAGAAGGAGCTCTTGAAATCGGGAATACCGACAAAGCTGGCGCCTGCGATTACGAAAGCAACGGTCGTGTCGGGTGCAGATACGCTAAAACTTATGGGACAGTTGCCCGAGTCTTTCCGCAGTTGGATCCGCGGCTGGTTCGAGACCGACCTGAACGTCGCCAATTAGTCTAAGAATATGACTTAGGTTTGCGATCCGAATATTTCTTATCTTCATACGGAGGGGCGACGCCCATTGCGGCGTATACGTCCTGCCAGCCCTCGTGTCCTTCACCGCTTTTTACCCAATCGCATTTTCCCATGTCATCACTAATATATAGTAACAAACGGAGATATATAAACCTTTGCCTATTCTTGCTATGCCCGTGCCAATAATTGTCACCGTTCTGGGTTCAGGCAGCGCCATACCGACGCCGAAGCGCGGCCATCCTGCGATACTTCTTCAGCGCGAAGCTGACTGCTTCATGCTCGACTGCGGCGAGAACGCCCAGGTCGAACTCGAGCGGGCAGGCGTCAGCCCGGTCCGTATAAACAAGATATTCATCACGCACTGGCATGCCGACCACTTCGCCGGCCTTTTGCCTCTTCTGGAAACCATGCACCTAAACAATCGGACAGCTCCTTTGTACATATACGGCCCGGATGCGGCCCGCTTCGTGGATGACATCCTCGATCTAAGTTACTGGTCCATCGGCTTCAAGGTCATTGTAAAGGACTGCGGACGAGAGCAGTACGAGAAGCTCTTTGAGACTTCGGAGTACGAGATGTGGGCGGTAAAAACTAAGCACAGCGTGCCGTCCTGCGGGTTTGCGCTCGTCGAGAAGACGCACTGGCACATAGACAAGAGGCTGTTGAAAAAGTTCGGGCTCGGTCCCGGTCCGTCGCTCGGTAAGATCAAGCTGCGCGGCAGGCTGAAGGTCGGTAAGCGGACCGTCAAGCTTTCGGACATAGCCAGACAGACCGCTGGCAGAAAGGTGATTTATTCCGGTGACACTCTCGTCCACCGCCCGCTGTTCAAGTTCGCGAAAGGCGCGGACCTGTTGCTGCATGACGGGACGTTCATCGAGCCTGCGCCTGCATATGCGCACCCTTCGGTCCAGCAGGTAGCTCGGTTCGCGAAGCAGTACGGGGTGAAAAAGCTCGTGCTCACGCACCTCAGCAGGCGCTACAAGACGGAAGCCGAGATAGTTCGCGTCGTTAAGCCGATCTTCAAGTCGACTGTCCTGGCGAAGGACGGGCTTAGAATAACGCTCAGATGAGCCGCTCTAGCTTCTGGAAATCTTCTAGTGACAACTTCCTCATTTTCTTATACTGCCGGGCAGCAGACGGATGGACCGTCGGAAAGAACTTGATATTATTTTTAATGACGATCCTGCCGTGATGTTTTACGACGAAATAGTCCTTGCCTAGTACGGCCTTGATCGCCGTGCTGCCGAACAGTACGACCAGCTTAGGCCTTACCGTCCGTATCTCCTTCATAAGGTCGGGCAGGCTCTTCTCAATGCTTTCTTGGTCGGGCGGACCGACGAACCTGTGTTTGACCACGTTCGTTATCCACACGTCCTTGCGGTTGATTCCTATTTCGGCCAGCTGCCTGCTCACGAATTGGCCGGCAAGGCCGACAAACGGCTTGCCGAGCACGTCCTCATTCTTGCCGGGCGCCTCGCCCACGAACATAATCTTCGCCTTAGGGTTCCCGACGCCTGGCACATGCCTGTACTTGCTCTTGCCGCATAACGCGCATTTCATGAAAAATAATTGTCACAGCTTGCTTTAAAATAATCAGAATCCAACAAATCAAATGCCCCGGTAGCTCAGTTTGGATAGAGCACCTGCCTCCTAAGCAGGGGGTCGCGCGTTCGAATCGCGTCCGGGGCGCCAGTTATCTTTTTATTCAGACAGTAACAAGGGTCTTTATGCGAAAACACGAACCTGAAATTTCTATGGCTTTCGGCATCGTCGCCACAGCCATCGTGCTGATATTCGCAGGTCTGGCCGTGATGCAATACTTCAGCACAGAAGGTTACACAAAGGTGTGGCCGGGCGGCGTTCTGGAAGTCGACGGCATTACAATAATAACTGGCGCCAACTGCACGGCCATGGTTGCTGACACCACCGCGGAACGTGCGCAAGGGATTACAGACGCGCTTGCCAACCGGACAATAACCAGGCCGGACACATGGACCAGTTGGTCTGATAGCCTGAAGAGCTTCAATATTACTGTCGAGGCCGTCCAGATCCAGCGTTTTGACGGCAAGCTGTACTATGCGGACGTTCTCCTGCGCGGCTATACCGACCAGGATAAGCTGCTGAGGCTCGACCTTCGTCCGAGCGACGCCATGGCTCTCGCCATCCGTTCGGGCGCACCCATCTATATTAACACCACGCTTCTGAACGAGGTCGGAAAGAACATATGCGGCGGCGAGACCCAGCCGGTCGGATGAACGTGAGAAAAGAAATTTTTCTGATAAGCGTTCTGATATTTCTTTTAGTGCCAGTATTTGCACAGCAGATGCCGCCGTCACCTGAGAGCGTGCAAATGATATGCACGTCGACGAACGGTACTTGGATTGATGACCAATGCACATGCCCTGAAAACATGAGCTTCACTCCCAGATGGGGTTGTCAGAGCGAAACGCCTATGGATTTATGTCAAAACACCGGTGGTACTTGGAAATCTTCCTCTCAAGTGACGGAAGGTCTTATACAGTATTGTGAATGCCCAATCGGTAGGACATTCGATGCGGAGAAAGGATGCATTTTTTCATCTTTTATGTTCCCAGCAGTAATAATAATTATCCTTATATTGCTGTTTATCGCATATAGAATGGGAAAAATATGAGAAACATACTACTCTTAATAGCTATCATTTTTGCGATTCTGGTATTCGGTACTGTAGCATACGCCATGCCTGCACACCCGGACAGCCCATGCTGGCAGACCAACAGCTGCCCAAAGGACCCAGACATGGTGAGCGATTTGCCATCGATGGTGAAGCCGCAATTAATTGATGGCGGATTAAAAGCTCCATCGACGGATTTGCCAAATAATACTTTAGGAACAATGGGAACGCAGAAGGTCGTCGTCATACCAGTCGTTTTTACAGATTTTAAAAACAAAACAAATCTTACCGTTGTGAATGCCAGCCTCCAGAATCTGGTCGCATACTATAAGGAATTATCACATGATCGTCTTAACCTTACTATCGATCTTAAGACGAACGGTTCTGACTGGTTCTATCTGCCTCAAAATATGAGTTACTATGGATATCATAATAATGGTTGTGCTAATCCTAACGGCATACATCAAGATTGTGGTTTGGAACCTTCGGCGTATGGTTTCGGTTCTTTGGTAATGATGATTGATGCTGTAAATGTGAGCGATAGCACAATCGATTTTTCACAATATGACAGGTTGATGATTGTACATGCCGATCAGGACGAGGCAGGCAACACGAGCTGTACAAATTGCATTTGGTCCGTCAGCTGGTCTGACAGAGGACCTGGCTATCCTCCTTTATACGCGACAGGTGAAAACGTAACCATCCACAAGATGTTTACGGTCTCGGAAATACAGAGCTATTCAACACCAACAATGAGCTATGGAACAGCTGCACACGAACTTGCTCATGACATAGGTGCCTTTGATCTGTACGATACCGTTGGTGGTTCTTCCGTTTTTGGTAAATGGAGTCTCATGGATTATGGAGGTTGGTTGAATCCGCCTTCGCACATTGACCCTTGGCATAAACTGTTGTTCAACTGGTCGTTCACGAAACCGATAGGGCCTGGAACAAGCGATGTAATAACTCTAAAAGAGACCAGCATAAACAACACGTTTGCCGCAGCACCCGCACCAGGATGTACGCAGAGTTTCACAAACTGGTCCGCAAATCCGGGATGTCAATACTTTTTAGTCGAATTCAGAAACAAGACTGGTTTTGATTCTCAAGTTCCAGAAGCCGGAGTTGTTATATGGCACATCGATAACACCGTCATAAACAATTTTGCTGGCAACAATACAATAAACGCATATTATCCCGGTGTTGTACCAGAAGATCAGACACCTGGTGGCAATTTTGACGATGCCGCTTATACGGCCGGACAGAACTTCACCCCGTTAACAAACCCGAACAGCAGCTACAACAACGGACCTTCTACAAACATAACGATAGACAAACTCGCAACGACGGCAAGCTACGTACTAAGAATAAACAACAACGATCTCATAGCGCCACAGATAAATGTGACATCACCTCAGAACAAGAGCTATACAAATCTCAACTGGATATGGGTCAATGTGACGCTCAACGAGGATGCCAACTGGTGCGGCTACAGCCTCAATGGCGCAGGGAACCTGACCATGGACAACACGTCAGCAACATCATTGTACAAGAATGTTTCATCGATAACTGACGGTCAGAACGGGGTTGGTATTTTCTGTAACGACACAGTCGGCAACATGGCAGCATCACCACCCACATTCTTTACACTAGACAAGATCCTGCCCTCGATCACGATAATCGCTCCAGCTAACATCACCTACAACTCGACCAACGTTACCCTTAGCTTCGTTGCAAACGGCACGGGAACAAACCTTAGCTGGTGCGGCTACAGCCTGGATAGCACAGCGAACGTGACGCTGCCAGCCTGCGCGAACAACACAATTAGCGCGGCGCATGGCACTCACAACATAACAGTCTACGCCAACGACAGCGCAGGCAACATGAACTCCTCCGATATCAGATACTTCTCTGTTGATGTAACGGCCCCAACAATCACTATAGTTTCGCCTTCCAACACGACCTATGGAACAAAATCGGTCTGGGCGAACGTCACCCTGAGCGAAGCAGGTGCATGGTGCGGCGTATTTAATGACACCATTAACCAGACCATGGCAAACAGTTCAACTGCCATGACAGCTTGGTACGTAAACCTAAGCGTGCCGTCCGATGGTTCCAACCACGTACAGTTCTTCTGTAACGACACAGTCGGCAACATGGGCAACAGCAGCATACGCTACTTCAGTGTTGATACTCAGCCGCCAACTGTCAACATAACTTCTCCGCTCAATAACAGCGTACTCAGCGGTACGCGCACCATAAACTTTGATGTGATTGATTTCAACTTCAATACCAGCACACTCCTGGTTGATGCTGTTCCAGCAGTACCGGTTGGCTCTCCGACATGCGGTGGCACACCACCCAATACCGGATGCAGTTTCCTGCTCAACACGACAGCCTACAGCGATGGTGTGCATGTAGTCAATGCCACAGCCAATGACACATTCAACTACACCGGCGCCTCGCTACCAATGTTCTACACATTCGACAAAACGCTGCCGAGTATTATAATCATCACGCCTGTAGACAATTTCACAGCGACCTACCTGACAAGAACAGGATTGCCTCTCAACTTCACAGCCAACGGTACCACTACCAACATTTCTTGGTGCGGCTATAGCCTGGATAGCACAGCGAACGTGACGCTGCCAGCCTGCGCGAACACTACATTCAATGTCAGCTCTGATGGCACTCACAGCATAATACTCTACGCCAACGACAGCGCAGGCAACATGAACTCCTCCGATATCAGATACTTCTCCGTCGATACCGTCGCACCAACAATCAATGTTACATCACCCACTAACACGACATACGGGAAATACACCCCCAAGTGGGTCTGGGCGAACGTTACTCTAAGTAAGACAGGCAACTGGTGCGGCGTAAGCCTGAACGGCACTGCCAACAAGACGATGAACTACACAAATGCGACCACCTGGTATTACAACTTGACAGTGCCGTCCGAAGGATCCAACTACGTACAGTTCTTCTGTAATGACAGTGTCGGTCACATGGCCACACTCACACCCACGTTCTTCACAATGGATACCATCAATCCAACTATCACACTAATTCTGCCAGCCAACACGACCTACGGCTCAACCAATATCGCACTCAACTTCACAGCCAACGGCACCGGCACGGCCTTAAGCTGGTGCGGCTACTCGCTTGACTTGGAGTCTGAAAGGCACACAATAACTGGCTGTTTGAATACTACATTTACAGCAGCCCATGGAGATCACAATATAGAGGTCTACGCCAACGACAGCGCAGGCCTTATGAACTCCACAGGCATCAGATATTTCTCTGTCGACACAGTCGCGCCGAACATCGTAATAGTTCTGCCGCAGAACATAGAATACAACTATAACGTCAGCCTGCCTCTGCAGTACGTTGTCACTGATGTCGGAACAGCTGGAGTGGCCAATTGTTCGTACAGTTTGGACGGCGCAGCGAATGTTACAATGCCAGCCTGCGCCAACACGACCTTCAACGTCGCGAACAACGGCAATCACACTATCCGTGTCTGGGCGAATGATACTCTCGGAAACACCAACAGCACAGCGCGAAACTTCAGCGTCAACACGACAGTATCGATTACAATTATGTCCCCGATTGGAAACTACAGCATAACCAACCTCTGGTTCAATGCAACCGCGCAGAACATGACATGGTGCAAATACAGCATTGACGCTGCACCGAACAACACGATGAGCAATGATACCTCGATGCACTGGTACAACAACAGTACAGTTGTCCAAGGTCTGCACAATGTAACGTTCTTCTGCAACAACACTGGCGGAGTCATAGGAATTAACATGGGCATCTTTCGTGTGGATCAGACAGCTCCAGCAGTCACAATAGTCGCACCAACTTCACGATTCTACTTGGACGGAATAGCGATCAACGCCAGCGCAATTGACGCGCTGACCTACGTCGCTAGTGCTTCCTGGCGATATGAGAACGCCAGCCTGAACGGTACCTGGTCATCACTTAGCCAATCTGGAAACTTCTGGACAGGCACTTTCAATTCGTATTTGGTCGCCGACGGCAACTACACCATACGAATAAACGCCACGGACGCTGTCGGCAACTCGAACACCAGCATGACAGTTGCGAATGTCGCGGTCGACAACACGCCGCCGAAAGTTTTGATATTCGGATACACCAACGCTACAAAGAAGAACAGCAACGCAAGCATAGCGCTTAACATTTCTGTCAACGATACCGGATCGGGTCTGGGCAATAAGAACTGCACTGTCGCCATAGACGCCGGTGGCGGATCATGGGCAATGAACACCATCACTCAGACAAGTGGTTGGTGCAACGATACAGTAGCCCTCAACGTTCCAGAAGGCAACCGAACGATATCCGTAAGCATATACGATGCAATAGATAACATTGGTTCGAACAGTTCCTACGTCGTCTGGATAGACAACACCCCGCCGACCATACTGAACTTGACCGTAGCCAACATCACAAACACGTCCGCGATCATCCGCTGGTGGACGAACGAGAATTCTAGCACAGGTCTGCTATACGGTACAAACTCATCAAACTTCACGAACAGCACGTTGAATGTAACCACCAACGATACTTATCATATTGTCAACCTTACAGGCCTGATGCCTGCGACTGGCTACATGTTCAGGGCCAACAGCACGGACGCTGCCGGAAACACAGTAATCGATATCATACGCTGGTTCGCCACGTCCAGCAACGTGCAGACACAGATCAACGCAACCAACACGACGAACTTCACTTTCAACGAGACCATCAACGGCACAACGCAGACAGTTGTCAACCTCACGATCACGACTAACACGACAGTCAACGCCACGATATCCGTGACAGTGATGCCGAACAACCCGACAACAAGCAATATCAGCACGCCGCTCGTTATCCCGCGCTACTTTATTGTTGAAACCAACGACACACTCAACGGAACCGTACTGAGCTGGGTCATAATCAAGGCGTTCTACAGCGATTCCGACCTGCCGGCCGGAATCGACGAATCGAGCCTGCGGCTGTACAGATACAACGAGACTAACTCGACGTGGATGCAGCTGCCGGGCGGCGTAGATACGAACGCGAACTACGTCTGGGGCAATTCGAGCTTACTGAGCAACTTCGGTATAGGAGGCACTTTGCTAAACGGACAGTCTTGCAGCGCTGACAATAACTGCAGTAGCAACCTGTGTTGCTACGGCTCGTGCGCAGCCACGTGCCAGTACGGCAGCACCGGCGGAGGTGGCGGAGGTGGCGGCAACGTATCTACCACTAGAGTCACTGTCCATCGTGGCAATGCAACCATCAGCGTGCCGTCCATAGCCGCCGGAAAGATGGCAAATGTCACAATCACAAAGACCGCAGATGAAACAACCGGTGTGCGCCAGATATCGATAAGCGTCAAGAACTCCGTCAACAACATCTATATCACGATAACAAGGCTGGACCAGCAACCAACCGGTGTGACCAATGTCAATGATCGAGTCGTCTCTCACTATCTGGACATAGCTCACGAGAACATCACTGACGCTGACATAAACAACACAATAATAAAGTTCGGTATCAGCAAGAACTGGTTCGAGGCGAACAACGTCGACAGGGCGAGCACGCGCTTGCTGAGATGGACGGGCGAATGGACCGAGCTGCCGACAACGGAAGTGAACGAGACGGACGACGAGGTGCTGTTCAGCGCCGAGAGCCCCGGTCTTAGCTACTTCGCGATAACTGCACAGGTCGTCGGCGTGACGCCGCCTGTCATAGGCTGCCCGACATGCGACCCGGCCACGGAATGGTCGGACTGCGTTAACGGAACGCAGACCAGGACGGCATACAGCTGTTCTGCCACGACCAACTACGCCTGCCAGGGTTCTCAGGAGAGCCAGGCCTGCGGTACGGCCGTCGCAGAGGAATCCAAATGGTCCATGATAAATGCGATACTCATATTCCTTGCTGCAGCCGTAGTTGTCTTTGCCTTCTGGAAGCTGCGCAAATGATAAAGTTTTTATATACCACTGCCAATAACAGACTTGTGATTTGATGAGATTAAGGTCGTCCGCCCTGTTTGCATCCACTTTGATGATACTCGCAGCCATGGCAATCCTTGTTTCCGCAGCAACCATCATAAGCACGAGCGGCGAGTTCACCGCATCAAGCAGCCCGCTCTACTTAAACTGGACCAACGCATTTTCCGGGAACATCACGTTATACAACAATCAGACGTACAATACCACCGTCAGTATAACAAACACGACAGGCACTCTGAAAAATTTGCTTTCCTATACAATCAATTTCTCCGTAAACAATGGCACGGACAATGACAACAACTTCATTCTTGTCGCTAACAAAAGTTACCTGAACATCACGCTGCTTGCCAATACCACGGGCGTTGTGGCAGGCAAATACTCTGGAAATCTGACGATAGCAAACTCGACCAATTCTTCCGAGAACATAACAACCTTTAGCGTTTACGTCGACGTGCCAATAACATTCGCGGCAACACCGACCGGTGCTGTTGGCAACATAACAGGCATCGTGACAAACGCGACCAACGAATTATTCTTCTTCAACAGGTCGCTAGCAAGTAATGTCGCTGGGCTCAGGTTCAATATCATCAACATAAGCAGTGAAGGTCTGACGTTCGGATGGGCTGGCGATACCGCGTGCACTTCATACGAAGGCACTGCAACATTGAACGCGACCAGCAACACGACCACTTTCATACAGTCGTATTTCCCGCTTGCCAACTTTTCCTGTCTCCGCGTCAGCAACACAACTACGACAGGCAACATAACCTTCAACGGAACGGTCGAACTGCTGCAGGCCTCTCTGATGGTCAACACCACGGCCTACCCGAACGGAACATTCGATCAGATGCCGTACGACTGGACAACCAACATAACCGTAAAGGAAAACATCGGTTTCAACACCACCCGGACAATCGGTTTCACTATCAACAACACGGCCGGATACAATCTGACCGTAAGCAACATAACGCTCAACTCACCAAGCTCACAGGTCGTTAACGTCGGCTCGAGCTATACGCTCGTCAACACCACGTCAAACGCCAGCTATGTCGTAAATCTGAACAGTGTGGGCACTGTCGGTGACGTGCGGACGGCCAACATGACGATAAGCAACTCTAGCAATTCTTCACAGAGCAACACTACTACACTGAACGAGAGCCAGACCGCCGTTCTTTGGGACGGCACCACGTTCGGCGTGAGCTATGTCCACATACCTACTGTAGGTGTCGGCGCGGTCGCGGTCTACCTTGGAGCACCCGTAATCGGAAGTTCGAATCTTACGAACGGTAACAGATTGATCAACTACACAATAGGTCCGACCAATCCGACTGTTTTCAACGGCACCGCGAACAGTTCGCAAATCAACATCACAATCAACACAGTCAACACGAACAACACGCAAGGCTCGTACACTGGTTCGGCCCTCATCACGACCGCGAACGGCTTCCCGTACAGGCATTTCAGGCTCGACATGCTTGTCAATCTGACAAACCAACTGGACGTAAACATAACGAATATCACCGACCAGACAGGAACAACATGGACTGTTCCTGGAAACAACACCAATGCGAGCGTCAGCGTAAAATATCAGAACGGCACAAACGTGACAGGACTGAACGCATCCAATTTCACGGTCTGGATCACACACAAAAACATGACATACTTTGGGAATACCACGCTCGCTAACGCGAGCATAACGAATTTCAACGTGACGGACGCCTACAACATCGTAAACGCGACCATACCGAGCACGATGCTTGGCGGTTTATACGACTATTACATCTATGCCCAGGACAAGAACACGACCGACAAGAACAACGCCACGGCCAACCGAACGCTTAACGTCAGCCAGACCGCACTGAGGCTTGCGGCAAGCTGTGTGCCTCTGAGCACCACTGCCGGAACACCGACATACTGCTATGTCACTGTGGCGAACTACGGTTCTGTTAATGCATTCAACGTAAACGTCACCGAATCGATTGTCGGTTCATGTTTAACTCTTACGAACGAAATAGGTTATTCAAACACAACAACTGTTCAGTTGGGAACTCTCACGGCTCTTGGCGGTATCAACTCAACAAGTTGGAAGTTCAACACAACGACCGGCACATGCAGCCTTAACATAACCGCAGTTGCCAGCAACTATTCCGGTTCAACTGCGGCCAAGTGGGACACGCAGAGCCTGTCTTTCGCTTTCAACATAACCACGGCCGACACACAGCAAAGCAGTTCCGACAAGAAGTTTTCAGGCAACACTACTACGACCACAAACAAGTCCCTCCTGGTTACAGCTCCTCTGGAGACGACAGTCCTGCAGGGAGGCTCCGCGACCGCAAGCATCACCATAAAGAACACTGGATCAAGCACGCTCAGCGACGTGCGACTCAACGTAACTGGCGTTGACTCGAGCTGGGTATCGATTAGTCCTACAGCGGCCGTAAGCCTGCCAAAGAACCAATCGGGCTCATGGACGGTCACGTTCTCAGTTCCGGCTAACTCTACGATAGGGAATTACAGCTTGAGCTTTGTCGGCTGGGCGACCGGCATCTCGAGCTCGAAGAGCTCGAAGCTCGTAGTCAGACCTAACACCGCAACGCAGAGCGATATCAACAGCAGCCTTGTCAGTTATACCGACCGCTACGAGAACATATCATCACTTATCAACCAGACGAACGCGACAGGCGCGAACGTAACCGAGGCTGCCGCAAAGCTCGCGGAGGCCAAGGGACTTCTCGACTCAGCACAGGAGGCTGCCGACAGTGGCGACTGGTCGACGGCGAACGATTTGCTCAGCCAGATCGAGGCTGCGCTGACTGCGGCAGAGGCTGCGCTAACGACATCCAAGGTCGAATCAACCCCAATAAACATACCGTGGACATGGGTCGGTGGCGGTGCTGCCGTTGTCGGAGTGATCGGACTGGTCGTATATGCTTTGCGGACAGGAGTCAAACTCCCGTCGCTGCCGTCGCAAAAGGCCGGCTATTATCCGGAGATTGGCTACCGCATGCAGCAGACGTCAGGCGGAAAGAAGCTGATTGACCGTCTCAAAGAAATGTTCAAGAGAAAGCAGACCGTGCAGACGTATCAGACTAGCCAATGATTTATTTCTTCATGCAGAGCTGGCAGTTGTCCAGGCCCGCGAGCGATTGTCTGTGGTCTTCGCACAATAGCCCGCGCATCCGGGCAAGCCTGCATACGTCGCACAGAAGACCGTGGATGGTTATCGCGTCCGGGTCACTGTCCATTATTTTTTTGGAGAATTTCTGTATCTCATCCGTTATCGCGGCGTCCTTCGATATCCGCTGGACCTTCCAGCCGCGCAGCTCCCGCCTGTACTGTGAAACAGCGGACTGTGTCACGCCGAGTTTCGCAGCTGTTTTTGCCTGCGTAAGGCCGTTCTTTAGAAGTTCGTTGGCCAGAAGGGCCCTGACGCCGGGCAGAATCTCGCGGACGACTATTTCACAATAGGGTTTTACCATGGACCCACCCAAAGAGATATAATAGCGTTATTCGTCATTTTCAGACCTCTTTATCCAATTGCAATTAGCACATAATAACTGAAATTTGGCTTTTATATCAGTATCTGACATACCCCTAAGTTTTTTATAATGGCGATAACCATCATAAAGTTTTCTTTCTTTGTTTCCACCACCGTTCTTATGATCTATTTGTAAAGCACGGATATCTGTAAATCCACATTTCACACATTTCTTACCGAGTATATATAGAATCTTCGCTTTTACTTCTTTAATTGTTTTTTTGTTATATTTCTTACACTTTGTATCTGAACATTTTTTACATATATGATGATACCACTTTTTACTGCAAGGATACCAATTATTATCGTTTAATTTAATATTACAAGCTCTACATTTTGGCATACAAAGACCAACTTAATAGTGTTATACAAGGAATGCTATATTGAACTGTTTTATATTTAAACTTAACTTTAAATACTGCCGATATATATGTATACATATATGTCTGTACACAGATATAGTGACATCGACCTCGGGATGCTGCAGATGCAGGTCCTTTGGCTTCTCGGTCGCAAGCCCGTGCACGGTTATGAGCTGATAAAGCAGCTGAACGACATAAAAACAACGAAGATAACCGCCGGCGTTCTTTATCCGGTGCTGGCGAGACTTGAGGAGATGAAACTGGTTAGCGCCCGTACGGTCGGAAGAAAGAAGGTATATCATCTGACGCCCTCAGGTCGTCGCACCATGGCCCGTTCCTGCACGGAGTTCTGTCGCACCTTCGAAGGCATCTTCAAGCAGTACGTATGCGAGAGGTGTCGCTGATGCCGTACATGGACAACGCAGCGACAACGGCCGTCGACCCCAGGGTACTGAGGTCGATGCAGCCCTATTTCTCAAAGAACTTCGGCAACGCATCCAGCCTGCACGTCTTCGGACAGAAGGCGAGAACAGCTCTGGAGAACGCGCGTGAGAATGTGGCGGCTGTGATTGGTGCGAAGCCGGAAGAGATTATTTTCACGTCTGGCGGAACAGAGAGTAACAACCTTGCGATCAAGGGGCTAGCCTTCGCTAACCCGAGCAAAAAACACATCATAACTTCCGCGATCGAACATCATTCCGTGCTCGAAACCTGCAAATGGTTGAAGCAGCAAGGCTACGATGTAACGATTCTGCCGGTCGACAAGTACGGTCTGGTCGACCCGGCGGCAGTCGATTTTGCAATAAGGAAGGACACACTGCTCGTTTCGATAATGCACGCCAACAATGAGATAGGTACCATCGAGCCGATCGCAAAGATAGGAGAGGTGTGCCGCAAGAACCGCGTATATTTCCACACGGACGCGGTCCAGACGTTCGGCAAGATCCCGATAGACGTCGGCACGATGCGCATGGATTTGCTTTCAATATCTAGCCACAAGATACACGGGCCGAAGGGCGTCGGCTGCCTGTATGTCCGCAAAGGGGTGAAGCTCACGCCTCTCGCCCATGGCGGCGGCCACGAACACGGTCTGCGGTCCGGCACGGAGAACATCTCGGGCATCGTCGGTTTCGGCGAGGCGGCCAAGATTGCCAAACGCGAGATGAACGCGGACACGAAACATCTCAAAGCCTTGCGGGACAGACTGATAAGGGAAGTTCTGAAGATTCCGAACAGCTGGCTCAACGGACACCCGAAGCAGCGTCTGCCCGGTAATGCCAACTTCGGTTTCAGTTATATCGAAGGCGAGTCACTGATCCTTCAGCTGGACATGCACGGATTCGCTGTCAGCACCGGCTCTGCCTGTTCCAGCCAGTCGCTCGAGCCCTCGCATGTACTGCTGGCGTTAGGCCAGAAGCATGAGAAGGCGCACGGCTCACTGCGCGTTTCGCTCGGCAAGTTCAACAAGAAGTCCGATGTGGAAGCTCTCATCAAGGTCCTGCCTAAGACCGTCGAGAAGCTGCGCGAGATATCGCCGTTCAAGAGGGGAAGAAAATGAAATCGCAGTCGTTCTACACGAAGAAGGTGTTGGCCCACTTCAAGAAGCCACACAACATGGGCAAAATAACCAAGCCGGACGGCATAGGCCGTGTCGGCAACCCGAAATGCGGCGACGTGATGTGGCTGTACATCAAGGTGAAGAACAGGGCCGGCAAGACCGTCATAGACGATGTCAAGTTCGAGACATACGGATGCGTGGCCGCGATAGCCACGTCCAGCATGATAACGGACCTGGTCAAAGGCAAGGAGCTCAAGAAAGTGCTCTCGATCACAAAGGATGATATTGTCAAAGGTCTGGGCGGCCTCCCGCCGATAAAGATGCACTGCTCGCTCCTTGCAGTCGATGCGTTGCACGAAGCGATATACAACTACTATATGAAACACAAACTTCCTATCCCAAATGTGCTCGAGGCTGAGCATGATAAGATAACCAAACAGACGGACATTGCCGAACACGTTCATTGATGGTGAAATTATGCCTACAAAAAAGAAAGTTGAAAAAAAAACAGCCGTCACGGCCAAGATGCTGATAGGCGAAGTCGTCAATAGGTATCCGGAGGCCGCAGAGATAATGATGCGTTCTGGCATGCACTGCGTCGGTTGTTGCGGTGCGGCGCTCGAGACCATAGAACAGGGCGCGATAGCCCACGGCCTCAGCAAGGAACAAATAAAGAAAATGATTGCAGAGATAAACGCCGTCGTAGCCAAGCGCTAAGCGTTTATATACTTCGCCGACTTAAACCGCGGTATGAAGCAAAAAGTGATCGTGCTGGTCAGCGGCGGCATAGACAGTCCGGTCGCTGCAGCCCTGCTGGCAAGAAAATATGAAATAGTGCCGTTGCATTTCTGCCACTACCCTTTCTATTGCAAAGGTTCGTTCGAACGCATGCTGAAAGTTATGGGCACCCTTAAGGAGCGGACCGGTTTCAAGGAGATGCTGCTTGTTCCATGGGCGCCTGTATTGAAGGCCGCTCTTGAGAAAGGCTACAGGGACTACATGTGCGTGATATGCCGTTCGGCGATGTTCAAGACGGCCGAGCGCATAGCCAAGGCAGAGGGTGCGTTCGCGATAGCGACCGGCGAGGCACTGGCGCAGAAGGCGAGCCAGACGCTTGACAACCTTGCTGTCACGACGAGTTTTGTCAGAATCCCGATAATCAGGCCGCTGCTCGGCCTGGACAAGCCGGAGATCGAGGAGATATCCAAATCTTTGGGCCTTTGGTCGGAAGAGCACGTCAGCTGCTGCTCGGCCACGCCGAAGAAGCCGAAGACAAAGGCGAAGGCTGAGATATTGGCCGAACAAATGGTAAGGTTGGACATCGACAATATCATAAGCCATTATGCGTCGAAGGCCATGAGGCTGTCCGATTTTGACAACGTCTGCGTTTCTGATATTCTGGAGCGATTGGACAAATAGGTTTAAATTCCGTTGCGCGTTAAATGGGTTATGCATGACTTGATAATCATCGGAGGCGGGCCTGCAGGTCTTTCCGCGGCGATATACGCCGCACGCTTCAAGCTCGATACTATAGTTCTTGCAAAACAGCCCGGCGGGCTGATAATGACCGCGCACCTTATCGAGAACTGGCCGGGTATCGCAAGCATCAGCGGACTCGAGCTGGCCGAAAAAATGAAGGAGCATGCCAGCAAGTTCAAAGTTCCGATAGTGGAGCAGGACGTGATCGGGGTCGAGAAGACCAATGCCGGTTTCGATGTCCGCACGAGCGAGAAGGTATACAAAGGCAAGACCGTCCTTTTTGCGACCGGGACCGAGAGGCGCAAGCTAGGCGTGCCTGGCGAAGAAGAGTTCTTGGGCAAGGGCGTCAGCTACTGCGCGGCCTGCGACGGCCCGTTCTTCAGGGAAAAGACCGTTGCGGTCATCGGCGGCTCGGACGCGGCTGCAAAGGAGGCCATGCTGCTGACGCAGTGGGCGAAGAAGGTCTACATAATTTACCGCAAGGGAAAAATCCGAGCGGAACCAGCGACGACCGAATTGGTGGAGAAGAACAAGAAGATTGAGATAATCGCAAATGCGAACGTCGTCGAGATTAAGGGCAAGAAACTGGTCGAATCAATCAAGCTCGACACGGACAAGGAGCTGAAACTGGACGGCGTGTTCATCGAGATAGGCGGCGTACCGACAACCGCGATGGCGAAAGGTCTTGGAATCAAGATTAACGATCAGGGCGAAATAATTATCGACAAGGAAAGCCGCACAAACATCGCGGGCGTCTTTGCTGCCGGCGATGTGACGGACAGGAAATACAAACAGGCTCTGATGGCGTCGGCCGAGGGCGCGACAGCTGCATTCAACGCTTACAAATATATCAAGAAGATCGAGTGAATCTACTGGAACTCTTCAAGAAGCTTGCTGATATCTGGCGGTATCGTTTGTTTGACGAGCGGTGTCGCCAGTTGAGGCAGTTGTTCTTCCAATGTCTGTCTGTTCTCCACGTAGAATATGCCCATCGGTATCTTGTCGCCCCATTCCCAAGCGGCGTCCCATGCCGCGTCTTTGTCTGCTGGATTGTGCCCGGCCTCTCCGAGGTCGTATAGTCGGGTCTGCCAGAAATCGTATGTGTTGACCTTGTTCCAGACAACGCAAGGCTGCATCACATCTATCACGGCAAAGCCCTTGTGCTTCGAGGCAGCGACGATTAGTTTTTGCAGATGCTTTACATTACCGGCGAATCCTCTTGCAACGAACGTCGCACCGGCGGCAAGCGCGAGCGCGACAGGATTTACTGGCGAGTCGACCGAGCCGAAAGGCGTTGACTTGCTGACAAAACCTTTTTCGCATGTCGGGCTCGTCTGTCCGGTCGTTAGTCCGTAAATATGATTGTCGTGTATGATCGCTGTCATGTCGATGTTGCGGCGGCATGCGTGCACGAAGTGACCGGTGCCGATTGCGAAGCAGTCGCCGTCACCCATCTCGACGAACACCTCGAGCTCGGTGTTGGCCAGCTTCGCAGCACTCGCGACCGGCAGCGCTCGTCCGTGAATTCCCTGGAAGCCGTAGGTGTTTATCCACTGCGGCCCGTGTCCGTGGCAGCCGACACCCGCGACCACAAGCACCTTGTGCGGTTCAAGCCCTAGTTCTATTATAGCGTTCTTGAGCGTCAGCAGTATCGGATAGTTCCCGCAGCCTGGGCACCATGTCGGATTCTGTTTAGTGTTCAGCTCTTCTAGCGTTGTCATCTCAACACCCTCTTTATGCTCTGTGCTATTTCTGCCGGGAAGAATTGTCGGCCGTCATATTTGTTCAGTCTGGTCCTTATGACTATGCCGGTCTTCTCGCGTATTAGGTCGGCCAACTGTCCGGTCTTGTTGTTCTCGACGGAGACAATGAACTTGGATTCCTGCAGGACGCTCGTTATAGCATCTGCATGGAACGGAGAAAGATATGAAATCTGTAAAAAGTTTGTCTTTATTCCGTCAGCAGCCAGCAGTCGCATGGCATCGAGTATCGGTCCTTTTGTGCTACCCCAGCCGACGAATGTTATGGTTCCGGCATCCGAGCCGATCAATTTTGGCGGAGGAAGCTCGCGCAGTATGTACGGCAGCTTCCGCCAGCGCTTGTCCTGCATCGCCGAACGGACGGCAGGCTCTTCGTTCATATTGCCAGCCTCATCGTGCTCGTCCGAATCCGCCCTGTGCACGCCACCCAGCTGTCCGGGTATCGAACGAGGCGACACTCCGTAGGGCGTTATCGCATAGCGCTTGAAGTCCTTCGTCGCCGCCAGCTCTTCGTCTGACAGCAGCAGTCCTCTGTCTATTTTGATATTATTGACGAAGCGGTCAGTAGAAGTATAAGACTCGCAGAGGAACTTGTCGACCATAACTATCACAGGCACCTGCCAGCGCTCGGCAAGATTGAAAGCTGCGGTCGTCTGATAAAAGCATTCCTTCACGTCGCCAGGCGCAATGATGATGCGCGGGAACTCGCCCTGCGAGGCGTTGAGCAGGAACTTCAGGTCGCCCTGCTCCGTCCGTGTCGGAAGGCCGGTCGAAGGTCCTGGCCTCTGGCCTTCGATTATGACCAACGGCACCTCAGTCTCAGCGGCAAGCCCGGTCGCCTCAACCATCAGCGAGTAGCCTCCGCCTGAAGTCGCTGTCATCGACCTAACGCCGGCAAAGCTCGCGCCTATGGCCATGTTTATCGCGGCTATCTCATCCTCGGGTTGGATGACGACAATATTATAGTCGCGTTGCCGCTTGGCCATGTAGTGCAGTATGCCTGAAGCCGGCGTCATCGGATATTGTGAAAGGAACTTGCAGCCGGCAGCTATCGCACCGCTCGCTATCGCATCGCTCCCGGTCAAAAGCATCTTCTCTTTCTTTGTTTGGCCGAAACTCATGTTGAAAATCTTGCCGTAGTTCTTGATCACATGTTCGTAGCCGGCCCTGGCTGCCTGCAAGTTCTCTTCGATTAACTTTCCCTTGAGGCCGTATATCTCGTCCATTATCTCTATCAGCATTTCGATGTCGGCGCCCATAGCGGCCGCGGAAGCGCCGAGCGCAGCGCTGTTGGCCATTATCTTATCGCCCGCAGCCATAGCGATCTCAGCCAAAGGCACGGACAGTAGCTTTATTTCTGGTCTGACGTAGCCGGCCGGCAGCTGGACATTTGCGCCGTCATAGATTATCGCGCCGCCGTCCACAACCTCGCTCTTATGCAGGTCGATGGTCTCCTTGTTCAGCGCGACCAGCAGGTCCGTCGCATGCCAGTGCGAGAACACCGGTTCGGTCTCGGCGCGTATCAGGAACGTGTTATGCCCGCCGCGTATCAGCGAAGGATATTCTGAGTTCGTGAAAACGTTGAGGCCGTGATGTACGAGCGCTTTTGCAAGAATATAGCCGGCAGTCTGTATGCCATAGCCAGCCTCGCCGCCAATTTGCCACACGAAGCGCATGTTTAGAATCGCTTTAGCCGTAATATATATTTATGGTCTTGCTGAACTAACATAATAGGGATTCAAATGACGGCCAAACCGAAGGTAAAAATATACGTGACCAATTCATGTCCGTACTGTCATACGGCAAAGGATTTTCTGGTACAGAAAAAGATCAGTTTCGAGGAGGCCAATGTCGAGGACGACCAGGATGCCGCGGCCGAAATGATGATGAAGACGGGTCAGACCGGCGTTCCGGTAATAGAGGTCGACGGCAAAATAATAGTCGGCTTTGACAAGGAAGCATTGAAGAAGGCGCTAAAAATAAAGTAGGTGATATAATGACTTTTGAAAGGGTTGCAGCCGCGGCCGATGTGCCGACGGGAAAGATGATAGGCGTAAAGGCGAACGGGAAGACCGTATTGATCGCGAACGTCGCCGGCAAGTTGCATGCGATCGCAGACAGCTGCACGCATGCCCACTGCGCGCTGTCGCGCGGAACGCTCGAAGGTGCGGCGGTAACATGTCCGTGTCATTCCAGCAAGTTCGACGTACGCACAGGGAAGGTCATTGCCGGTCCGGCAAAGCTGAACGAGCTCGCCTTCAACGTCAAGGTCGAGGGCAAACAGATATTCGTCGATGCCTGATGTCCGGAAATGGCCGCACTGATATATTATATAAGCGTCCTAGGTCAGGCATAGGCTTTATAAACTTTATTAATCAAACATCCATTAGAGATTTGTATGGCAGAAGAGAACGTTGAGAAGAAGGAATCTGCGAAGGCTGCTTTGACACCGACTATCTGGATAGCATCTACGGTCATACTTGCCATCGCGCTAGTTGCATTTGTCGCAGGCAGCGGCATAACAGGTAATTTTGTTGCCAACGGTAATTCCGGAAGCGTAGATACAGCCGCCAGCAAAGCGATAGCCTATATTGATGCAAACATGCTGCCCGAAGGCATGACGGCAAAACTGATCAATGTCACTGAAGCGAACGGACTGTATATGATAGGTTTCGGGATTCAGGACCGCAATTATACGGCATACGTCACAAAGGACGGCAAACTACTTTTACCTCAGGCATACGACATGACAGCGGTAAAGGAACAGGCTCCAGCGCAGCCGGAGACGTTCGAACCGACTAAGACGGACAAGCCATTGGTAAGGCTTTTCGTGATGTCCTTCTGTCCGTACGGCAAGTCGGCCGAGGATGCGATGTCGCCAGTTGTCAGCGTAATGGGTGACAAGGCGACAATAGAGCCGCACTTCATAGTCGGCGTAATGAACAAGACCGAGGCCGAGAGCTATGTAGCGAACGTGAACGAGCAGTCTAACAAGAACTACACGATCGCCGACATGAACTTCCTTGCCATCGGTGACAGCTATCTGCAGTCCCTGCACGGTCCGAACGAGGCAAAAGAGGACATGCGACAGGCGCTCATTTTCAAGGCATCGCCGGAAAAGTTCTGGAAATACGTCTCTTACGTGAACGCGAACTGCAGCCTGACCGACATAGAGACATGCTGGAAGACTGCCGCGAACGCGACAGGCGTAAGCGTCTCTGCCATCGAGTCGAAGCTGGCGACAGACGGCGTGGCAGCGATGAGGGAAGACCAGGAATTGGCCGAATTGTTCGGCGTGAGCGGTTCCCCGACACTGACAATCAACGGCGCGACATTCAACGGCGCCCGAACAGCCGAGGGATACAAGACAGGCATATGCGCGGCCTTCAACACACCGCCAGCATTCTGCGGCCAGACTCTAAATGACACCGCATCAGCGCCAAGTGGCGGCTGCGGCTAATAATTTCGATAACAATAAAAGCTCTCCATTCGAGTTATTCTGGTATGGTAATCTGCATAATAGCTGCCGTCATATTCGGCTTTCTTGGGCTGTTCAGCGTACGATACCGCGGATACGCGAAGGAGGCGTTCCGTTGCGTATGGCGCATGAGCACGCTCAGACCATGCGACACTGATTTTGACAAGAAGGTCAAGGCGGCCATAGTCGGCAAGCTGATGAAGTGGCCGCACTTTGCCGGCTTCATACACCGCAAGTTCAACGTCATCTCATGGGTATTCGTAGCAGTGTTCTTCATTTCCATGGCATACACCGGCTATTCGGTCTACAACCTGATAGTCTGGCAGAACTGCGAAGGACCGGGAGGCAGCTGCGTATTCGTGCCGAACCAGACAAACACATCGGCCTGCGCCTACGGCAACGAGCCGGTCGCAGCGCCGATATATTTCGACCAGAACGCTTCTGTCATGTACTTCTACCGCGACGGCTGTTCATGGTGCGCCAAGGAGTCGGTCGTATTGACCGCGCTGGCAATGGAAGGCTATCGTGTAAAACCGATGCATCTGGACACAAACCCGGAGTACGTCACGCAATATGAAATTGCAGTGACGCCTACGTTCATAGGGCCGGACGGTCAGCGCATGGACGGCTACCACGAAGGAAGCGTGTTACGGCCCTTCCTGGACAGATACAAGTGATACAATGGCTCTCAATGTCGAGAAGATACGGCAGGACTTTCCCGTACTGACTCGCCCGAAGCCGCCGATATATTTCGACAACGCCTGCATGACCATGAAGCCGAAGCAGGTCATAGCCGCTATTAATCGTTACTATAACGAGTTCCCTGCTTGCGGCGGACGTTCGCATCACAAGCTCGGACGGATGGTCACGGAAGAGGTCGAGAAGTCCAGAACGGTCGTCCAGAAGTTCTTCGGAGCGAAGAACCCGAAGGAGATTATTTTCACAAGGAACACTACGGAAAGCATAAACCTTATCGCACATTCGCTCGGCCTTAAGGCCGGCGATACGGTCCTGACAACCGACAGGGAGCACAACTCGAACCTGCTACCATGGCAGATGCTCGCGAAAAAAGGAATCAATCACAATATAGTGCCATCCAATCCTGACAACACTTTTGATATTGCCGCATTCAAGGCAGCTATGGACAAGAGCGTCAAGCTCGTTTCAATGGTCCACACGAGCAACCTGGACGGCGTCACGATACCGGCGGCTGAAATAATCAAGATTGCGCACGACCATGGCGCGCTAGTTCTTCTGGACGCTGCCCAGTCCGCGCCTCATAAGGAAGTTGATGTAAGGAAGCTGGACGTCGACTTTCTGGCCTGCTCCGGGCACAAGATGTGCGGTCCGACTGGCACAGGCATACTGTACGGCAAGTATCATCTGCTTGAGCAGCTGTCGCCGTTCATAGTAGGCGGCGACACGGTCGTAAACACCACCTACACAACAGCGCACATGGAGAAGCCGCCCGAACTGTTTGAGGCCGGGCTTCAAGACTACGCTGGCATAATCGGGCTTGCAGAAGCGACCAAATACCTTTCATCCATCGGCCTTCGAAACATCGAGGCACATGAGGCCGAACTAAACAAGCGAATAACGGAAGGGCTCCGGAACGTTCCGGCAGTCTCGATAATCGGTCCTGTCGACCCAAAGTTCCGCTCAGGGATACTCAGTTTCAACGTTTCCGGAATGGACCCGCACGATGTCGCGATGCTGCTCGACCGTTCCGCCAATGTGGCCGTCCGCTCGGGCATGCATTGCGTCCACAGCTGGTTCAATGCGCACGGAATAAAGGGCAGCGCACGCGCATCCATGTACCTGTACAACACGCCAGCCGAATGCGACATATTTATAGAGGCCCTTAGCAAGATAGTCAAATACATTCGGTGAAAACATGAAAATAGCATTAATTGCAGTTCTGCTTCCGATACTTCTCATTGCCGGCTGCACGGGCAGCAACGGCGGGACTCAGTACACACACTTCCGCGGACCGGAGAACGCGGCAGTCACGATAGTCGAGTACAGCGACTTTCAGTGCCCGGCCTGCGGATCGGCAAAGCCCACAATCGACCAGGTGCTGGCCAAGTATCCAGACAAGGTAAAGTTCATCTACAAGGACTTTCCCCTGCCTTTCCACTCGTTCGCCCAGAAGGCTTCCGAGGCGGCCGAATGCGCCGGCCTTCAGAACAAGTACTGGGATATGTTCGACAAACTTTTTGCCAATCAGGAAGCTCTGACAACTTCGGATCTTAAAGGATATGCCACCGAGTTCGGTCTCGATTCGGAGAAGTTTAACACCTGCCTCGACAGTGGAGCTACGGCAGCTGACGTGGCGGCCGACATCGCTGAAGCCAAGCAGTCTGGCGTCGGTGCGACACCTACGTTCTTCGTGAACGGCCAGAAAGTGGTCGGCGCCTACCCGTTCGAGTTCTGGCAGACGCTGATTGAAGGCACGAAATAGTAAAGCTGCCACTATCTGCAAGTTTTAAATATATCGGTATACAGATATAGTACGGTGGCTCTGATGAGCGGTGGACGTCTTTGCACGGAATAAGGAAATAGTCCAGCCCGAGCTCTTTTCTGCGCTGATAACTTTAATAGTCTCAACCATCCAGAATTTAAAATGCCGGGGTGGCAGAACGGCTATGCACTCGCCTGCAGAGCGAGTTAACCGAGTTCAACTCTCGGCCCTGGCTCCATTGTGGTCAACATGAAAATAGCGAACTCAGTGCTTGAACTCATCCACGCCACTCCGATGGTGCGGCTTAGCAAGATAAATCCGCATATACTGGCGAAGGTCGAGTTCGACAACCCATCAGGCTCGATAAAGGATCGTATGGTGCTGTTCATGATAGAACAGGCCGAGAAGAAGGGCAAGCTGAAGAAGGGCGACACTATAGTCGAGGCGACTACCGGGAACACTGGTATCGCGCTGGCGATGGTAGCTGCGGTGAAAGGCTACAATGTTGTGATAGTCATGCCTGAAGCGATGTCCATCGAGCGCAGGAAACTGATTAAGGCGTTCGGAGCAGAAATAATTCTGACGCCTGCAGACGACATCTCGGCCACTGTAAAAAAGGCCAAACAGCTCGCTAAACAGAACGGTTGGTTCTTCCTGAACCAGTTCGGCAACAAGGACAACGTGCGCTCGCATCGAAGGACGACAGCGAAAGAAGTCCTAAAGGAGGCGCCAGACGCCTCAGCTTTCGTTGCATCGGTCGGAACAGGCGGAACGATAATGGGCATCGGACAGTGGCTGAAGAAGAAAAAGCCCGATTGCAAAATCATAGTTGTTGAGCCAGCTGGCAGCGCTGTTATGTCCGGTAAACCAGCAGGCCATCACAAGATACAAGGCATAGGCGAGGGCTTCATACCGAAGATAATCGACACAGAGCTGTTCGATGAGATAATCACAGTCACCGATGAGCAGGCATTCAATATGACTCATCGTCTGATGCGAGAGGAAGGTCTGCTGGTTGGCATATCGTCCGGCGCGAACGTCTGGGCAGCGAACGAACTGTCAAAGCGCATGCCAGGCAAGACAATCGTCACCATTCTGCCGGACAGCGGGCAGAGATATTTGAGTACGGACTTGTTCGAGTGATTGCCACTATCTGCAAGTTTTAAATATATCGGTATACAGATATAGTATAGTGAGAAATATGGGTGAATACCTTTGCATTGACAAGGAGCATGCAGACAGTCCTTTCTACGATTAAGGCTCGACCCACAACCCAAAAAGAGATTCTGAAGAAAACCGCTTTGCAACCACGCACGTTGCGGTTTGCGCTTTCTAGGCTAAAGGCGGTCGGCCTGATAGGGGAGCTCATGATGTCTCCTGATGCAAGGGTAAAAATCTATTACAGAAAAGGAGGTGACAAAAATGGGATACCAAAAAGTAAAACCTAGTAAAGATACTACAGGTGGCGTAGTCTTTGAATGGATAATAAAAACAGATCCTCAAGAAAAAATACATTTAACCCCACCACATCATGCCAAATATGGCACATTCTATATTGAAACGCGACACGGAACGGTTACACCAGAAATGTTTGGGCTACCATGGTATGACGGGGAATTGACAAAAGATTTGGATTACAGGAGTTTAAGAAAATTGTTGGAAAGAGGCAAAATAGAAGAAGCAGTATATGAGAAGCTCAAAGAAAATTCCAGGAAAACAACAGAAATATTCGGAATGGTTCAAGGAGCGTAGAAGGAGTGGAACGTAGTTGAAATTAAATATAAATGTGGCGAGCCAGAGTTATTTAAACAACGAACCGTCTGTGATGCCATGTCAATAAAGCTGTTCAACACGATGACGAGGAAGAAGGAGCTGTTCAAACCGCTCGAGCCCGGAGTCGTTAGGATGTACAACTGCGGTCTGACCGTTTACGACTATCCGCACATAGGCAACCTGCGTAGCTTCCTGCTTGGTGACACGCTCAGGCGATGGTTCGAGTACAGGGGCTACAAAGTCCGGCAGGTCATGAACTTCACCGACGTTGGCCACCTGGTGGGCGACGTGGACGTGCTCGCCGAGGACAAGATGGCCCTGGCTGCCAAACGGGAGAAGAAGACCGTCTGGGACATCGCCGAGTTCTACATAGGCGTCGCCATGAAGGACTACAAGCTCATGAACTTCTTGGAGCCGGAAGTACGGCCGCGCGCCACGCAGCACGTGAAGGAAATGATAGAGCTCATAAAGAAGCTTATAGACAAGGGTTATGCGTACATAGTCAACGGCTCGGTATACTTCGACATTTCCAAGTTCAAAGGTTATGGCAGGCTTTCCCACAACTCCATAGAGCAGCTGATGGCAGGCGCCGGAGGCAGGGTCGAGAAGAACCCTGACAAGCGCAACCAGCTTGATTTCGCCCTATGGGTAAACGATCCGCAGCACGTAATGCATTGGGAATCGCCCTGGAGCACGGGCTATCCGGGCTGGCACATCGAGTGCTCGGCCATGGTGATAAAATATCTCGGAGAAAGCATCGACGTTCATACAGGCGGTGAGGACAACCTTTTCCCGCACCACGAAGCCGAGATAGCGCAGTCGGAAGGAGCGACGGGCAAGCCGTTCGCGCGCTACTGGATGCATCCGAAGCACTTCCTGGTGAATGGACAGAAGATGTCAAAGTCGTTGGGGAACTATTATACGCTAAGCGACCTCATCAAACGCGGCTTTTCCCCAAGAGCGCTACGCTACCTCTTCCTTTCATCGCACTACATGTCACAGACAAACTTCACTGAGGACGCCCTTCGCGATGCAGAGAACACGGTGAACTCACTGATAGAATTCGTCGATAAGATACATGACATCAAGACCGATACACCATGGAATGAGAAGCTGCATGCGGTAACGGTGGAGGACAAGGAGAAGTTCGAGGAGCACATGGACGACGACCTTAATACTCCGCAGGCGCTGGCCTCGATGCACGAGCTTGTGCGCGCGACCAACAAGGCCATAGATGACAAGACGGCGAGCGAGAAAAATCTAAAGGAAATATATGAAATCATGATGGACTTCGACAAGGTTCTGGGCGTTCTTGCCCATGAAAAGAGCGAAGTGCCGGCCGAGATAAGTGAACTGATTGCCAAGAGAGAAGCCGCTAGGAAGAAGAAGGACTTCAAGACAGCGGATTTGATAAGAAAAGAGATCGATTCTAAAGGATGGATACTCGAGGACATGCCTACCGGCCCGCGCGCAAGGAAGAAATAAAGGTTCCTATTTAAAGTTTTCTAACGTAATATTTTTACAGGTAATCAAATGCCTCCTTCAAAAGATTGCATGTACGGAAAATGGGATCCGAAGCTACAACAGATTTGGCAGAAATGGAATGAGAAGGGCAGTAAAGCGATTGAAGGCATCCCACACCAACCCTTTACCTATATTGGTGAAGATTTTGTAAGCGCCAAGAACCCGGTTCAATTGGTTCGAGAAGCGGACGGTCCGGATGGAAAACCTCGCGCAAAAATAGTGAAATACGAACCTCGTAATGAATACAATATGGCTCTTGCGAGAGCGCTTAAAGAGACGATGGACGATGTCGTCCCGGATAAGAACCAGCAGCGCGAACTCTATGAGAGTCACAGAACCTATACCGACCATGCTGAGGAAGAAAAATTCCTATACGCCATGTGGCAGATACTTAATGGTTCGGATTTCTTGGATGACACACCTCATAAGTATTCTGAATGGTATGTCAACGAAGTGCGAACAAATATGGAAAAAGAATTGCGAAAGAATATCGAACCTAAAACTGAAGCTAATTAATAAGCAAACCGAAGTTCTATTATGCCGTTCAAAAAGCCAGACTGCCTGCTAGTTCGCGTAGGCGAACTAGCGCTGAAGAGCGATCCTGTACAGAAGCGCATGTTCTCGATGCTTCTGGACAACATGCGCGCAGCGCTAAAGGGTGTAAAGTTCAAGATGGAAATAATGCGTAACAGGATATTCGTATACACGCCGGACATCAAAAAGGCGACAAAAAGGCTCCAGAAAGTTTTTGGCATAGTCTCCGTATCTCCGGCCTGGATATGCCGCAGCGACCTTGACGAGATAAAGGTCCTGGCTTCTGATATCGCGAAGAAAGCGCTGAAATTGAATCCGAAGAAGTCCTTTGCGATAAGACCGCATAGGGTCGGAGTGCATCCCTTTACGACGCGCTCAATAGCAGAGGAAGCAGGGGCCGCAGTAAAGAGGGTGACTAACGGTAAGGTCAACCTCTCAAGACCGGATATAGAGATGTTCATCGAGGTTCGTTCGACCAAGGCCTACATCTTCGCGGAGAAGATCCCATGCGCAGGCGGGATGCCTCTTGGCAGTTCTGGCAGGGCCGCTGCAATCATAGACGGCCTAGAGGCCGTTGTCGCGGCATGGCTGATTATGAAGCGCGGCGTCGAGATGATATTTTTCACAAAATCAACTGCAAAAAAATCAGCAAGCGTGTTGAAAAGCTGGCACATAGGCCGGAAACCGTATTTTTATAGTTTGGATAAGATAGAACGGCTGTCCGATATAGCGCAGAAGAGCAGGATACGAGTAATAATCGGTCCGGCAAAAGTGGCAAAGGACCTGCAAAAGACGATTTCAACAGCCGGCTTCTGCCTCTTGCAGCCAACAATCGGCTGGACAGAAACGGAGATCGCCAAGAGTTCGGCAAAAGTCGGTCATAAATAATGATATTAACCCTCACTACAGGGTAATTAATGTCTAAATCTTTATTACTGCCATGTAGTGATGTGTTTAAATACCTTTGTATACCATTATCTATAGGGAATAAAAGAGAGGAAAACCTCTCACACGACGGTAATAAAGCTTAAATATCAGCAAACCGTTGTAATAGCAAACCCTAAATGATAAAAATGACAAAAGGTGATTTTGCAATGGTCGCGCCTCAAGCCGTGCTAGATGCTCTGAAGAGTATAGGATTAAACCTTTATGAGAGAAAACTATGGGTAGCGCTGCTCGGCCGCGGAACAGCGACTGCCGGTGAGCTTAGCTCGCTTGCAAAAGTGCCTCATAGCCGAACTTATGATGTTCTTGAGAGCCTTGCTGAAAAAGGCTTTGTAATGATTCAAACGACCAAGCCGATAAAGTATGTTGCAATAGCACCTGCTGAATCACTTGAACGCGCGAAGAAAAAGATCAAAGAGGATGCTGATGTTTCTGTTGATCGTCTGGCAAACATGCAGACGTCGCCTGTTTTGAAGGAACTGGACAAGATATTCAAGCACGGCGTCACGATGGTTGAGCCGGGCGAGCTGACAGGCAGCCTGCGCGGAAGAAGCGCGCTGCACAACCAGCTCGAGACTATTTTCAAGGGAGCGAAATCCCACATATCTATCGTAACTACAGCTGACGGTTTGGCGGAACTGCACACCAGGCATGCGGACGTCCTGAAGAAGGCGTCTGGCAAGGGTGTGAAGGTTCGCATCGTTGCGCCGATCAGTAAGATCAGTGGCGAGGCCGCTGCGGCCCTGAAGGCGTTCGCAGAAGTCAAGAAAATGCCTGAGGGCAAGGCGACCGGAAGGTTCGCGCTGGTCGATGGAACGCATCTGATAATCGCTCTTACAAGCGACAAGGATGTGCATCCGACGCAGGACCTTGCGCTGTGGACGCAGTCCGATCATGTGGCTGGTTCGACCATCGGACCGATGTTCGAGGCCATGTGGGCGAAGCTGCCTTCGGCATAAGCGCAGCTTTTTATCTTAATTTTAGCATCAGTTAGCCATGGTGCTCGAGTTAATAATCGAATGGGTCATAAATATAATTTCGGCCTTGGGATATCCGGGCATATTTTTGTTGTCAGCCCTTGAGTCCGCGAACATTCCAATACCGAGCGAGGTCATCGTGCCCTTTTCCGGCTATCTTGCATACACGACCAGATTCAGTTTCTGGGCAGTCGTTGCAGCTGCCGGCTTCGGAAACCTGTTCGGCTCACTCATATCCTATTATATAGGACTGAAAGGCGGCCGTCCTATCGTGAAAAAGTACGGGAAATATTTTTTCGTCCACGACCGCCATCTTGACATGGCCGAGCGCTGGTTCGCAAGATGGGGCAACTCAGCCGTCTTCTTTTCGCGTCTCTTGCCGGCCGTTCGAACTTTCGTTTCCTTGCCAGCAGGTATAGGGAAGATGGATCTGAAAAAATTCACCTTCTATACTCTCGCCGGCTCGCTGATATGGTCGACCGTTTTAGCGGCCTTCGGCTTCTGGCTCGGAGAGAAATGGACCACGCTTATGGGAATATTCAGGCAGTTTGAAGTCCTGCTGTTCGCGATAGGCATAATCATCGTTATCGTATGGAAGTTCAGAAGGCGGATTTTCAAAGGAACGTCGGCCTCTTCGACAAAAGGCGCGGCAACGGCAACGGTTTGAACGGGAATTTTTCCGTCTGTTTTTGTATTAGCTCGGTCAGCTGCTTTGACGACATCTGCTCCACTTTGCCGGTCTCACGTAGGCGGACGGCCAGGTTGCCGGTCTTCTTTTCCCTTTCACCGTAGACTATTATGAACGGTATCCATTCCATCTCAGCGTCCCGGATCTTCTTCTGAACGGACTCTACGCGGTCGTCCACATCCACGCGTATGTTGCATGCGCCAAATTCGTCCGCTATCTTGTTGCAGTCGTCAACGAGCTCGTCATTCATCGGGCATACCCTGATTTGTATCGGCGCAAGCCACAGCGGCAGCATTGCATTCTTGCCTTTCTGCGATTCCATATGCGCTCGTTCCAGCAGTGCCCATAGAACGCGTTCTATAGCGCCTGACGGCGAGCAATGAAGTATCAGCGGGTTCTTTCGTTTGTTATCCGCATCAGTATAGAATATACCGAACGTCTTACCGTTTTCGTGGTCAACTTGGACCGTGCTAAGGGCAGCGGCCCTGTCACCGCTGTCCAATACGTTGAACTCGAACTTGGGATCGAAGTAAGCATAGCGGAAGCTCCAGCGTTCGATTAATACGGGCTTTCCGATCAGTTTCGGAAACTTTGATAACCATTCGGCATTTTCTTTGCCGAACTCTTCAGTGAACCTTATTGCGGTTTCATAATCTGCAGGTTCATAACCGATATCTTTCATGCATTCCATGCAGAGCTTGAACTGTGATTTGAACTCGTCTTTTGCCTGTTCAATGTCAGCACATAATGTGTGCATATCAGGCATCGTGAAAGCTCGTAAACGCCTCAGACCGGTAATCTCACCCGCCTTTTCCAGGCGGAAGCTGTAACGGGTCAGCTCGTATATTTTCATCGGAAGGTTTCTGTAGCTGATTGTTGCTGCTGCAGCAGTAAGGAACTGTCCGAAGCAGGCGCTGAACCTTAAGAAGAAGTCTTTCTTTGCGCTCTTGACGACGTATTGCCTTGAAGGGAAACGATTGAGATAGGCCTTGAGCGCAGGATGCTCATAATCGTACATGACCGGTGTTTCCACCTCCAACGCTCCGTAATCAATCACCTTGTTCCAGACCCATTCTTCCAGAAGTCTCTTGATCAACGAACCCTTGGGCATCCATCTCAGGTTTCCAGGGTCGCTTCCAGGTTCGTAATCCACAAGCTCGAGCGACCGCATCAGCTTTACGTGCGGCGGTTCTCCTGTGACAGTCCTTATCTTGGCAGACTCGTGCTTCCAGAATTTCTGCAGGTTCGGCCATTTCTTGAAATCAAATTTGTCAGCCGGGACCAATTTGCCTTCTAGGTTCATGACAAGCCATTCGCTCTTGACCTTTTCCTCATCCTTAAGAGCACCGGAAATAACGTCCTCGTTTTTTGCAACTCCGGGTATCGCCATTATTTCCCTGCTCAGTTCTGAGAGCGGATGCCCTTTAACAGAGATAGTGAACGCCTTGTACCAGCCGAACGGCGCATGATCGACAGAATATCCTTCCTTTGTCAGTCCGTCCTCGATCGCTTTCAGCACCTTGCGTGCGGTCGACGGTGAAGACGGCGTGGAGGTCAGATGAACATACGGGTAGAGCACGACGCTCTTTACCTTGACCTGGTCGGCGACCTTCTTTATCGCGTCAATCGTGTTCGTTGCCACGGTGTCTACAGCGGCCTCGTCTCGCTCCTCGACGGCTGTCAGCACGACCAGAGATTCGCCGAAGCTGAGCTTCTTTTTGGTTATCTCTTCCGCGTCCTTGATGGCCTTTGTCTTCGGCTCCACAACGAGCGAATCGCTGTGAAGGGTTATGATTCGCATGCCTAAACTATCGGACAACGGCAATTTAAATATTCCTGAACCGAAATTCGTCTCAGCCCCGTCGTCTAGCGGCCAAGGATGCGAGGCTTTGGAGTCAATCTCCAAAGCACAGATCTTCGGAGATGACGAAGTGACCTCGAGACGGAAGTTCGAATCTTCCCGGGGCTACCAGTTTTTCCCAGACCTGCTTGGGCAAAAGCTTTTAAAGACTCATGCTGACATAAGTTCTACGTGATATAATGGGAGAATTCGGCGGTAGAAAGATGGTCGCGCAGCGCAAGGACTGGCGCTGGCACAAGACCAAGTACAAGGTCAAGACGCTAAAGCTCAAGGAGAAGAAGGATCCTTTGGAAGGCTCTAGCCAGGCCAAGGGCATCGTTCTCGCCAAGAAGGGCATCGAGCAGAAGCAACCGCATTCCGGCATAATCAAGGCCGTGCGCGTCCAGCTCTTGAAGAACGGTAAGGAGATCACGGCCTTCGTTCCGCGCACAGGCGCGATCGACCTGATAAACGAGCACGATGAGGTTCTCGTTGAAGGGCTCGGCGGCTCGCAGGGCGGCGCCGTCGGAAGCATGTGGGGCGTACGCTGGAAGGTCATCAAGGTCAACAATCAGCCACTAGAGATGTTGCGCAGGGGCAAGGCAAAGAAACAGGCGAAGTAAATGGTAGAAATAAAACTTTTCAACAAATGGTCCATCGATGGAATCACTGTCAATGACCAGGGCCTGAAGAACTATATCAATTTGAGACCTGTCATCATTCCGCGTTCATGCGGAAGATCGGCCGCGCAGCAGTTCCACAAATCGAACATGAACATTGTCGAACGTTTAGTAACGCACATGTTCGTTCCGGGACACCGCGGCAAGAAGCATCTGATATCAAGCGGCAGATGCGTAGGAAAAACGCAGGTATTATGGAGAGTCATTATTCAGGCATTCGAAATAGTTCAGGCAAAAACCAAGGTCAATCCTCTTGAAGTGTTCGTCAAAGCAGTCGAGAACGCGGCGTTGCGGGAGGAGATAACGAGCTTCCAGATGGGTGGAATAATGGTCCGTCGCGCAGTTATTGCAGGACCGCAGCGGCGTGTTGACTTGGCATTGCGATTGATAGCGCAGGGCTCCTACCAGAAGTCCGTAGGAAAACCGAAGACGACCGCTGAAGCACTGGCGGACGAGATAGTAGCTGCATACAATTATGATTCTCAGAACTCCGTTGCGATTAGAGAGAAGGAAAGGATAGAAAGAGAGGCGGCAGGCGCAAGATAATAATTCTTATGCGATCAGCTGGAGTGAGAACATGGCAGGAAAAGAGGAGCATTCTGAAAAGATACAATCCCTGATGGCCAATCCAGTCAACATCCGGAACATAGGCATAGTCTCACACATCCACCACGGAAAGACCTGTCTGACGGACAATCTGGCAGCAGCTGCCGGAATGATTGCCAAAGAACTGGTCGGCGAGCGTATGCTAACTTGGATAGACGAGCAGGAACACGAGCGTCTGATGACTATCTATGGTGCTACTGTAACCATGGCCCACGACTACGAGGGCCAGAAGTATCTTATAAACCTCATGGACACGCCTGGTCACGTGGACTTCGGCGCAGACGTCACGCAGGCCATGCGAGCAGTGGACGGCGGTGTCGTCATGGTATGCGCCGTCGAAGGAATAATGCCCCAGACCGAGACCGTGCTCAAGCAAGCGCTGGCCGAACGTGTCAAGCCAATCCTTTTCATCAATAAGGTCGACCGTGCAATAAAAGAGCTGAAACTGACTCCGGAAGCCCTTCAGAAGCGTCTGGCCTCGATAGTCGTCGAGGTCAACAAGTTCATCGCCAGGAGCGTCGAGCCACAGTTCCGCGACAAGTGGGTCTGCAAGGTCGAGGACGGGTCGGTTGCGTTCGGTTCCGCATTGCGTAAATGGGCCATTTCTGTTCCGTCCATGAAGAAATTTGGCGTCACGTTCAAGGACATCATCGATCTGTGCTCCCAGAACAGGGACGAGGAGCTTGCGAAGCGCGCACCCATGCATGTCGTGGTCATGGACATGGTCGTGAAGCATTTGCCCGCGCCGACAGAGGCGCAGTCCTACAGGATAGCGAGAATATGGAAAGGCGAACCGACCAGCGAACTGGGCAAGCAGCTGGTCGCATGCGACCCAAAGGGCAAGCTTGCAGCATGCATCACGAAGGTGGTTTACGACCCGCACGCCGGAATGATCGCGACCGCAAGGATATTTTCTGGAACCATGGTCCGCGGTCAGGACGCCTATATGAACGATCTGAGGCGCACAATCAAGATACAGCAGATCACCACGTTCATCGCCGATAAACGCATACCTATCGAATATGCACCGTCCGGTAACGTCGTCGGACTCGTCGGCCTAACGGACGTCACGGTAGGAGAGACGCTATCAGAATCCGGAAACCCCATCGAACCCTTCGAGGCAATAAAGCACATATTCGAACCGGTCGTAACAAAGTCCATCGAACCTAAGAACCCGCAGGACCTGCCAAAGCTCATAGAAGTGTTGAAGACGCTCGGTCGTGAGGACCCGACGCTCAAGATTCAGATAAACCAGGAGACGGGCGAGACGCTGGTCTCAGGTCTGGGCGAACTGCACTTGGATGCGAAGGTCGAGCGAAAGATAAAGGAGAAGGGTATAGAAATAATCGCTTCGCCGCCCATCGTAGTCTACCGCGAGACTATAGCAGGCACGAGCCCGGTCATCGAAGGCAAGAGCCCGAACAAGCACAACAAGTTCTACTTAAGCGTGGAGCCCATGCCCGCAGAAATATTCCGAGCGATGTCCGAGGGCATCATACGTGACGCCGAGATAAAAGGCAAGAATGTCAGCATAATCAAACAGCTGCAGGATCTCGGACTGGACAAAGACACGGCAAAGGGTGCAATGCTGATTCACAATCACTCGATACTATCGGACGTAACGAAAGGAATACAGTATCTCAACGAGGCAATGGAGAACATAAAGGACGGATTCAGGGAGGCCATCGACCCCACCACAGGAGTGGCTGGCGGCGGCCCGCTCGCCAAGGAGCCTGTGGCGGCTATATTAGTACGCTTGTCGGACGCCGACCTGCACGAAGATGCTGTCCACCGCGGTCCAGCTCAGGTCATACCGGCCGTGCGTTGGGCGGTCCACCAGGCAATACTGAAGGCTGGTGCGACCCTGCTTGAGCCAAAACAGATATTGCGTATCGATACCCCGACGGAATACATCGGCAACGTGACAGGCGAAGTTAGCAACCGTCGCGGAGAAATAATGAACATAGAGCAGGAAGAGTATTCGTCCGTGATAACGGTCAAGCTGCCCGTTGGAGAGATGTTCGGATTCGAGGCATCGCTCAAGTCAGCGACAGCAGGCAAGGGCTTCCAGTCCATGATGGACGTCGTGTTCGAGCGTTTGCCAAAGGATCTGCTCGAACCGACCGTGCTCAAGATCCGCGAACGAAAGGGTATGTCCAAAGAGATGCCAAGACCAGAGGCTTAGGGCCGAAAATACCGCAACCTTTAAATAGGTTCGTTCAAAGATTAAACTAACTTAAAAATAATGCGATATTATCGCAATCAAAATTCGGAGGGATATGTAATGGCAGCAAACAAACCACACATGAACCTTGTAACCATAGGTCACGTCGACCACGGAAAGTCTACGCTAGTCGGCCGACTTCTCTATGACAGCGGCAACGTCAAGGAAGAGGACATGCGCAAGCTGAAAGAGCTCGCAAAGGAACTGAAGAAGGAGACGTTCGAGTTCGCCTTCGTCATGGACAAGTTGAAGGAAGAGCAGGAACGTGGTGTCACCATAGACATCATGCACACGCGCTTCGACACGCCGAAGTATTATTTTACCGTGATAGACGCGCCAGGCCACAGGGACTTCGTGAAGAACATGATAACCGGTGCCTCGCAGGCGGACGCCGCGATCCTGGTTTGCTCTGCAAAGGAAGGAATACAGGAGCAGACAAAGGAGCACGTCTTCTTGATCAAGGTGCTGGGTGTTAAGCAAGTGATTGCAGCCATCAACAAGATGGACGCAGTCAACTACGATAAGGCAAAGTTCGAGGCCACGAAGGCCGATCTGTCAAAGCTTCTGCAGACAGTCGGATATGACGTGAGCAAGATACAGTTCATTCCGCTCAGCGGATACGTGGGTGACAACGTATACAAGAAATCGTCGAACATGTCTTGGTACACAGGACCGACGCTGTTCGAGCAGCTCGACAACCTGGTCGTGCCGACACAGCCGGTTGACAAGCCTCTGCGCTTGCCGATTCAGGACGTGTACACAATTACAGGTATCGGAACAGTCCCAGTCGGACGTGTTGAGACAGGCATTCTCAAGACAGGTGATACCATAGTCTTCGAGCCGTCCGGTTCGAAAGGCGAGGTCAAGACAATAGAAATGCACCACGAGCAGATCAATGAGGCCAGGCCTGGTGACAACATCGGATTCTCCGTGCGCGGTGTGACAAAGACGGACATAAAGCGCGGTGACGTCGCAGGTCCAGTAAGCAACCCGCCGACGGTCGCGAAGGAATTCACGGCGCAGATAATCGTGTTGCAGCACCCGAACGT
The DNA here is from genome assembly GCA_964353775.1 of uncultured archaeon. GTDB lineage: Archaea > Aenigmatarchaeota > Aenigmatarchaeia > Aenigmatarchaeales > JAHLMS01 > JAHLMS01. The sequence goes on along the minus strand of CAYGWB010000006.1, from coordinate 24,094 downwards.
GATAACGGTCGGCTACACGCCCGTCTTCCACGTGCACACTTCGCAGACAGCATGCAAGATAACCGAGATCCAGAAGAAAATTGACCCGAAGTCCGGAGCTGTTCTGCAGGAAAAGCCTGACTTCATCAAGGCAGGCGATGCAGCGATAATCAAGTGCGTGCCGACAAGGCCGCTGGTTATCGAGTCCGCAAAGGTTATCCCTGAACTCGGCCGATTCGCGATCCGAGACATGGGCATGACAGTAGCGGCAGGCATTTGCCTGGAAGTCGTGAAAGCGAAATAGAATTTTTCTATTTCTTCTTTTTTCATGTTCCAGCGTCAGCTCTGGCAATAAGCAATTATTTAAATACCTTTGGACTTCAATAGAAGTCTGATAGATATGGTCCAGAAAGCTCGCATAAAGCTGACATCGACCGACCCGACGAAGTTGGACAGCGTTGTCACCGAACTGAAAGGGATCACGGAGAAGTTCGGCGTAGCCATGCGAGGGCCGATTCCTTTGCCGACGAAGAAGCTGAAAGTGACGACGATGAAGACGCCCTGCGGCGACGGTACCGGACACGGTAACGCGACCTGGGACAGATGGCAGATGCGCATCCACAAGCGCGTCATCGATGTTTCTGCGGACGAGCGCACGCTCAGACAGATAATGCGAATCACAGTTCCGGACGGCGTGCAGATTTCTATAGAACTCAAGGACTAGTTGTTTTTAAATTATCGACTACAATTCTCCTTTGCCGGGGTCGCATAGCGGTAGTGCGCCAGCCTGGAAAGCTGGTGCCCCGCAAGGGGCCCGTGCGTTCGAATCGCACCCCCGGCGCCATTCAAAATAAGCTTTAAATACTCTCGTACGCTACTTTGCTTGGAAAGTTTTCGTGCGATTCACTACGTGTTCTTGGAAGGGAAGCAACAGACGGACGTATGTCCTTTAAATAACTCAGGGAGAAAGGTAGAAAATGCCAAATATGAGACGGCCGCTACGCGGCAGTCACGGTTACTGGCCACGAACAAGAGCTAGTCGTATCTATCCTGCCATAACGAGCTGGCCCGCCGTCGCAGACGTCAAGCCTTTAGGGTTCGCCGGATGGAAGGCCGGCATGTCACATGCCATGCTCATCGAGACGAACCCGAACTCGCGGATCAAGGGCCAGCCGAGGGCAACGCCCGTCACCGTGCTTGAATGTCCGCCGCTCATGATTTTCGGTTACCGCGTATATACGCGCGATGGCGCACATTCTGTTTCTTCCGTCGATGTCATTGCAGACAAATTATCTAAGAATCTTGGTCGCAAGATACCTTTGCCAAAGATATCGAAGACGATGGATCAGGCAAAGAAAGGCGACCAACTGAAGAACATCTCATGCATCAGGCTGCTTTCGCATACCAAGCCGACTTTCAAGAAGAGGCCGGAGATTTTCGAGATAGCGATCGGCGGTTCGATAGACAAGCAGCTAGAATACGCGAAGTCTGTTGCAGGAAAGGAAATAAAATTGGCGGATATTTTCAAGCCAGGCGACTTCGTGGACGCAATCGCCGTAACGAAAGGCAAGGGCTTCCAAGGACCGGTGAAGAGGTTCGGTGTTAAGATATTCAGGCGAAAGGCGCAGCAGATGCAGCGTCACGTCGGTTCTCTAGGAACGACCGAGCCTGGCAAGGTCAGGCACACTGTCCCTCAGTCCGGACAGCTCGGCTTCTTCACTCGCACGGACCTGAACAAGCGCGTGTTGAAGATAGGCTCCGGTACGGACATCAATCCGTCCGGTGACTGGTTGAGGTATGGAAAAGTTCAGGCCGATTATCTTGTGCTCACAGGCAGCGTACCAGGTCCGACCAAGCGTCTGATCAGGTTGCGCGCAGCTATGCGACCACCGAAAGCAAAACATCCTGTTGACTTAAAATCAATATCAGTAGCTAGCATGCAAGGTGTCTAAATGGTAAAGGTATATGATATCAACGGCAGCGCAAAAGGCGACGTCAAGCTACCGAAGGTATTCTCCACGACTTACCGACCTGACTTGATTCAGCGGGCCGTTCTCGCTTCTCAGGCGAACAGGAGACAACCGTACGGCGTCGACCCTCTGGCAGGCAAGCGAACGTCCGCTCACTTCCGCGGAGCCCGTCGAGGCTTCGGTTGCATGCAGAACCGCGAGATGGCCCGAGGCCCCCGTGTTTACGGCAGCAGCCCTGGTCAGGACTTTAGGGAAAGGTTCGCCCCGCAGGCAAGGGGCGGAAGGGAGGCCCACCCGCCGAAGGTCGAGAAGATATGGGCACAGAAAATAAACGACAAGGAAAGAAAGCTCGCGCTCGCATCCGCAATAGCGGCGACCGCGCACCAAAACATTGTCGCAGGCCGCGCACATAAGACGACCGATATGGAACTTCCGATCGTTGTTGAAGATGATATTCAAAAGGTTTCAAAGACTAAGCAGCTGGCGAAAGCATTGCTCTCGCTCAAACTCGAAAAAGAAATGTCGAGAGCTGCAGACAAGAGGGTCAGGCCGGGAAAGGGCAAGATGCGCGGCAGGAAGTACAAGCAGAAGAAGTCCGTGCTCATCGTCGTCGGTAAGGACGAGGGCGTCTGCAAAGCCGGAAACTTGCCTGGAGTCGACGTCTGCACAATCAGCGGTCTGAACGTCGAGCTGTTGGCTCCTGGCGGACATGCCGGCCGGCTGACGATATGGTCAAAGGCCGCGCTTGAGCAGCTGAACAAGACGTACAAGTGATGATCATGGCAGAGAAAAAGAAAGTAAAGGCAAAGGAGAAGACGCTGACGGGCGAACCGTGGCAGATACTGCAGTATCCGTTGCTGACAGAGAAATCGCTGAGCCGCGTCGAGACAGAAAACAGGTTGGTGTTCATAGTCAGGCGCAGTGCGAACAAGAAGCAGATAAGATGGGCGGCCGAACATGCGCTAGGCGTGAAGGTCGCATCCGTCCAGACGACCATCGACCAGAAGGGCCGAAAGAAGGCCGTCATCAAGTTCACAAAGGATTTCCCGGCCATGGACGTGGCAACGAGGTTCGGTATGTTATGATGTGCGATGGAAAGTGCAGCTCGCAGTATGTGGGTGAGAGTGTGCAAGATATGTTGGAAGGCGACAACATACCTGCGACAGAAGAGACGAACGCCATCATAGGCAGAAAGCTCAGTGAGAACAATGTGTGCGGCAAAGGCTACTGTCTGCTCAGCACATCAAAACTGGACAGTATCGCATATAAGATTTATACCGAGATCAAGAACGAAATCGGCATAGGAAGAGGCGGATGAGATGGGTAAGCGAATAATCCAACGAGCGAGAGGGGCCGGCGGGCCGCGTTATCGTGCGCCTAGCCATCGCTACGCAGGAAAAATCAGCTATCCGAGTGCCGGCACTGTAACCGTCGTTGACATAATACATGATGCAGGCAGGGACGCGCCGATTGCTGTTCTGAAGCTATCGAACGGATTGCATAAGCTCGTTATTGCAGCTGAAGGAACAAAGGTTGGGGATGCCATCGAAGTCGGAAAAGGAAATGCGAACGCAGGTAACGTGCTGCCGGTGGCATCAATACCGAAGGGTGCTTATCTTTTTGCAATCGAGAACATCCCAGGCTACGGGCCTCAGCTCTGCAACGGAGCCGGCAGCCATGCTGTTCTTATTTCCCAGGATCCTGACAAGGTCATAATACAACTGCCTTCTCGTGCATTCAAGACGCTGAATCCGAGCTGTCTTGCGACCGTGGGCATAGCCGCAGGCGGCGGACGCGAGGACAAGCCTTTCGTCAAGGCCGGTCAGGGTTTCTATGCCGCGCAGGCACGAAACCGATTGTGGCCGCGCAGTTCGGCCTGCAAGATGAACCCGGTGGACCATCCGTTCGGCGGTAAGACCAAGCCAGGAACACCTAAGAGCATCAGCAGGTGGGCACCGCCAGGCGCCAAGGTCGGTTCGGTAGCGAGCAGGCGAACTGGAAGGAGAAAGAAGTAGGTGTCATAATGGCGAAGATATTCACACTAAAAGGAAAGACTGTAGAAGAATTGGCTACTGTCAGTCTGGAGGATTTCGCGAAGATGCTGCCCTCAAGACAGCGACGCACCCTGTTGCGAGGGTTCAACCCGATTCAGAAGAAATTGCTGGAGAAGCTCAGGGAGGCCAAGAAGCCCGTGCGTACGCACATCCGCGAGATAGTCATAATTCCGGAGATGATAGGAAAACGAATACTGCTATATGCAGGAAAGGAGTGGATCGCGATCGACATCCGACCTGAGATGCTCGGTCATCGCCTAGGTGAGTTCGCGCAGACGCGCAGGCGCGTCATGCACAGCGCACCAGGTGTCGGTGCAACAAAGAGCAGCAAGTTCCTGCCGTTGAAGTGATGATTATGTCATACACCATGCAAGTAACAAAGGAAATGGCCAAGGCGAAAGGCACACTCAGCGTATCGCCGAAACACGCATTGGTGATATGCAAGACGGTCAACAGGAAGAGCTGGAAGGACGCGAAGGTCCTGGTAGATGCCCTGGCCGAACAGGAGCGACCGCTCAGCGGAAGATGGAAAGGCAAATACTACTCAAAGGCCGCGTCGCAGATTTCAAAACTGCTCGACACGCTAGCGGCAAATGCTCGACAGAAGTCCCTCGATCCGGAGACGATGCAGCTGTTCGCTTCCGCGCACCAGGGACCGAGACTGTACCGCGGAAGGCGGAAGAGAAAGTTCGGCATGCGAATCAAGATAGTTCATGTTCAAACCGTGCTCAAGCCGGTGAAGAAGAAGGAAGAGAAGAAGTGATTGGATGAAGGAAAGACAGTTCATAGTCGAGGCACAGAGGCGCGCGCAGATAGAGGAATTCCTGGAGAAGGAGTTCGCCCGCGCCGGTTACAGTCACAGCGAGATCGCAAGGACACCGATGGCCATGAGAATAACCATCTGGGCGCACAAGCCCGGCATGATCATCGGTCGTGGCGGAAGGAACATCGACCTGCTGACCACAACGCTCAAGGAGAAATTCGGAATAGAGAACCCGCAACTGGAGATACAGGAGGTCGCTGAGCCGGACTTGGACCCGGCGATAGTGGCGAAGTCGATCGCTTCCGCACTTGAACGCGGAATCAACTACAAGCGCATCGCGCACCTTTCGATGCAGCGCGTCATCGACGCCGGTGCAGCCGGTGTAGCGATACGCATCGCTGGCAAGATGGGCGGAGAGATATCGCGTGTCGAGAAGTTCAGCACAGGCTACCTGAAATATTCAGGCGAGCCGGCGGCGCGTGATGTCCTGATATCCTATGCTTCAGCCCAAGTAAAGATGGGAACCATAGGCATCCAGGTCCGAATACTTATCAAACCGCCGACCGAGATCGCGGTGGAAAAGCTGATGACAACGGAGGGGGACGAGCGTGGCAGTGATTAAGCGCAGGACCGTCCATGAGCTCGCGACGGACGAGCTTGCAAAGCGTCTCGCCGAGCTACGGCTCGAAATCGCGAAAGAGCGCGGTCACTCGGCTGTCGGCGCAGCGCCAACCAACCCCGGCAGGCTCAGCGAGAGCAAGCGGGCGGTAGCAAGGATACTCACTGAACTATCACAGAGAGAGAAAAAAACAAAGGAGGTCGTATAGCTGGTAGAAATATGCAAGACGTGCGGTCTTCCAAAGGATCTGTGCGTCTGCGGTGCAATGGCGAAGGAAGCAGCGAAGATAAAGATATACACGGTCAAGCGATCGTTCGGGAAATGGGTGACCGTGGTGGAAGGCGTGGAAAAGGAAGCGAACCCGAAGGAGCTCGCAAGCAAACTGAAATCAAAGCTGGCCTGCGGCGGAACCTTCAAAGACAACAAGATAGAGCTGCAGGGTGAGCACACCGACAAGGTGAAGAGACTGCTCATCGCATCAGGCTTCGCCGAATCGCAGATAGAGACGGAGTAGCATGCTGACACCGAGCACGATGCTGAAGCATGAGCTGAAGGGGCTCGTGGCCGAGGTGGATGCGAGCAACAACACCGCGCTCATCGGCATCCGAGGCACAGTGGTCGAGGAGAGCAAAGGCATACTGGAACTGGAGACCGAGAACGGAAAGAAAAAAATTCCGAAGAACGGAACACGGTTCATATTCACACTACCTGACGGAAAGAGGGTCGCGGTCGACGGAAAAATGCTCGCCGGCCGCCCGGAAAAACGTATGAAAACGAAAAGGAAAAAGTGGTGACATGAGATCGACAAAACAAGTCAAAGCGAACGGGCATAGGAACATCGGGCTGGATGCGAAGGCGCCTACTGGCAGCTGCACCGAAAAGATGTGCCCTTGGCACGGCACGCTCAGCCTCCGCGGCAGGCAGTTCGTCGGAAAGGTTGTGAAGGTAAAAGCACCACGCACAGCGATAGTGGAATGGGAATATCCTTTCTACATACAGAAATACGAGAGGTACGAGAGGCGTCACAGCCACATCGCAGTTCATAATCCGTTGTGCATAGGCACGAAGGTCGGCGACAAGGTCCGAATAGCGGAGTGCCGACCTGTAAGCAAGACGAAATCGTTCGTCGTAATAGAGAGGTTATGATCATGAAGTCAATAACAGCAACACTGTCGCGCGGCCTGCAGATGGGTAGCAACCTGAAGTGCGCGGACAACAGCGGCGCTTCTGTAGTGCAGATAATATCTGTCAAGGGAATGCACGGTGTCGCACGAAGACGTCCTGCAGCAGGCATAGCGGACATGGTGATATGCGCTGTCAAGAAGGGCGACCCGAAGATGAGGCATGAGGTAGTTATGGCGGTCATCGTCCGTACGGCCATGCAGTACAGGCGGCCGAACGGCATGCATATCGCTTTCGAGGACAATGCTGTGGTGCTCGTGAACGAGAAGGGAGAGCCGCGCGGCACGCGCATCAAGGGACCGATAGCCAAAGAGGTCGTCGAACGCTGGTCCGCTATCGGAAAGATAGCGTCCATGGTGGTATGATGATATCAAAGAATCCTGGCAAGCAAAGAAAGGCGCTGTATCAGGCGAACATGCACACTAGGCACAAGTTCGTTGCTGCACACCTGTCCCGCCAGCTGATAAAGCAGTTCGGCAAGCGTAGCCTACCGGTCAGGAAAGGCGACGAGGTGAAGGTCATGCGCGGAAAATACAGCGGCGTAACTGGCAAGGTGTCGGACGTGGACATGAAGAAGCTCACAGTGTTCATAGAAGGCATAAAGAGGAAGAAGGTGTCCGGTCAAGAAGTGCCAGTGCCTCTCAAACCCTCAAAACTGTTGATAATCAATCCGGTGCTCGATGACAAGCATCGAAAGGCCGTAATCGAGCGAGCGATCAATAAAAAGGTGTAAACATGACACGAAGATGGCTTGAAAGACTAGCATCACCGGCCTGGTGGCCGATAGACAGGAAGGCAAAGAAGTTCGTAGTGGTCCCGCGCGGTCCGCACGCGCAGACAGCAAGCCTCCCGCTCACTGTCATAATCCGCAACATACTCGAGCTCGCGTCAACTGCGAAAGAGGCGCGACACATCATAAAGGCTTCGAAGGTCTCGGTCGACGGTAGGCCGATGCGCGATGTCAAGTACGGCGTCGGGCCGATGGACATAATCGACATCTCAGGTGTCGGTACGTGGCGGGCTGTCCCTGGTCGTCGCCTCTGGCTCGTGAAGATCGGCGGGGCTGACAGCAAGCTCAAGCTCTGCCGCATAATCGGCAAGCGCAATGTTCGCGGTGGGAAGCTCCAGCTCTCGTTGCACGACGGTCGCAACATGCTGTCTGACATGAAGTGCGCGGTCAATGACACCCTTATGATTGAACTGCCTGAACAGAAGGTGGTGGAACATTTCAAGTTCGAACCTGGCGTTCCGGTGCTCGTCACAAAAGGCGGGCGAGCAGGTTCCATCGCCCGTCTCGATAAAATAGAAAGACAGCTCGACCGTGTCTGGCTGACTATAGGCGATAAAAAATTCGAGGCGCCGATAGATGCGGCATTCGTTGTCGGAAAGGAACAACCGGCCGTAAAATTGAGTGAGTGATATGACAAATCCCAATCGCACAATCCGAGTGGCAAAGGTCACGCTAAACATAGGTTGCGGAGAGAGCGGAGAGAAGCTCGAACGCGCGAAGAAGCTCATAGAAAAGCTCTCCGGAAAGAAAGTAGTAGTCACGACCACGCATGGCCGCACGACCTTCGGCATGGCCAAGGGACGGCCGATAGGCATCAAGGTCACACTGCGCGGCAAGTCCGCACTGGAATTCCTGAACAAGGCGCTGGCCGCCCGAGATTCGAAGCTGCCTGGTACATGCTTCGACAAGCAGGGCAACTTTGCGTTCGGCGTGCGCGAACACATAGACATGCCGGGCGTGCGTTATGATCCTGACATAGGCATATTCGGCATGGACGTGTGCGTGACGCTCGAAAGACCCGGATACAGGATCAGTCGCGTCCGCATCGCTCATACAATAGGTCACAATCACCGCATAACATCGGACGAGGCGCAGGACTGGGCGGTAAAAAATCTCGGAGTGAAGGTGGAAGAAAAATGACAGAGCTCAAGGAGATAATGATGTTCCAAAAAGAGTTCGACTGTTCGCACGGCTGGGCCTGGGACTGGTCAATGGATGTCGGCCAGAACGTGGAGAACCTGCAGAAGGGCGTGGTTGCAATGACCGGCGAGATCGGCGAATTCGCCAACCTGGTCAAGAAAGTAACGCGCGAGCACAACGCAGGCAACGAATTGCCGGACGGAATCGTGGACAAAATGCGCGAGGAGCTCGTGGACATGTTCATTTATTTGGTAAAGCTGGTGCAGCTGTTGGACATGGATCTGTCCGACAGCTATTTCAAAAAGATGACGTTCAACGCAGAGCGCTTCAAAAGATTCGAGGTCGAAAAGAATGAAATCAGTTCGTAAGGAGAGAAAGTTCGGAAAGGGCAAGTACGTCTGCAGACGTTGCGGTCGTACTGGTGGCGTGATACGCAAGTACGGCCTGGACTATTGCAGGCAATGTTTCCGCGAGGTCGCGGCTTCGCTAGGGTTCAAAAAATATTCGTGATGAGTATGAGACATGATATACTTTCGGACGTTTTGTCCGCAATAAAGAACGGAGATGTGGTCGGCTCGCGTGAAGCCATGGTGCCCGTGTCAAAGATGGCAAGGGACGTGCTGCGCGTTTTGCAGGCCGCAGGCTACATCGGTGAGTTCGAACTCATAGACGACCGCAGGGGCGGAAAGATGCGCATAGCGTTGCTCGGTAACATAAACAACGGCGGTGCGATCAGGCCGCGCTTCTCGGTGAAGGCGGACGGCTATGAGAAGTGGGAGCAACGTTACTTGCCGGCCGCAGGTTTCGGTCTGTTGATAGTCAGCACAAGCAACGGAATCATGACGCACACGGATGCTAAATCGAAGAAATTGGGGGGCAAGCTGCTGGCGTACATGTATTAGGTGTCTGTATGGAAAAAACTGTCGCGATAACAAAGGGTGTGACCGTCGATGTCAGCGGCAACAAGGTCTCTGTCAGCGGGCAGAAGGGCAAGCTAGAGCGTGACTTCAGCTCGCCGCTTTTCGCAGGCGAGATAACGATACAGAAGACCGACAGCAGCGTCAAGGTATCGACAGACTCTTGGAGACGAAAGACAAAGTCGGAGGTTGGGACCATAGCAAGCCACGTCCGCAACATGATGTCCGGAGTTACGGGCGGCTACAAATACACGCTGAAGTCGGTCTACATGCACTTCCCGTTCACGGTCAAGGTCTCCGGCAAGGATATCGTGATAAGCAACTTCCTCGGCGAGCGCGCAGTACGCAAGGCCGTGATAGTCGGCGACACCAAAGTGGAAGTGAAGGGAGACGAGATAACCGTGACAGGTACTGACGTCGAAGCGGTCGGACACACGGCGGCAAACATAGAGCGCGCATCGTTCATCCGGAACCGGGACAGACGCGTGTTCCAGGACGGAATATTCCTAACGTCACGTGGTTGATATGAATCCAATAAAAATCAGACGAAGGATGAAGCAGGTCAAGCCGGCCTTCAAGCGGGCCAATTGGCACTTGAAGAGGGTCGGGCAGATGTGGCGCAAACCAAAGGGGATGCACAGCAAGCTGAGGCAGCACATCCGATCGCATGGCTGGTTAGCGCAGGCCGGTTACGGTTCGCCGCTGGCTGCCAAGGGTCTCCATCCGACAGGCCTGACTGAAGTACTGGTCAATAATCAGCCCGAACTTGTGAATCTAAAACCGGACGTGCACGCGGTGCGGATCGCCGGAGGCGTAGGCAATGCAAAAAGGATAGTCATACAGGACGCCGCCAAGGTTGCTGGTCTGAAGGTGCTGAATCCGAAAAAGATAGAGATAAGAAGGAAGGCGAAGCCAGAGCCGAAGCAGGAAGAGAAGTGATATCATGTTCATGAATGTCGAATCGGGAAAATGTCCGGCATGCTGCACGTCAGGCAGACGCATGCAGTCGATTGCAAAGATATTCGTTTGTCCGACATGCAGGGCAGTGTTCGGCGATTTCGGCATGGTGGTAAGTCCGCAGGAGACTATTGCGGAGCAACAGATGGCGTGATGCTATGTCAGCAAGACACAAGATAACACAGGTTAGGGTTGCCGCATCGCTGATGAAATGCGGCGCCACTCGGGTCTGGGTAGATCCGGCTGCAACGACGAAGGTCGCGGCCGCGATAACAAGGGCCGATGTGAGACGTCTCATAGCTTCGGGGGCGATACATAAGCTGCCCGTTCAAGGCACGGGCCCTGCAGGAAAGCGACGTTATCAGCGCGCCGGCAGCAGGAAGGGCAGCACGAGATCCAGGTCAGGCGGCCGCAAAGATGTCTGGCTCAAGATAGTGCGACCACAGCGCGAACTGCTGAACGAACTGAAACCGAAGCTGGCACCGAACACATACAGAAAGATATATCGCATGATCAAAGGCGGCGCATTCAGGAGCAAGGCGCATATGACAAGCCACCTCGAGACGGTGGGTTACCTGAAGAAGGCCAAGGTGAGCAAATGAGGATGCAATTCCGAAGACGCATAGAAGGAAAGACTGACTATCGCGCCAGGCTCGCGCTGATAAAATCAGGAAAAGTGCGAATGGTGGTGCGAAGGAGCCTGACACATATAATCATACAGTTCATCAAATGGTCGGTGACAGGCGATGCGACAGTGGCTACGGCCACGACATCGGAACTGAAAAAATATGGTTGGAACGCCGCCACGGGCAATATACCGGCGGCCTATCTCACAGGGTTGCTTGCTGGAAAACGGGCCAAAGCAGCCGGCATAACAGATGCCGTACTTGATTTGGGACTTGCATCAAGCACGAAGGGAGGCAGGCTGTATGCTGCGGTCAAAGGCGTAGTCGACTCGGGAATTTCAGTGGCGCATAGCGCCGACATGTTGCCTTCCGACGACAGGATAAACGGTAAGCACATCGCTGCGTGGGCGCCGAAGGTGCAGAAGCCCGCGTTCTCCAAATACGGAGTACCGGCGACAGAATTATCAAAACATATAGCCGATGTAAAAACAAAGATAACTCAGAAGGGATGATGATGACAGAAAAACGCGAATCACGGAAGACAAGGCGATTGCCACGAAGTGAAACGAAGCAGGAAGTTACTCAGCAGAGCAACATCACGACCGCGGAAGAAATAATACCGAAGGAGCTGGAAGCAGCCGCGATCGTGCCCAAGGAGAATGTTCCGGTCGAACCTAGACAGCCGACGGCCTCTTGGTCGGCACGTACCCAGACAGGAAAGGACGTGGCAGAAGGAAAGATAACTGACATTGCTCAGCTCTTTGAATCAGGACGTCGGATTACGGAGTCTGCAATCGTAGACGCGCTCGTGCCGGGTCTTGAGAGCGAGATCATACTCATAGGTGGAAGCACCGGAAAAGGCGGAGGAATACGCCGAACGCCGTCCAAGCGTACATCCAGAATGCACAAGAGCGGCAGGCGCTACCACATATCGGTCATGGTCGTGGCCGGTAATCGAAACGGTTATGTCGGCCTCGGATTGGTCGGCGGTCTGCCAGGTGCGCACCGCGAAGTTATAGAGAAGGCCCTCAATAAGGCCAAGCTCAACCTGATTCCTATACGCAGGGGCTGTGGTAGTTGGGAGTGCAAATGCGGCGGTAGTCACAGCATACCGTTCGCAGTGACCGGAAAGTCCGGATCAGTGCGTGTCAACCTCATGCCGGCGCCGCGCGGCCTCGGTCTGGCTGTCAGCGACGAGGTCAAGAAGGTGCTCGCACTTGCCGGCATCCGCGATGTCTGGTGCAAGTCGCGCGGTCAGACGCAGACACGTGTCAATCTCATAAAGGCGGTATTCGACGCGTTGGGTAAGCTGAACGCATATCGCGTGTCGGAAAAGACAGAATCAGCAATCGGGCTGAAGACGGGCAGGGTTGAATGAAATGATAGTAGCAATACGCATCCGCGGCATTACAGGTGTTCGCAAGAACATCTCAGACGATCTCATGCTGCTGCGGCTGCGCAGAAAGATGCATGCGGTACTGCTGCCTGAGAACCCGAGCATAAATGGCATGCTGCAGGTCTCACGTGATATGATTACATGGGGACAGATATCCGACAAGATGCTGGAGTCGCTTGTGAGCAAGCGCGGGCGAAAACCCGGCAACAAAAAATTGACCGCAGAGGAAGTGCGGACCGCCATCAGTGGTCTAAAGGCGGATAAAAAACTTTCCGACCTCGGCTTCAAACCGGTTTTCAGGCTCACGCCGCCGTCTGGCGGGTTCAAGCACTCGATCAAGCAGCACTGGCCGAAAGGCGAGCTGGGCGATCGCGGAGAAAAAATAAATGAACTGCTCAAGAGGATGATTTGATGCCGGCAAGATTCCATAAAAAGGTACGACGCATGCGAGGCACGCACACACACGGTTGGGGTGCGAAGAAGAAACATCGTGGCGGCGGCAGCCGGTCGGGAAAGGGCCGCTCGGGAATGATGAAGCACAACAAGTCGTGGATGATCAATAACGAGCCGCGACATTTCGGCAGGTACGGCTTCAAGGTCCCCACAGGGGCCAAAACAGTCGTGCACGCCATAACCCTTCGCGATTTGGATACGCTCGCAAGAAGGCTCGGAAAGAAGGAAATAAATCTGGCCGAACACGGATTTGACAAGGTGCTGGGTTCTGGAAACCTCACACAGCCGCTCGTTGTAAAGGCCGATTGCATAGTCGAGCGCGCAAAATCCAAGATAGAAGCTGCCGGAGGGCAGGCAATCCAAAAAGAGAAGGCGTAAGTTATGCCGTTCGATCTCGCCAGTCTTTCTACAAAGCTGCCAGCAGTAGTGAAACCGCTGCAGAAGCTGACCTTCAATGACAAGCTGAAATGGACCGGCATAATCCTGATACTCTATTTTGCTCTCGGTATCATCACTGTCTGGGGCATCAATTCTTCGGCTGTCGGACAGTTCGAGTTCCTTGAGATAGTGTTCGGTTCGAAGTTCGGATCACTGATAACGCTCGGTATCGGGCCGATAGTGACGGCATCCATAATATTGCAGCTGCTCGTCGGATCGAAACTGATACCCTGGGATTTGCAATCGAAAGAGGGTAAAGCGAAGTTCATGGCAGTACAGAAGATAATGACGATTCTTTTCTGCTTCGTAGAGGCCGTCGCTTACGTGATGGCGGGTGCAATACCGCCCGCAGCACCTGAGCTTGCGGCATTTGTCATACTCCAACTAGCGGCAGGCGGAATACTGATAATGTTCATGGACGAGGTCTGCAGCAAGTGGGGCTTCGGATCGGGGGTCAGCCTTTTCATCGCAGCCGGAGTCTCGAAGACCATAATAACGCGAATGTTCTCGCCGGTCGTGCAGGGCGACGCGTTCGTCGGCATCCTGCCTCAGTTCGGTTCGTTGATGGCTTCCGGAATGCCAGGCACGGCGTTCATGACGCTCTTGCCATTGATATCGACCGCAGTCGTATTCGTCATCGTCCTTTTCGCACAGGGCATGCGCGTCGAGATACCCATGGCGTTCACGTTCCCGTTCGGCAAGTTCGCTGCAAGGCGATGGCCGCTGAAGTTCCTTTACACATCCAACATACCGGTCATCCTGACGGCCGCTGTCCTGGCAAACCTGCAGATAATGGGCCGGCTGCTTTATCAAAAAGGCATAACATTTTTTGGAACGTATGACGTAAAGACCAGCACACCTCAGTCTGGCATTGCCATGTTCTTGTCTCCACCCCACGGGCTTGAAGCGCAACCGTTGCTGATAATATCCGTCTTGGTAGGCGTGTTTGCACTAGTCTTCGCCTTCATAGGACTGCGCGTGATTAAGAAGTGGCCGTTGCGCATGTCAGTGCTCGGCGGTGTGATAGGCGTTGTAGCCGGCTGGGCGCTCGTAAGCTCCATAGGCATGATGCCGGCGTTCGATGCATGGAGCCTGCTCGTCGCCCGCGCGATCGTCTACATGCTGATAATGATCGCAGGCTCGGTAATATTTTCAATGTTCTGGGTGAACACTGCCGGCATGGACGCCCACAGCGTTTCCGAACAGTTCAAGTCGGCCGCGATATCCATACCCGGTTTCAGACATGATCCGCGTATCATCGAGCGCGTGCTCGAACGCTACATACCCGCGTTGGCAGTTCTGGGCGGGGCATTCATAGGTTTCCTGGCTTCCTTCGCCGACCTGACGCTCGCGCTCGGAACGGGAACAGGAATTTTGCTTACAGTAATGATAGTACACCAGTTCTACGAGCAGATAGCATCGCAGCACGCCGACGACATGCCGCCGATTGTTAAAAAAATAATGGGTGAATGAATGAAGATGATAATATTCGGTCCGCAGGGTTCGGGAAAGGGCACGTATGCCAGCAGACTCAGCCCGTTGTTGGGCAAGATACCGCACATAGCAACAGGCGACCTGCTGAGGGCTGCCAGGGATGACAAGGAGTACGGCAAAACGATAAGGCACCACCAGGACACGGGCGGGCTCGTGCCTGACGAGATTGTCTTTAAGATATTGAAGAAGAGGCTCGACCAACCCGATGCTGCGAAAGGTTTCATACTTGACGGCTTCCCACGCAACCGCGATCAGGCCCAGACATTGGACAGTATCACTAAAATCAATGTTGTGATAAACCTTGTCGTGCCGGAATGGGTGCTACTTCAAAGGCTCTCGACACGCGTACAGTGCAAGAACTGCAGCACCATATTTAACACATTGACACTAAAACCAAAGAAAGAGGGCATCTGCGACAAATGCGGCGGCCATCTGTATCAGCGCGATGATGATAAGCCAGAGGCCATAAAGAAGAGGCTCGGGCTCTACCACACGATGTCCGCGCCGTTGATAAAGCACTATCGCGATCAGGGCATTGTGGTCGATGTCGAGTGCGACAGCCCGGACATACCGCCGGAGATAATGGTCGGCAAGATAATGGACAAGCTGAATACGTTTAAAAAGGTTGACAGACAAGGTAAGAAAAAGTGATGATATGGGTATTGTTGAAAGCTATTATGCGGCGCTCAGCGTAGTCTTCGGACCGTTGATAGCACTGCCGCCGGTGATTGGCGAGACGATACTAGCACTGATGATAACGCTCGTGATAACATTTTTCTACAAGTACATGGTCAATCAGGCCACGCTGCGCGAGCTCAAGGCTCAGATGCGCGAGCTGCAGGCCAAGGCCAAGGAACTGCAGAAGACAAACCCGGAAGAGGCGAACAAGACCGTGTCCGATGTCTTGAAGCTCTCGAACAAACAGATGATGATGAACTTCAAGCCTATGCTTCCTACAATGCTGTTTGTCATATTGCTTTTGCCGTGGATGGCAACGGTCTGGACAGGGCCGGTAGCTCTGCTGCCTTTCAACCTGCCATACTTCGGAACCGATTTCGGTTGGTTGATGTGGTACATATTACTGTCCGTACCTATGTCGCAGGTTTTCAGAAAGTTTTTGGGGGTCGAGTGAGATGCGAAGACAATTACGTTCAAGGACCGCATGGAAGAGGAAAAATATCATCACGCCGGGCGGAAGGACGATGGTGCAGTTCAGAAAATCCATACCGTCCCACTGTACCTGCGGTTCATGCGGCGCGAAGCTGAACAGGCCGAGGCTGTCGAGAACGGAGATAAGGAAATTGAGGAAGACTGAAAGAAGACCGGAAAGGCGCTTCCCTGAACTTTGTCCGTCGTGCAGCCGACTTGCTTTAAAGAGGATGGTGAAATAAATGACGGCATTCCAACCAGGCAGAATATGCTTTAAGATCGCGGGCAGGGACGGCGGAAAATATTGCGTCGTGGTCGAGGAGAAAGCGCCGTTCGTCACGATAACCGGTCCGAAGGCCGTCACGGGTGTCAAGCGCAGGAAGTGCAACATGTATCACTTGGAGCCGACCTCGCACAAGCTCGACGTGTCTTCCGGTTCGGATGACAACAGCGTCGAGGCCGCTTGGAAGGAGTCCGGCCTGATAAAGAAGCTGAACATCGAAGTTCCTACAAAAAAGAATCTGCATCAGGCTAAAAAGAAGAGCTGATCGATGTTGGAATGGTTCATTCGTAGCGAAGAGACATTTCTGACAGACAACTATCCTGGCGCACGGCCGATTGACAAGCTGATTTCTAACGGCATAATAATTCTCGACAAGCCTTCCGGCCCGACTTCACATCAGGTCGACGCTTGGATAAAGCAGATCATGGGCATAGACAAGTGTTCGCACGGCGGTACGCTCGACCCACGCGTGAGTGGTGTTCTTGTCATCGCGCTGAAGAACGCGACAAAGCTGATGCCCATACTTCTTTCGAGCCCTAAGGAGTACGTGGCGCTGATGCACATACACAAGGAAGTGCCCGAGCAGCAACTGAGAAAAGTGCTGGACGAGTTCATCGGCAAGATAAAGCAGATACCGCCGCAGAGGGCGGCTGTTGCCAGACGCGAGCGTCTGAGAGAGATATACTTCTTGAAGGTACTAGAGATTTCCGGTCGCGACGTTCTTTTCAATGTCGGCTGCGAGGCCGGTACCTATATTCGAAAGCTGATAGACGATATCGGAAAGCGCCTCGGGGTCGGTGCGCACATGCAGGAGCTGCGCCGTGTACGCTCCGGCCCGTTCACTGAGGACAGGGTCGTGACCCTGCAGAAGCTCATGGATGCCGTGGCCGCGCTAAAGGAAGGCGACGAGGGAAAGATGCGCGATATCGTTCATCCGCTCGAGGTGGTCGCGGACGCCATGAAATCCGTCATAGTCAAGTCGACCGCCATCCCGAACATCCTGAACGGCGCGCCACTGGCCGTAGGCGGTCTGGCAAAGATACAGAAGGGAATCGAGATAGGCGACTGGGTGGCCATGTTAGGTCCGAGCGGAGAGATGCTGGCTTTCGGAAAGGCCGCGATGTCTGGCGAGTCCATGGCTAATACTAACAAGGGCATAGCTGTCAAGACGGACAGAGTTCTGATTAGAAAATAGTTCTAAGGCAGCTGGCCTGTGCCAAGTATCGGCGTCTGCAATGAGCTCGGAGTCGCCTGGTAGTATTCTTTCGCAGCGAAGCCGTACAAGCCCGCAAACATCACGCCCGGGAAGCGCTGTATCGCCGTGTTGTAGCCCTGTATTGATTCTATATATCTGCCGCGTGCGACCGTGATGCGGTTCTGCGTTCCGACCAGTTCGTCCTGCAGTGCGACATAGTTCTTGTTGGCCTGCAGCACTGGATAGTTCTCGGCCGTTGCGACAGCACTTATGAAGGCGTTGACAGAGTTCTGGAGATTCACACCGGCAGTATCCCTTGCCAACAGATCGCTCTGCGGTGCGTTCTGCCATCTGCTGCGTGCCTCGGTAACGTTGTTTATCAGGTTGACTTCCACCTTGACTGCGCTGCTCACCGTTGAGACCAAGTTCGGTATGAGGTCCGCCTGTCTCTGATACTGGTTCTCGACTTCGCTCCACTTGCTGAGCACGTTCTGGTTCAGCGTCACGAAGCTGTTGTAGTATCCGATGAACATGCCGACTATTATCAGAGCCACTAGAACGATGGCGCCTATTATCATCCATTTGGTCGGCACTGCCATATCATTCAATCCTATAAATCAATATTTATAGTTATCTTCCAGCTCCGCCACCGCCGGAACCTCCCCCGCCGAAACCGCCACCACCGCCAAAGCCTCCACCACCTACACCGCCAACTATGAAGACGGACGTCGATTTCCGTACTTTTTTCCTCACCTCATGTCCGTATTTGCACTTGTATACCGCAATGTCGCCTTCCATGCGGTCGAACTTTGTTCGGTGTCCGTATTGGCATTTTGGAGTGAGCAAATAGCGCATTGAAATTTTTAAGAGAGGGACGGTTATGAATACAATAAGAAACACTATCCAAACGAATGAATCTGCTCCGCCGCCTGTCGACGATGCTTGACCAGAACGCACCTCGTCCGCGTTATCTAAAACGACCTGTGCCAGCGCCTTTGTCGCTTCGACGATACCGTCACTGACATTCCCGGCGTCCCTGAGCGGAACATATGTCTCATCCAATATGCGTCCGACCTTGCTGTCCGGAAGGATTCCTTCCAGTCCGTAGCCGACCTCTACCTCTATCCTATGTTCCTCCTTGGCATAGAGTATTAGTAGTCCGTTGTCGTTGTCAGCCTTACCTACGCCCCATTCGTTGAACAGCTCGGTCCTGTACTGTGACGGCGTGTCAGGTGTGGTAGTATTCATTGTTACGACGGTTATCTCTGCGGTCGTCTGCTGTTCCACCACGGAAAGCAGACTGCGCAGCTCAGCAGTCTGACCTGTGCTGAGCATGCCAGCGAAGTCGTTCACGTACTTGTCGACCCAGTTGGGAAACGTCTGCGCGAAAGCCGTACCGATAATCAGTAGAAATATTATCGGGACTATCAGCCATCGCATGACAAGAATCTCCCGGGCATTTATTAATAGTTATCTCCAGAACGGAAAAGTTTTAATCCCCTGTCTGCGATAGATTTGCATGCAACCGGCCTCTTTGTATACGGCTTTACGCAAGCAATACGGCCCCGTCCATAGCTGGTGGCCGGCGCGCTCGCGCTTCGAAGTGATAATCGGTGCTATCCTCACACAGAACACGGCCTGGCGAAACGTCGAACTGGCCATAAAGAACCTAAGGGACAGTGACAGCCTGACTATAGATTCTATCGCTAACATGGAGCTGCGACAGCTCCAGAAGCTGATACGACCGGCCGGATTCTACAGGCAGAAGGCCGACCGACTTCGTGGCGTCGCGCGCCACCTTTCTGGCAAATGGTCCGGAGATCTGGACAAGTTCTTCAATCGTTCGGTCTGGCAGATCCGAGAAGAGCTGCTCGAACTTAACGGCATCGGTCCAGAGACAGCGGACTCGATAGTTCTGTACGCAGGCAACAAGCCCGTGCTACCTGTGGACGCATACACGTTCAGGATAATCAACCGCCTAAACAAGACCAACTTCAAGAAGTACAACGAGCTCCAGAGCTATCTCTACAAAAACCTGACGCATAACAAGAAGACGTTCAAGGAGATGCACGGCCTGCTGGTCGAACATGCGAAGGCGACATGCAGGACTAAGCCCGTTTGCAAACAATGCATAGTCGCGAGCAGCTGCAAGAGCAGAAAACTCTAATCAGCCTTGGGATATGCCGCCGCCACTTTTCACGATTAGGTCTTCATTTCCAGGTCCTGTGGATATCATGGAAATGGGGACGCCGGCAAGCGTTTCTACTTTCTCAAAATATTTTATCGCGTTCCCAGGGAAATTTTCGATCGAAATGAGCCCGCGTATATCCTCTTCCCAACCAGGTATGTTAATTAGTGTTACATCATCTTTTTTAAGAGACTGTATATAGACAGTAGGTGTTCTGAAATCCGATGCTCGCAATCTATATCCGGTGCATATTTTCAGTTCTTTCATTCCGCTATAGACGTCCATCTTGGTGAGCGCTATTTCCGTCAGTCCGTTGACGTCGGCTGCATAGCGCAGTAGTTCCATGTCGAGCCAACCGATCCTTCGCGGTCTGCCCGTGGTGGCGCCATATTCGCCGCCCTTTACCCTCAGGTATCGGCCGATTTCTTGGTCGCTAGCCTTCCCTTCGTTTATTTTTAAAAGCGTTTCTGACAGGAAATCTTCCCGTTCCTTCCCTTCAATTTTCTTTTCCTTCTTCGTCTCTTCGTAATCACCGAGTTCTGTCATGAAAGGCCCCTCGCCGACCCTGCTCATCGGCGTCTTCACAACGCCTATCTTCCTATGTATGTCGAGATAGGTTCCGATGCCGGCATAGACACCACCTATCCCAGTGTTGGAAGAGGTGACGAACGGGTATGTGCCGGTGCTAATGTCAAGGAGCGCGCCCTGTGCGCCTTCAAGCAACAATTTTTTGTTCCGATTTTCTCGGATGGTTGCCGACGTGTCCGCCACAAAGCCGAGCATCTCCTCGCCCTCGTTCTCAAGCTCATTAAATACATCATACGCCTTTACGCGCTTGTCTTCGGGCAGTATCTTGTTGTAGAAATCAATGTTTTTTACGACCTTCTTCTCGAGGTCCGGTGACCTCAAGTCAATAAGCCTTATGCCGCGCCTTCCGATTTTGTCTTCATATGCCGGTCCGATGCCCTTGCCGGTCGTGCCTAGCGCGCCGCCTTCTGCCTTGTCCCGTGCGACATGATAAGGCAGTATGAGGTGGACGTTCCAGTCAATCTGGAGATTGTTGTAGTCGATATTCACGCAAAGCCTGCGAAGATTTCTTACCTCTTCAATGAGCCTTTTCGGGTTGACGACCATGCCTTGGCACATCAGGTTGATCTTGTCATCGTGCAGAATACCGGACGGGACAAAATGCAGGACGTAGTCCTTTCCGTTTTTATGGATGGTATGACCGGCGTTGTCGCCGCCGTTGTATCGCGCTACGATGTCGTTTTCGTCAGCAAGATAATCGACTATCTTCCCTTTCGCCTCATCGCCCCATTGCGTTCCGACAACGAGTGTGTTCATGTTCTTGCCAACCATCATTGTACAGAAAAGCATAAATACTTTATTTATGCATATAAGGCATGGTAGAAGCCGCGTACAAATTCATATTTTCTGAGATGAACAAGTGTCCAATCGGCCTAAGCTACAGTGACATTGATATTGTGGCAAGATATTCTGACGTTCTCCCGAAGCACACTTCCCTGAAAACCAAGATGACCCGCAATATCGACGGGAACATACCTATTTTCAGTGCAGCCATGGACGATGTGACCGAATATGCCATGGCAATAAAGCTAGGTCTGCTGGGCGGCATAGGCGTAATACACAAGAACAACACGTCGGAAGAACAGGCCAAAATGGTCAGGAAGGTAAAGAGGTTCAAGCAGGGCTGCATCACTGATCCAGTCGTACTTTCGCCGAACAACACCATCGATGATGTCGTCAGGATAAGGGAGCAGAACGGTTACAAGACGATTCCGATAACGGAGGACGGCAACATAAACGGCAGGGTAGTGGGTCTGATAAAAGACACGTCATACTCACCGCAGAAACATATGGGAATGAAGATATCTGAACGCATGATACCTGCCAAAGATGTCCTGATGAAACCGTACGAAATCAAGCTTGAAGAAGCGAGCGATATCCTTATCGAGACCGGTAGGAGAGAGCTGTTGGTCGTTAATGAGAACGGAAACCTGCACGGCATGTACAAGCGGGCCGACATAGATAAGAGCCAAGAATATCCCAACGTTTGCAAGGACAAGAAGGGACGCATAGTTGCGTGCGCTGCGATAGGTGGGCCTGGGAACGACATAGAAGAGAGGTCGAAGGTGCTCGCGGACGCCGAGGTCGACATGTTATGCATAGATACTTCACAAGGTTATTCGCATGGTGTCGGAGGAATGGCACTGCCATACCTAAAGAAAAATTATCCCGATATCGACGTGATAGCTGGCAACGTCGTGACTGTAGAAGGTGCGAAGTTCCTCATAGAGCACGGCGCGGACGCGCTGAAGGTCGGCATAGGGGCGAGCCCGATATGCCGCACAAAGAGGAACATCGGCGGAGGGATGCCTCAGCTGACGGCCGTCTATGAGGTGGCGACGTTTGCAAAAGAGCATGGCGTACCCGTCATAGCCGACGGCGGCATCGTTGAAATAGCCGGCGACATAATGAAGGCGCTGGCTGCAGGCGCGAATTCTGTCATGGTAGGAAGCTTGCTGGCCGGCACGGAAGAGGCGCCCGGCAAGGAGATAACATTGAAGGGCAAGCCGGGTAAGTTCAAGGAATACAAAGGCATGGGCACGAAGAAGGCGCAGCTGGAAGGAAGCGCCAGCAGGTATTGTCAGGAGGGCGTTCCAGCCAACAGGATAGTTTCACATGGCGTCGTCTCGGCCATACCTTACAAGGGTCCCGTCGAGCAGCAGATACTGCACATCACCGATACGTTGCGGGACGCCATGTCAAAATATTATGGTTGTCGAACAATCGATGACATAAGAAAAGGAGATCTGGAGTTCGTAATCGTACACAGAAATCCGCCGGCCGAACCACACGGCATGACGGTAATAGAGGAGGAGTGATTTTATGAACAATGTAAAAATAAACCGAGCGCTGATTAGCTTATTCGACAAAAACGGACTTGATAAACTTGCTGGTAATCTTGTTAAATATAATGTTGAGATGATATCGAGTGGCGGCACAGCAAAAGCCATCAAGAATATGGGTTATGCGTGCATCGAGGTCTCACAATACACCGGTTATCCGGAAAGTCCCGGCGGTCTCGTCAAGACGCTCCAACCTAAGATTCACGGTGGACTTTTGCTGGATCCAAACAATTCCGAGCATGCGGTCTACATGAAAGCCCAGGGCATCGAACCCATAGATTTGGTCGCGGTCAACCTCTATGCGTTCAAGGCGGCGGCGGAAAAGCCCGACTCAACACCCGAACAGGTCTTTGAAATGATTGACATCGGCGGGCCTGCGATGACAAGGGCGGCAGCCAAGGGCGGTCTGCTGCACGGCAGGCCGTGCGTTGTTGTCGAGCCCGGTGATTACAAACTTGTCATCGGCGAGATGGACAAAAATGAAGGTTGCATCTCCGACCAGACAATAAAGAACATGGCGGTCAAGGCGTTCAAGCACACCGCCGACTACGAGAATGAGATAGTAAAATATTTCAGCAAAGGCTGTGGAGGAGGCTGATTGAATGACAACTGATGGAAAAAAGCCAACAGTACTGAGAGTGTCTGTGGAATTTAATGACGGAAGCACCCAAGAAAAAAAATATTGGCTCGGCCCGATGAGGAACGGCGATAATCCGCACCAGGCGGGCTATATCGGTGAACCTATAGGATCAAATTCCTACAAGGAAGTCATAGCGGGCAGAGGCATGAGCTTCACGAACCATCTTGATCTTAGCGCATATGGAGTTACCTTTGAAATATGCGAAACCATGAAATACCTTGGTGATTCGCGCACCGAAGTTGTTGTCATAAACAAGCACACCAATCCTGCAGTTTATGCTGCGCGCGGCTGTCAGTTGGATGCATTAAAGGACGCGTTGACGACGGACAAGAAATCTCCGTTCGGTGGCATAATGGCAACCTCTTCACAATTATGTAAAGAGACTGCTGAATATCTTGCCAATAAGAACAAGGAAGAGAAGTTCGTGTTGGATGTGCTAGGCGCTCCGGGTTTTGAAGAAGGTTCTGTGGACATGCTTAAGGACCGTATGAAGAACTTGCGCATTGTCGACCTCTCAAGTCTCGATACGTGGGAGAAGATACATGCTGGCATCTTCGGTTACAACATGAAATGGACCGTTGGCGGAAAGCCGGTCGTAACGGAGGTTGACAGGACATCGTTCTTCAACTCCAGTTATGATATGGAAGTGTTGTCAAAATGCGAGCCAACCTATGATGAGAAAGTGAACGCGCACCTGGCATGGATAGGCGCTAAGGCGATACAGTCGAACTCGTTCGCGTTCGTCAAGGACGCGAGACTGCTGGCGCAGTGCGGCGGCCAGACCAACCGCGAGGACTCGGCGAAGTTCGCAAAGATACGTGCGGATGAGTTCGGAGTCTCGCTCGAAGGATCGGCTGCAGCTACGGACTCGTTCCTGTTCGACAGGACGGCCATAGACCTACTCCACGAAATGGGCGTCAAGACGGTCGTC
>CAYGWB010000005.1:0-155705 GCA_964353775.1 uncultured archaeon | reverse complement strand
CGACTTAACCCTCCTTGCTGAACCTCGGTTCGAACGTCGCATGAACGACGTCCTCACCGAGACCCAACTCAGATGGTTTGACGGGCGGTGTGTGCAAGGAGCAGGGGCATATTCACCGCAGAATGTTGATCTGCGATTACTACGGATTCCAGCTTCATGAGGGCGAGTTACAGCCCTCAATCTGAACTGAGCGTCAGTTTGGGCGATTAGCTTCGCCTTTCGGCGTTGCATCGCATTGTCTGACGCATTGTAGGCCGCGTGTAGCCCATAGCATCCGCGCCATACGGACCTACTGTCGCCCACTCCTTCCTCCACTTTAGCAGTGGCGGTCCCGCCAGAGTGCTCACACTGGATTTCCGATTGCTCAGAATACAGCGTGGTCGCAACTGGCAGCGTGGGTCTCGCTCGTTAACCGACTTAACGGCACGCCTCACGGTACGAGCTGACAATGGCCATGCAACTGCTCTCAGCTTGTCTGGTAAACCCGTTAGGCTGACCTTCATTCTGCTGTCGGCTATGGTAAGATGTCCGGCGTTAAATCCAATTGAACCGCAGCCTCCACCCCTTGTGTGCTCCCCCGCCAATTCCCTTAAGTTTCAACCTTGCGGCCGTACTCCCCAGGTGGTCCGTTTAACACCTACGCTCCGGCACTGCAGTTCTTCGTAAGAACTGCAACACCAAACGGACATTGTTTACAGCTGGGACTACTGGGGTATCTAATCCCATTTGCTCCCCCAGCTTTCGTCCCTCACCGTCGGACTCGTTCTAGGATGGCGCCTTCGCCACAGGTGGTCCTCCGCGGATTAAAGGATTTAACCCCTACACGCGGAATACCCCATCCCTCTCCCGATCCCAAGTTTGGTAGTATCCCCAGCACGCCTGACAGTTTGCTGCCAGATTTCACAAGGGACTTGCCGAACCGGCTACGGACGCTTTAGACCCAATAATCGCGATAGCCATTTGGGCCGCGGGTATTACCGCGGCGGCTGGCACCCGTCTTGCCCAGCCCTTATTCGCCAAGCTGTTTGGACTTGGCAAAAGATTATGCAAAAGCATAACCACTCAAGGTTCCCTTCTCAGCCGTGAAGCAATTGGAAAGTTTTCGCGCCTGCTGCGTCCCGTAGGACCTGCGCTCATGTCTCAGAGCGCATCTCGAGGCTCCCACTCTCATGGCCCCTACGCGTTATCGGTTTGTCAGTTCTTTACACTGACAACAGCCTTGATACGCCGCAGTCCTATCCTTGGGCGCCGGAGCTTTCTCCTGTCGCGCATTCCAGCCTCGACAAGGTATGGGGTATTAGCCTCACTTTCGCAAGATTATCCCCCACCCAAGGGCAAGTTAACTACGTGTTACTGAGCAGTGCGGCGAGCCCATAGAGCTCGCGCCTCGCATGGCTAAATCGAACCCTGATAACGGCTATCTCCGGCAGGATCAACCGGAATTTGCGAGTTAAAGCACATAGTACATTATGAGTATCCCTGCATCAACTACACAGGATCTCACACTTGCTGCATCGGCCCGAAAATTACTTCGGAACTCACCTTTGACTGCGGGTGGAACACATATCTCATAGCCAGCCGATGCTGTTGCTCGATATTGAACGCCAAAATCAGCACTCACCAAATGCGGTGCGTGCCTCCCGCAGTTGTAAGAAAACCACTTTCTTACGTATATAGATGGCTTTGCCAAGGCTTTTAAAGCTTACAAAAATTAATTTTAATAAAAAATTTCTAAAAAATCAAGGGGTTCGAGGCTTACATCTCTTCCGATTCTTCTATTCCGGACTCTTCTGCCTCTTCTACCTTTTCCTGTTTCGGTGCTGGGGGTGCAAGTCCTCTCTTCTTCGCGAAGCACTCCCTGCAATAGACCGGCGCTCCCTCGCGGGGCTTGAAAGGAACCTCGGCTTCCTTGCCGCATTCGCTGCAGTCTATCTTGTGCATTCCTCTCGGGCCGAATCTGCGGAATCCACCGCCACCATATGGCATCTCAAATACACCTCTTTGTTTTCTATACAAGAACTCGCCATTTTACTGGTCCGTTCTTTGAGAATATGAACCGTTGTCGTTTCATATAAATCTTTCTCTCCCCACCCTGGAGTGAAACCATCGCCCTTAAGGGCAAGTTTCGCGTACTATATTATAAGAGCAAATCGGGTGGTCCGCAAAGGGAGAAAGGACTGGGCAAGTGCGGCAACACTAGATGACATATCGGTCCGGCTGCAAACGGTGACTGGGCGTAACTTCACCACATGCGGTCAGTCATCATAGAAACTGCAATCCCGGAGTGGTATTTCCTAGGAGATTGGGCCGAGCCTGAAAAGGTTCAAACGAAACCACGGAATCATCTACTCCACCGAGCTCAGATGATTATTTTCTTTTCCATTCTTTGACGATGGGAGAAAAATCCAGCTGGTAGTGAGGTATGCCGAGGGACATACCATACTTGGTGACGGCGACATACTGTTCCTTGCTCGTCCTGTCTACGCGGAAGACCTTGTTTCGGAAAATTATGTAATGCGTCGAATCGTCCTTGAAATCCGCATACCAATCGTGCTTCGAGTCCAGCACCTTGCTCAATTCCTTCGCAAAGCTTTCGATATGCTTTTCCGGGATACTGACGGTGTGCAGGGTCCACTGCTTTATCCAGGGTGTCTTGTGCTTCTCTGTGACGACTTCCACTTTCGTATTGACGATTTTCACTTTTTTGAGGATGTTCGCATCTTCGAGACTTTCCTCTATGATTACGCCGACAAAATTTGACATCTGCTAAACCTCCGGTGCTGTCGGGTGTCGCCTGTCCGGCAAAGGCCCGCGCTTGGCGCCGCAGTTCTCGCATACAAAGAAATGTCCGCCTTCGGATTCGACTATAACCATTCGTTCCTGGCAGCAGACCGGGCAGAGATAGAACCTCTTCTCTGGCATGCATTTTATTAGTCGAACCCCGATATTAAAACTATGGGATGGTTTACGGACGAATTGACAAAAATCCGTCTAGCGGAGTTGCGCTATGAAAGGGTCATACTGATTATTGGTCTGTTACTACTGACGATTCTGATGCTCTCGCCCAACTATATGCAACAGCTCTCGGATTTCGTTTCAAGCACTGGTGACTATGGCTACTTGGGCGCGTTCATCGCAGGCGCTGTTTCGAGCCTTGGGGTGACCGTGCCTCCGGCCGCGGCCGTGATGTTCGTGCTCGGCAAGACATTCCCGGCATGGGCAGTGGCGGCTGTCGGAGCGACCGGCGGCACGCTGGCCGATTTGGTAATGTTCGAGGTGGCCAAGCGCAGGCTTGCTGAGATGTTCAGAAAAGAGGAGCGCAAACATCCAAAGCTCTCCATCTGGATGCACCGCCTAGCACCGATGATAATAGGCTTCATAATCGCCAGTCCTCTGCCGGACGAGCTCGCTTCCGGAGTGGTCGGTGCCATGCGTTTCAATGAGAAGAAGTTCATCATAATTGTCTGGGTCTCGCACTTCTTAGTGATGTTCGTTGTGGCGAGCGCCGGCAGCTGGCTCATCTAGAATAAAGAGTCGACCATTTTGTCGAGTTCTTTCAATAATCTTTTTTTCTTCATTTCTTCATAGAAGCGTTCCAAATTCTCCACATCAGTTACACTTTCCCTGCCGAACCGCATCTCCTTCAGTTCTTTTATTAGTTGTTTGCGAGGATAGACCTCCTCGATACGGATATCGTTCATATACTTCGGTATGACGTGGTGCAGACCCTGGATCAGCATACCGCTTTCGCCATCGGCGAGGGTCTTTTCTATACTCCTTTTTATGAAATGATCCCTGGTTATCGTCAACGAATACATACGGAGAACTATGTCCTTGGTCTGATGCTGGAAATCGGATAACATATCCATGGCGGTCTCATGCTGCGCCATGAGAAGATGTGCTTGTTCAGTCTTCTCAAGGACGGCATCCTTCATTATGTAGTCCAGCACAACCTTGGATACCATGCTCCCGCGTTGCGCGTTCCTCGTTATCCCGTCCCATGATCCGCCGGCCCAACCATCCAAGTATATCCTTTTCGGACTGTATTCGCGGAGCTTTGGCTCGAGCCTTGTCCAGTAGGCCTTGGCAAAATTCAAATATTCCTGCTTCTCTTCATCCGGAACAATGCTTTCAAAGACCATTTTGGTATTCCTGTTGGTTTCCATCTCGTTGTGCAGGGCCGGTAGCAGATACAACGTTCGCATGAGATGATTTGTTCAGAAAAGGATTAAAACCTTTCTAAAATGAGAAATGGGGCCGCGGCCGAGATTTGAACTCGGGACGAGGGCTCCACAGGCCCGCATGTTACCACTACACTACCGCGGCCATCGATAAGTAAGTCCCCAGAATATAAAACCTTTTCTATCGCAGGAAAAGCTCGAGCGCGGAGAACAATATCGTCGCAGTCACGAGAATTATCGTGGCCCACATCAGGATCCTGTTGGCGCGTACCATCTCCTTGTTGGCGAAGACCATCTCTTCCTGCACGGTCATGGCCTGTTGGTGCCGCAGCTGCTTGTAGGCCTCATCAATGGACATGCCCGGGTTATCAGCCATTATCCTCTCAATCAGCTTGATCTTCTTTTGCTCGCGCCTTTCATCGCCACGCATGCCAGAAATTTGCAAAGCTGGCATATAAAATTGGTGCGGGAGGTCGGATTTGAACCGACGAAGGGACTAACCCACAAGGTTTCTTACCCAAGTCCTAAGCTTCGCACTTGGTTCTGAGCCTTGCGCCTTAGACCTGGCTTGGCGACTCCCGCATGTAAAGTTGCTTTCTCACAGAATATAAATGTTTTATCAAAGCTCTCGGAGATGGCCGGACAACTGATCGAGCTTGTTACTGAGCATCTGCAGATCGCCCTCGATAAATTCCGGCTGCGCCACAATCATGGGTTCGAGCGCGGGCGGTCGTACGAAGGCTGAATCGAGTGCGGCGATGCAATCGTTGCAGGCATTCAACTGCCTCAACATCAGCGCATCGGTGTCCTCTTTCAGCTTTTCTATCGATTCGCGCGCCCTGATTATGCTCTCCATGTTAGAAATCGTTCCGCGCAGCCTGCTCACCGCTTCCAATATTTCCTTGTATCGGTCGACCTTGACGAAAAGCGGCGCAAACTTCTGCTGCGGACCCATCGAAGGCATGCCCTCTTCCTGCATCCTAGGCGGCAATCTCGGCGGCATCTGGTATGCACGAGATGGCAACGGATAAGCGCGCTCTCCTGACATCTGAAAAGGCATAGGATACGGTGCCGGCGGAGCGCCAGAAATCGCTTCCTTGATTTCATTGACCTCTTCCTTGCGCTTGCCAAAGCCGAATACTGGCATGTTAAGAATAGCTCATGCCCTATATATAAAACTTAATTTTTAGAATTGGTGCGCCGATCGGGATTCGAACCCGAGTCGCAAGCTTGGCAAGCTTGTATCCTACCGCTAGACTATCGGCGCGTTATTTTTATTAGGCCCACAACTATATTTATGCCTTACGCAGTGGAAAGCGCCCATACAAAAACAGCCAAAGACGTACTTTCTGAGCTGAAAACGGACGTCAAAGGCCTTACCAGTCTTGAGGCAACAAGCAGGGTGCAGAAGTGGGGCCTGAACGAGCTCACTGAAAAGAAACAGGTAAAACCGATAGATGTTCTGATAAGACAGTTCGCAAGCCCGTTGATATGGATACTTATTGCGGCCGGTGTCGTTTCCGGAGCACTGGGCATGCTCGAGGACGCTCTTGTCATCTCTATAACAGTCGGTCTCAGCATGGTGCTCGGTTTTGTCCAGGAATGGCGCGCGGAAAAGTCGATGGCGGCACTGAAGAACATGCTCGCGCCGACCGCCAAGGTCATCCGTGACGGAAAGGAGCAGGACATCAAGGCATCGGACTTGGTGCCAGGAGATTTAATCATTTTGGAAGAAGGTTTCAGAGTACCGGCAGATGCGAGGCTCATAGAAGTCGTCAACATACACAGCGATGTGGCCGCGCTGACAGGCGAATCCGTGCCTATTGAAAACTCCGTGGCAGAACTGAAGGACGTGCAGTTGCCAGACAGGACGAACATGGTCTATACCGGAACATCCATCACGAGCGGAAGAGGAAAGGCCGCGGTCGTAGGGACAGGGATGTCCACTGAGATGGGCCGAATTGCCGGAATGGTACAGATCCGCGATTCCGTCACACCGCTACAGGCCAGGCTGGGAAAACTCGGCAAGATACTCGGCGGCGTGATTGTAACGATCGTCATCGCGTTGACAATAGTCGGTCTGCTCCGCGGAATGGAACCGGTAGATATTTTCCTTGTCTCAATCAGCCTTGCGGTCGCAGCAGTGCCGGAAGGCCTGCCTGCGATAATGACCATCAGCCTTGCGACAGCTACGCAAAGGATGGCGCGGAAGCACGCAATTGTCAGAAGGATGGCGGCTGTTGAGAGCTTGGGCTCGGCTACAGTGATTTGTTCCGACAAGACCGGTACGCTGACCACAGGCGAGATGACTATGAAGGCGATGTGGGTCGGAGGAACGTTCGTGGACATAACAGGCGTCGGCTTCGAGCCCATAGGAGAGTTCTGGACAACCGAGAAGGTCAACGACATGCCCATGATGATACCTTACTATCCGACCATAGAAACGTCCAGCAGACAGCTGCTGATGGCCGCTATCGCATGCAACAATGCGCGCATCGAGGAGACACAGACCGGCTGGTCCGTTATCGGGGATCCGACAGAAGGCGCCCTGCTGATTGCAGGAATGAAGGCCTTCGGCGAACTGCCAAAGCCGAAAAGGATCGCGGAGATAGCGTTCAGCTCGGAAAGAAAGCGGATGTCCGTCGTAGTGGCAGAACCCAATGCGAACGTTCTCTATACGAAAGGGGCGCCCGAAACCCTATTCAAGCTCTGCAGTAACATGTTCGAAGGCGGGGAGGTCGTTCCGCTGACAGAGGAGAAGAAAAATGAGATAAGGGCGGCCGGCGAATCGCTCGCACAGCGAGGGCTGCGCACCCTTACCTTTGCATACAAGGAGATTCCTGAACAGAAATCGTATACGGAAGAAATAGAAAACGGCCTGACGTTCCTGGGCTTCACCGGTATAGTTGACCCGTCAAGACCGGAGATACCGGCCGCCATAGACATGTGCGACCGTGCAGGCATCCGAACGGTGATGATAACAGGCGATCACGCACTGACCGCGCACGCGATAGCTCTCGAGATAGGACTCATCGAGGAAAAAAGCAGGGTAATTACCGGCGCAGAGCTGGAGAAGATGTCCGATGCTCAACTGGTCAAATGCATAGAAGACGTGCACGTCTATGCAAGGGCATCGCCGGAGCACAAGATGCGCATACTCAAGGCATTCAAGGCCAAGGGCGATATCGTCGCGATGACAGGCGACGGCGTCAATGACGCGCCCGCGCTCAAGGCCAGCAATGTGGGCGTGGCCATGGGTCTTAGAGGCACGGACGTCGCAAAGGAGAGCAGCGACGTCGTTCTGTCGGATGACAATTTTGCCACGATAGTCACGGCCGTGGAGGAAGGACGGCGCGTATATGACAACATACGCAAGTTCATACGTTTCATGCTCTCGACGAACTTCACAGAAGTCATTTTAGTATCCGGCGCCATGTTCGCCGGCTTCCCGCTGCCTTTGCTGCCATTACAGATATTATGGATGAACCTTGTGACGGACACCATGCCGTCGATGGCCCTCGGCTTCGACCCGATTGAACCGGGCATAATGTCACGCAAGCCGCGCTCTCCAAAGGCAGGCATACTGTCGGGAATGACAGGCTTCATACTTTTCAGCGCCATACTGGCCTCATCCATGGCATTCATAGCTTTCTTCTGGGAGCTGAGCACGACCGGGAACCTTGTAAAGGCGCAGACATCTGTGTTCTGCACCATGGTCCTGTTCGAGCTGCTGTTCGTATTCAACTGCAGGTCCGAACGGCATTCTGTGTGGAAGACCGGGCCGTTCGAGAACAAGAAGCTGTTCCTGGCAGTACTGGCAGGTCTCGGCTTACAGTTCGCCGTCGTCTATCTACCGCCATTGCAGGCGATGTTCGGTACGACCGCGCTCAGCGTTGAAGACTGGATAAGAATAATACCATTGGCCTTACCGGCATTGTTTGTCATTCCTGAGATATTCATACGCGAGGCGCGGGAGATAAGGAAGATAGAGAAAGAGGCGGAGAAATTGGAAAAGGAAGCCGAGAAGGAAGTGAACCTTATCAGACGCCGCCGCCATACCGCTCGAAGGCCTGGCGGCCGAACTTCGGCTGTATGGCGCGGCGGACGAGCCGGTCGGCAGAGTCGATCTTGAATATACCTTCACGGAAGCGTGCAGGCATCTTTATTATCTGGATCGTTCGGTCACCATCGGTTATGCTGAGCTTTATTTCTCCGCCCACGAGATATTTCAGCCATTCCGCAGCAACTTCCTCGTGCCTTAGCAGATATATGGTCATATAGCCGAACTTGTCCTCGAAAGCTATCTGGTGCAGCAGAAACTGGTATAGGGCGTCCGGGTCTACCAGCTCGGCTATGGGAGAGAACATGTCGTATACGATCCTTATGTTCTTTTCACCGAGCATCTCCCTGCACTTGGCCAGCGCCATGTGCAGGTCATTCAAATCCCTCGGGTCGGCGGCCACATAGTTCCAGCCCTGTTCCACGTAGTCGGCCGGTTGCGGGAAGGCGTCCCGCTCCTTGAAAGAGGCAAAAGGAGTGAAGCAGTCGACGATGCCGAAGTTCGTCCTGAACTTCTCGATAGGCCTGCCGTGCTTGCGTTTGAAGAGCTCGCCAAGCTGTTCCAGTATGAGCTCGGGCGGCCTCGTGGTCGCCACGTATATGCAGGCCTCGCCCTTCATAAGACCGTCGGCGATGAAATGCTGGGCCATGCGCCACGGGTGAGTGCCTTCCGGACCGTATATGAGTATTGAAGTGCGCGGCAACGGTTCGAGCAAAAGCTGGTCGATGGCCGGTACGCCGGTCATCTTTATTCTTTCGGTCTTCGGCTTTGGCAACGGCTCTGCCCGTATGCGTGCAGGAAGAATGGTGAATGCCTGCCATGTTGAAAGCTGCTTGGCCGATATCGCAGCTGTACCGAAACCTATGAGCACGCCGAGAAGCGTCATGTAAAACAATGCTTCAGAAAAGGCCGTCAGTCCGGTCATCAAGCTGATGATCGCCAGGACGTTCAGTATGACTGCCGCGAAGAGCGCGATGCTTGTGATGCCTGTCGTCTTGCGCCATCTTACGAAGCGTTTGCTGTCCGCGAGCCAGAGCATGGCAACCAACCAACCGACAGCGAGTACAGAAACAGCGACAAATGTCAGCAGCAACGTTTCAATCGGCATAAATATAGTTTGCGAGACTACTTTTAAATGTTTGTTCCGTAATCATCGGACTGAGTTTCGGTACGTTCGGACATTTCTTTGCTGAACTTGGGCTTTGTGACGCGTCTCATTATCTTGTTTGCATCGTCTATCTTGAACTTGCCTGGGCGGAATTTCGCTGGCATCTTGACCAGTTCGAGCGTACGTTCGTTCTCCTCCATGGTCAGCTTTATCAGGCCGGAAACCAGCAGCTCCAGCCACTCAAGGTCTTCCTCCCTGCGGATCACGTAGCATGATATGTAGCCGAACTTCTCCTCGAACGCTATCTGGTGCATCAGGAACTGGTGTAGCGACTCTTGGTCGGTCAGCTCGACTATCGTCGAGAACGTGTCGTAGATTATGCGGACCTTTCCTGGCTTTAGCATGCTCCTTATCTTTGCAGTCGCAATGTGCAGTTCGTTGAGGTCCCTCGGGTCGGCTTCCGCATAGACCCAGCCGGCCTTCTTGTAGTCCTCTGGTGAAGGGAACGCCTTGCGTTCTCCAAATCCTGCGAACGGAGTGAAACAGTCTACGATAGCGAACCTGTCCCTGAACTCGGCGAGACTTTTGCCGTAATTATCCTTCATCAGCTTGTCCATCTGCTCTATAACGAACTCCGGCGGCCTGGTTGTCGCGATGTACACGCATGACTCCCCGTTGATCAGGCCGTCAGCCGCGAAATCGTGGGCAAGCGACCACGGGTGTGTCCCCTGCGGTCCGAATATTATGAACGGCAACCTGTTTACAGGGCCAAGCAGAAGCTGATCGACGGCCGGCATTCCGAGTTTGTCGATCTTTTCAAGTTCCGACTTCTTGAGCGGTTTTTCCTGTGCCCTGCCAGGCATTATAGCGAAGCTCTCGAGCTTTATTATCTGGTACGATACACCCACTGCATAGACAGCTACCGCAATCAATATCAAAAGGGACACTATCGCCCCCATTATAGCTGCATATTCCATGTAATCGTATACTGCAAACAAGATGCCTATCGAATTCGTTATAAGAGAAAGGAAGAATCCCATGACAATTATGAGGCCCGGACGCTTCCAGCGCAGCAATTTCTTGCTTTGGATGAACCAGCCGAGAATTACTGTCCATGATCCGAGGATGAATGCAAGACCGATGAAAATCTCTGTCAGAATGATAGGGTCAGTAAACGGCATAAATATACTTCGGTCGGCTATTTAAAAAATAACCTATTTGGCCAGGTTCTTGTTCTTGTATTTCTTGTCTTCAGTGACATCCTTTCCGAGCGGTTCCAGTTTTTCCGCATCCTTTTCGGTCGGAACCTCGATCTCGGCCACTACAAGGTCCCTGTCGGTGTAGACGTCAAGTTCTGCCACAAAGCCGCGATAGGGCATCTTCATCCTTACCTTTTCTATCCTTCTTCCTTTCGTGTCCGGCCAGTATTTGGCGAACGTTTCCGGGTCTATCTCTGTTTCGAACTCCTCCCTTGCGACGTCGCCATCGCCATTGAGCGTGAAAAAAGTGATGTCGCCCTTCTCCCTCAGTCTGGCCTCCTTGGGCTCGAACTTGACGTCCAAGTCCAGCCTTTCTATCAGCTCCAGGGCCTTTCCCTCGGACATGTAGCCCTGGTTGATAATAACGCCTTTGCTTAAGATGTCCTTCTGAAGGGCTTCAACTGATTCGTACATTTTTAACAACGCAGGCGCGGAGAAATCCTGGCCGTCCTCTCTTATCAGATACTTCTTCTCTATCTCGGTCATTTGTATCAATAATGATTTGGAAAATAAAGGATTTAAGCATTGGCGCCGGCGGCAGGATTTGAACCTGCGAGTCCTTTCGAACACCAGTTCTCTCACATGCCTTTCGGCATCGACTCTCGAATCGTCGATTCGAGACTGGCGCCTTACCGAGCTGGGCTACGCCGGCAAACAAGAATAATGCCCCGCATTATTTAAACTTTTTAAATCGGCCCGGATACTATATTTTTTTTGTAAATGTAATCACGGCAAGCCCGATTATAAACACGGCAAGCCCCGTTATTCCGAGAAATTCTCTGACCATGGTCCCAAACCAATCGCCTACGAGCGCGAGCCCTATCAATGCGCCGCCTATCGCAGAACACATATTGCATATCTGCGAGCAAGTGTTCGGTTTTATTTTTTCGCTTTTCATGATAAAACAGCTCTACCGCTATTGTGTGTACCCGATTAATAAAACTAACTATCGCTTGTTCGTGTCGGATATAAAAAGTTTTACGAGCAGTTATCATTCATGGTCAAGCTGGGCAAGAAAGAGCTGGAGAAGCTGGGCGAGGCATACGTACTGAAAATGTTCCAGACCGGTTCCGACCCTATAAACTACAATATGCTAAAAATGGTCCCGTCGACTACGGAAAAGATGAGGAAAAAGGTCGGGCTGAGCAAGATGCCGTTCTACGTTAGAGTGAAACGGCTGAAAGAGGCCGGGCTCATAGAATACAACAGCCGCGACAGGAGCATGGAGGTTGAAAAAACCAAACTCACGGACCAGTTCTTCTATGCGAAGGAGCGGATTGAGAAGCAGATATCCAAGAATCCGGCGAAATATTTCCAGTTGATGCTCGGCGTTTAGCGTACCCAAGCGAACGAGTTAATTTTTTACCGACAAGGATAAATCGTCATCGGGCCAATTGTTCATAGTGTCCGCATACATGTTGAACAAACGGGGCAAACCGATAAAGCTTACAGACAGGCTTCACATTCTTTACAGCATGATTGAAAAAGAAGGCAAAGGCATACGACAGAGCAATCTGGACGTCATCATTTCGAAGACGGATTATTATCAATCGGATGTTGAAGCGCTAGTCAAAAATGGCCTGATTGAGAAAAGTGAGGTGGAGTTCAGACATTTTTTCTATCAGCCCGTTGGCACGCACATGACCGCTAGGAACAAATTGACATAAGTCATTCCGTGGGCTTGCCGTCATACTCTTCGGGCTTAGCCTCTGCGTCCGCTTTCGTGTGCCTCACGACCTTGTCCTGATGCTCGGGCGGAGAATATATCGTGTAAAGTTTGAGTTTGGAAGTCTTTGACGTATTGATTACGTTGTGCTTTGCTCCTGCTGGAACGATGACTCCGCTGCCGTCCCGGATGCGGTGCTTGACGCCATCAATGACCACGGTACCTTCACCCTTTTCAAACCTGAAGAACTGATCAATATGAGGATGGACCTCTTCGCCTATCTCTTCGCCAGGCTTAAGACACATGAGGACGAGCTGGCTGTTCTTTCCGGTGTATAGCACACGGCGAAAATCGGTGTTTTTCAGCGTCTCTTTTTCAAGAATAATGTTGTATCCTTTCATGATATCACCTAAATGATTTTCCCTAAGGTTATATAAAAAACATGATGTTCCGATGGGCCTGCCCGTTCAATCAGAAAAACCTCGATTGTCTTTACCGCTTTTTTCGCATGGTTTTGAACGGCCATATTTAAATTTTACTGAATAGTTATATCACATGGAAGAAGCGACTAAAAACGAGACAAGCGGATCGTGCGAATATCTTGCCAAATGCTCCGCACGCGAAACCTGCAAACGATATTCTGAATCATTAAATCTCCCTTGTTACGATACTGAAAAATGTAAAGATTGTCCGGCATATGTCGGTTACGTAGAAATGGGCAAGTTAAAAAAGGATTTGGAAGAAACGCTTCGGGTTCTTGACGAAGTAACCGGCTAAATTACAGAAGTTGCATTAAAACGAATGGTGCCCCCGACGGGATTTGAACCCATGTCACAAGCTTGAGAAGCTCGGATCCTTGACCGGACTAGACTACGGGGGCCTGAAAGCTAATTGTAATTCAACTTAATTTAAATGTTCCATTCAAACAGGGTTGAACGAGTACGTTCTGCCATTAGGGTCGTTGATATAGTATGTGCGGCTGAACATACCAGAAACGCTTATGTCTAAGCTCTGATTTTTCTCGATTGGATACTGCGTCATCCCTGTCATCTTCTTGCCATTGATGTCAATGATGGCTTGGTAGAATTGGCCAGCCGGTCGTGCAGCCAGCACCTTTCCTCTCTGCAGTTTTGACATTTTACTCTGTAGCAAGAGTAAATATTTAAAGCTTTCGCCAGCCCTATCTGGACACGCAGGCGGTGCCGTCGAAGCATTTGTCCGTTCCGCAGTCGCAGATTTTAACCTCATGGCTGTTCTCAGACGAGCAGCCGCAGGCACCGATTAGGCAGAGGTTCGGGAAGTCTGAGGCAGATCCGCAGCAAAGGCTTGTAGATACAGTTCCGCCGGAATCCGTACACTTCTGCTCGATGGTCGGCGTGCCAGCCACGCAACCGCAGACGAGGACCAGAGCGAATAACCCGGCCAATACGTATTTTTTCATAAATAATGTAGAGCAGAGCCGATATTAAAAGTTGGCTACAGTCCGAGCTGACCGGACGCCTTCTGAAGGGCGATAAGTGCCAGCTCCAAAAACTGTTCGAGTGAAAGCCCGAGCTGTTCGCAGATGAGGATGTTCTGCCGGTTGACTGCCCTTGCGAAATCCTTTTGCTTGAACTTGTCTTTCAGCGAGGCCAGTTTTACGTCCTTCAACTGCTTGGAAGGCATTATCAGAGCGACCGCAATAACAAGTCCGGAGACTGCATCCGCAGCTATGATTGATTTCTGGGCCTTAGATTCTGCCTTCAGGCCGGTCCTCTCGTTATGGGATTTTATGATGTCTAGAATATCTTCTGATACCTTGCCTTGAAGTATCTCGCAGGACACCAGGCCGTGCCTGACAACGTCGTTCTTCGTCTGCTCGAAATCGATGTCGTGCAGGAGACCGGCCAATGCCCAGGTCTGCCTGTCCTCTCGGAAGAATTCGGCCAGCTCAGCCATTATGGCCTCGACGGCGATCATGTGCTTGACCAAGTTCTCGTTCTTGACATGCTGCCTGACCAGTGCCAGAGCTTCCTCGCGTTGCATAAAAATCACTTTAGTGGGCCCGGAGGGATTTGAACCCTCGATATCCAGGTCCGAAGCCTGGCGCTCTATCCAAACTAAGCCACGAGCCCGAATAGAAATTGCATTCCCGTCTTTTAAAAAGAAATCAGCGGTCGAACGGGTTCTTGCCTGACATGCACATCGTGCAGAGCTCGCATTCCGGCAGTCCTATGGCATCCACTACGTCTTCCACAGAAGGATAGAGCACATACTCTACACCTATCATTTCAGCTACCCTGCGACCAATTTCTGCGGGGTCCGTACAACCGTCTTTTGATGCCTCACGGGCAGCCAGATATTTGTCAGGCTCGTCCGTGTGACAGGGTGATATCAGGCCTGCTGCGCTTATTACATAGCCAACCTCTTTGGCACCGCCGATCGTCTTGAAAGTGTTACCTATAGCCTGTGTTATCGTCCCTCGGACAATGCTATCATCACCAACGCCAATTCTCTTACCTTCTATTATGGACCTTATCGGGTTGTGCTTGTTGGCGGCCCGTTGTTTCCTTTTCTCAGGATCGGGTATGTTGTATGTCCGTCCAACATAGCTGTTCTTTAGCAGGCCCTCCTCGAACGGGAGTTTTGAGGCCTGAGCATAACCAAGGGCGACTGTTCTGCCTGAATCCGGCACGCCAACTACAACATCAAAGGTCTTTCCATGACGTTCCCACAGCTTGCGGCCCATGGCTTTTCTGACATCATACGCGGTTACTCCACCGATCACGGCGTCCGGGGATGCCGTATAGAGGTATTCGAAAGCGCATCTGGCAGGTTTCGGATTAAGAACCTGAAGTTCTTCAATCTCACCGTCTTTAACAAATACCGCTTTTCCGAAACCTACGTCACGTCTATTGACCTGTGGTATATTCAACATGTCCAGACCTTTGGTTTCTGAGGAAAATGCTATTGCTTTATCGCTCCAGCCCATTGCAAAAGGCTTGATGCCCATGGCATCATGTATGCCGACCAGGTTCGTCTTATTCTCATAGTTAACGAGCATTGCAGCAGAATAGTAAGCCTTTCCACTCAGTTCCTTCATAACGGATGATACGGCGCTCTTCAGGTCTTTCTTGTCCTTAAGCTCATATTGCATCATGCTTGCAACTATTTCAGTATCAGACATTCCGTTAGAGTTGTAAGCACCAGGCTTCTTTACGATCTTTCCTTCCATTGATATCGCTATCAAGTCCTTGATTTCAAAGGGGTCGATGTTCCGTACGCTCTCAGTAAGGTTGTCTCCGGTGTGTCCTATCATGTACTCGTCCCTGGTCTGCTCCAAAAGCCTCATTATGTGCTTGTTTATAACGGCCGGAAACAGGCCCCAGTCCTTGTAGGTCGCCATGCCATCCGTGTCTGCGACGGTCACACCTGCATCTTCCTGTCCTCTGTGCTGGTTTGCAAGCCCTAGAGAATATGCGAACTCCGTTCGGCACTTATCTTTTGAGTAAAGACCGAACACTCCTGACATGCCAATAGTACGTCATAAACTTTATATTGCTATGTTTCACGACTACACAGAAAATAACAAAAAATCGCAAAAAATCTGCATTCTGGATATATATTTTCCAGTATAGTAAACGCTTTAAATACACTTTTCAAATAATAAAGTACCTTACGTGTTTTCGTTTGGCGACGAAAGCGTGTGAATGTTCACGTTGGCGCGTGAATGTGTGTGAATTGCGATTTGACTTGACTCAGTTTCCAGTATCGACCTTTCGTTGGCGCAAAAGATCAACTGTTTCTAAAGGAAATATTCAAATGATGCTTTAAAAGCATTTCGCTTAAGCATCACATATGTCCGAAACTGCCCGTTAGGCGGGCACGGCCACATACGCGAGCAATTCACGCTTCACATAGTCACTGACAAACGCGCGCGCAAGCACGCACTGCTTTTCAACAAAACGTGAAGAGGGATAGAATATGGATACAATAATACAGTCGGCCTTTGACAGGGCCTTCAGCGGAACAAATTCAAGAACCGGCCCTGCCCCTGGTCTCCAGGGAAGGATTGAGGCTGCCGATAAAGTGGATTGGGAGGCAAAAGTCGGAGAAGAGTTCGACATACAGATGCACAAGGCGAAGATTATAGTGGTCGGATGCGGCGGCGGTGGATCGAACACCGTTTCTCGTCTGACTGAGATGGGCGCTTCAGGAGCAGATATAATCGCTCTGAACACGGACGCGAAGCACTTGTCCATAACAAAGGCACACAAGAAACTGCTCATAGGAAAGGACACCACGAAGGGCTTGGGAGCAGGCGGATACCCGCAGGTCGGCGAGAAGGCAGCGAACGAGCAGAGAGCCCAGATAAAGAGTTTGATCGAGGGAGCTGACCTCATGTTCGTAACGGCCGGAATGGGTGGCGGAACAGGAACAGGAAGCGCACCTGTCGTTGCAGAACTAGGAAAATCGATGGGCGCAATAGTGGTCGGAGCAGTAACAATGCCATTCAAGATGGAAGGGACACGAATAGGCAAGGCCGAAGACGGATTATCCAAGCTAAGGCAAGTGACCGACACTGTCGTAGTGATAGAGAACATGAAGCTGCTCGAGTACGCAGGCAACATGCCGCTCGCGCAGGCTTTCGCCCTGGCGGACGAACTGATCTCGATGATGATAAAAGGCATAGTCGAGACAATAACAGTTCCGTCCCTGGTCAACCTGGACTTCGCAGACGTACGCACCATAATGAAGTGCGGCGGCGTATCGGCAATCTGCGTAGGCGAGTCGGACAGCCAGAGCAGGATTAAGGACGCAGTGTTGAAGGCCTTGAACCACCCCTTGCTCGAGGTGGACTATGCAGGCGCTCTAGGAGCCATGATACACGTCATCTGCGGACCGGATGCGACCCTGGCAGAGATCAACGAGGCCGGTGAAATGATAAGCAAGAGACTGTCACCGGAGGCGCAGGTCATCTGGGGAGCTCGTGTGGTTCCGGAGCTGACAGGCAAAGTACAGGTCATTGCCATCGTAACAGGTGTCAAGAGCCCGTATCTGCTTGGTCCAGCCGACCGCGAGGACATGGCAAGAACAGCTGAAAATGAACTCGGAATTCCAATAATCCTTCGTTGAAGCCACGTAAGTGAGCTGAATACATTGGAAACCGAATACATGGGAAGGGGCACGGAGCGAGGCGATGATGTGCCCTTTTTCCTACTTTTTCCGAACAGGAACAACTAGTGGTAAGAATGAGCTGGAGCCACTTCGTCAGAGAGGCAGCTGAGGCAGGCTGCACAGTAACATTTGGAAAAACACGAAATGGCGATATGATATTATACATCCAGGACATGTCGGAGGAGAATCCTATTGGTCAATACCAAGGACAGCAACAGGACGTCTAAAGTACCGTTCCAAGGACGCTCCGGATTGGAAGAAATGATTTATCTATTGCGAGAAATTAAAAAAATAGATTCCAAGGGCATCCCCAAGACATATAATTCCCAGAACCAGCAATACCAGCCACCTTCACAGTTCTGACATCGTTTATATCGGTAAACTGATA
Organism: uncultured archaeon; assembly: GCA_964353775.1. Lineage (GTDB taxonomy): Archaea > Aenigmatarchaeota > Aenigmatarchaeia > Aenigmatarchaeales > JAHLMS01 > JAHLMS01. The sequence continues at coordinate 137,886 of CAYGWB010000005.1, read as the reverse complement.
CATTTATATACTACTTAGTAGTAACTATATTTAGGTGATCATATGGTCGAATACGAAAGGATGATGCCTGAAGATAGGACTGATGGACGCCGTCCGAAACCTCTTGAAAGAAAGGATGCGGCCCTGTATGTCAGCAAGTTCATGTAAAATTGGAGGTGTTTGGTATGGCGGTCAATGTAAAACAATTATATGAATTAATGGAAAAAGTACCCGGTGATGGTATTGTGAAGAGGTACACCATGGATTGCATAAAGACGTTCGCCTTCCAGAATGTTACCGAGAACAACGGCTACATGCCGAACATCAAGTTAAAATTCATCGAATAAGACAATTAGAACGGTCTCGTTTTTTCCCTTCCAACCCTTCTGTGCAGAGGTGTCTCTCCGTAGCGGTCGTAGTGGACGATGTCGTCCAAGTTGTGGGGCGCCTTTTCTTTAAGCTGTTCAGCTGGCCAGCCAAGCGTGATTATCGCGCACGGGCGAATCCAGTCCGGCAGGTGCAGCAGGACCGCTACATGGTCTTCAGAGAAGCTCCCGACCCAGCATGTGCCGAGCCCGAGCGACTCGGCTGCAAGCAGCATGTTCTCGGTCGCTGCGGCGACGCTCTGGATGCCGTATAGATGCTCGCCACGCTCTCCGTACATCGACCTTGAAATCTTCATGTTGATGCAGACGACTATGAAAATGGGAGCTTGCGACATCCATTTCTGTTGGTAGGCCGCCTCAACTATGTTGGATTTGAGCGCCGTATCCCTTACAACGACGAATTCCCACGGCTGGCCGTTGCCTGCGCTAGGCGACCAGCGGGCCGCATCAATAACCTTGTCCACCAGATCCTTCGAGACGCCGACGTCGCTGTATTTTCTGACAGACCTGCGCTTCTTCATTTGGCCTATCATAATATCGTAAACGGGCTTGAATTCGGGCAGGATAGCTTCCGGCGTCATGGCCGGCCGCTTTTTCGCGAATTTTCCGATGGCCTTGAATGGCATGACTAGAATTGTACCCATCTATTTATAACATTTACCTTCCAATCGTTCAAAAGTGGTAAGAATGGACGGCATACTGTATAAACAGATTTTGTGCAACAAGATATCAGAAGCTTTAGATAAGAAGTCAAAAGATACGAAGGTAAGAGCCGAAGAACAGCGGATAGAACTGAGAAAAGAATACGAGGAAAACCACTCCAGAAGGTTGCCGTTAAGCAACATTGCCGTGAGGATGGCGGATTCACAGGCGTATTACATGATATTAAAGATTTCTGAAGAATACGCAGGGAAGGCCGACAAATACAGAAAGATGAGGGACGGTAAAGTAGGGCTGTTTTTCACAAGGAAATCGAAGCTCGAGAAGACATGGAACGAGATGTCCACTTAAACTTTTTATTAAGGCCCAGCGAACAATATGCATGCGTTATGCTGAGCTGGCCGATGTATACGAGAAGCTGGAGAACACGAGTTCAAAGCTCGGCAAGGCCAAGATAGTTGCAGATGTTCTGAAGGAAGCTCCTGCGGAACTATTGCCCAAGATAGTTTCGCTGTTCTATGGCCGGGTTTTTCCGCAATGGTCAGTCGAACAGATAGGCGTAGCGGACAAAATTATCATAAGGGCCATCGCGAAGGCCGTCGGAGTGAAGGAGGAAGAAGTGACGACAGCCTATCGCAAGACCGGCGATCTTGGTTCTGCGGCCGAACAGCTGATAGGAAAGAAGAGGCAGAAACAACTGGGAACAAAAAGGCTAGACGTAGAGACGGTTTTCAGTACAATGCAAAAAATTGCACACCATGGCGGAAAGGGTTCGCAGGAAAGCAAGGCCGGTCTCGTTGTTCAACTCTTGGCAGCCGCACAACCGAAGGAAGCGCGTTACGTCGTACGGACCATTCTCGAGCAGTTGCGCATGGGCGTCGCCGAGGGAATAATACGCGATGCTGTCGCGTCGGCATTCGACATAGACGCGGACGTGGTCGAGATGGCCTGGTACGTTCTTCCGGACTACGGGGAGATAGCAAGGATAGCCAAGAAGAGCGGGGCTCCCGGACTGAAGAAGGTCGAGCTGCAGCTCGGCATGCCTTTCATGGTCCAGCTGGCTGAGAAGGCGCCGGACCTCAAGACCGCGCTGGAGTCGTTCGAGCATCCTGTATGCGAATGGAAGTATGACGGCGCGAGGCTGGTCGTGCACAAGAAAGGCGACAATATTTGGTTGTACACTAGACGGTTGGAGGATTTGACAGCAGCGTTCCCGGACGTGGCCGATATCTGCAGAAAGGCTCTAAACGCCAGAGAGTGTATAGTCGAAGGTGAGGCACTGGCCATTGATAAGAAGACGGGCAGACCGTTGCCTTTCCAGCGAATGTCCCAGAGGATAAGACGAAAGTACGAGATAGAAAAAACCATAAAAGAGATACCTGTCGACCTGCATGTTTTCGATATCATCCATCTAAACGGCAAGACATTCTTTGACAAGACGCTCGATGAGCGGTTCGATATTCTGAAGAAAGTGCTGAAGCCTGTTGCTGGCAAGATAGAGTTTGCAAGACGTTTGGAGACAACGGACCTGAAGGAAGCGGACAAGTTCTACAAGACGGCGCTCGAAGCCGGACAGGAAGGGCTGATAATCAAGAACCTTGACGCGTTCTATACGCCCGGCCGTCGTGTCGCTGGCGGCTGGCTGAAAGTGAAACCTATAATGGAGACGCTGGATCTTGCGATAGTCGGCGCGATCTGGGGAACAGGCAAGCGCGCGGGCTGGTTGGGCTCGCTGATTCTGGGCATACGTGACCCGGAAACTGGAAAGTTCCTGGAATGCGGCATGCTCGGAACAGGGATCAAGGAGAAGAAGACGAACCCGGAGGACGTCACGCTCGAGGAAGTGACAAAGATGCTCAAGCCGTACATAATCAGCCAGTCCGGTCATGATGTCAAGATAAAGCCGAGGATGGTCATCGAGGTAGCGTACGAGGAGATACAGCGTTCGCCCACATATTCCAGCGGTTATGCTCTGCGCTTCCCTCGCTTCATCCGTTTGAGGTCTGACAAGGGGCCGGACGAAGCGGACGATACGGATAGAATGAAAGCGTTGTTCGATATCCAGAAAGGTAAGACGCCCGCTGAAACCGGAGAGAAATGATTAAGCTTTCTTTTTTGCCAAGTTAGCTTCCGCTATTCTTACCTCTTCCGAGAGATAAGCATCATATTCCTCATCCTTCACTTTTTCAACATAATTCTCGTATACTTCTGCATCTACATCATCATAACTGTCATGTACCGCGGAGGCGGCGTTGGCCACTAAACCGCTTGCTAGCGTGCGTGTGAAACCATCCCAATTCCTCGCTCCGGGAACAATTCCAAACTGTTGTACAAGTTCAACGCCGACGCCGGTCAGGAGAGTGCCGCCGGCTCCGGTCAGACGTTTAGAAGCGGTCTGCTCGATCTCTTCCTTTGAGGAATATTGATCAAAATCATCCACATTTTCTTTCTTTGGGGATAACCATTCGCGTATAGCTTTCTTGCCAAGTACGAAATCGTTCATGCGCGTAACTATCTTTGTACCAGCATAACCGACCGTTATGTGTCCTGATACGTGCCAAGCATAATCCCCTTGCTTTAGCAACTGATAGGTCGTGTAAAGCCCACCGCCCACTATGGCGATGTCCGTGAACAACTCAACAATTGCATTAAGACCGGAGTGTTTTCGGCGGACCTTTTTCATCGCATCGGTTCTTCGTTCTTGCGTCTGTCCCTCGGTCTCCTCTAGTGCCTTCTTGTAGCCAGGTTCGGAGATGTAGGTTAGTATTCCCATAATAGAACTTGGAAAGAAAACTTTTTAAACCCATCAAGCGACCTTGCCCGGTATGCCTTTTCGAAGGTCTATGAACTGCCAATCCCTGTAGTTCAGCTTGACAGCAAGCATCGGCTTGGCCCCAGCGGTGTTTGCAACCTTGATCAGCTGCTGGAGCTGTTCCGTGTGGTCGCCGGGATAGTATATCTTTTTTCTGGACTTGCACTCGATGAAGTCAATTTTTCCTTCCTTGACCGCGATCAGGTCGCAGACGGCGACCTCGCCCTTGCCGCTGCCAGCTATTCTGTGAACGACGAAGCCCTGCTTGGAAAGAAAATCGAGCAGTTCCCGTTCGCGGCGTGAACCTTTGGCGCTGACCGGCATGAACGGATATCGGGTCGGACGTTTAAATCCTTTACTTTCCATAATAATTTTCATGACAGCCGACATCGGCATCGAGGCGGCATTCGCGTATTGGCTCGATGACAAGTACGGTCCTGCCCTGTCAAGGATATACAGGGAGGACTTCAAGGCCATCTGGGACGACAAGCAGCTGATATGCCCAGCATGCGGTAATACCTATTCATCTGAAAAATACAAGCCCGCACATGAGGATGGTAACGTACGACTGAGACACGAGGAGACCGGTGCCAGGAAGGAGTTCAGGGGCAGGTGCGAGAACGACGGCTCGGCGCTGAAATTATATCTTGTCGGCGATGATCCGAGCGGTCTCGGCGTGAAACAAACGGCGCTGCGCGAGGAATTCGTGCGGTTGGTGACGGAAGAGATTGACATACCGTTCAAAGGAGCGTATCGCGACGCGTCCGGTTCGTGGTACCGCGCGCTTCACGAGCTGTGGCGCACCAACGTGGTCCGAACGTCAAGCTTCTACCAGGGCTTCTGCAACATGTCGGAAACGAGCGCGAGCGCCGTGCTGCACCACCTTGCAGACGACATGAAACAGCTGCGCGAGGAGAGGTACGGCAGGACCGATGTCGTGAAGAGCGAATACGCATACAGGGCGACCAAGTCCGGGTTTGATGCCAACGAGGAATTCATGAAAAAGGCGCATGGATTCTCGCTCGAGAAGCCGCTGCAGGATTTCATAGTGGAAATATTCGACGATTTCGAGAGAAGCGGCATCCTGACGCTGGTAGAACGGACGGTGACGGACAGGCCTTTCGGCAAGGTCGGCCGCATCAGGCCGGACAAATACAGGCTCGAGATGTGGAACATATCGTCCAAAAACATGAGCAGGGCGAAAAAATATTATGCGAGAAGGTTCCCGATAAGGGTTGCGGACAAATGAAAGAGATATACTACGTCTGGGGCAGCAGCTTCAACTCATGGGAATTCTGCCAGTACACAATGGTGCTGAAATACCTAGAAAACAAGTTCTCACCACCATCAAGAAAGCTGGTCGAGAAAACGATCGAGCACAACGCTGTGGAAGCTGTCGTTGCTACCGGTCTCGATATGCTCGCTCCGGAAAACACGTCCGATGTTTTGGATAGGCCTCTCGTCGAGCTCGGAGACAAGCTATACAGTAAAGCGATGTCGTACGAAAATTACGAGACCAACGTATTGACGCAGGCCATCTGGAACGATGCAAGAGCGCTCGATTTGGATAGACATGATCTTCTGAACATTGGCCGTGGAATCAGCGGCAAAATCGAGAAGACATGCGGAGCCTTCACAGGTTGGTTGAAGGCGGAATCGGAAAAGAATAAGAAGTACAGGTACGTGTATGAAAAAAAATTCTATGCATCTGACAACGGAATCGATGACAGACACGGCATAGCCACAAAGCCCGACTTTGTAGTCGGAGAAAAAACGGAACATGGATGGCTGGTTTATCCGTTGGAGGTCAAGAGCGGAGAATCAAGATATCCTTATCACGGCGAGCTTTTGCAGCTGACAGCCGAGATGATAACCGTCGGAAGGAACGACAAATATATGGATAAGATGTTCGGTGAAGGCAGCTGGCGACTCCATCGCAGACCGAAGATGGTGTTTTCGGACGGCAAAATGTCTGAAATAGATTTTACTGAAAATAATTATGAAGACGAGATATGGCAAATATCACGACAGATAAGAAATATTGACAAAGAACTCGCGGAAGGTCACATAAAACCTTCATACAGATGTTCCAGTTGTTTCATTAACTACAGTTTGAAAAACGGTAAACCCGCCTGTGATAAGGCGCCATGAAAATTAGTGGCCAACTCGTAACTCTTGAGCCGTTGGCCGTCAATGAAAATTCATTTGAGGTTACTGTTATCCGAACAGCAAACAAGAATTGTTCGTACCCCATTTAAAAGCTTTATCGTTGCCAGAAATATACTTCTCTAGCTACTTTTTATTGAGCTTTTTCTCTATTTTCGCGACGTTTGCCCGCGTTCTGGTAACAGTATCAGGGTTCACGCTCATGCTCGTCACGCCGTTCTTCACAAGCCACTCGGCAAACTCCGGATAAACGGAAGGCGCTTGGCCGCAGATGCTGATAGTACGTTTGTTGCGGACGGCACCTTCGATCGAAATCTTTATCGCGGCCAGAACGGCCGGGTTCCGCTCGTCCAAATAGCCCATCTTTGACAGCAGTTCGCTGTCGCGGTCTGCTCCGAGTATAAGCTGCGTCAGGTCGTTCGAGCCGATGGAGAAGCCGTCGCATAACTTTGAGAACTCGTCAATCTGGAACACGACCGAAGGGACCTCCAACATCAGCCAGACTTTGAAGTCGGGCCCTTTCTTCAGACCTTCACCGGACATTATATTCAGGCAGCTCTGCACTTCCTTCGGAGTTCGAACGAACGGAAGCATGACCCAGACGTTCTTGTACTTCTGCCTGACCTTCTTGATGGCTTTGCACTCCAGCTTGAAGGCCGCCTTGAACGGCTCGGCGATGTAACGGCTCGCGCCGCGCCAGCCTATCATCGGGTTGTTTTCGAGAGGTTCGTATTTCTCGCCGCCTGGCAGCGCCCTGTACTCGTTGGTCTTGAAGTCCGAGAACCGAACTACGACAGGCCTTGGTGATATCGCCTTAGCGACAACGGAAATGCCTTCGACCAATCTTTCAACATATTCCTGCCCTTTGCCTTTGGCAATAAGTGCGAGCGGATGTTCGTGAACATAACTGGCGATAATGAATTCCAGACGCATAAGCCCGATTCCATCGAACGGCAGCTTCTTGTAATCGTCTATCTTCTCCGGTACGCCGAGGTTCATGTAGATTTTAGTGACAGTCGGAAGCGCCGGTCCGACCTCGAGCGTGACAGGCTTTTCAAGCAACTGTTCTATCTTGCCAGGATATACGAAGCCGTTGCGCGCATCGACCGTGGCCGTGATGCCGTCCTTTATCAAACTCATCGCGTGCTCGGCGCCGACTATGCACGGGATTCCGAGCTCTCTCGATACTATTGCAGCATGACAGGTGGTGCCGCCCTCTTCTGTCACGATTGCGGCGGCCTTTCTCATCGCAGGCACCCAGTCCGGCGTCGTCATCCTGGTTATGAGGATGTCACCGGCCGAGACGCGTTCGATGTCGGAAACCTTCGGAACTATTTTAATGGGCCCGCTGGCTGTTCCCGGGCTGGCAGGCAGACCTTTGACAAGAGGTGTTACGCCGACCTCCTTGGAAATCGAGAAATCCCGTTCTTTCTTGACCCAGACCGTTTCTGGTCTGGCCTGGACGATGAAAACCGATTGCGGGAACTTCAGCTCTCGGTCGATTGACCATTCGATGTCCTGGTGGTTTCCGTAGTGCTTCTCTATCAAGAGTCCGTATTGCGCCAGCTTTTTGATGTCCTCGTCAGAAATGCAAGGGACCTTCTGTCTGTCAGCTGGAACGGACGAATGTATAGTATGTCCGGTCACAGGGTCGCGCAGATATTCGATAGATTTCAGAACAACATCGCGTTCGATTATTTTCATCGTCTTCTTGTCGATCACCCAATGGTCCGGTGTGACGGAGCCGGAGACAACGGCCTCTCCGAGTCCCCAATTACCTTCTATTATGATCTTGCTGTCATCTCCGGTCGCTGGATCTATAGTGAACATGACTCCGGCGGACTTTGCGTTGACCATCTTCTGCACAGCGACAGAGAGCGCTATCCTGCCATGCGCGAAGCCTTTCTGGACGCGATAGAATATCGCGCGGTCCGTGAAGAGCGAAGCGATGCAGGCGCGAATGCGGTCCAGTAGTTCGACGTTACCGCGAACGTTCAAGTAAGTCTCCTGTTGGCCGGCGAACGACGCGCCCGGTAAATCCTCGGCTGTCGCTGATGAACGGACGGCCACGAACGGGTTCGGTATTCCGAGACTTTTGCCGAGATCATAATATGACGCCAATATCTCCTTCTCAAGGTCTGGCGGAATCCGTGCGGTCATTATCGTACGTCTTATGGTCGCGCCGACGCGCCTGAGCGTCCGCGTGTCGTTCGGGTCTATGAGCTTGCGCAGCTCGCCAGTGATCAGCTGCTCGAGCTTGTTGAACGAGATGAAGTGGCGATAGGCAGATGCTGTTATCGCGAAGCCAGGCGGCACCGGTATTTTTGCAGACGTCAGCTCGCCAAGGTTGGCGTTCTTTCCGCCGGCATAATTTGTGTCTTCTTTCCTTAGCTGTTCGAACCACAGAATATGCGTACGAGACTTGTCAATCTCTGGCTTAAGCATGCAAAATAGATGCCGAAGCTGATTAAAAAGGTTTATCTTTAATAGTGGCGGCTGAACCTGCGTCCGCCCGGTCTCGGTCCATGCCTTCTTTGGCCGCCAGACTGGCTTATCGGCCTGCTTGGTCTGCCCCGCCTGCCGCGCTCTCGCCTTGTCCAAACAGGGATTATTGCCCGATGGGCTCCGAACTCCTCCGGATGCACAGGCAAAAGCTTGCCCGACTCGAACCTGTGCTTCTCCGATTTGATCTTGACAGTGAATTCTATCCGACCGAATTCTGTCGCTTCGGCCTCCGTGACCAGTGAGATGGCAGTACCGGATTTGCCTGCCCGGCCGCTTCTGCCTATCCTGTGTATGTATGTGTCGACGTCGTTCGGTAGCTCGAAGTTTATCACGTGGCTGACATTGTCGATGTCCAGGCCGCGCGCCGCTACGTCAGTCGCGATAAGATAAGTGGTCCTACCTGAACGGAAGCTCTCCAGGACTGATTCTCGTTGCGACTGAGAGAGATCGCCGTGAATCACAGCGATGTTGTACTGCCTGCCAAGTTCGCGGTACAGGCGATCTGCACCGCGCTTTGTCGCGCAAAATATTATCACGGACTTGGGTTTTTCAATGTCCAAGATGTGCCTTAGTGCGGCCAACCGGTCGTTCTGTTTGACCATCCAGACGACCTGTTTTACGTTCTCGGCCGCCGGCCTCTCTATGTTCAGTTCGACAAGAACAGGCTGTTTCATGTACCTGTTTATCATGTTTTTTATCTCATCTGAAATTGTTGCGGAGAAAAGCATCGTCTGGCGCTTGGTCGGCGTCTGCCTGATTATCCATTCCGTGTCATCGATGAAGCCCATGTCCAGCATGCGGTCGGCCTCGTCCAGTACGAGGATGCGAATTGAACCTAATTTGAGATTGCCCCTTTGGATGTGGTCGATTATTCGGCCAGGCGTACCGACAACTATCTGTGCGTTCTGTATGGCGCGGGCCTGCTGGTCTATGGAGCGACCGCCATAGACAGGGACGACTCGAATAGCGATATGCTTGCCAAGCTGTTTAGCGTCCTCGGCGATCTGTACAGCCAGTTCGCGTGTAGGTGCCAAGATAAGCGCTTGCAGCCCTTTCGGTTCGATCTTCTGCAGAATCGGCAAAAGGAAAGCGCCGGTCTTGCCGCTGCCAGACTGTGCGCGTCCTACAACATCAAGACCTTTCATGGTAGGTGGTATGGTCTTTTCCTGTATAGGGAACGTGTTGGCCCAGCCAGCCTCGGCTATGGCTTTCAGCAGCTCTGGTTTCAGTCCTAGTTCTTCGAATTTCATTTTCATCATCGGCCTTGGTTAATCGGCCGCAAGGCAGAAAGAGCACGAGCCCTTAATGCCGGTTTTCGTATTTGACATAGTTCGGAAGCGGAGTTTAAAAAGGACATAGCTACTCGTATTCTCGCCAGACGTTTCCACACTTCGTGCAGCGGAAGAACCTGGTCGGAGGCTCGTCAGCCGAGCGCAACTGCTGCATCCACCAGTACGCTTCCGTGTTCTCGCACTTCGGACAGGAGGCGGTCGTCTTGGGCAGGACCTCGAACTTCGACTTCTTCTCAACGACCACCACTTCGTTCGCGGCCTTCGGGACGGTCATGGTCAGCTTGAATTCCTTCGACGATATTTTATTTGCCGAGCACGTGTGACCTTTCCGACATACTAGTATGACTTTGCTGCCCTTTCGCTGGGACATCAGGACGGTGCCGCATTTTTCGCAGAATTCCATTGAATCACAGGTCTTTAGGTTAGGTGGGCAACACCTATTTAAAATTATCTGAAGCCGCTGATTGCCGAAACAAACAATATCTTTACCCAGCCCAACAAAGGAACGCGGAAACCGGCCTTTCCGTGTATGCTTTTCACATCGATCGTCCAAGGATCGACGTACTGATTGTTGTCGCCCTTCGTCTGGATCGTTCCGTCGGTCATGTTGTATATCCTGTGGATTATGGGATAACGGAAGTTAGGGACGTCGAAAACTATTATGTCGCCCTGGCTAACGTTCTTATCGCCATATACGATTATCATGTCGCCCTTCAGCAGGGTCGGCACCATGCTGTCCGAGAACACGGCGACGACAGGCGTGTCTGTGTGCAGAGTTATTCCCAGACCGGTGTTAACGCCGAACGCTATGACAAAGCCGAGAATGATGTAGACTATCGAACCGGCCCAGCCCGCAGTCAGCTTGTCCCATTTCTTTTTCAGCTTTGACATTCGCATGCCAACACTTGCCGTTTGTGGACTTAAAAACTTAAGCACGTCCTATTGATTCGCCGCGCACGATTCCGGTCGCTATCAGATGAGCTGCGCGGAGAGGCTCCGGAACGTTGCCGATTATGGTCGATGTCCGTATTATACTCTCGGCGTCGGAAGGTTCTATGCCGGCCTTCTGGAAGGCGATGCGTCCGCCCTCAACCGCCGCATGATAGACCTCTCCGGCCGCTTCCATGCATGCCAAACGTTCGGAAGAATGCGAAAGCTTCTTCGCAGCCTCGCCGAAAGCCTTGAAGTCCGGCTTGCTCCTGAGAACGACTATCACAGGCAGTCCCGTACGCCTGTTTATGTTTCTGATGTTCACAGTGTTGAAGCCGCCAAAAGTTATTCCGTCCAGCATCAGCACGCGCACTTGTCCGCGATGTTTGGTTTTGACAGTCGCTTGGATAATCTTTTCTTCGGCATCCGTACCATCGACATTTATATCGACTTTAAGCAGCCCGTCCAGCAACCGGCTGCCGCGGAATATGGTACCTATCAACGGAACAGTGCCTTTTGATTCATGTTCGAAAGGTCCGTCATCCCAGGCGAGAATGCGTATTTCGCTCTTCACAGTGCGGAAGTGCATAATTAGAATGGTGATGAAAGATAAGTTACTTCTTTGCGGCGGCTTCAAATGCCTTCTTGAAATCCGACAACTGTTCGGAAACGTTGTCGGCAGCCTTCTCCAATGCTTTGAAAGGGTTGCTGCTGGCAACGACTATCTTCGGTTCGGTCATAAAAGGGTGCTCATGGACAGCCGCCGCATCCGTACCGTCAGCCATTGCCGTATCGGCTATGAGACCGGTCAGAGTTGCGGTCTCGCCGCGCACCTCAATCTCAGCTTTTCCCTTCGCTTCTTTTACAAGTCGCAGTTCCATGTCTTTAGCATCGGCTAAGAAGTTCTTAAAGCTTGCTGTTAGCTTTTTAACCCGCCCGTGCAAATAGATTGCATGCAAAAGTTAATCATCGCGCTGCTGGCGATCGTTCTTATCGCCGGTTGTGCAGCCCAGGGCGATAAGACAGGCACTCCTAACGGAACGCTCGGCGGAGAAGTCACCGGATCGCAATGCCCGCAGTGCAACCCTTCAGGCGATTGGAGCACATGCCAATACATCAATGCAACAAGGTTCAGGACGAACTACTATTGCAATGCAACTTCGAACTTCACATGTGCCGAATACAAGGAATGGGTCAGTTGCGAATCAGAGGTAATGCCCGAGTACAACAATACGTGTACTCAGCGCACCAACTGCTACGTGACCTACTGCGCCGGAGAGACGAGCAGGCAGTGTCTGAACGCCGTTATGATGGAAAGGTACGGGAACTTGAACTGCGCATCGCCATCCCATCCGGGCTCGCTCATCAGCGTGAACAACTACACGGCATGTGACTGCATAGACGGCTACTGCACGGTTCGCTAGAACTCGTCCGGGTTAAGTATAGGCTTGCCGAATGCGGTCCTGTTTTCGATAGCTATGCGAGGACAGGCCGTGCATATGTAGGCGTCGAAGCCGAAGCCGACGAGCTTGGCCGGAGTTATCTCGTCCATTGAAAGAAGATACGCCTTCTTTCCTGCGGACTCCACCTTCTTTTTCATCTGTTCGGCGAGCTCGACGTTCATCTGCCCGGGTTTTGTAGATATCAGTATCCCGATTTTTTGCGCGTCCTTCGCGAGCGCCATTGCCACGAACTTCTGTTTGAGCATCGTCTGCTTCAGCGATTCCACGTTACCGATATTATTTTTTTCGACATCAAGTATCAATATCGGCTTTTCGGTCGCCAACGCAAGGCCGAGCGCGTGGAACTTGCCAGAACCGATCAGAAGGAAGCAATCGACGTCCTTCTCAACGCCTTTGGCCGCACCGACGTTGCAGCCGAGTATCTGTCCGGGCATCATGTTCTTGCCCCGGCCGACAAAAGCGCGCTTGCCGTTCTTTTCAAGCGCTGACTTGACAGCACCGACGCTGTCTATGAACTGCAGGCTGGCAACAAGACCGACGTTCTTGTAGTTCTTGAGACATCCGATATTGTCGGCAAGTATCCGGACTGCATCGACATCCGTCTTGTGGTCAACATAATCGACAGGCAAACGCCCTTCCAAAAATTTCGTGTGGCCTACGTGTACAATCTTTTTGCAACCGAGCAGCTCCGCTTCTCGGTCACGCAGGTCGCATCCGCCATAGCAGGCCTCGGCCGAGATTATCGCGTCATCATTCTTATCTGCGATCTCGAGCGCTTTCCGTTTCAGCCCTTCAGGAACCTGTATCAAAGTTCGCATAATCAGCTTGCGTTCGCCGAACTATTTAAAACCTAAGGAGTGAACGCCTTGCCCAGCGCGGTCACCCAGTTGAATATTTCCAATCCGGAGAACAGACCCCAAACCAGGGGTATCACCAGCAGTAGGCCGAACATCAGCAACAGCACCATGAAGCCGCGTTTCGAACCCTCGATCTTGAAGCCCGCGAGCATGCCGACAGCCAGACCTCCCAAGTGGGCCGCATAGGCTATGTTCGTTTCAGCGCCTGCAGCCAGGACGGCAATGAACTCGGCGATGTTGAACAGAGTGTACAGCATGGCGACGATTATCAACGGTATCGGTATCAGGTACGGATAGAAAACGAACTCGAACGGCTTGATGAGCATGGCCGCGCCCATGATCCCGAAGATGGCGGCGGATGCGCCGACCGTTGGGACGTCAGGCGGCATTATTCCCATGAAAGTTGCAGCGAGCACTGCCAGGTTGCCGGCTATTGCCGCTCCAAAATAAAGTATGGACATTCGCTTGCCGCCAAGCTCCGATTCGGCCGCCTTGCCGAAGAAGAACAGCGCGAGCGCGTTCAAAATTATGTGGTCAGGACTGGCATGAAGGAAAGATGAAGTTATGAATGTCCACCATCCGCCGGCCAGCAGAGCATTCAGAGAAAATCCGAACGAGCTGAAGGCCGATTCGACGGCCCCCGCACCGTACATGTACTGCCAGAGCAGCTCGACGATGTAGACCGCTATTATGCTGCATATCAGAAGGTTTGTGACGGGCGTTGCTACCTTCTGCTTCTCCTGAGTCCGGTTTAAGAATTTCATCCAATTACCTGCGCATTTTGTCCAGCAGTATTCGGCGTTCGGTCGCAATCGTCCATCCGCGCACCTTGTCTATGGCGTCCATGTTGACGGAAAGCGAATCGATGCCGGTATGTATGAGGAAGTCAACGATATCGCGGCGGTTGGACGGTGCCTCGCCGCATATGCTCGTCTTCACGCCGTACCTCTTGCACGTTTTGATTACGCTCTTGAACTGGTACTGCATACCGGGATGCATCTCGTCGAACATTTTTATCAGGCGTTCATTGTTGCGGTCGATGCCGAGCGTCAGCTGGCACAGGTCGTTTGAACCGAAGGAAACGAAGGCGATGCCCTCCTTGCAATAGTCCTCGATTGAGAGGGCGGCGGCCGGGGTCTCGACCATTATCCCGAACTTCAACGTATCCGGCGCGCCGATTTCCTTGGCGACCGCCTTAGCTTTTCGCAGCTCTTCCACATTTATCGTGAATGGTATCATGACAGCGACGTTCGTCAGGCCCTGTTCGTGGAGCTGCTTGAAGGCGTTCAGTTGCGCCTTTAGCAGTTCGGAGTCGTCAAGATCACGGCGTATTCCGTGCCAGCCAAGCATGGGATTGGTTTCAGTCGGCTCCTTGTCGCCGCCCGACATGTGCCTGAACTCGTCCGTTCGCGCATCCAATGTGCGCACCCAAACAGGTTTCGGTGCGAACGATCTTGCTACAGCGCCGACGCCTTCTGCTATAATTTTCGCAAGTTCTTCGCTTCGGCCCTGCCTTATGTATTCAAACGGGTGCATGCCTGCCTTTGTCAACAGATGCTCGAGCCGCATCAGTCCGACGCCGTCTGCCTTTGCAGCCACGCGTTCAGCCGTGTCCGAGAAAGCCACATTGACCTTGATCTCTGTCGCTGTTATATCGATAGGCGAAATAGAATGTGTTTCTGTCGGAGGAGCTATTGGAACTGGGACGGCTGATAATTCCTGCACAGCTGGCGCGACAGGTTCGTCCGAATATATTATCCCATGGACAGCGTCGACCGTGACGCGCTGGCCGTCCTTTAGCACTTGCGTAGAATTCATCGTTCCTATTATTGCCGGTATTCCGAGTTCTCTGCTTACGATGGCGGCTTGGCATGTCTTGCCGCCCTGATCGGTAACGATCGCGGCCGATTTTTCCATCGCAATCACCATGTCCGGGCTGGTCATTATCGTGACCAGGACGTCACCGGCTCCGATCTTGCCGAGCTCGGAGAGGTCTCGGATTATTCTTACTGTGCCGGTCGCTATTCCAGGGCTGGCGCCCACGCCTTTCAAGAGCTCAGTGCCCGTTGGCGTCTGTCCAGTCATCTCCTTGCTTGCGAGCACGGTCACTGCACGCGTCTGCAGTATGTAGAGCTTTCCGCGTTCAGTGGCCCATTCCACGTTCTGAGGCTGTCCGTTGTATAATTGCTCGATTCGTTTAGAGTATGCGGACAAGGTGACTATCTGTTCGTCGCTGAGCACCTGAGCGGCCGTCCGTTCAGGCGGTACGTCGCGTACGACCGTGTTGCCGCTCGTACTATCGCGGATGCGCATCATCTTCTTGCTGCCTATGGTCTTGCTCAATATCTGTCCGGTCGTCTTGTCGACCACGTAGTGGTCAGGATCGACCTGGCCCTGGACTATCGTTTCGCCAAGGCCCCAGCTCGCCTCGTTTATTATTTTGTTAGCACCGTCTATCGGAGCTGTCGGGTCGACCGTGAACGATATGCCCGAGGTCTCACTGTTGATCATGCGCTGAACTATGACACATATGCTCGTGTCCTGAGGTTGGTCGTGGGCATGCCTGTAATAGACCGCCCTTGCTGTGTAGAGCGAGGCCCAACAGGCCTGGACGGCGGAAATTAGCGCGTCGTCGCCGCGAATGTTCAGGTAGGTCTCCTGCTGGCCGGCGCTTGAAGTCTTTGATATGTCCTCAATCACGGCAGAGCTGCGAACGGCGACGAACGGTAGCTGCTGTCCCGCCTTGACGAAATCTATCGTGAGATTCGGCGCGCCTCCTAGTTCGCGATAGAACTTGAGTATTGCGTCCCTGATTATCAGCGGCATGCGCGACTGCTCGACCAGGGTCTTTATGCGTTTTGAAGCCGCGTTAAGCGAGTCCGGGCTGCTATAATCCATCTTGGCCAGTATGTCCATTATCGGCTTGCGCAGGCCGTTCGCTTCTATGAATTTCTTGTAAGCTTCGACTGTTATGAAGAAACATTCAGGGACAGGAAAGCCAGCCTTTATCAGTTCGGCAAGATGTGCCGCCTTGCCGCCGACATAGGGCATGTCGCGCTGGTTGAAAATGCTCGAACTTTCCACATATCGCAAGGGCATGTAATAAGCATGTCTAAAATTAAAGATAAAGCTATCTTCGTTTCGGTTCAGAATCCATTATGTCGGACACCCGACACCTGCAGCCGTAGTGGCGGCCTCTGGCCGCTGTAAGAGAAGTGCTGTACATTTCCCCGACGAAATCTCCAAATAAATCCCTGATACTGTCGGCACCCCTTTTGAAGTATTCGGCGATTGGCATAGCATTATTTAGACAGTAAGCAATTAAAAGGTATGCCGGAATACTTTTTTGTTCTGGGCCGCGACCCGAATCTTGCGGCGGCCGAGCTGGTGAGCTATCTCGCTGTGCGCGATATCTCATATGAGATTTCTCTGGTTCACAAGAACATCGCGCTCGTCAGGGCGCACGACATAAACCTTACGAAGGCAGTTGCGGATCTTGGAGGAACAGTAAAAGCCGGGCTTGTCATTGCCAGGGTCCCGGCGTCAGCAGACGACCAGACCAAAACGCTCGACAATTACCCGTTCTGGACAGATTCCGGGAACAAACTTAACTGGACCGTCAGCACGTTCGACGGAAACAAGAAGACGGAAAATTTACTCAAATCCTATTTCAAGAAGCGCTTCAAAGACGAGAAGCTGAAGGCCATGTGGAAGTCCGAGCCGCGGCCGTGGGAACTGGTCGCATGGAAGGCGGGGCTCGAGATAGTCAGCTTTTCGCATGAAAAGGAAACGTATATCGGTAAGACCGTCGCTGTCAGCGATCTACGTTCTGTCCAGAGGCGCGACTTAGGAAGGCCTGCCCAGAAACCAGAGATTGCGATATCGATAAGATTGGCCAGAATCCTGATCAACCTTTCCGGCGCAAAGCCCGGGACACGGTTGCTTGATCCGTTCTGCGGCATCGGTACGATACTGCAGGAGGCTCTCCTAAAGGGCATTGAATCGATTGGTATCGATATCGACGCAGAAAATGTCGCAGCGGCCAAGCGAAACATTGAATGGTTCACGGACAATTACGGCGTGAATACGCGATGGACTGCTGGGCTGGGAAATGCGACAGAACTGCATGAGATTTTCGACAAGGAAACCATATCTGCGATCGCGACGGAACCGTACCTCGGCCCGTTGCTCAAGTCCGCACCAACGGAGGCACAGGCAAAAAAGATAATATCCGAGCTCTCTCTTCTGTACAAAAATTTTCTCATAGCCGCACATGCCGTGCTCGCACCAGGCGGACGCATGGCGATAATATTTCCGCGGTTCACCGTCAAAAAACGTGCGATAGAAGTACAGATAGATCAGATGGCAAAGGATGCCGGCTTTGAACTGTGGCAGCCGACCGAAATGAAAATATTCCCGTATCTCTACACGAGCGAACAAAAGAAATTGGACAGGCTCATTTACGTTCTGGTGAAGCAGTAGCTGTCTTGTTGCTATTTTTGCTGATCTTCTTCAGCTTATTCAGCTTGATCTGGATCTCATGCATCTCCGCCATAAGTCTGCCGCGCATCGTGTTGACGAAGGAGTGCGTGCCGTTCTCGTAGATGGTGTTTCCGACGACGATGGTCGCCCATTTTGACATCTCTTCTGCGCGTTCCTTGGTGTTTATTCCGCCGCCGTATATCAGGTGTGCGTTCTTTAACGATTCCCTGACCGCCTGGACAATCTGCGGATCCCCGTACGTTCCGGAATATTCTATGTAAATTATCGGGAACTTGAAAAAGCGTTCGGCGCATACGGCCGCTGCGATGGCCTGGTCCTTGTTCAACGGAACGGCCTTGGAGAACTTTGCCGCCGCGCATTTCGGGTTGAGAATTATATAGGCTTCCGGCACGACTATGTCCCAGTTTATCTTGTCCTTGTGGGCCGCTACCCAGGCCTTGTGGATGCCGTTTATCCAGGCCGCGGTGTTCGTGTTGAACACGGACGGTACGAAGAGCCAGTCGTAGCCCTCGTAGACCATTCCCAGCGGTCCGGCGGGCTCGAGCACCTTCGGTATATCGTATTCCTTGAGCATCTTCAGAAGCGCTGTCACGTTCTCCTTCCTTATGTTCTGCGTTCCGGAGACCATTATGGCGTCTGTGCCTGTGTCGACTATCTGCTTGATGATGTCAGGCGTTATTTTCCTGTCCGGGTCCAGCTTGGTTATGTGCTTCCACTTTCTCCAGTCTTCCATACATACACCAGAATTCCTCAATATTGGCCTAAAGTATTTAAATGCCTTTGGTTTTCAGATGACTCCAGTTGCCTTTGCGAGCTTTTCCGCACGGTTGCTGTTCAGTTCCTGCGCTTGCAGGATCGTATAGCGGTCGTTTCGGACGTCCTTCGCACGCACCAGGGCTTCAACGATCACGTCCGGAGGCACTCCGAGCTCCTTGGCATTGGTCGGGGCACCCAAGGTCCGTAGGGTGTCACGCACGGTCTGCCAGGGCATGCCGTGTAAGTATGACATCATTATCGTTCCTACGCCGCACTGCTCGCCGTGCAGTGATTTCTTCTGCTGCCAGAGCGAGTCCAGCGCGTGGCTGAACAAATGTTCGGAGCCGCTGGCCGGCCTGCTGCTGCCTGCTATGCACATGGCAACGCCCGAGCTGATCAGCGCCTCTATAAGGGTAGTCAGACCCTGCTCCTTACGCTCCTTGATGGAACTGGCTGATTTTATCACCATCTCAGCTGCCAGCAATGAGAGCGCGGCCGAATAGTCCGATATCGGTTCGTTGTTCTGTTCGTGGGCCAGCTTCCAGTCGGCTATCGACGTTATTTTCGCTATCACGTCGGCAGCGCCGGCCGCTATCATGCGGTATGGTGCGGCGACCATCACGTCCATATCAACGGCTATCACGGCCGGAACGGATGCGGAGCTGCTCTGATGGACACCGTCACTGTCGAAAATAGTTACACGATTGCTTGCGATGCCGTCGTGGGACGGTGCGGTAGGGACGGATACGAACGGTATCCCGAGCTTCGATGCGGTCCATTTGGCCACGTCGATGACACGGCCTCCTCCGCAGCCTACGATGGTTCGGAACTGTCCGGCCGTTCGGAGAATGCGTTCCAGGTCCTCAGTGTCCGTCTTTGTCACAAGCTCAAGGCTCGTCGGTATTTCCGCGTCCAGAAGGCTCTTCAGAACCACCTTTCCGGCCAGTTCTATGACATGGGGCCCGCTGATCAGAAGCACTGGTTCGCCCAGACCCATGTTTTCGCATATGTTTCCGACCTGGGAGAGCACGCCCTTGCCGATGACCACACGTCTCGGCAATTCTATGGTATGCATGCCAATAATTGCAGCAAACCCGTATTTAAAGGTAAGCTTTATATACTAAATAGTAGTAAATTTAATTATGCAAAAGGTCCTTTTGGCAGGTTTTCTTGGCGTTATCCTAGGTATCATTATCTGCGGCGCGGCCGCCATAACCATGACGCCTACGGCAACGTCCATCACGGCCAATGCAATCGCTGAACCGGCTGTCGGAAATGGCGTATGGAGCTCACAGCTCAACGACGCTTTCAAGTCCGATGTTCCTGTGGTTGACAGCGCGGAATGCGAGGCGAACCCCTATACGGCATACAAGGACAAGTATACCCATTTCTGTTCGCTGTTTTACAAGACGCCGATAGAGCTGCGCAAGATCGATACGACCGGTTCGATGTGGCCCAACCTGAAAGGCGGCGGTTATGTGATAGTCACTGCGCCTGAGGATCTGAAGGTAGACGATATTGTCATAATATCTGCTTCAGTCTATGAACGGGAGGTCGTGCACAGAATTATTGAGACGGGCGAGGATACGGAAGGCGTTTGGTACAGGACGCAGGGCGACAACAATTCTGTTCCTGACGGGAAAGTGCTTAGATGGTCGGACATTTCTTACAAGGTCGTCGGTGTGATTTACTAGGTGTTTTTTTGAAAAACGTCGTTGTGATTCACGGCATCCATCCACAAGAGCGTTCGGCCTATATTGTAGCGGACGAGTTGAAGGGTCTGACCGACGCTAAGATGATAGACGCTACCGGAGTTGGAGCCTTCAATGTAGAGAACGCACAGAAACGGATAAGATATTATCTGGACCTTCTCAAGGGCGGTGCTGATTTTTTAGTTGACCTTCATGGTGTAACCAGCTATATAGGGAAACCTAGAAACTATAGCGAGTTGCGCTTCTTTAATAAGGATCTCTTTCGTTCACTAAAACCAAAAATCGATGAGGGCAAGCATTTCAATGCTATAAGAGTTAACGATGTGGCCGGCCCCGAAAAATATCCTGAATGCATCTCCTATTTCTATTTGCCAGAGCCTACTGGATATTGTCAGAAGAACATTTATCGTCATCCGTGGCCGGAGATGTTTCGCATGGTTTCAGCTGTGAAAGTTTCCGAGAAGTACATTTGCCACGAGACGCTGTATAAGGACGAAAGCTGGCTGCGGGACGTATGCGCGCCGCAGATGGCCGAGCTCATAGAAAGTATCAAAAGAATATGACTATCTCTGCCTGTATTCTGATATCCAATTCATGAAGCTCTTGCGTTCGGTCTCTTTCAGGGCGTGCCACAGGTCCTTCTGAGGAACGGCGCCCCACCACCTTTTCTGTTCTGGCTTAACGCCCCATACGACCGTTATGTTGCTCGATTTGAACATCTCGATTTCAGCCGGTTGTTGGGGAAAGATTACGGTGCGCGGCCTGAAGCCTATCAAGAACTTTGCCGTCGAGGCCGACGGCCGATAATCCTTTATCCACAATATCTCGTTGGCCAGCCCGAACTCTTTTCCTGTGGAGGCTATGGACTCTTTTGTGAAATCCTGTATTGGAACGACCGGTACGGCCGCGTTAGCCCTTATCTGCTGCAGCTCCAGAGGCTTCGCCTGCTGCGTTTCTAGCTTGTCCGACTTTTTCCTCAGCCTGTCGACCTCCGTGCTCAAGTGGCGCAGCGCGATGTCACGCTTGAATATCTCCTTTTCGCGTATGACCGTGCGTCTTGCCTCCTCGTTCGCTTTCATCCTCTCGTCCATCATCTGTTCTTTCTGCTTCTCAAGGGCATTGACCCTGATTTCGAGCTTCGAGACATAGAACTGCGCTATCTCATAGCTCTTCTTTAGAGCTGAGACCTGCCTCTTCAGTTCAGTTGCCTCATCCACGGTACGTACTATCGGCTTAGGCGACTCAGGTACGGATGTTATCCTTTTCACGGCCTCTGCGATGTTGCTGACCTCCCGTTTCGCGATGGAGGTCTTGACGATGTCGCTGAACTGTTCGAACCCGAGCTGTTTCAGCGTGTCGTCTATCTTGCTGAACTGGCCCGCGACCGCCTTGTGCGCAAAAACAGCAGATGCGGAGGCGTCGCGCTCATGGGCGTTCGCCAAATTGAACTCCTTCGTCGTGTTGTCCTTGTCTGCGATTGAGAGGTCTTGTTCAGGATACCACAGACCGCAGTTGAAAGAGGCTGCGAACTTCTTGGCCGCGGAAGGCGGTTTCGCCTTGTCCGTCGCTACGAACAGTGGCCGGCCGAAATTCGTAACGAACGACCGGGCAGCAGCGGCAGAAAGATCCTTCTTGCTGGTGACGCCCAAAAGATTGCGTCTCAGGTCCAGAACAGCGACAGCCGTTGTCGCGCCGCTGTCTATACCGACTATCACCGGTCTTGCTTCCATATGCTTAAATCTCAGCCGACAATAAAATAAATATGCGATACCCACCGGAGGTTTTGACCAAGAACAAGAAGGGAACCCCGGAAGTGCGCAATCTGATCGACCGCGGTAAGTTCGTACGGTACGAATATCTCGTTCCCGGGACGAAGAAGCGCAGCCAGAACAAGGTCAAGCTCGTCCTGAAGGGCAAGAAGCAGGAAGAATACTATCTGATACCGATCGCCGGGGGCCGTTTACTTGCGTTGCCGACGCCCGCCAAGTACGGCCGCAAGCTGTGGAACGGAAAAAAAGCGGTCGGGTTATGGAAATAATAAGTTTAAATACTTTTCGTTACCATAATCTAACAGGTAATAACTACTATAAAGTGAGATATTTTAGGTGCATGCATGATGGAAGGGGACAAAAGAGACGAAGGTCAGAAGGCGTACACACCAAAGAAGGAACAGGATCCTAAGGTCGGGAAGGAATTAATTACTTGGGCTCGCGGTTATTACGAAAAGGGCATTCCCATAGACGCCGTGAGACATTCTGGCATTGAAATGTATCAAGGCAGATTTGATAAAGATTATATCATATCTGTTATCAACGATGTGTATACTAATTTTGCTACGGCGGATGTGCACAATCATAGAAAGGAATTCAACGAAAAGGCAGCTCAAATAGAAAACGTGCTTGGCGAGTTGGGAAACAAAAAAGGTGAGATAGCTAAGGCTGAAGGAGAAGTTCGGAATACACAGAGGGAACTCAGGGAGCTGGATGAAGAGCTGGATCTGGCCGAGGCCCAGGACAAGGCAAAGAAAAAGGAGAAGGAACTGAAAGAAAAGGAATATGCGCTCAAGGGCAAGGTAGATGAACTGGATAAAAAATATAAGACGGACGCGGCAGAGCTCGGAAAGCGATACAACGAGCTTAGGTCCAAGGCAGAGCTCAAAGAAAAAGAGCTAAATGAGAAGGTCGGAGAGGCCGCGAAAATTAAAAAGCAGCTCGAAGCCGGCTTTGGAAAACTCCAGGAAGAATGGAAAGTTGCCAACAAGGTCAAGGATAAGCTCGTGGAGAAGGAGAAATATCTTCAGGAGCTGTTACCGAAAGTATCCAATTCTATTAAGAGTTTTTATCAGGAAGCCCACGGTGATGAGAGAAAAATTACCGAAAGGCTGATAACATATCAGGAGAAGCAGCTGGCGCTGCAGGAAGAAAAACTTTCTCGCACAGAGACCGAACACAAGCTGAAAGAACAGGAGATGGCATTACGACTGGACCAAAAAGACATCGACATAATGTTGTTCAAGGAAGAAAACGACAGATATACCGAAGACGTGAAAATGCTTAACACGATATTCCGTGATCTTCCGTGGATGGAAACCTCGGATCCTCACGTCCACATAGGCACACTAGGTTATGCCTTTCGTAAATTGGAAGGCGTTCTACACAAGTATGAATCCCATATTAGTACATTCCGGGAAAGGGAAAGGCTCGCACTCAAAGTGATAGAAGCATATGACAATGAACTGAAGGACACTACGATAATGCTGGCAAAATATGCTTCACAGGCGCTTTTCGACGAAGCTCCGGGCATCCAGAGATATATAATGTTACAGACAGAAAATGGCAGACATGAAGATGCAATCAGCAAGCTGCTGAACAGCATTAAGGCGGAAGGGGATCTGAAGCAAAGAAGGGACGAGATGGTCAGCGTATTGAGGAAGAACCAGGCATTGCACGTGCTTCGCGAAGCCGGTAAGAATTATCTTAAAGCGCTACCTTCACACGATGAGACCCAGTCCGGCGCGGATAACGTCATAATAGAACAGGACAAGTAATAAGAAGCTTGAATTCTGTGAATTCTTCGATTTACTAAGCTTTAAATACATCAAAATGTAATCATTATTAGGTAGTAAAAGTAGGTTATGTTATGGGTGATACAGGTAAAACTGATGTCCGGATAAAAATCGAGGACAACACATTTGACATTTTGGACAATCTGAAGGATCCGGAAAAAATGAGGTTGCGCGTAGGCGAATATGTGGCAGCCGCTTCGGACCAGATACGCAGATGGGGCGGATTTGACCGGTTCTACGAGATGCTGGCAAGGAAAGCGGACGCCGAAAAGAGGCCGCAACTGGCCGCTAATTTTGTAAGGAGATATCATGATAATGAAAGGGACATAAAGAACGAGGCGCGTGCACTGGCATATACCCTGAACGACATCTATTCTCTTGGGAATAAGGACGATGTGGACCGGTTCTATGAACACAAAGAAAATGGGCGAAAAATATGCGGTAGGACATACGATGAAAAGGACCTTGTAAGGCGTGCTTTCGAAAGAGAAAAATTCAAGTATGTGATAAAATACGCTGAAAAAAAGCTTTCTAAATGGGAAGATTTCAAGGCCGGTAAGGCGTCTGATTTGGTGTTCACCAACAATGAAACCATAAAATCAGTAAAAGAGCTGAAAGAGGCGGCCACCAACTGTGACAAAATCAAACAGGCGATGGTGCCGGCCGAGATTTTCGACTATCTTTACGGCAAATATTTCATTTTCAACGCAAACGACAAGCAGTTCGTCAAGCTCGGCGAGCACATAAGAGGCCAGTTAAGCGAAATGTCGAAACACGGCGGAAAGATGCAGATACTCTACGAGCCTGTTGGCGCGGAGGGCGCGATACCGTACGGCAGCAAGAACGCCAGTGTGCATGCGCAGGTCACGAAGGGCGTGCTCATATCTCCGAAATTGATCACATCGATAGGCCAGATACCGTCCGAATTCGACGAACAGGTCTATCAGCTGGCGATTTACTATAACGAGGTGGGACTATGAGCATAACTAATGTGTTTAAATCCTTTACTGTCCATTATTTTATTAAGCATTTCAGAATAATAACCATTAAGGAGTGACAAAGGGGGCTATAAAATGAGTGGCAATAACAAATATTTGATCGACGGTCTAGATGTTCTTGGAGATTTGGATAAAGAATTTGCTGCAGACGCAACCAAGCTAGAGATTAAATCTAACGGACAGAAGGCAAATGCGGCCGCTGTCGATAAAACGACCAAGTCAGTCATGTCATTCCCCACGAACGAGTTTCTTGCTTATGTGTCTAGACCCGATTTCATGTATGCTAATTTTGACACTGAAAGAAAAAAGGCCGATACGCTTTTGACTCAGTACAGAGAGCGCCTCGACGATTTGCATTATCTCGAGGGAAAGATCAATGCACAAGAGATTGTGTACGTGTATTTCAATGAAAAACACAGGATGGAAGCTTTGATCGAAGATGAAGACAAGAAAATAGTCGGCGCCATAAATGAAATGCCTCAGGAAAAAATTAAAGTCGACGATGGAAGCAACGTCACAGTGGAATGTGTCACAAAGGATAAAGATGGCAAGATTGTTCTTGGTAAAGATGTTGATAAGATTATAAAAGCTGCAATGAAATACGCAAATAAAAATTTGCCCTCTTCGCATGATTTCAATACAAACATGAAATATGGGCACATAAAAAAATTGTTTAATGAATTACCGGAAGACATCAAGAATCTAAAAGAAGAGTCGAAATCTCTTAAGGAAGAAGTCGCAGAAATCAAAGCAAAGATGTTGAACAAGGGGTACTTTGAGAAGAGAGCCAAAAATAAAATTGTTGAAGCCAAAGCGAAAAAGATGGAAGCTAATGATGCGGCTGTAAAGGGAGCAGAAGTTTTACTCACAGAGTACATACAAGAGATAGAGGACAAGCTTTGGGAGAAGGTACCGACAAGAGCATACCAGCAATACTTACGGGCCATGTACGGTCTCAGAAAGATGTCGGAAAAAGACTTTGGCGAACGCCAAATAAAATTTGCGGAATACATTCGAGATAAGATAAACAATAGCGGTGGACTTGCAGAGGATTCCAAGATCCAGATCGAATACGATGCCGAGGGCATCGTTGATGTCGGTAACATGACGAAACCGTACGGCGTTTCAAATGTTGAGATAAAGCTGGTCGGTACACAAAGACCAGTGAATTTCAATCCGGCCGAGTTGGCGGATTTCAGAGACGTCGTCAATGTCATACAGACATACAAAGATCTCGGACTTGACAAAGTAAAAAACGTGGAATAGAGGGTGATGAGAAATGGTGAATCTAATAGGCGGCGGAACAAGTTCAGGTAATACTAAGACAAAACTCGCAGTTGGCGGTATCGTAACTGCTCTAGGCGTAGCCCTAGCCTACAAGGTAGCAGAAGACATGGGCGCATCAGCACCCTCTGATGACACCGGCGCGGTCGGAATCGAGACAATGGTCTTTGGTGAGAATCAATTTAACGAATCCGGTAAGATTGTTACACATGAGAAGCTCTACAACATAGAGAAGACAGGCCCTACGGCCGAGAAGGCAGTCGTTTTCGAGCCGGTCTTTGACAATGACAATATGACGAAGATGGCACCAACTTATAATGGAACGTCACTGACCGACAAACTGACGGCGGACGGCAAGACAATCGCCGACTGGAACATCAGCTATGAGTTAGACAATGGTTCACACGCAATGATAATCACCGCTCAGAGCAAAGTCGGCAACATATCATACAAATCCGATCCTATTCCTTTTGAAGAGCTGCGCGGAGAAGGCAAGCTCGCAAAGATAAAGAACGTCAAGGAGGTACGCATACTTCCGAGAAATCTTCTGGACGACAAGGAATTCACGCTCAAGGTCAAGAAGAACATAATGACCCAGGAGCTCTACAACAACACGAACGTAATCGACGAGACCAACGGAACATACGAGAGGGCGGAAATAGCCATGCCTGATGATTGGATGGACGAGAAGCTCGTCGCGAAGGTGACGTATTTGGAGAAGCCTGACAATGCGACAGCCAACAGGACAGGCAAGCTGAACCTGACAGGCGCCGCAGAGTTCTTCGATCAGATGGACAACGGCAAGATAGACGGCAGCGCAGACGAATTCATAAAAGATTTCAACGCGATGGCCTACGGCAGCCACCAGTCAGTTCTTGCACAAGAATACAAGCAGCTGGCATTGAACACCATGAAGACCCTCAACGAAACAAGAAATCTGCTGGATGAAATGAAGAACAACTACAATGCTACTAACACATCCTACGAGGCTAAGCTGGCCGACCTAAGAGGTCAGCTCAGCAGAATGACAACTAACTATACTGACATGTGGAGCAAGCTTAATATATCGGCGGACCTTGCGACCGACCTCAAAGGATTGTGGAACGGTTTCAACACAACGCTCGAGCAGTTCAACAAGACCTACACGCGCACAACCGAGGGCGACAAGCACACAGCTGGTCGCACCTTCTATAACGCGCTGACAGCGCAGGAACGCGACGAGATGCTGACAGCGCTTGGCATCGACAAGGCAGCTTGGGACAAGTTGTTCGATGATAATGCAACAGACCCCTCGCCTGAGATGAGGAAGATCGAGGTAACGATACCTGGATTGGGCGAGAAGGGACAGATCAACATAACGACCTCTGCCGGCAATATGATAGGCTCGGTGGACCGTGCCTATGCAGTCGGACTTGAACAGAAGATACTCGGCAGCAAGGAAGGCATGATAGATTACACCGGAGCTGGAGAGATGCCTGCATACCTAGCTAAGCTCTCTGGTGCTGCACTAAAGGCCGAGATAGACAAACTGAAGGGTACGGAAGGCTGCTGGGGCGTTGAACTGAAATACGATGACAAGAACAACAGCAAGTTCGCATCGCTGGCAAACATCATAGACGGACTGTACGGCCAGGTCGGTGGTGACTGGAACTCTGGAAACTATTCGCTCGGCTTCCTGGACACACAGGACAAGGACGGCATGGGTGGAATAGTCTACGTGCAAAACGGCACGGAGATGAAGGCCTACACACTCACGAAGGACAACATAAAGAAGGCAAAGGAAATCGTGGGTTAGGCGGGTGTCACCCATGAACAACAAAAACATTTTGGCTTTCACATGCTTTTTGCTATTTGCACTCCTAGTAGTGCCCGCGCTCGCGACGACGACCTACTGGACGCTGAACATATACGTATATGACAACGCGATGAACCCGGTGAACGCCGAGTACATCAAGGTCATAGACCTTTCGACGGGCAGCACACTTTACACAAGAACGAACAGCCAGACGCTGTTCGTGACGCTTCCGCAGGGCAACTACAACGTAAGTGTCTACAACAGTTCGTTCTACCCGAACGTTACTACGGTTAACGTCAACAAACCATATCCGACATACAATGTGACGCTGACGCGTGACACATCGGCGCCTAGTGTGACCGGCGTATACGCGTACACCAATAGCACTGGAGTTGCGATATCGGCAAGCATATGGCAGACGGACAACAGCCCATACTTCAACTGGACCACTTCTGATGCTGCGGTCGCCTACAATTATACTATAGACTCGGCACCGTACACAACTGTAACGTCCAACAACGTCCAGTACCCGGTCAATGCATTGACAAACGTTCAGCATATTTTCAAGGTCAAGGCAAAGGATGCCGCAGGAAACTGGGGCAGTGACGCCACTTTCAACATCTGGGTGGACAACTCTACGCCGAACATCGCGGGAATAAACGCATTTACTGATTCGGGCAAGACCGTCGCCATTATCAACAATATATGGCAGACGGACAACAGCCCATACTTCAACTGGACGGATCCGAGCTCGCCTTCGGACGATACGTTCTACTATACGCAGGACGGCAGCGATCCTATCATTTCTAGCCCTAACACTCCGAACGCCTACTATCAGGCGTCCGCCTACACGGAAGGCAGCACAAACTTCACAGTTAAGGCAAGGAACGGGGCCGGCACGTGGGGTTCAAAAGTCCTTTTCATAGTCAAATACGACGGTACGGCACCGACAGTTTCAGTTACTGGAACGCCGAGCGGGTGGCAGAAGACCGACGCATCGGCAGGTGTCAGCTGTTCTGACGGTTCGAGCGGTTGCAATGCTTCGACATATGCACTGAACACATCTGCTACGTCGATTACAGCTTGTCCGACGAGCTATGCGGCTTACACATTAAAGACACTGCCGTACACGGTCTCACAGCACATGTGGGTCTGCGCGGCCGCGAAGGACAACGCGGGCAACGTAGGTTTCTCGAGCCCGGCCAACTTCACGATTGACAAGTCGACTCCTCAATGGTCGAACAACAAGAACAACCCGGCGTCGCCAGCGACTTACGCGAAAGGGGCAATCTATCAGTTCAACATAACATGGACGGACGACACGGCTGTCTCAGAAGTAAAATTCACTTTTGATGGAAAGACCTACTCGAGCAAGCTCGGAGAGGTGCTGAAATCTGGCAACGAATACTACATAACTCTTACAGACCTGCCGGCAAAAATTACTGGATACATGTACAGCTGGCTCGCGAACGACACGGTCGGCAACACGAACACAACCCCGGACTGGACATACATAATAAACAAGGCATCACCAGGCCTGGCATTTGTGATCAACCCGCCATCGGGCATAACCTATGGCACGCAGACGAACGCGAGCTGCTCTGCTGTGAATCCTGAAGCCAGCGTCGCACTTTACAGAAACATATCTGGAACGCCGACGGACGTAACTATTGCTGAGAACAACAAGTTCGTCACGCTACCAGCAGGTGTTTGGAGATACATCTGCAACATATCAGCAACAGGAAACTACAGTGCGGCATCAGCAACTCTTCAAAGTTATATAGTGAACAAGAAAGACCCGTCCACGATCCAGATGCACGTCGCGATAAACGGCAGCGAGACGGATCAGACGTTCACATATGAGAACGTCACGAACGTTACGGCCTGGGCCGATGTGACTGGCGAAACCGGACTGGAGTTCAAACTATACAAGGAAACTGCCAGCACAAGCGAAGAGATAGGCAACAGCACAACCGAGCCGTATACCTTGCAGGATGAGAAGCTGCTCGGCGCAAATGTTTACACTTATGTATACAACACGACAGGAAACGCCAATTATTTGCCAGGTTCAGTCACAAGGACGTTGAACATAATCCAAAGGACGCCTTCGATCGTTTTGACACAGGCACCCAGCGGCACTTGGACAGAGGCCTACCCGACAGAGACCACAGTTAGCTGTTCTATACCGTCGCTGAACGACGAGGTAACGGCGCACCTTTGGAGAGACGGCGTCGAGAAGATACCTGCGGTCGAGACTGTCACGCTTCCTGCGAACACATACGCATACTCGTGCAACAGCAGCGCGACCGCTAATTATACAGGAGTCCAGTCGGACCAGACACTTACGATCACAGCCAGTACAGAGAACCCTGTTCACCTGTGGTTGAACGGTCTGCTCGACCAGAACAACACTATAACTTACGGAACGCTTGCCAACGCAACAGCTACGGCACTTGGTGGAACCCTCAACATGTTCAGGGACGGCGCACCAGCAGATTCCGAGAACGGTGTGAACGTTCTGCTTACGGCAAAGCCGGAAGGATACGAATACTTTGTGAACGCGACTGGCGATACGAACTATCCTGACAACTCGACCGGTCTGACATACTACTTGTTCGTCGAGCGTGCGGCAGCAACCTGCTCGCTTGACATAACGCCTCCGACTGCTGCATATCCGACGCCAGTTATGGCGACGTGCAGCTGCACGAACCCGGAGACAACCGCTACGATGTATCGTGACGGCGCACCTGCGGACGCCGAGAACGGCGTAGCAATCATACTGCCAGCAGGCACGCATGACTACGTGTGCAACGCGACCGAGACCAATTATACTGCTGCTTCGAACAGCACGAGCATAACTGTCGACAAGGGAACGCCCTACGTTGAGGTATTCATAGATGATATTGCGGCCAATAGAACCGTCGTCTATCCGACCACGGTAACAGTGATAGGCAATTCAACAGCTATCATAACCCCGCCGACATTCGACTTATATGTCGCATCACTGACTCAGACAGGAAACCCGGCGTCGATAACAACGCTCCAGAGTCCTGGAACTTACCAAGTCATATACAACACAAGTGGAAACGATAACTGGACCGCTGCAACAAACGACACTATTTATCTTGATGTCATCGAGCCGACATCGATATGTTCGCTTGACATAACTCCGTCAGCTGCGGCATACCCGACAGATGTAACAGCAACCTGCGCTTGTACGAACCCAGAAGCGAGTGCAAAACTTTATCGCGACGGTTCAGACGCGGACGCAGAGAACGGAGTGGCTACTTTGCTACCTGCCGGTTCGCACGACTACGTCTGCAACGTCACACAAACGAACTACAGCTCTGCAACTAACAGCACGACATACACAGTTTTGAAAGGAGACCTGAACAGTTACATACAACTGCTCATAGAGCCTTCAACGAGCATAGACTTCGGTACGGAGAGCAATGCGACCGGATGGTCAAATGTTATAGTCGGCGCGGCTGACGTTGTCTACACCCTGTGGCGCGACGCAACCTCGATGGGCGACGGCAACCCGATATCGGATGTCAACACACTGTCGGCCGGACCATACGTCTATACTTATAACAGCACAGGCGGTCAGAACTGGACAGCCGGTTCGGTAACAGACACGCTATACGTCGGAATGCTGGACAACCCTGTTGAATTGTGGCTGAACGGCATGCTTGATCAGAACGTGACAATGGTCTATGGAACGCCTAGCAACGCGACAGGCGTTGCCGCGAGCGGAAATGCGGACCTGTGGAGGGACGGCACACAGGTGACGAATCCTGAGATCGATACGCTTCCGGCCGGAGTATATGAATATTCCGTGAACAGCACAGGCGCAACAAACTACTGGGCAAACACGACCGGACTGACATACTACCTGGAAATTACAAAGGTGGATTCAGCAGCCAGCCTGACTGTTACGCCTGCTGGCGGAACCTATCCGACAGCCGTTACAGCTGACTGTAGCTCGACCAACTTGGAGGCACCTGCGGTGCTTTGGAGAAACGGTGCGGACGTTACTTCGACAGAGAACGGCGTCGCCATCGTTTTACCGGTCGACACGTACGACTACGTCTGCAACGTCACAGAGACGGGCAACTACACCTCTGCTTCGAACAGCACGAGCATAACTATTTTGCAGAACACCTCGACGACCGATTACATCCACGTAGCGTTCGATGGCGCGGTCGATGCGAACAGGACTTACACTTATGAGGACGTCAGCAACGCGACCGCATACAAGGACATTGCGGAAGGATCATTGAACTTTTATAAGGACGGCGTACTGTTGACCAGTCTGGATGACGTCCAGAGGCTCGGTTACGGGACGTACAACTACACAGTCGAGTTCAGCGGTAGCAGCAACTATGCTGCTGCGAGCAAGACGTACTGGCTGACCGTGGACAAGAAAGCGATAAGCATCCGCCTCGAGCTGAACGGCATAGAGTCGGACTTAAGCGGAACATACCCTGTGACGCTCAACGCAACGGCATGGAAAGATGCGACCGTGAATGACGAGGGCGTGCTGAAGCTTTACGAGAACGACAGCGATGTCGGCGGCCTCAGCAAAGTATGGGACCCGGCGGCAAACGTCTACGTCTACAAGGCCAACTTTACTGCAGACAACTACACCGCAGCAGATGTCACTTATACAGCTACAGTAGCCAAAGGAACGTCTGTCATTGACATAACATTCGCACCGAACGACACGGTCACATACGGAACCGAAACAATAGCGACCTGCGCAATGATCACAGGCGACCCGGCAGCGAATATCACACTGCTTAGGGACGGCAGCATCGTGACTAATCCGGACAACGTTACGCTTGGTGCTGGAACTTACAACTACAGCTGCACTTATGACGAGACGGAGAATTTCACTGCCACGAGTATCGTCGACAGATACATTACAGTTTTGCAGGCAACGCCGACGCTGGCGCTCTACCTGGATGGAAACAGCACAGACGAGACAGTTGAGCGCGGCGCGATCGTAAACGCGACAGCCGTGCTCTCTATTCCAGAGAACATAACAATGACAATTGACGGCGTGCCATCGGAGAGTCCGAGCCCGTACGAAGTGCTGATAATGACAGGCACAATGGCAACGGGCGTACACATCGTGAACGCGTCGGTCGCCGGCAACACCAATTATACTGCCGCATGGACGGCTCTCAACCTGACCGTACAGGACACCATGCCTCCGGTCGTAACAATAATATCACCGACGAACACGACATACATGACCAACTCGATAGACCTGAACTGGACAAGCAGCGAGATACTGAGCTGGGCTGGCTACAGCCTTGACGGGGCTGCGAACGTGACACTGACAGGCAACATGACGATGACCGTCGGTGTCGGAACGCACACGCTGTTCGTATACGCCATCGACACAGCAGGTCTCGAAGGCAGCGCCAATGTTACATTTATCGTTCCGGCTGATACGATGCCGCCTTCCATAAACAAGATATGGAACACGACTGATTTAGTGGCAGGCTCGCCTGCAAACTTCAGCATCAACGTTACGGACAACTTCGCTGTCGCGAACGTGACCGTCAACGGAACGCTCGCCACATCGATAGGCACGGACGTCTGGGAGACAACCATAGACATACCGTCGGCTGACGGAACATACCACTGGTCTGTCATCGCTACGGACACGTCTGGAAACAGCGCGAGCAGAAACATAACACTTATGGTCAGAAACGGAACCGTGATAATCGATCTAGACCCGCCGGTAGTCAGCGCGATATGGCCAAACTACGCACTGACGAACCAGCTTGTCAATATATCGGCGAACGTTACTGACAACACGGCTGTCAAGGAGTGCGTGCTCTACATAGACGGCGGATCAGTGATAAACATGACCGACATGCTACCATCGAACAGCACCAAAGTCACGGCTACATGGACATTCTATGCGACCGGATTGTACAACCTGCACGCTCGATGCTGGGACATGTCCGACAATTGGGCAGACGGTCCGACAGTACAGTTTGCAGTGAACCTGAACACCGATACAAATAATACAGGTTCTGGACTGGGCGGATTCGGAACAAACCCGCCGCCACAGAATGCTACGATGACCGTTACGGTGCAGAGCCCGATAATCATGGACACCGGAACAACGGGCATATTCAACGTTTACGTCTACGTCGGCGGCAAGGACCTGACCAACGTTAAGCTGAGCATCGGCGGCATGCCATACACATACGCCGTCGATCCGTCATCGATATCGATGATATCGGGCAGCAGCCAGACCTTTTTGGTAGCCGTTGCTGTTCCGGAGACTGCGAAGTCCGGTGTAAATATTATAACAGTGACAGTCACAACTGCTGAAGGACTGAGCGCCAGCGCCACGGCGACACTTATCATAAAGAAGCCCGCGGAGACTGTGGAAGAGGTGATAGCGAACCAGACCTTGCCAGGTCCGGAACCGACACCTGCGCCGATCGTACAGTCAGGACTAACAGGTGCATTGTTCGGCGTGACATCGAACCCGCTGACAGCGGTCGCCATCATACTGCTGATAATCGCAATACTCGGATGGCTCTGGTACAAGAAGCCGGAGCTGTTCAAGAAGTTATTCAAGAAGAAACCTGCGACAGACGGCGGAGAAAAACGCTCCCAATAAGCTTTAAATCCTTTTTCTTTGCCATATATGACATGCTCAGCAAGGTATTTTGGGCCCTGGTGTCGTTGACAGCAGTACTAATAGTGCTGACCGCTGTCGGCTATGCAGTGATGCCGGCGCTTATTGTTATGATTCTTATCGACATCCTGTCGATAGAAGCCATGAGGAGGGCTGACATGAAATCCATAAACAACGACCTGGCCCACGTGATCGCTGCCCGTTTCGATTCGCTCGACAAACTTTGCGTTAACATCTCAAGTTCGGTATCCGCTAGCAGGGACGACATACTGCGCGCGCTCGGCAAGGAGCCCGTTACTGTCGCACGGCCAGAGGCCGAGCCTGCGGAGATGCCGACAGGGGAAGCTGTTATCGAGCCGACCGATATGGTGGACACGCCGAAGGCCGAGGAACCGTCCGCGGGTTTCGTCGTGAACTACAAGTAATAATTTAAGCCCGTTCTGACAAGTTCTTTCATGCCCGTAGAAGAGATAGTCGTAGGCAGAGAACCGGATGACTTGGCCAAGTACGGAAAGTCCGGGTGCGCCTTCATAGGCAAGCACATAGTGGGCACGGGCTTCGAGGCCCACATGACCAATCCTGTTCTGATGGACCTCTCAAGGCCGCACTGTCTGCTGATCGTCGGTAAAAGAGGTTCTGGAAAGTCCTACACAGGAGCCGTGATTGCGGAGGAGATAATGAACCTGCCCGAAAGCATCAAGCAGAACCTTTCAGTCATAATGATAGACACCATGGGCATATTCTGGTCCATGAAGAACCCGAACGAGCCCGGCCTGCTTCTTCTGTCCGAATGGGGGATCAAGCCGAAAGGCTTCAACGTGCGCAACATCGTACCGATAGGGCTCACGAAAGAATATGACAAGATGGGCATACCCTATGACGGCACGTTCGCGATAAAGCCGTCCGCACTTACGGCAGGCGACTGGTGCCTGACGTTCGGCATAAACCTGTTCGAACCGCTAGGCATACTTATCGAGAGGACGGTGCACAAGCTAGCTGCGAAGGACTACAGCATAGCTGACATAGTCGGCGTAATAGAAGATGACCAGCTGATAGAATCGAAGGAAAGGATGGCGCTGGTGAACCGGTTCTTGGCAGCCGAAGGCTGGGGAATATTCTCGGAGAAGGCCACGAATATCGTGGAGTTCTTGCTGCCCGGTATCGCTACCGTACTGGACGTCAGCTTGCAGGACTGGTCCGTACGTAATCTCATGCTCGGCATATTGGCCAGGGAGATCTACGAAGCGCGCGTCGCTGCACGTCGCGAGGAGGAGACGGCGCTGATAGGCGGTGAGATAAAAAAGAAGATACCGCTCACATGGTTCATCATGGACGAGGCGCACAACTTCGTTCCCGCTGTTGGTCAGACATCGGCGACGCACGACCTGATCACGCTCGTTACGATGGGCAGACAGCCCGGCATAAGCACGATATTCATAACGCAGCAGCCCGCGAAGCTGAACGAGACCGTGATAACGCAGGCCGATTTGGTAATAGCGCACAGGCTGACGGCCAAGCCCGATTTGGACGCACTCGGGACTGTGATGCAGACGTACGCGCTAGAGGACATACGCAAGATGATTTCCGATCTTCCGAAGAACAAGGGAACTGCTGTCGTTCTGGACGATAATAGCGAGCGCATTTTCGATATTCAGGTCCGGCCCCGTCAGAGCTGGCACGCCGGCGGAACACCAATCGCGATAAAGTGATGTAATTGAACGTCATACACAAGATCGGAGCGATAATTCTTGAGAACAGGAAGATACTGGTGGGCAGGAAGGGGCAGAAGTTCATAATACCCGGCGGACGGATCGAGAGCGGCGAAGACCATGCGGCCTGCCTGAGAAGGGAACTGAAGGAAGAACTAGGTGTTGACGTGATCTCTCATACGTTTTTCGGAACGTTCGAAGACGATGCGGCCCTTGACCCGGGAATGAAAATCAAGATGGACGTCTACATGGTGGACGTGAGGGGCAGTCCGAAGGCGTCGTCGGAGATCGAAGAGATAAAGTTTATTGATTCGAAAAGTTTGGGCAAGATAAAGCTCGGTTCTGTTCTTGAAAAGTTTGTCGTGCCAGAACTCGCCAAGAAAGGTCTGATAGGTTAAGTGGAGCCCTGGGCGGAATCTCCCATAGCCCTTATATGCTCTAATAGTCGGTTTTCGATGACTCCGGCTATTTCGAAGAATTTGTGGAGGTCGAGAACGAATATCTGTTTCCGATGACGATATCATCG
Organism: uncultured archaeon; assembly: GCA_964353775.1. Lineage (GTDB taxonomy): Archaea > Aenigmatarchaeota > Aenigmatarchaeia > Aenigmatarchaeales > JAHLMS01 > JAHLMS01. The sequence goes on along the minus strand of CAYGWB010000005.1, from coordinate 101,318 downwards.
AGAAAGCATCCCGTCGTCATATATAAATTATTATGTAATCATACTATAATAGGTGAATGAATGACAGATTATCCGCCATATGTAGATTCATACGGGCAGCTAAAAGACCTGTTTAATAAAATTAAAGAAGCTAGTGTTCCGCCTAAATTCACAAACGATTTCCTATCAGCAGTGCTCGGCTTAAAATCTAGCAGTTATCGTCCAATGATACCCTTACTGAAAAGAATTGGATTTATTGATCAAGCTAACGTTCCAACCAAAGCTTATGCAGAATACCGAGATGATACTAAATCCAAGGTTATAATGGCACAACAGATTAAGAGTGCATACTCCAAATTGTATATCGCGCACACCTACGCTCAGAAACTTAAAAAAGACGAAATAATATCTAAACTTTCTTCTGTACTTGGAACTTCAAGAGATGATAAGACCCTTCCCAAGGTTGCAGCGACCTTTTTGGAACTATGTAAACTAGCAGATTTTGAAGGAGAACCTCAAATAACACCTATTGTAGAGCAAAAAGAGAGTGTTGTTTCAGGAGAATCAGCACCAGCAGCAATTCCTACAAAGTTAGGTATCTCCTATACAATTAACCTAAACTTGCCAGCAACAACCGATATTGAAGTATTCAATTCAATATTCAAGTCATTAAAAGAAAATCTACTAAAATAATAGTGGTTAAAGCATGGATGAAAAGCTAATGTTATTTGGTATGAAAAATCTCCTTCTTGAAAAAGATTTGGAGAAATTAGAAAGAGATAAAATTGATATAGGCCATGCTGCAACCTTAAAAAAAGATGAATTAGTAGATACAGAACTTTTCAATCATGATATTTTAAAAAGAGCCAAAAAAATGGCTGATTTTTACGTTCTTTATTTTAGTTTAGAAAATAGCGTAAGACAACTCATAAGGGATATACTTACCGAAAAGTATGGTGAAAATTGGTGGGATTCTAAAGTTCCGGATGGAGTAAAAAACAATGTAAAAGATATTCAGAAAAAAGAAAACGATAGTGCAATGTCAATAAGGTCTGGTGATCCATTAGATTATACTAATTTTGGAGAATTGATAGATATATTTAATGCGAATTGGCAGGATTTTTCTGATATCCTTAGAAGTAAAAAATCAGTTGAGGAAACCCTATCTCCTCTCAATAAAATTAGAAATGTAATTGCGCACAGTTGTGAACTTAATGATGATGAGATACTTCGTTTTAAATTACTGATTAAAGATTGGCTTAGAATTCAGAGTTAATTATTTCTTTTAATATATCCTTCCCTTTATCTCCCCGCTCGATATACCGTGACACCGGTGGCGGGCTAACCCCACGGAGTCCCAGCATATCTGTCATAGCATCTGCAATCAGTAGCAAGATATTGATTAGGATCAATACAACGAAGACATTGATTATTACAAGCTTGAAGGCCTTCTTGACAATTTTCACATGCATATTGACTTGCTGTAATTGTATCGGAAGGACAATGGGAATAGCAGTGATCTACATATGTATAGGGCGTATTTGGATATAAATTGGCACACTCCACGCAAGTTCTTATTTCATAGACTGTTTTACTTCCATAGCATGCTTCTAGAGTATCTCCAGGGTAGGTGCCACCGGCCGGATCGAATATTACCCAAACACCCTCATCGTTTCTAGAATATTTTATACTTTTATTATAACCATAGTGAATAGCAATAGCTTGTGTGTATGATGTCATATTCATATCAGTTGGACCGAAACGAACCATGGCATAGGCGTGTTTACATTCAATATCCGCTATAACTCTTGCTTCAGCTCCTAACGCCTCGACCATAGAAGCTATTAAAACAGCCTGATTTTTGCAATCCCCGGTTCTTGTTGCCAACGTTTGCGATGGTGAATAAGGAATCCCTGCTAATGGAGAAGTCTGATATACGATATTTTTTCTTACCCAGTCATATATGTCAAAAAGCTGGTAGATGTCTGCCGTTGTTCCATTCATAGGATGATTTATTGTAGCCTCAGCAAGGGCCTGGCGTACGCTCGAATCATATTGGTCTATCTTATCACAATAATTACCATAATAAGGTTCTGTATAATAATACGTTTTGGAATTCCATAATATTTGTTCAGGCTGTGAGATAGCACAAGACATGGATTCTGATGGTTTGTTAACCGTGGTTCCACAATAGTTCAGATCCGTGCACGTCCTGTATTGCACCCCTGAACTTGTGCAAGATCCGTATGATGTACATGCCCAATTTTCTTCGCAACATGACTGAGTTACACTTGGCTTGTTGGTCGTGACGCCACATCTGTTATAGTCCTGACAATTTCTTGTTTGAGTGCCGGATATGCACGGCGACCACATGCTACAATCCCAAATGGGTGTGCAGGACGGGACTACCTGTTGTACCGATGGTTGTTCAGTTGACGGTGCCGTGAATGTACAGCCAGCAACGAGCATAATAGCCAGAACGGATAATATCAGAAACAAAGGAACTGCATTTCGCATGGAATAGTTATTGCGAAAGTTCGAACTTAAACTTGTCTCTTTTTAGCCACATTCTCGGCGGTTTAGTCGTATCGATGCCGTCCAAATATAAGGGCTAAAAGTGAGCCCTGGGCGAGAATCGAACTCGCGACCTTGTCCTTACCAAGGACACGCTCTACCGACTGAGCCACCAGGGCAGAAGAGAATTCGGCGTGGGCTTTTAAATTCTTATTTGCGCTTGCCCTTAAGCTTCTCTATCTTGATCTCAGTGCCGCACTTGGCGCATTTGACAGAAAATCTTACTTTGACACCCTTGCCCAAGGGCGTCCATGGTCGCGTCACGTATTCGTATTGGCCGCACTTCGGGCAGATATATTCTATATGCGTCGTAGAATCGCCCTTGATGACCAGTGCCCGTATCTTGCCTTTGTTTTCAAGGGGCCGCAACGTATGGTAAGTGCAATCGGCCGGCTTAAGCCCCTTTTCGGCTATTATCTTGGTTATTCGGTCGAACATGTATCTTATTTAGAATAAGCGATTTATATTCTTTTATGTGCCAAAATATGTATATGCGAGAAATTCATGCCGCCCTTAAGAACGTGTCTGCCGTCGTATCCGACCTGGACAGGACGCTGCACAGGAACACGCTGGGCACCACGATAGGCCGCACCTTTCTGAGGCGCGAGCGGTTGGCCGGCAGGGCGCTGACATTTTACAAGAACATCATATTCTCGGGGTTTGCGAACGCACCTCTAATCGGACCGAAATGGGACCGCAACCACAGCAACCTAAAGGCCGGTTGTGTAAAGCTGGGCCTGCGCACGCTGTTCGACGCTCTGGCGAAATCGGGCGCCACTAAGGCCGAGATATACAGGATAGCCGCGGACCACATCGCAACGGCGGCAATCCCGCAAACGCACGAACTGCTGAAGGCGGCAATCGCCAACCACAAAAAGATATTCCTCACGACCACTGGCACGGACATCGGACCGAATCTCTACAGCAAGAGGTACAAGGTGCGCGCATGGATAGGGAACACGGTCAAATACAACAAGGGAAGGGTAGTCGGCTGTGACGTAGAATTCACGGGCCAGAACATCACATCGGCCATCGAGAAGATGCTGTTCCATCACGGTCTCCGCCTCTCGGACTGCGCGGTTATCGCGGACGACAAGTACTATCTGCCGGCGATGCGCAAGGCGGCCGTGGCGATAGCGAGCCCGGCGGCCGGGAAAGCGGTACGTAATGCGGCCGATTTTTGTATCTAGAGAAGTCCGGAAAGGAACGCCAGAATAGAGACGAACATCGCGAGCTTCATTATTATCTGCCCTTTCTTCGCGTTCATTATCAATATCCAGCACGCGAACGCAAACAGAAGGTCGGCGACTAAAACCACATAGATATAGGTCATAGAGAGCAAGCTGGCCAGCCAGGGCAACGGACTCAGAAGGACAGCAAACGCGACAAAGAGTATTGCCAGACCGGCCGCAGAGTTCCTGCTCAGCACGAGCGGCAGCGTCTTATAGCCTGCCTTCTTGTCGCCCGGCATGTCCTCTATCGCCTTCGTTATCTCCCTTCCCGTGTTTGCGAAGAATGCCATCATGAACAAAAGGAGTATGGTCGGTCCGATGCCGATGAAGAGCGCTCCGAAAAAGAAAGACGAGGCCGCGAGCCAGCTCGGGCAGAAGTTGCCTATCAGCGGCAGCGCCTTCAGACGCCACGAGTAGACAAGGGCGACGCCTATGTTGATCAGGGCAAGGCATATCTGCATAGTGTTTAGGAAAGCAACCGAAAGAACGACAGCGACGATTAGCAGCAAAACGGCGTAAATCTTGGCGACCTTCAACGGCACCTTACCGGAAGGTATCGGCCTTTTCGGCCTGTTGACCCTGTCAATCTCATAATCGAAGATGTCGTTGATGACGTTGCCGCCGCCGCAGACCAGCGCGGCGACGATGGCGGCTATCGCGATCGGGAAGGCCGTCCAGAAGCCGGAGAGCGCTGCGCCGACCACAACGGCGAACACTGCTAGCGCAACCACGGAAGGTCTCAGAATCTTCAGATAAGCTAGCATCACTATACCTTTCTTTCCTTGGATTTCTGCCTCAGGCCGCGGTATCCGCAGCGTCGGCACTTGACCGTACCGGCCGTAACGCGTTTGCTGTCCGTACGCATCTTTGAGTTGCATTTCATGCAGATCCAGACGCGTTCGTAGATACGTCCCATTGCAGCAGGAATCTTTACCTTTACCAATCCATTCAACCCCTTGATTATACGTTTGCCGTGCCGGGACGCATATAATATAGGCATCCCGAAGAGGCTTTCACCTCAGCCATTCGACGGCAGTCCTATATCTTTCGCCACCGCCCTTTAAAACCTTTTCTATTTCTTTGGCAGTTCCTGCCGCTTTCCGGTCCGTCGTATCGATTTCGTACACGTTCTTGTGTACGTCCCTGGCCTCGGCCGATATCAGGCTGATGAGCTCGGCCTCAACGTTCTCATTGATCTTTTCGGCAGACCAGCGTTTCCTCTTCAGCCTGGCTTTCAGCTTCTCCGGCTGACAGCGGAGGATTATGACCTTGTCAACCATGGTTTTTGGCAGTAAATGACTGAGATGCGAGACGACTATCCAGTCGCCTGCCTTCGTTTCGCCCTTTACGTATGTCCGGACAGCCCGCATATCGGCGATAAAGGTGTTGCGTCGGACGTCGCGCTTCGTGTAAAGCCTGTTCTTCACTATCTCCTTGTTGAGCTCGAGCACTTTCCAGCCGTATTTTTTGAGAAGACGGGCGGTCGCGGTCTTTCCCGTGCCCGGCGTACCGGTCAGAACAATCAAGCGTTCCATGCATGCAGTTTAAATCCTTAATTTATAAAGTAGGACTCCGGATTATTGGGAATAGTTCCCATACGAACGTCAAACGTCAACTATCGACCTATAATAATAAAAAATACTTAGCGGTGGAATAATTGTATATTTAAAGGTTCGTATATGTATATTCTACATGCCAGTACCGCTCGTAAAGGCCGAGATCAAGACAGAATCGGGAATGGTCGTACGACTTGAAGGTGAGCCCTATGATATCAAACGAATCATACAATTTCTACAAGACAGAGAAGAGCAAAAGGCTCGCTTAAAGGAAACGGAACACCCGGACAAAAACAAAAAGATAAAACTGGCGTTAAAGATGGAGTCTCTAACAGGACGATTAATGATGCTGAGAGACGAACATTTTTTTGATACCCCACGTACTTTGGGTGAGGTACGAGACAAGCTTGCGGAGAAAGGATACAACTATCCCTCAACATTACTGTCGGCGATATTGCTTCGTAGTGTTAGAAGGGGCTTGCTGGCACGTATGTATACGCTCGATGGATTTAGGTATCGAGCTGATAAAAAGCACCAGAGATGATATGATGTCACTGAAATTCATAATCGATTCAAGGGGTAAGGTTATGCCCGTCATCATCGCTGACAGTCGTGAGCAGGCGGAAGCAGAATTCAAGGAGCATCCAACCGCTTTCAAAGCCGCGGTACCTGCTGCTCAGCACAGCATAGAAGAAGGTATAAAGAAACTGGCCGTGGCGGTCAATGTTACCGATGAGCAACTCAAGTCCGTATTCGAATTCGCGAATGAAAAACCGATACTCATTGCAATAATCGAGGGCATGCAAAAAGAAAAGATGAAGAAGATATGTTTGGTCATCCTTACGGCCTATGAATTTGCATATGGTGAAGAATGTATAATGACAGCCATTATGAAGAGCCATATGGAAGATGCTGGCGTGACCGTCAGTACGAGCTTTGGAAGCACGTTGACTCAGGCATGTAAAGGTCTAATTATCACTATAGGAACTAAGTATTCCCCGAATACGGCATATAAACTGACGACTCCGGGTCGTAAAGAAGGTCTTCGTCTGATAAAAGAGCTCGCGGAAGGCGTATCCATATGAAGAAAGCAGAGAGGATGCAGTAATGTCAAAACCTGAAATCAAAGACGTCCTTCAAGAGATGCCGAATCAAGGATTTTTCAATGACTGGAAAACACCTGCCGATGTTGTGAAAAAGCTCCAAGCCCGTGGGTTCAATGTGAAGGGCAAAAAGATTGGCATGATATGTCGGATGCTCACAAAGATGTGTCAGGATCCTTCGACTGGGCTTGAACGGGAAGAGATTCCGAAAGATGAACGAACAGACAAGGAAAAATGGAGATATAAAAAGGTGGGGTGACAACCGCCATGACAAATATCGAAGAGAGGCTTTCGCAGTTGGAACATCGCGTTACAGCTATTGAAATGACTATGAAAGCTCGTCCGCGCCAAGTAGTGAAATCGGACAGTCTCCCAAATAAAATATTGAAATTGCGTGACAGTGGCTTCTTCAGCACGCCGCAAACAGATATTGAAACTCATAGAAAACTTGAGGAAATGAACTATCATTGTGAAGTGAATAGAGTGACTATGGCTCTGCTCCGTCTCCAGAGCAAACGGAAACTTAGACGTGCCACGAAAATCGTCAATGAAAAAGAAAAGGTAGCCTATGTATGGTGATTTGATAAATGCTCATAGAACAGGAAAAGAAAATTGAGGAAATACTTGAACTTCTGCACGAGTGTGGAATGAATGATTATCCACCACAAGCCTACAGGGATGCGACAAATAAAGTAGAAGAAGTTATAAAAATATGGAGCAAATTCTTATCTAACGACGATGCGTTCGATGTGCTTGAAAATATACTTTTGCTCCTAAAGTCAGAACAAGATATCAGCCATTTACGATGCGCTGCGCACATTCTTGATCTTTTGATAACGCCTTTTGAGCACTACACTGTATCTCTTGAAGAATTCAAACATCCATCGTTTCGCGATGCTGCAACACGATGCGGTATGGTGATAGAAAGGATGCTAAAGAGGCTCTGGCCGATTATAGGCGACACAAAAACTATTCCTAAAAAGGTTGAAGACCAGGTAGGGATTTTACAAGAATATGCCACAAAAACTTTACATTTCGAAGATGCCGAAGATATTTGCCATCTGATGAAGTCTATCTATCATACACGTGATAGAAAGGGCCCGCATGACGTCCCAGCCGCTGAAGAAATGGACGCCAAATTTTGTATAAGTAGTTTACCTCGTGTTTATTCTTTTTATTTACAAATAATAGAAAACATTTATCCAGATACCAGCATTTACACGCCGGCTCTCCGTGAGCTTGCAAATTCCATTTTAATCATCAGGCCAGCAATCGTTACTGGGAAAAAAGGCGAAAAACCTGTAGCTGAGAGTGCCATTATACTTCTTTACAAAAACGGATTTTTCAAGCAAGATGTCACATTTTCATCAATAATGGAAAAACTTAAAGAATTAGAGTTTAGCTTTCCGAAAGCGACTGTAATGAATACTTTAAATCGTCTACATAAAAAAGGTATTTTAAACAGAACTGGTAATAAAAGGAATTATAAGTTTATGCAGCGGATTAGCCCTGAAGAATATTTTAGATAAAATGGGAACTTTAGATAGAGCTGACGTCATTAATCAAGCTTTAAATATTTTATAACTTCCATATAGACTATGAGTTTATATTACTTTTTAGAACCGTTCAATTGGACCTTTAATTTAAGTGTTGCTATGCTATCCATTAATCTGGTCATTATATCCATAATATTTCCATTTTTACGTTCTTGGAGTAAAAATATAACTTTACAAAAATTAAGATTGGAAAAAAATAAAATCAAACTATCAGTTAACAAAATAGTAGAAAAGTATAATAGTCTGGAAAGTGAAAAAGATAATCTGAATCTTTTATTATATTCAATTATTTTTAGTATTGCCGTATTTTTTCTTGTTATCGTTTTGAGTTATTATTCTATAATGTCCGGAAGTTATGTATGTCTAAATATTACTACGTGTGTGAATATGACTCAACCCGTATGGGCACTGGATACACAAACAAAGGTTTTGGGTTTATTAACGACGGGGGTTATTATTGAATACATGTCTTACTTTGTTCTTTTGGGATTTTTAGCTACGACCTTTTCCATCTATAACATTATAAAAATTGTCAACAAATTGATAAAAGCCGAAGTGGGGAGATATTATGACAGACGAACATAGTTCTACAGCAGGCATATGGACAGAGAAGTACAGGCCTACTGAGTGGAATGAGATAGTGGGTCAGAAGGCCGTCGTGGAACGTCTTAGTGCGTTCGTGGAGGCCGGCCGATTGCCGCACTTGATGTTCTCCGGACCACCGGGCTGCGGCAAGTCAACGGCCGCGTTGGTGCTCGCGCACAAGCTGTTCGGACAGCATTGGCGCGCGAACTTTCTGGAGACGAACGCCAGCGACGAACGAGGCATCGCCACCATGCGGGTCAAGATAAAGGACTTCGCGCGAACGCGCGCAGTCTCCGGTCCGTTCAAACTTATTTTTCTCGACGAGGCAGATGCGCTCACGTCCGAAGCGCAGGCGGCGCTAAGGCGAATAATGGAAACATACGCGGGGGCGTGCAGGTTCTGCCTGTCGGTGAACTACAGCAACCGCATAATTCCCGCCATCCAGAGCAGGTGCGCCGTACTGCGGTACAAATCGCTTGATGCTTCCGATGTCCAGGCAAGGCTGAGCGATATTGCGAAGCGCGAGAATATTTCAATCAACGAGCCGGCCCTGGTCGCGGTCTGCAATCAGGCAGACGGCGACATGCGAAAGGCGATAAACATACTGCAGGCCGCTGCCTCCGTCACTCCGGAGATCAACGAGGAGACCGTCTATGCGACTGCCGCGGCCGCGCGGCCGGCAGAAATAAAGGCCATGATAAAGGCCGCGCTCAACGGGCAGCTCCAGACGGCTAGGCAATTGCTCCTAGAACTTCTGCTCAAGCGCGGCATGTCCGGCGAAGAGATAGTACGGGCCATCAGCCGAGAGGTCTGGACGTTCGACGTGCCGGACAAGGCCAAGGCGAACATACTAAACCTGACAGGCGAATATGCCTGGAGGATAGATGCCGGCGGCGATCCGGCGATACAGATATCGGCCATGCTGGCCAGGCTCGCTCTTTTGGAGAGCGGTTGATATGTTCGCCGAGCGATGGCGACCCCTGAAGAGTTCTGATGTGTTAGGTGCGGCGGCAACGACGCAGACGATCCTAAAATGGCTGACGGGTTGGAAAAGAGGTTCTGCGCTCCTACTTCACGGCCCGCCCGGCTGCGGCAAGTCAGTACTGGTCCGCGCCATAACATCCGACCTAGGGCGCGACCTGATCAAGATAGAGGACGTCGATGACATCAAAGCGATCGTCGGCGCGACTACCCAGACAACGCTTACGGGCAAACAGCGCATCATACTCATCGATGACGTGGATGCGATAGCGGTCGAGAACAGGAGCAATGTCACCGAACTGATAGACGTGATAAAGCGCAGCAGATGGCCGGTCGTTCTCACCGCGATCGACCCGTGGGAGCCGGCCATGAGGTCGCTGCGACAATACTCCATGATGATCGCGATATCAAAGCTTCCGACGAAAGTCATAGCAGAGAGACTGAAAGAAATAGCGGAAAGGGAAGGAATATCGGCGGACCTGCAGCTGTTGCAGGCAGCTGCCGCGATCTCAGGCGGCGACATGCGCGCAGGGCTGAACTGTCTTGAAATGCTGGCTGCAGGAGCCGACGGCGCAGAGCTAGTCGCACTAGACAAGACGCGGAACCCGTTCGAACTGATGTCCGCGCTGTTCAAGGGCACGAACATGTCCTCTGTGAAGCAGGCGCTCTCCGAGGCCGACATGGATCTGGATGAGATATTCTCGTGGCTTGAAACGAACATATTCATAGAATGGCGGAACCCGAAGGACGTGGCCGTGGCGCTTGAGTTGCTGAGCAGGGCCGACATGATGCGCAGGCGACACGCAGAGACGAGCAGGAACATACTTACCGAGTTCGCGCTGCTGAAAGGTTCGAGCGGCTGGAGCAGATACAGCACGCCTGACAGGTTGGCAATGCTGAAGCAGCTAAGAAGCGTGAACGTAGAGAGGGAGTCGCTAGCGGGCAGGCTCGCGCCGATGCTGCACTGCTCGAAAGCCAAAATAAGAAGCGACTACCTTCCCTATCTGCATAAAGTCGTGAAGGCCGTCTGACTGCCGAAGCCCGGCGTAGTGATGTTGAATCTGATGTTTACGGTCGTCCCAACGATGTTGTGATAGGTCGACAGTATCATGCCTCGCTCGGCAAGGCTTCCTGTCAAGAACTTTTCACTCGCGTTCAGCTCGTCTCCAGCCAACGTACAGTTGGTGTCCGCTGAATTGTTCAGCGTTGTCCGAATGTATCGCACGTAGTCGGTCTCGCGCAGTTCGGCCAGCGATGCCAGGTTGGTACGACCGAAATCGTACAGATATTGCGTTATCAGCACCAGCGAGGTTATTATGATTACAGCCGATATCACGAAGAACTGGCCGCGCATGATTGGGTTTGTCGGAGCCTGAATTTAAATCTGCTTGACAGAGGACTTGGCGCCGCACGCCTCGCATACCATTACTATTATCCTGTCCAGCTTGTCGAGACGCGTGTCCGGTCTCCTGCACTCGTGGCATATGATGAACTCCTTCACGTAAACCTCGAGCTTCGTCTGGATAGAGCGCTGCGGTAACCTCGCCTGGAAAAGGGCGCGTCCGGCAGAGATGTTGGCGGGCGCTGCCAGCTCCTTGGAGAGAAACTTGAGAAGGTGCTTTGGCTCGCGTCGGAGCGCGGCCGCGACATCAGAAAAATTCCTGATCACGGTCTGGCTCCCTATGACCGTCGCGTCAACGGTCGGTATGTTGAAACGCTCGCCGCTGGTCGGGAGCTTTGGCAATTTTGAATAGACCTTCGTCAGCATCTCTTCGTAATCTTCCATGCCAATCATAGTCCTTCAGAGCTTTTTAATCTTTCCTGGACGGGGTTCGAAGCATACTCCGCTCTCAAGAAGCTCCTGGACGGTCGCGTCAACGACCGATTCGGGGAGACCGGACTTGGAGATGAGTTCCGTGTAGTCCGTACCGCCGCCGCCGTCCAGCTGGATTATCAGCTCCAGAATTTTCGTTCGTCTTTCAGCGACCGCCGAGACGTTTTCTTCGGCTGCTGTCGTGGCGGCCTCCTCGGCCTCGAGTACGCCATCAACTTCTTCCGACGTGGCTATCTGGGCAGAAAGCCTCTTGACCTCGGCCGCATCAGCGGTGGTCTTTGTTATCTCAGCGACCTTGGCTATGAGTTTTTTCTGATGTGTGTATACGCGCTCGAGCTCAAGCATGCGCATGGTGCCCGTGTTCGCCTGCACTTTGCGTACGATCTCGGGCGTTATGTATATCTCTCCGCCATAGAAACGGACCTTGCCGAAGACGTCGACAAGGTCTCCGAGCGTCATGCCGTCGAATATCTTTATGTTGACGAAGGACTTGCAGCGGATTGTTTCGCTGCCGTCATCAAGCGTTATTGTAGCATACTTCTCGTCCGGGCTTACGAACTTGTCGACAACAAGACCCATAACACGGACGCGGCTGAGCTTCCGACCAAGCGAGGTCATGACATAGCTGCTTTCAAGCCCGCCCTTGTGGACGAACCTGCCGCCGACAACCTCTGCAACAGATGCCTTCTTGGCCGTCATCCTTTGTTTGTCCATCTTTACCTCGTCCTCTGTACGACTCCCAGCCGTGGATAATGCAATGTGCCGTCTCGTATGAGCCTGTCAAGTATATCTTCAGCTTCCCTGCCGGATATGCCTTCGTCCTCAGCTTCAGCTATAAGATCCTCGCGAGGGATCTGCTTGCCTATGGACTTTTCCAGCTTATCTATTATATCGAGCATTGAGTGTATCTTTGAGCGCTGGCTCGCCGGCATTCCTTCCGTACGGTCGATGTCTATCTTTCCGGTAGTCTGGTCGTATGCCAGCTGCTGCAATGAGAAACGCATGACGGATATGGCGCGCTCGGCATCCTCGATTTCGACTTTCTGGCTCAGCCTTATCTTGGCCGATGACTCAGCCAGTCGCATCAGTGCTTCGTTCTGTCGTAGCGTTATCGGTACCGTGTCTGTCGTGGCCTGTGCACGCATGTCGAGATAGAAGTTCTTCAACCGTTCCATAGCTTCCCTAGTCATCAGGGGCACACAGTACTTGCGTGAATAAGCGATATATTTTCGCAGGAACTCCGGCGATATCAACGGCTTTGCGCGTTCCGGTTGCAGCCTCGTCTCGAGAATATGCGTGGCCAGTTTCATGTCGCGTTCAGGGTCCGGTACGTCCCGCAGCGCAAATTTTAGGTCGAACCTGCTGAGCAAGGTATCGGGGATGTTTATCTGGTCGACTATGGAACGGAAAGGATCGAAGCGACTGTATTTCGGGTTGGCGCCCGCCAGAACGCTGACCTGCGCAGGCAGCGTCGCTATTATGGTGGCCTTTGCGATGCTGACGGTCTGCTGTTCGAGCGCCTCGTGCATGGCGACCTGGTCCTCGTTGGTCATCTTATCGAACTCGTCGATGGAGATGACACCCTTGTTGCAGAGCACCATCGCGCCTGCTTCCAGAACCCAGCCGCCGGCGAACTCCTCATCTTTTACAACAGTGGCAGTCAATCCGGCCGTTGTCGTACCTTTGCCGCTGACATACTTGCCGCGAGGTATTATAGATGATACGAGCTTGAGTAATTGTGATTTAGCAGTTGACGGGTCACCTAACAGAAGTATGTGAATGTCGCCTCGTATTCTTGTCCGGTCCGCCTGAAGATGCGCTATTCCGCCGAACATCTGCAGTGCAATGGCCCTCTTGATCTCGTCCAGACCGAATATCGACGGTGCGATGGAGGCAACGAGCTTGTTGTAGATTTCGGGGTCGGCCGCGAACTTCTTTATCTCTTCCTCGTTCTCCGGGGTTATGTCGACCTCTTCCCATTCTATCTCGGTCGCTTCGATATGGTTGGCATCGAAGAAAATCTCGAGCTGGGTACGCATCCTGCCCTTGGAAATCTTCTTGAGCTCGCGGACAATTCCGCTTATCATAAGTCGGTTTCCCGGATCACATTTGCGTTGCATCTCCGGTGTGGTCAGGTCGTCGCGAAGATATATCGCAATCTCGCCCGGTCGCTCGCCGGATGCCGTTTCGAAAGGCTCTTCGAGCGTGAGCCATCGGGCGTCGAAAAGCTTCTTGTCGACGAGCTGGAAGCCCATCCCCCTTCGTCCGCATTCGCACATGCCCGGCGCTTTCAGTATACGGTCCGTCTGCTTGACAGAAATCTTGTTGCCGCAATCCGGACACTGGAATATTGCGACTGATATTTCAGGCTTCACTTCAGAAGCGCGGCGCACGGTTCCTTCGATGACCAGGAACTTGCCGATATGCGAGCTGCGCAGGTTCCGTATGCGGACATTCTGGCTCTTCGGAACATTGTTGAATCGCGGTTCGAGCGTCACCGAGCCTTCAGGCATATCTATGGCCTTTACGGCCTCGCGTGCTGCCTCAAACATGGGCTCGGGATCGTTCAGAAGCTTGTCAGCCAGAATCGGGTCGAACTTGTCGAGAAGACCGAAGTCTACGGTGAAGGATTTCTTGCCTGCGGCCGCCGCAGACATTATGTCCTTTGAATAACTCTGCCTGAAAAAATCCTCGAAATGCTCTATTTCTGACTCTGCCACGTAGACACCTGTAGCTATATGGTTGATGAATAAACATTAAAGCGTTTCTGTTGGCCGATTATTTATGTTTACGACCGAGTGCTCGCAACCGTTTGTCCAGACGGGCAACCGCCACTCGGACGTCGGCTATTGAGCGTCCGCCCGTGCAGATTATCTTTCCTGAGCCGAACAGCAGGAATGTCACCTTCGGATCGTCCATACGATAGACCAATCCAGGGAACTGTTCGGGTTCGTACTCGGTGTTTTCGAGCGTGAAAGCAATCTGGTCGAGGTTAAGCTCTCTGTCCAGCTTCGCAGACGCGACTATGTTCTCGAGCTTGACCTTGTAGTGCGGAGGTACGCGGAAGCCGAGCTTGTTCACCTTCTGGACTATCTTTGCTATGACAATTTTCGCATCACCAGGGCTCTTCGCTCCGGTGCAGACTATCTTACCAGAAGAGAATACCAACGCGGCCGCCTTCGGCTCCTTAAGTCGAAGCACCAGACCGGGGAACTGCTCGGGCTCATATTCGATTCCGTCCATCGTAGCGACCAATTTTTCCAGCTTTATGTTGACACCAAGTGTCGCAGAAGCAACCACGTTTTCAATCCTTATCCTGAAACCCAAAGAACCAACCTCCTATCGAATGTTAGGTGGTTTAAATGGCATATAAAGGTATTTAAACCGTCGAAAACAAGCCCTGTTATGCGGCTAGCTGCTCTTTTTTCGGGTGGTAAGGACTCCGCCTACGCTGCTCTGCTGGCTGAACGCGAAGGCCATGAAATAGCCTATTTGGTGACTGTAAAATCTGACAATACCGAGAGTTGGATGTGGCACACGGCAGCGATCGAGCTGACGGAGCTGCAGGCGAAGGCCGCCGGCATACCGCTCATCGTCGTGAAGACCAAAGGCGACAAGGAGAACGAGTTCGCCGAACTGCTCACGACGCTCGCGGGACTGGAAATAGACGGCATCGTATGCGGTGCGATCGCATCGAACTACCAGAAAAAGAGAATCGAAACTATCTGCGAGGAGATTGACATAGAACTGTTCGCACCGCTCTGGGGCAAGGAGCCGAAAGAGCTGTTGAACGCTATGCTGGCTGACGACTTTGAAATAATATTCACGGCTGTAGCGGCTGAAGGTTTCGACAAGAGCTGGCTCGGTAGAAAAATGGACAAGAAAACGATCGATGAGCTGGAGAGATTAAACAGGAAGTACGGCGTCCATATTTCCGGCGAGGGCGGAGAGTACGAGACTGCCGTGCTGGCCTGTCCGTTGTTCAAAGGAAAAATAAAAACCGTGACCGGATCCTCGTGGAGCGGCGATAGCGGCATCTTGAAAATAATCAAGGCAGAATTGTTTCGCGGTTAGGCAATTCAATCTTCTTTTCTCCAGCCTTCCCTTCAATATAATCAATAACGTTCTGTACAGAATCTATCTTAGAACCTATCTTGCGCCGCAATTCTCCGCCGCCATCACCCAGACCTATTTCCTTGCTTGTGCCCAACATCGTTTTTAGTAATTTCACGGCATTTGAATAAACGATGTGAATTTTTTCATTATCGTTGTTTTCCAGCGCTTGGTCCGCTTCCTGTCTGAGATTGCTGAAACCATTATAGGTATCAACCTTTGTCGAGAGAGTCTGGTAATTCATATTATCACATCATGCTGTCGTAACTCTTATTTCTATGCCTCTACGACAGAGTTCGGTATGTCGTCCCCCATATAGTTTATAATCTCGGTGATGGTCTGCACAGTTATCTTATCCCGATGGAATGCCATCTTGTCCTCGAGCGTTTTTATCTGCGGCAGATATTCTTTGCTTATTGCATCTTTACGCCTGTTCGCGCGATTGTAGGCTATGGTGTCGCCCACCCTCGCTACGCCTGTTCCTAGGGCCGTGGCCGCTCCGATCATAGGATCTTTCGTTAATATCATAGATACGAGGAAACCGAAACCGCTGAGGAATGCATCCGATATCATCCCTCCGTATTTGAGGTTCTGGTCGATGCGTGAGATTTTTTCGTCCATCTCATTCCGTTTCGCCATCAACCGCTTTCCAGTACCGCGGTCGCCCAGTTCGAGATACTTCAGTCTCTGGGCAGCATGACGGCACGAACTTCTCATGTCCATCATGAACTTGCGCTTGTGCGAATCCGTCTGTTCTTGCGTGAGTCGGAAGTAGTCTCTTATGTCATCGACGGCGTCCTTCACCTCAACACTAGTTACCGATTTGTCGCCAAGCTTGTACCTGTATATGGTCTCATATGCGCCCATCATTGACCACACCCTTCTGGGATGGACGGCGCCTTCCACCTTTTTCGAATCTATATGCTTTCCAAGGCCGTGGGCTATTTCCTCGAACGACCATATCTCATCAAGATTGAGCCTGTTCAGGTATTGTCTTGTAGAATATAGAGTCTGCCCATCTTGGCATTCGGCACATCTCTGTGCCTTCTTGCCCTTGTCTTGCTTCAGGTAGGTTATGTTTAGTAACATACTTATCCCTATTTAATAGTAAATCACAAAGAGATTTAAACCCATTCGGTGCCTTGGATGCAAGTTTTATTTGTCAACAAGAAGTGAACTTATACATGCCCGTGCACACAGAGCTGATAAAATTGGCGACCAAGCCGAAGCAGTTCTACGACCTGACTGACAAGGTGCGGGGCATAATAAGGAATTCTGAGTTCGACGCCGGCATATGCGTGGTATTCTGTCCGGGCAGCACGGCCGCGATAGTGCTGAACGAGAACGACCCGACGCTGTTGAAGGACCTGGCCAACGTGCTGGAAACACTGGCCAGCGAAAAGAAGATGTGGCACCATGCGGACAACGCATACAGCCATATCCGGGCCGCATTACTAGGACCGGATGCCGCACTGCCAGTGGACAACGGCAAGCTCGTTCTTGGCGAGTGGCAGCAAATACTGCTCTATGAGGCCGACGTAAATCCCAGACAGCGTGAAGTAATCGTCACGGTCGTAGGCGAGTGGCCTGAATAGGTGTTCTTGTGCGCATCCACATTGAGAGCTACGGCTGCACGGCAAACCAGGCCGACGGGGAGATAATGGCCGGTTTGCTGAAAGGCGTCGGCCATGATATCGTCGAAGGGCCGAACATTGCCGATCTCATAATAGTCAACAGTTGCATCGTAAAGACACCTACCGAAGACAAGCTCATTTTCAGGCTATCGGAACTCGCGAAAAAATATCCTGGAAAGCCACTGATAATAACCGGTTGTGCGCCGGAGGCGATAGCCGACAGGCTGAAATCGGTGGCGCCGAACGCAAATCTTGTCAGCACCCATCATATCAAGAAAATCACGCAGGCCGTAAAGGCGATATCGAACGGACGGCATATCGAGCTGATCGGAGAAACGGACGATATCAAACTCGGTTTTCCGCGAATAAGGAAAAACCCCATGATAGCCATCGTTCAGATAGCCAGCGGCTGCATCGGAGAATGCGCCTATTGCGAGACCAGATTCGCCAAGGGAGGGCTCCACAGCTTCCCTAAGGGAAAGATAATCGACGAGGTGAAGAATGCCGTCGCGGAAGGCTGCAAGGAGATATGGCTGACAGCCGAAGATACGGCGGCCTACGGCCTCGACATAAGCGGCGAACCAAAGCTGCCGGCCCTCCTGAATTCAATAACTAAGATTCCGGGCGAATTCAGCGTACGTGTCGGAATGGCAACGCCGTCCAGCGTGCTGCCCATACTGGACGACCTGATAAAGGCGTACAACAGCCCGCGCATCTACAAATTCCTGCACATACCAGTGCAGAGCGGTTCGGACGACACTCTCATCTCAATGAACCGCCGATACCTGGCCTCGGATTTCGTCCGCATAGTCGAAGAATTCAGGGCAGCGTACCGCTGCCAGATATGGACAGACGTCATAGTCGGCTATCCGAGCGAAACAACGGCCCAGTTCGACTCGACTCTCGATCTTCTGAGACTGACCAAGCCTGATTTTGTCAATGTATCAAAATTCGGCACACGACCCGGCACACCGGCGTCAAAACTCGCTCAGCTGTCAAACGACGTAATCAAGGAACGCAGCAGAAAGGCCAGCCAGCTCGCTAGCGAGCTCGCGCTTGCGACGAACAAGAAATGGGTCGAATGGGCCGGAGAAGCGCTGATATCCATGCCCGGCAAGGAGCGCGGTCAGTGGATAGCCAGGAACTTCGCGTACAAACCGATAATAATAAACAAACGCGGCGAGCTGCTGGGCGAAAAATTGAAGGTCAGGGTACTTGATGCGACGCCGGCCGCGCTCGTCGGCTGGCCTGTCAAGACATAGGCCTTTTGCGATACCTCGGTACAGGATCAATTGCCATGTCACTGAAGCAGAGCTCGTCGACCTCCAGCTGATATCTTATCTGCGCAATCTCTTCTGCGGTCTTTGGCTGCGTTTTTTTGTCATCAAGCATTGTATCACCATTATGGGGCTGCGGACACGGCGCGCGAAAGTGTTTGGGACCACCTCCTTGGGGATTGCACCGGCCGCAGCACTCCGTTCTATAGGATTGTTTTATATATAAGCTTTATGAAAACATTTTTAACAGTATTATAATAAAAATTGTAGTGGTATCCATGTGGGTAGTCGATGAGAAAAACGGAAAGCCGAGCATGCTGCCGGCACATGTGCTGACACAGTCGCAGATTGGGGCGGCCAGCTCTCCGCTCGCCTGGCGAATACTTAAACTGTTGGCTGAGAGACCGAGCTACCCGAAGGAAATAGGCAGACGACTGAAGGTGCACGAGCAGAAAATATATTATCATATTCGTCGACTAGAGGCCGGCGGCCTGGTCAAAAAGATGCGGCAGGAAATGATGCAGGGCGCCATGGCAAATTTCTACACGGTGTCCGAACCCGCATTTGCGTTCATGCTGAAGGATATGGAGCCGGCCGCGAAACTCTTCTCTGTTCCTCAAGCTTACAAAGACTATCTCGAACCGTTCATCACTGAAGGCCGTTTCGATGCTCTGATTATCGTCGGCAATCCTGAACCGCACGGCCCGACAACTGCACGCGCGCACGACTTCCTGTACGCCGCTGACCTGGCGCTGTTCTTCGGTACGTTTCTCAGTCAGGTGCCTGCCAGCTCGATAAAGTTCGATACGGACGTGAAGGAGGCCGACCTGAAAAGGAACCTGATACTGGTAGGCGGGCCGGGCGTCAACTCGATAACCGGTAAAGTGAACTCTAAGCTTCCCATCCGTTTCGCTCAGGTTGCGATGAAAAACAACTATTTTACGCGCTTACAGTCGACAGTCTCCGGAAAGACATATTCGCAGGAAAATTATGGAATAATAGTCAAGACCAAGAACCCGTGGGATAAGACGAAATCGATAATGGTGGTAGCCGGCCGCCGCTACTTCGGCACGAAGGCCGCAGTTCTGGCGATAATGCAGCACTTCGACAAGGTCTGCGCGGGCAATTCGTACAATCAGAAAATGCATGCACGCGTCATAGACGGAGTCGACATGGATAGCGACGGAGAGATAGACACTATAGAATTTCTAGAATGATGTTATCTTCTTCACAAGCGGCTTGATCAGATGACCCCAATAGTTATTGGGACCCGGATATATGTCGGCCGCCAAGATGTTCTTGTGTCCGGCCATATACCCAACAGCCTCGCAGAGTTCTTCTCCGTGCAGCCTTGAAGGATAGCTTGGAGCGTTGGACGTGACGTCCAAATCTATGCTCACATATATGTCGTCAATACCGTGGAGAAATTCGTCTATTTTACTGACATCTAGATGCGAGTCGTCTCTCAAACTGTTCGCGTCTATTCTCTTCAGACCGTTATGATAAGGTCGCACAATCCTGTTAAGTGTCTTGTTCTTGGACAGTTCGCACCAAGATTCCTCGGGGCCTATCATCCGAACGGTCTTCGCATCCGTATACTTTGGGATATATTGTACGAACGAAGCACAGTCGACCCAGCGCATTGTCATCTTATCGCTATGTTCTCTGCGTCCGACGGAATCGTCCGGATGCGCATCGATGTGTACGTAAGCCGTCGCATTGCTCCGTGCGACCAAGCCAAGTGTCCAGTGATGAAGTTCGTTGTGTGGACAGACCGCCAGCAACCGCTTTCCGTTCGGTTCTGGCAGCAGGCTATCGATGTAGCCAATAAGTTCCTTGGCTTTTAGGAAATACATGCGATTTCCGCGTGGCCGGACTACTTGCCAGTCTGACATGAAATAAGTTACAGGCAAAACTTTAAGTCCTTATCCGAGCTCGGCCTCTAGAGCTGACGCGACCTTTCGGCCGTCCACCCGACCGCGTACGCGAACCATTACCTCGCCCATGAGCGCCGAATAGCGCTTGGTCTTGACAAGTTCCGGATATTTGGCCACCACTTCTTTGATTATTTTGCGCAGATCCGCATCCGACATTCCGCTGATTCCTGCCTTTGCGATCGCCTCGGCTGCCAAGAGGTTCGGCTCATGGGCCAGCCTCTCGAGAATGACCGGGATAGCCTCCTTGGACATGAGCCCTTGTCTCACGGCCATGAACGTGTCTGACAGATGCCTGTCCGTAATAACATCCACGGGATGTCCGCGTCGGCGCAAATCTTTCAGTGTGGACGTCAATGTTGTCGCAACTATCATGGGGTCGTAACTCTTCATGAAACTCTCGAACAAATCGAGCCACTCGCTGCGCAGCACGGTATCCACGAGTTCGCCGGGCAATATCTTGGAGTATCGCGCACGCTTGACATCCCATGTTTCCGGCAGTTTTACACCTGCAATTATCTCCTTCGTGATCGGTATCGGCGGCACGTCCGTCTCAGGATACATCCTTGCCGCACCTGGCAGAGGCCGCATATATCTTGTCGTGCCTTCCGGGTTGGCTGCCCTGGTTTCTGGCGGAACCTCTTTCAATGCGGCAACGCATCGAGCGTGAACAGCGTTCATCGCGGATTCGGCCTCATGCTTTCCGGCAATTATGATGATGGCATCATTGCTTCCTTTACCGAGCTTTTCGGAAAGTTCGGCAAACTCTGTCTCGATTCCGTAGTCTGCGATGTTCTCATCGGAATGAATCAGACCTTTGACACCATGGCCCCTGGCAACATCGGCCAGCTCGCGACCGAACGTGAGTCCGGGGCATAGCTCAAACCCGAGATGTCCGGCCCATCCGGGCAGCTTCAGTGCCCAGACGTGACCGCCTGCGTGCAACTGAGTCGCTATGATTTTGTTCTTAGTAGATGCGAAAATATGCGTGGCGTCAACATAATCAGAAACGTGCGCGTTTGCCAGTTCGTCCTTCAGCCTCATCAGACCGACCTGCCGTCTCACTTCGCTCTCTATTACCTTGTCTATTAGGTCGAGCTCCTGAACGCCCTTGATCTCGATGCGCGCGCCACCTGCAATCGAAACGTTGACGTCCTGCCTTATCGAACCGATTCCGCGCTGGCTCTTGCCCGTGCTGCGCACCAGCATGCCGAGCTTTTCTGCAATCTCACGCGCGTGTTCAGGGCTCTTCACGTCCGGTCCCGTTCCTATCTCAATGAGCGGAATTCCGAGACGGTCAAGACGATAGACTATTTCCTCTCCTTTTTGATCGACTATGCCAGCAGACTCCTCTTCAACGCAGACGTTCGTGATTCTTACAGGTCCGTGGCTCGTGTCGAGTATACCGTCCGTGCCGACTAGCGCTGTGCGCTGGAAGCCCGACGTGTTCGATCCGTCTATGACGGTCTTCCTCATCACGTGAATCTCGTCCGGTAAACGACAGCCGAGCAGCACCGCTATCGATAGTCCGACCTCGAGCGCATCAGGGTTCAACGGATGCGGCGGCTCCTCGTCCGCCTCGACCTCGCATGTGCTGGAATAAACCTGATAGACGAAAGTCTTGTTGCGCAGGAACTCGTGGAGTGCCGCTGGATCGATCTCGCCAAGCTCACCAGGAACGGTACGCAGCTTACGCTTCAGCAACCGAATCGGCTGGACGTCAGGCGCCAACGGCTTTGCCGGACAGGCGCAGAACAGCTTGTGCTTAGTGGCCAGCCTATTGTGTATCTCGATGCCGGCCTTGAATCCGAGTGATTCGTAATCGAGCGTCATTTTTTCACCTTGAACATCTTGCCGTGACCAGGAATTATCCAGTCGGCCAGAGCAATAATTTTTTTCCTGCTTTTGATAAGCTCTTCATGATTTTTTTCATACGGGTCTTCGTGCGATAATAGACTGTCGACGTCCGTATCCTGTTCCTCATCGTCACGCCACCAGAACACGTCGCCGGCAATACACACTCTTCCATCTTTAGTCTCAACCAGCAGACATGCATGCTCATGCGCATGCCCGGGCGTCAGGATGACTCGGATTTTTGTCTTTGGAAGTTTGTCCCCAAAACCAATTTCCTTGTCGTCACGATAGATGGTGTCGCCATCGAGTATGTCCTTTCCTGGAAAGAGTCGGATGTTAAGGATGTGGTCAGGATGATAATGCGTAAGGAAAACATAGTCTATGTCTTTGGGTTTCAATTTTTGCTTTGCGAGCGCAGCTAAGAACTTCTTTTCGTTCGCGCCAGGATCCACAACAATGTTGACGCCTTTATCTTTTATCAAAACTGAGGTCGGTGAAGCCAACATCATGTTCTTTGTTTTTTTAGCGTAACCCTCGACCAGCACTTTCACTTCTGTCATTGCAACCACTCCGTCGTTCGCTCGCCAATCTCGCCGGCCAAGTTCTTCCTGAACAGTCCCTCGACGCGGACGCGCGGATAGTTGCCGAGCAGCCAGGCGAGCTTGATGAACGCTGTTTCGGGCGTCATGTCAGCACCAGGGATGACGCCGATCGCCAACAGGTCCCTGCCCTTGTTGTAGACATTCATGTTGATGCGACCGTAAATCGTCTGCGGCGCCATCACGACGACACAGTTCTTTGATAACTTCTTCAAAGCATCCTTTATTTTTGTATGAACTTTTGTGAGATCGTCGACAACGTGCAGAGGCGTGTGACCCAGACCGGTGCCAACAATCACGAGCCCCTTGTATCTCTGCTTGCTATAGAAGTCGAACTGTTCTGGTCTCATGTTTGGGCGGATATACAGAATTGAAACGCGCTCCTCCATCTTAGGCATTATCTTCAGTCTTCGCAGCTTGTCCCTCTTCAGATGGTTCGTGTCCGTGAACTGGATTTTTCCGGTTTTGTATTCGATGGACGCGATCGGATTTGCATTAATCGGCCGAAAAGTGTCTCGGCGGCTGGTGTGCATCTTCCTCATCTTGTTCGGCGGGAGTATCCAGCAGATATCATCCGAGCTGTCGGCATGCATGCAGGCCGCGACGCCCGCCCAGTCGCTTTTCGCGATGAAATTCGCGGCGCATATCAGGTTCATGCCCGCGTCGCTGGACGGCCTGTCGGACGAGCGTTGTGCACCGACCAGAATGACCGGAACTGGAAGATTCTGGAGAATGAAAGACAACGCGGCGGCAGTGTAATGGAGGGTGTCCGTACCGTGCGTAAGGATTATGCCGTCTGCACCCGCCTTGATCTCTTTGGCAATCTCTTTCGCGATTATAGCGTAGTGTCCGAAACGAATGTCGTCCGACCACATGTTCCGTATCAGTCGTGAGCGGACGTTTGCTATGCCTGTAAGCTCGGGAAACATTCCGACCAGGTCAGCCGGCGTGAACGATGAGAAGACAGCTCCGGTACGATAGTCGACGCGGCTGGCGATCGTGCCGCCTGTATGCAGTATCGAAATGGTCGGCTTCCCTGGGTCATAGGACATGGAACGCTTTAGGCCTGCACGCCACTTCTCGAGCGCGTACTGTTCGGCCAGCGCATGCTTCTCATGGCCGACCTTCGTTACCTTCGCGCCCCTGTGTCGTATGCCGATGTTATAGCCAGAAGGAAGCTTGAGAACTATGCTGTCGGGGTCTCCGCCTTCAGGTCTGGGCAGAAGTATGCCTTCATAGACAGTGCCGCCGCGAACCATCTGGATACGGTCGCCAATTGCCGTCTTGGCCTTTTTTAGCGCAGCAGAAACGGCCGCAGAGTAATTGGACAGCATGCTATAGGTTATCTTAGCCGCTATTTAAAATTAGAATCTTACTTCATCAGAGACGTGACCCTTACTGTCCGATTATCGGTCTTTGCCATGAGCTTCTTGAACTTGCATCTCGGACAGGTGACCCACTTGGTCAGCGAGCCCTCGATGATCAGGAGCTTCTCGGAACGGCACTTCGGACAGAATATGTCTTCTTCTGCCCTTTTCGATTGAAGGTTCGTGGTAGCCATCTTATCCGAACTCCCCGCTCTTTATTTTTGTGGCTGAACCGGCACGGACGCCAGGGAACCTCGTGTTCAGTTCGTTCATGTTCATAACCATATCG
Organism: uncultured archaeon; assembly: GCA_964353775.1. Classification (GTDB taxonomy): domain Archaea; phylum Aenigmatarchaeota; class Aenigmatarchaeia; order Aenigmatarchaeales; family JAHLMS01; genus JAHLMS01. Next base: position 76,851 of record CAYGWB010000005.1, on the reverse strand, counting down.
GGCTTGTTGACGAAAAAAAGCTCCGTATCGCCCATCTTGCACTCGAAGTTGCCGTCCGGTCTGTAACGCACAGGGTTCTCGATTGTTAGCCTGCAATAAGGGAACTTGGCCCGCCATAGAGTGTCTATGTCGACAGCTATGAGCTTGCCCACGACCACGGAGGTGTTCTGGTCGACCGCCACGGTCTGCTGCAGCATCTTCTTGGCCTTGGTCTTGGCCTTATCAACGGTCTGATACCAGTTGTCAGGCATGTCGGAACGTTCGGTTGGCATGTCAACTAACTGTACAGAAGACTATATAACATTTGCTATCCTGCATGTATTTCCAGGATGTCTCCATCCTTCAGGTGGTAGCCCAGGCCCACGCGGTCGCCCGGATATTTGGCGCTGCCCCAGACCTTTGCAAACCTGAAGAACTTTAGGAAATCCTTGTGTATTGCTGATGCAGCCTTCCGGATAGTCGCACCTTCCTTGAGCACGAGCGCTTTGGTCTCCGGTTTCTTGCCGGGCTCTTTCGTATAGATGCGAATCAGGCCGAGCATCTTCCAAATGTCGGCCTTCAATTGGTCCGCGTCAAGGATCGTTCGGCCGGCTATCTCGACATATGGTTTGCGTATCCTGAATTTTGAGAATAGCTCGCGGATTTTTTCTCTCTGTTCGGTCAGATTGTGCCTCGGGTCGAGAACGACAAGTATGCCGTCCGAGTTAGCTGCTATGGACATCATCGACGGTTCGAACGTGGAAGGTATCTCGATGAGCTGGAACTTGACACCTTTCCATTCGGCAACACCGACCTCAGGCCTCGTTGTCGTGAACGGTATGTCGGATATCTTTGGTTTGGCGTTTGTGAGTTTCGACAGAAGCGAGCTCTTGCCGGCCTGAGTGGGACCGATTATCGCTATCTGGGCGTCGCCCTCTTTTGATACAGAAATGCTGCCTCTCGCAGCCTTCGAAATCTTCTGAACGCGCAGCTTGGCGAGCTTAGAGCGTATCTCGGCCTGAAGATGTTCCGTTCCCTTATGTTTAGGAACAGTAGCGAGCATCTCCTCGAGCGCGGCCATCTTTTCCTCCCTTGTCTTGGCAGAAATATAGCGCGATTGGGCGTGGACGAACTCGGCCGTAACGTTTGTTGGCATTAAAGAAAAATCGTTCAGCGGACTTTTAAGTTAATACCATTCGGTTCGGTAGCGGCCCTCGCGTTCCTCTTCTGGCGGAGCCTCCTCAGGCGGCGGTCCCTGCTCCTGTTCCGGATAACTACCGTATTCTTGGGGTTGGGAAGGTGGCGCTTTCGGCTTGCGTTTGAGCAGGCGGTCGATGAGAGCCTTAAGCTGGTCCTTGAACTTGAACACCGTGAGTCCGACTATCATAATTATTATGACAGCGGCGACCGCCCATATGACGCCGCCCACCTTTTTCGATTCGATGGGCGCGGTTGCCAGTGAAGTCAGGGCCGTCTGGATGCTGCCGATGCTCGATTCGGCCTCGGATATCTTGGTGTCAGCTGTCTCATAGTCGCCTGCCTGCCAAGCTGAGCGCGCCGCGGTTATGGCGGCTGATGCGGCCTCTATCAACGTCCTGATCGAGGTGACGTTCTTGCCTTTATCGGCCAGGTCTGAAACGTTGGCGCTGAGCCCGGCCAACTGCAAATAGAGCGTGTCGGCCTTCTCCGCGAGGTTGCCGACGATCTTTATGTTGGCCGTTATTTCAGTCGATCCGCTCGAGCTTCTGATGGCTATTGTTCCGGCACGGACGCCTTCGGTCGCGTCTGTCGTATCAACGCTCAGCTTGAGTATTGCTGTTCCTGATGCCGGCACCCTGTCTGGCTTTTCAGTAACTTTAACAATGCCTGTCAGTTCGTCACCTACGTTTACAGTTATGTCAGTCAGGTCCGCTGTTCCAGAATTTGAAAGTGTGAATTCGCTGTTTGTTATGATGACAATGGTGGTGGTCATGATTAGTGTTGCAGGGTTGACTGACAGCCAGTTCTGCACTGGCGGCGGGCCTGCGGACGCCGACATGCTCAGAGTCACTGGTATGGACGCTAAAAGCGACTGGTTCACGGCGGCGATTGTTATCGTACCGGAGAGATTGACCGGCGCGCTTGCGTTCCAGCCAACGGTGAAATTTGTGGTGTTGCCGTGCGGGAGCGAGGATATGTTGGCCGACGTTATGTCAACGAACGGCGCGATGCCTGAGCTTGGGACAATGGTCATGTTCACGAAGTCTACGGCGCCGCTGTTGTTTATCACGAATGTCTGGTTGTAGCGCTTGGCCGCTGTCGCGTTAAGTGACCATGAAATCGGAGATACGGAAACATAAGGCGTCGCATTTACGCTGAAGGTGTCCGTCAAAAATGTCATGCGCAGAGGGTTGGCGCTGTCTTTTATCGACGCATTTATTTTATAGCTGCCTTCCGGTGACGTCATCGGTATCGTCCAGCTCGTGTTCCAGCTGCCGGCACCGCTTATGTTACCGTTGCCTACAACAGTCGTGTTGTTGGACGGGCTCGTGACGTTGATGACTATGCTGAAGTTGATACCGGTCGTGTACGGGTTCAGTATCTGAACTGTCATTACAACCGGTTCGCCTGTCGAATAAACGGCCTTGTTTTTTGAGAAATACAAGTCATAGGCCTTCACGTCCGCTCTGCTCGAAGCCCAACTGGTTCGGACCCCGTCCGTGAAGCTGGCATTGAATGTGTGCGTCCCGTTCAGACTGCTCGGCGATAAAGTGTAGTTCAGCGTCCACAACGTAGAATTGATACGGGTCATCGTTCCCAATGGTGTCGATATGTTTGCGGGATCCAAAACCGTCATATTGACAGCCGTAACGTTCGGCGTGGCGTTGGTCATTAAATTCAGGCTTACTAGTTCGCCCGGCTTGTAGCTTGTCTTGTCACTCGTCAGATTGCCGGATAGGAACGTGGCGATGTTTATCTGCTTGTAATTTCCGCCGCTGTACGAGCCATTGATGGCAGTCACTTCGATTAGCAGCGGCTCCCGCCATCCGGCCGTCTGGATGCCGATTATGGTCATCGTGTAGTACGCGCCTGGGCTGGACATGACCGAAGAGGATACAGGCGTCCAGCTTGTGTAGTTCCATATGGTGACATTGACGTTGGCCGGCACGAACGTGCCGTTGTCCGTAACGTTCGCTATGACCACGTAGTTATCGCCTGGTGCATAGTCTCCGGACAGTATTGAGACCGTTAGGTTGCCGACTGCCACCGACTTTGAAGCCGAACCGCGCAACGCGTACGGGTCCCAGCCAGTGACGTTAAGCGTATAGCTCCCGACTGACGGAACTGTCACAAGGCTGCTGATCCAGTAGCCGCTCTGGTAGACAAGATTGCCCAAAACCGAATTAAGCGTGAAGTTTACCGTATTCGTGCTGTTGATTGGCAGGCCGCGCTCCATAACTTTTGCCACTACCATCGCACTCACATTGGCTGTGGGCATGGAAGGTATCATGTACGGCGTTACTGTCCATCCGGTCTCGTTAAGTACGTTCCATATGGTCCTGTCAAAAAGACTCCAAGCATCTGCTGTAAAAATGGACGGCTTGTCGAGGCCCCAGAACACACCCTTGTCCGTAGTATTGACGACGGAAAATACGCCTGTCGGATTGGGACAGGCCACACCTATCCAGCCGACCGGACTGGACGGTGATGCCGGTCCGTGCATCTTAACCGGATAGGTGGTAGTGTAAAGCGCGGGTTCGTTAACCATGCCGGAAGTGATGTAACCGTCAACGAGCTTGCGAAAGCCGGAAGGTGAGGCGCAGCTGTTGTTGGTCGCGGTCGACCATTCGACCATGCTGAGCGGCGTATCGAAGGCACATCCGCTGGTGTTTGTGCCGTTCATGTAAGCGTTGGTGAAGGTCGCGAATATCTTGTGTGCGGGAACGAAGAGCGACACGTTGCTGCAGAACTTTTGGTGGTCTTCGGAGCTGATGTTGGCTGTGCGATTGGTGGTGCTGCCGAGGAAAATGAGGTCAGATGCGTTGGCCCATTGTGACCATTCGAAGGTGTCATTGGCTATGACATAACTTTCGCCGATTATCGTGACGTTATAACCGAGATTGGTTTTAAGCCTGTTGCAGAATGACGTTTCTTCGCTGCTCAAGCAACTGCAGCTGCCCCTGTGGCAGGTATCGTTCCCAGTGATGAAAACTACGCTCTTTGCCGATGCCAGCGGGATAATTAGAAGGAACACCAGAAGTACGGCTATCAGCAGTTTGGCTCGCATGCCTAAATAATTCGAAAGCTGACTTATAAATTATCGCTTTGCAATTCGGCGCGTATTACGGACAGGACTTCCCACGGGACCTTGCGTTGTGCGACTATTTCAGCATTGAAACCCGCCCTTGCAAGTCTGTCAATAACATCCGATGTCGGAGTAAGTGAGCTGACAAGAAGCAGGATGCGTCCGTTCGGTCTTAGATGGCCGGCCGCTTTTTCGATGAAATCTTCGATGACGTTTCGGTTGCTCCATATCTCGCTGCCTTTAACATCGTCCTTGTCTGGCAGATATGGCGGGTTGAATACAATAATATCGAATCTGGCGTTGATTTTTTCAAAAAGGTTAGAAACAAGACACTCTATTTTGACATCATTGAGTTTGGCATTGAGAGATGCGAGTCTGATGGCCTCCGGATTCGCGTCAACAGCTGTCACGTCACAGCCGGCCCTTGCGGCTATCATGCCGAGCAGGCCGCAACCGCAGCCCATATCCAGTACGACAAGGCCTGATTTCATATCTTGCTCAAGTGCTTCGGCCAAAAGTTCAGAATCTTCTAGAGGCTCGTAAACGTCTTTAGCAAGCCCAATCTTCATGCCCTTATACCAGTATTGCATCGACCCACCATCTCTTTTTATAACAGCTCCAAATCTTTATATGCGTCGCGAATTCGAAATGGCCGTTGCATACTCAATCGCGGTCGTGTACGGCATATTAGTGAGCGATCAGGTCGCGTCACTGGCGCTTTTCAATGTGCTGGCAGTCGCCGCTCCTATATGGACAATCATGGCAAACGTTGGCTCTTTCACCGCCTGGCTGGTTGTCGCGACCGGAATATTCTTCTGGGGCCAGTTCAGCAAGGTCGGCAGAAAGATCAGAGGTCGTACTGTAGGGGCCGTGCTGTTCATTGGCATATGGCTCAATGCAGCAGTGGCGTTCGTCCTAAAGAGTGTGATTGCCACACCCAGGCCGCCGTTTGGATTGAACACATTCGAGTTCGAACAGCAATATTTTCCGTTCCTATCCGGCAATAGCATGCCTTCGGGGCACGCCCAGCTCGCATTCATGGCGGCTGTGATAATCGGTAGTTATTATCCGAAGGCGCGGACACCGCTTCTTGTCTTCGCAGGACTGATAGCACTATCCAGGGTAGGCCTGGGTGCTCACTGGGTGTTGGATGTGATCGTGGGTGCCGCGAACGGCCTGTTGCTAGGCGCGCTCTGGTTGAGCATGCCATGGGACAGAATACAAAAAATAATAAAGCACATTTAGACAATGAAATATTTTCCAGAAGATTTCTGCTCTTTGTCGGCCTGGCTGTCCTGTTTGTTTGCACGCGGGCGCTTGGTCGCCGGATCGGTGCGGAACGTTATGTTAATTTCTGACAGGAACCTGTTGAAGCCTTCTGTCAATCCGAACTGTTCGGCAGAACCATTGATGCTCGATGTTCCTGAGAACAGCATCGCCCTGTCGGCTAGATAGCTCAGGAACAGCAGGTCGTGATCTATTATGAGTGCTGAACAGCCGCGCCGCTCGCACATCTTTCTTATCGCCTTTGCAGCCGCAAGTCTCTGTTCGCTGTCTAGAAAAGCGGAAGGCTCGTCGAGCAGGTAGACTTCCACTTGCCGTCCTAGGCACATGGCGATTGCCACTCGCTGCAGTTCGCCGCCTGAAAGAGTCGACAGGTTAGCCTCTAGCAGTCTTTCTAGCTCGAGCGGCCGCAATATGTCCGTGCGGAACTCTTCCGAGTATACGTCCGTGACTGTGCCGAGAAGTTCAGAGACAGTGCCTTTGAAATCCGTGCTCAGATATTGCGGTTTGTAGGATATCTTTAGCGTCTTTGTTATTTTTCCGCTGTCGGGCTTCAGCTCGCCGGCCAACATCCTGGCGAACGTTGTCTTTCCCAGGGCATTCGCACCGAATATTCCAAGAACCTCTCCTTCGAGCAGTTCGCCGGAGGCGATATCGAGCGAGAAGCCTTTGAACTTCTTTGTCAATTTTTCCCAAGTGAGCACAGGTTTTGCGGTGGTGGAGGAGGCCGTCTTCGAGACATTGAATTCTATCGGGAAAGGCCTGAAGCGCACGTTGTCCTCCTTGATATAACCGTCGAGGAACGCGTTGATGCCTACCCTGCAGCTGTACGGCTTGCTTACTATACCGTATACGCCAGGCACGCCGTAAAAGATGTGTATGCGATCGGCCAGATAATCCAAGGTTGCAAGATCGTGCTCGACCGCGATGACGGCCGAGTCCGCTGCGAGCTTGCGTATGAGTTTTGCAGTTGCCAAGCGCTGTCTGACGTCCAGATAACTGGACGGTTCGTCAAAATAATATACGTCGGCGACACGGCTTGCCGCAATCGTTATCGCGATCCGTTGCAGTTCGCCGCCTGAAAGAGCGGTCAACGGACGCTCGAGCACCGGAACCAACTCGAGCTCTTTGATTATGTTTTCTATTTCTCCGCGCTCATTGAAACGGTTCAAAAGTTCGGCAACCGTGCCCTCGACCTTCGACAGGCCCTCGATGTTCTGTGGCTTGACTACTGCGTGGAGCTTCTTCTTGGTCAGCTGTTCCAGATGTTCCTGCAGCTCTGTGCCGCGGAACACCTTCACGAGCGCGGACGGCACGGCCGGCCTGTCGGTCCCTAGATTCGGTATGATGTCTCCGGAAAGAATTTTGAGCGCGCTGGTCTTACCAACACCGTTCGGACCCAGAAGTCCGACGACCTCGCCCTTTACAGGGAACGGCAGACGGAAGAGCGTGAAACCGTTCAGACCGAAACGATGCACCGGCGTCTCCTTCAGCTTCTCAGGAGTATTGACAACGTCTATTGCATGGAACGGACAACGCTTAACGCAGAGCCCGCAACCTATGCAGAGCTCCTCATCGATGCGGGCCTTCTTTATCTGTTCGTCGACCCAGCAACATTTCTTTCCTGCGCGGTTTATGGGACAGACCGCAATGCATTCCTGTCTGCACTTTTCTGGTTTGCATAGCTGTCTGTTTATCGCTGCCAATCTCATAGAAACCAGTACCTAGGGTTCGAAAATTATCTCGGTCTTGCAGCTGTATATGCTGGTGAGGACGGCGGATATGGCCTCTGGCGCCATGACGAGCCTTCGCCTGTGGGCTTCAGGCACGCGAAGCCGGAAGCTCTCGCCATCCTGACGGTAGACCGTGTTCACGCCGAGCAGGGTGGCCGGTGTTATCAGTTCGGCTGCAAAGGCGCGCATCTGAGGCTTCTCCTCCAGCACGCGGATGTTCTTGCCGAACGTCTTCGCAAGATCCTTTACGACCGCGCCGCCCTTGCCGACGAGCCGTGCGCCGTCGCCTGCGCCCGCCACAATTATGAGCACGTTACTATCGATGACCTTCCGTATTTTCACGTCCTTCAACGATCGTATCTTGTCCGACATTGTATAAAGCGTACGCGCCACATCGACATCGGCCTGGGTGATGTCGCCGCGGGCAAGCTTGTCGGCGCAGCCAGCGCAAAGAAGTTCTGAATTGAGACATACCTCACAGATAGGAGCCTGCATGCTTCTCGCCTTAGCTTTATATACAAAGCCAAGTTATATAAAAGTTCATGCTTGACATCGCAGCAAACGTGTTATGGATCGGAATCGGCGGGGCATTGATGATAGCAGCTGCATGGAGCTATGAGATGTGGGAGGCCGTCGAGCGCCACAAAAAATTGGTGGACTTGCGCTTCGCTGGCATCTATCTGATTGGAACCATACTGCTATTCGTCTACTCGTGGCTAAAGGCTGATATAGTCTTCACGTCAATAAACGCCGCGCTTTCCTTGCTCGTAATGTTCGAGATAGCCTACACAATGGGCTGGAAGTTCGGACGAGTAGGGAAAAGACGAAAATAAATACAGCCTTGCTCAACTGTCTGTATGCAGATAGGCATTGTTGGTAAGACCAATACTGGCAAGAGCTCTTTCTTCAAGGCAGCCACGCTCATAGACGTAGAGATATCCAACCGGACGTTCGTGACGATAAAACCGAATGTGGGAATAGGATATGTTACTGCTAAATGCCCCCACAGCGAACTGAAAAAGTCATGCAAACCGAACAATTCCATGTGCTCGGATGGGACGCGGTTGATACCGGTTAAGCTGCTGGACGTGGCCGGACTGGTACCCGGAGCGCACGAAGGCAAGGGCCTTGGAAACCAGTTCCTCAACGATCTCGTTCCCGCAGACCTGCTCATACACGTGATCGATGCGGCCGGAACAACGGATGCGGAAGGCAACCCGACCGAAGGGTACGATCCTGCGAACGACGTCCGCTTCCTTGAGAACGAGATCGAGCTCTGGTTCACCGATGTGATAAAGCGGAACATCGAAAAAATAAAAGAAAGGGGGAAAGCTGCGGAAGTTCTGGCCGGCATAGGCATCCGCCGCGAACATGTCGACGCCGCGATAGCGAAGGCCGGCCTGGAGCCGTCGAAACTCGCTCACGAGCTCCGTCTGCTTTCAAAACCTCTGGTCATTGCCGCAAACAAGGCGGACATGCCGACCGCCAAAGCAAACATCGAACGGCTGAAGAAAGAGTTTCCGCACCTGCTCATCGTTCCTGTAAGCGCCGAATCGGAGGTAGCGTTGCGCGGCGCGGCAAAGAACGGATTGATAAAATACATTTCAGGCTCTTCGGATTTCGAGATAGTCAGCGACAAGCTCTCAAAGCAGCAGGCCGCCGCGCTCGAGTTCATAAAGAAGAACGTGCTTGCGAAGTATGGGAGCACCGGCGTTCAGAACATACTGAATAATGCTGTCTTTGACCTGCTGAAATACAGGGCCGTCTACCCGGTCATGGATGCGAACAAATGGACGGACAGCAAAGGAAACTTGTTGCCGGACGTCTACCTGATGCCGCTGGGCAGTACGCCCCGAGACCTCGCGTTCAAGATCCACGCGGACATAGGCAAGGGTTTCCTGTATGCGATGGACGGCAGGAAAAAGATGCGGTTGGGCGCGAATTACCAACTGGCGGATTGCGATATAGTTTCTATTGTCAGCGCCGCAAAATAGTCGAAACAATTCCGCGTCTTGGCCTGTGATGGTAGACATAGTGTTGCGCGGTAGCGAACTCGTGCCTGAAGAACCTGAACGGGTATATCGTCACCGACTTCCACAGTAGAACGGGAGTTGGCGGCACCCATTTGGCCGGCCTTACCTCTACCAGACCTGGAATCAATATCGCGGAGAAGACGATACGTAGTATGAAGGAGATGAAGAAGACGGCCGACAGGCCAGCGAGGCCGGCCACAACAAGACCCGATTCAGCAAGCGCACCTCCTACTAACGGGCCGACAAATATCGCGATACCTGAGAGCATGCTGTAGTTGGCTATGTAGCTGGGCTTGTGACTGGTAACCCCGAGCAGATAGTTGAAAGTAGCAAGATCGAGACCCGCCCATCCAAAAGCAGAGAACAGCTGCACGACTACTATGTCAATCGGACCACGAACAAACAACCACAGACCGGGCACCAATGTGGCGAATATTACACATACTGCCATTATCGCCCTGTCACCGAAACGGTCGGCCAGACGTCCCCAATAGGGCTGTGAAACGATTGTCGCAAGTATACTGACCGCCATTATTAGCGCATAAACGTCATAGCTCAGGCCGAAATCTCTCAGCATACTTACGGCAAAAAATGGCGCCGCAACATAGACGGCAAGATAGAATGCGAATATGAAGGTCACAAAACGCTTGAAATTGACATTTTGCTTGAACTCTGTCGCGAATTCTTTGAAAGGTGACCTCATACGCGTATGGTCATGGAACTTGGGTTCAGGTATGCGGCTCAGATAAAAGTTGGATATAAGACCGAACAGGACCGCGACCAGGAATATTGTCATGAAGCCGAACGAACCGTCAACGGCCGTGAGTAGCCATCCCGCACCGAGCGTTGTAAGGAACGATGCGACGCCGCCGATCGAGTTTCGTTTGCCGAAGAACCGTCCCAACATCTTAGGCGGGACTAGGTCGCCTATCCAGCTCGACCAGGCCGTAACGGCCAAGCTCGCGGTCATCTGTGAAACTGTAAGTAGGGCTAGAAGCCAAAAAATCGGATTGTGCGTAAAAAGGAACGGTATGAACGCTATCGGAATCCATACCAGACGAGATATCAGCGTGAGATTATTGCATACGGGTTTTCGCCCCTTCATCTTCTTTATGAAATTGCCTGCGAACATCTGGCTGATGGTTGCCGCGAGGTTCGGTATGCTGTTTAGGATACCAATCTCGCCCGCGCTCGCTCCAAGCGATAGCGCGAAAGGCACGGTGTACGTGCCTGTTATGGCCGACTTGACCGAGCTTGCCGTTCCGTCGGCTATGCTGTTGCGGAGTGCCTTTTTGACTTCCTTTTGTTCCAATGGCATGAAAGAACTACTCTTTATCAGAATTATTTAAACTATCTGTCGGGAATGCGGACTGGCAGGCGACGCCGTTTGCTTCGCATGCCGCACGAATTCTCGCACCTATGTCCGAGGCATATTCTGCTTTCATCCCGAATCCAGGTCTCGGCCTGAGCCTGTCCCACATAACCGATTTCGCACCAGCTTTCGCGGCCGCGGCGACTATGTTTTCGATCTCGTTCTCTGTTATTCCAGGCAGAACAGGACCGATGAATATCCACGCCGGAATCCCGTCCTTTGCCAGCTCCTTCAGCGCGGACAGCCTCTCAGCCGGACTTGAACCGCCCGGCTCGAATTTCTTCTGCACGGCCTCGTCGAGCGTGGTGATAGTAAAGCCTACATCCTTTTTCGAAAGCTGATAGAGCAAGTCGGCGTCGCGGGTCACTAGCGCTGACTTCGTCTGTATTGTTATCGGCCAATCGTATGCGACGAAAACTTCCAGACAGCGACGGGCCAGCTTGTATTTGATGTCCAATGGCTGGTAGGCGTCCGTAACAGTGCCCATGAGCACGTTCCCTTTTTGCATTTTTGTGACCTCTTTTTCAAGCAAGTCGGCAATGTTCGTCTTAACATCCAGGAAATCGCCCCACTGCCGCTTCTCACGCAGCACGGAAGGCGCATAGCAGTACGAACAGCCGTGCTGGCAGCCGCGATAAGGATTCAGCGCATATTTTCCTCCGGGCAGGCCTGTCTTGACGAGCGCGGACTTGCATTGTATCTCGGTCACTTGCATCTGCTCACCTTTATGAAATCGAACAGCTTACGCTGGCTTTTAACGTTCTTAAGTATTGCGCTCGTCTCTAGCCACCTGTCCATCGAAATATCAAAAGTTTTTGATACGTGTGCAAGCATCTCTTGCAGCGTTGCGAATTTCATCGGCTTCTTCGCTACGGCCGCGCGCACTGCCTCGCGTACGTTCCATACGCCGACCGGCATTATGTAACCGGGATGGGCCTCGCGCCAGACGCAGACGCCTGCCTGTCTTCGTTCCGCGTTCAGCAGTTCGTTGACAGCCAAACGGCTCGCGTAATAGCATCCGCCGATCTGCGCATATTCTTTCCGGCCTTCAAAGAGTTCGTGGTCGCCGAATATTTCTATCCTGGCTGAAGGGTTCCAGAGCGTGCCTGGATACCAGGCCTCTATCAGCTCGAAGCACCATTCGTTCGGAAGCATCATGACTATCCATCGGTTGTCCAGTTGGTTGTGCTCGTAGACCCTGTACTCGTTTATCAAAGGGTAGGTCTTTGTTCTGGTGATCATGTCCTTTCCGATGGTGTCGTCCACGGCGGTTATTGACCAGCGCGTCGGAACGAAACGCCTGCGCTTCCCGAGGCCGAATGCTCCGACAGAGAACGCCTTCTGGATTTTTGATATCAGCACGCCGCCCTGATACAATTTTAGAACTGCATCAGCGGCCTTCATGTCAGTGTCACCGTGAGTCTTCTCGATTTTCGTATCGATCTTCAGATTGCCCACATCCAGCTGCTTCAGCGCTGCGGACGGACCGAACGGTTGGACCTCGTCGCCGCCGACCGCACGGCCGACAGGCCTGCTTGCAAACTTGGCCTCGGCCTCGCTCGGCGTACTGGCCAGCGCGAGCTCGCGCGTCGCTGTTATCAGTCGCTCGTTGGCAACAGAACCCGAGCCGGCATCGATCACTGCCGCGGATTTGACGTCAGCCGTTGCCTTGCCGCGCACCAGAGAAAAACGGAAGTTGCATATCTGCTCTATGTTCAGGCCTGACCACATCTCCGGCGTGTCGAGGATGTTCGTGTCGCCGTGCTGCGGCGGGATCAACGGGCCGACCAGGACCTTCGGATAACCGAAACGACCGATGAAAACACCTGGCGGGCTGCTGCCATCGATCTCCGTTCCAAGCACGGGCATCGTACGCTCTTGGGCGTAGAACTTCACGAGCATCGGACAGCTGGACTTCCCGCACCACAGTCTGCCCTTGCAGCGACTGCAGAGACTCTCATTCGAGAAAGCGTGCATGGATAGTGATGGCTATCGAAAAGATTAATAGATTATGGTGTGCGAAACGACATATTGAAATAGTTATGGTATCAACTAGAAGCATGACAGAAGACTGGAAAGAAGTGATAGAGGATGCGCACAGTGAAGGCCTAATATCCGCCGAAGAGAAGGAAACGGTGATGAAGGTATACAAAGACGCCGTCTCGCACGGATGGCCGATACCTGAGTGCAAAGATCTCTCCGAGAATGCAAGATATCGCTTCGTTATAGGCATGTGTGCCGGAAAGAGCTACAGCTAAACAAGAAATGTCACAACGCTCTACTTTTTCTTGCGAACCGTCAGCTCTTCGGTCTCTATCCAGATCAGCATCAGTCCGACGAAGACTATTGCGATGGGCATGACTCCCTTGATTAAAGACCACAACTCGACCCATAGCGCGAGTCCCGACCACGTCGCTGGCAGAAGCGCCCAGACGCCGACTGCTACAAGCACGATACCGAACACGATTTTTGCTATCGTTCCTGCCCCGTACATGAATCTTTATAAAGGTCGCTAATATAAATAGTTTCACTCTTGAAACTGCAGTAGCAGTGATGTGAGAACAATGGGATACTACAAGTACATAAGACAAACGTGGCAAAATCTGCCAAATGATATTATTAGGGAGCGATTGATAGCCCTCAGACGCGAGCCTGTATTGGTACGACTGGAAAGACCGATGCGCCTGGACCGTGCACACGCACTGGGTTGGAAGGCCAAACAGGGATTTATTGTCGCACGCATACGCATCGGAAAAGGAACATCGAAGCGCGAGAAACCGGCCGGCGGTAGAAAACCGACAAAGTCAGGCATGACGTCCATGACGCCTGTCCCGAACCTTCAGCACATCGCCGAGATGCGCGCCGCATCCGCCTTCCCGAACCTGGAAGTACTGAACTCGTATTACTCAATTGAGGACGGGCGGGACATATGGTATGAAATAATCCTTGTCGACCCGAACCATCCTTGCATAAAGAACGATCCTAAGCTGAACTGGATATGCGAACCGGCGAACAGAGGCCGAGTTTTCCGCGGTCTTACGTCAGCTGGCAGGTCGCATCGCATGCTAAGGGCCAAGGGCAAGGGCTTCGAGAGAAGGAACAAACCCGGAAAACGTTAGAAAAGCCCAACCTTTTTATCTTTGGCGGCTGAAAATTATCTATGCGTTTCTACGATTTACAGGTCTTTAGCAACCTCGGTACTGGCGAGCATGACATCGCAGAACTGGCAAGCATGGCCGAGCGATTGGGTTGGTCCGGCATAGCGATAGCCGACAACTGGGCCGGACAGGAAAGGCTCAAACACATGAAAACAGCGATAGCCGCTGTCCAGCAGCAGGTCAAGATAGAGCTGGTTCCAGCAGTCACGCTAAGACCGAAGGACGTGCAGGAACTAAAGAGACAACTGGACGAAGTAAGGAAGCTGGTCCCGATAGTGATAGTGGCCGGCGGCGACTACCATATCAACCGCGCAGCTTGCGAGGACAGCCGCGTAGACGTTCTGGTCCATCCGGAACTGAACAGACCGGACAGCGGACTTGATGACATATGTCTGACAGCGGCCGCGGCCAACGGCGTTGCCATCGGGATAAGTTTCAACACCGTTCTCCGTGCCGTAAGAAAGGCCAGGTCACGGGCGCTCCAGCACATAGCTACAAACGTGCAGCTTACAGCCGCATTCCGCGCGCAGATGATAGTTGTCAGCGGCAGCCAATCCAAATGGGAGTTGCGGGATCCGAGACAGCTCATAGCATTGGCAGGCGTGCTTGGAGCAGAACTTCCGCATGCGTTCGCAGCGGCTTCTGATGTTCCGGCAAGCATGGTCGAACGGAACAAGAGGAAGCTGGCAGGTACGATAACAGGCGGCGTGGAGGTGCTGCCGAATGGCTGAAGAGCAGAAGTTCGCACGGCCGGCGATGCTGCCTCCGACGCTCCGTCCGCGAGCAAGATACTTGGCTTATGAGGTCATATCCGATGCAAAGGTAGATTCGTCTGATGTGACGAACGCGATATGGTTCGGTCTTATCGGTCTTTTAGGCGAACTCGGTACGGCAGACGCCCAGATACGCATAATCAGGGACAGCTGGAACGCGGAAAAGCAGACAGGTCTGCTGCGCGTAAGTCATAATGCAGTCGAAGCTGTGCGTGCGGCTCTTGCGTTCGCCAGCAGGATAGGCGACACGCCAGTGATAATACGCGTGCTGGGCGTGAGCGGCACCATCAGGGGCGCGAGGAAAAAATTCTTCGGCGAGATTGACCTCAGCACCTTTGCGTAAATCTTTATAAAGACCTGATTGCCATAGATAACACAGGTGATTATTCTGGAAGCCATGCCCGAATTCATGGGATATGACCGAGCGATTGTAACATTCTCGCCGGACGGCAGGCTTTTCCAGGTTGAATACGCGCGCGAGGCTGTCAAACGTGGGACCACCTCCTTGGGGATCATTTTCGACGGCGGTGTTGTTTTGGCAGCGATTCGCCCGCTGGGTGAACTGGCCATTCCGAACAGCGGTTCGGACAAAGTACACCAGATAGACGACCACTTGGGAGCTGCGATAAGCGGATTCCTGGCAGACGGACGCGTTCTCGTGGAAGGCAGCCGCGTAAAAGCGCAGATATACAAGATGACATATGACGAGCCGTTGAACGTGCTTGGAGCTGTGAAGGATATAAGCGACAAGATGCAGCTTTTCACGCAATACGGGGGCGTGAGGCCGTACGGAGTGGCACTGCTGGTCGGAGGCTTCGACGAGAAGGGCGCCCAACTGTACGAGATCGACCCTTCATCCGCATTCTATTCTTGGAAGGCGCAGGCCATCGGCCGCGGCGCGATAGAGGCTCTGAAAATACTTAGAAAGGGCTGGAAAGAGAAGCTGACGGAAGAAGACGCGATCAAACTCGCGCTTTCCGGTCTGAAGTCAGGCGAGAAAGGGCTCAAGCCGATGGAGATCGAACTGGTCGTCATCACGCCGAAGGAATTCAAGAAATGGCACGGCGAAGAAGGCGTCAAGTTCTTGAAGAAATACCTCTGAAAAAGAGCAACCTTTATAAAGCTCCCTTATTATATTGGTAGCAATAAAAAGAGACCGAAATTACAAAAGAAAGTTGATTACATGACGGTTTCTGTCGAAAAAGCAGTCATTGCAAGGATTACCAAGGCTGGGCAGAAGTTCGAGCTATTGGTGGATCCTGTGAAGGCTACTGAACTGAGGAGCGGAAAGAACGTGCCAATAGATCAGCTGCTGGCAGCACCAGAGGTCTTCGAGGACGCGCACAAGGGTACGAAGGCTTCGCCTGCGACGCTCAACAAGGTGTTCGGAACGAACGACCTCGCGACCATAGCGGCAAAAATAATCAAAGATGGGGACGTCCAGCTGACGACCGAGCAGCGCAGGGCAATGATGGAAGAGAAGACGAAGGCGATCGCGGCCGCAATCTCAAGACAAGGCGTTGACCCGCGGTCGGGAGCGCCACATCCGCTCGAGCGCGTGTTGCGAGCAATGGAGCAGGCAAAGGTCAGGATAGATCCGGAGAGACCGGCCGATCATCAGATAGAAGCTGTGATGAAACAGATAACGCCGATAATACCGATAAAGCTCGAACGCGCCAGCATAGCCGTGAGGGTGGCTGCCGAATACGGACCGAGAACGTCCGGAATCGTCCGCAACTTCGGAACAGTCAGCCGCGAGGAATGGGGCTCGGACGGCAACTACATGGCCGTCGTAGAGATGCCCGCAGGTCTCCAGACAGACCTTTATGATAAACTAAATGCGCTAACCAAAGGAAGCGCGCAAATAAAATTACTAAAAAGGGAGGGTATTTGAATGGAACAAGCACAGGCAGCGTTGCTCGCCAAGGAGCGGCAGCTGGTTGTTCCGGGTGAAGTGCTCGCACGCGGCCTAGAGTGGCTGCCGAGCGCTGGTTGCTACAGAAACGACAATGAAGTACGCGCCAAACAACTCGGACTAGTACGAATAAAGGACAGATTTGTGGGAGTCACGCCGCTGGCAGGCGTTTACGTGCCGAGGCCAGGCGACGGAATAATCGGTGTCGTGACAGATATCCAGTCTACATTCTGGATAGTCAACATCAACAGCCCGTACGACAGCATAGTACAGTTAGGAGAGGCTGTTGGAGAATACGTCGATACGACCAAGACCGATATATCAGTCTACTACGACATCGGCGATGTGATATATGCGAAAGTGCTGTCGGTCTCGCGCGGCAAGTCCGTGCAGCTGACAATGAACGACTATCGGGCGAAGAAGCTCATAGGCGGAAGGCTCATGCGCATCACACCGTCGAAAGTGCCGCGACTAATCGGCAAGGCAGGCAGCATGGTCGAACTGATAAAGAACAAGACAGGCTGCCAGATAGTTGTCGGGCAGAACGGCGTAGTCTGGCTCAAGGGCGAGAAGGAGGCGCTGGCCGCGAAGGCTGTAATACAGATAGAGGCCGAGGCGCACATCGAGGGCCTGACGGACAGGGTAACAAAAATGCTTGACGGAGGTGTCTGATATGGGAGGACAGAAAGTTGGGGCGCCTGAAAAGCTCATGGTGAACGGAAAACGTCTGGACGGAAGAAGGACAGACGAGTTCAGACCGATAAGCATCGACATAGGCGTGCTCAGAAGGGCGAACGGCTCGGCCGAATTCAGGTTCGGAAACACGCATGCTCTTGCAGGCGTGATGGGACCTAAATCGTTCCATCCGAAGGCCCTTCAGGACCCGCAGAACACTATCGTCAAAGTGAGCTATTTCATGGCACCTTTCAGCACGAAGGAGAGAAGCAGACCTGGCAGATCAAGACGAAGCACGGAGATATCCAAGGTGATAAAAGAGGCGTTGGCAAACGTGATATTCACCGAGGACTACCCGAGAACAGGAACGGACATAATACTGGAAATATTAGAAGCGGACGCGAGCACACGCTGTGCGGCGCTGAACGCGGCCAGCTTAGCACTGGCTGACGCAGGAATGCCCATACGCGATCTTGTTGTCTCCTGCTCGGTCGGAAGGGTGGACGGAACGCTGATACTGGACGTTGCCGGACTCGAAGACAATTTCGGCGATGTCGATATGCCCGTCGCAACGATAGCCAAGGAGGACAAGATAGTGATGCTCCAGATGGACGGAATAATCACGAAGGAAGAGTTCATGACGTTGCTCGGTATGGCGAAGGTGGGCTGTGCGGAAATATATGACCTGGCCAAGGCCAAGCTGTACGAAAAATACGCGTCAGCTCCGGAAGAGGAGGTAATTTGATATGGTCACATTGAAACCTTCAGAGAGTTACGTAAGGAAGCTCATTGAAGACAAGATGCGAATAGACGGCCGATCGTTTGACCAGTTCAGGGAGATTCAGATAGAGACTGGTATAATCATGAATTCGGAAGGAAGCGCACGCGTACGGATAGGAAACACTATGGTCGTGGCAGGCGTAAAAGCCGAGGTCCGCGAACCGTTCCCTGACACTCCGAACGAGGGATTCCTGATAATAGATGCTGAGTTCGTGCCGTTGGCTTCGCCAGACTTCGAACCCGGACCGCCGGCACCGGAATCTGTCGAGCTTGCACGCGTAGTCGACCGTGGAATACGCGAATCGCATTCGATCGATACGGAGGCGCTGTGCATAAAGCCGGGCGAACTAGTGTGGGGCATCCACATAGACCTGCACATACTGGACCATGACGGAAACCTGATAGATGCGGCGTCACTGGCCGCTATATCCGCGCTGCTTACGGCGAACCTGCCGGAATATGATATAGAAAAGAAGCAGATACAGTATGGCAAGGTGTCCGGCAAGTTGAAAATGAAGGACACGCCAATCGAGGTCACTATCGGGAAGATCGGTTCGACGCTGCTCATAGACACGACAGCTGAAGAGGAGACTGCGCTGGACGCTCGCGTAACCATAGCCACGAACGAGGAAGGCAGGCTGTGCGCGATACAGAAAGGCGGAAACGGCTACTTCACAACCACAGAACTTGAGGCCGCTGTTGACCTGGCGATAGCAAAGGGAAAAGAGCTTAGAGCTCTTGTGCCAGCTTTATAAAGAATAGTCGATAGTGATTTGATATGCCACTTTCAACAGGCAGATTCGGCCCGAGATACGGAACAAGGACGAAAAAGATAGTCGCGGCCATAGAGGCCGTGCAGAAGGGGAAACAAATCTGTCCGTATTGTGAGCGGACCGCTTTGAAACGGGTCACGGCCGGCATATGGGCCTGCCGCAAGTGCGGCGTAAAGTTCGCTGGTGGCGCATATATGCCTAAATCGGCTGTCGCAGAGGCGATGGCCAAAACGATCAAGGTCTAGGTGATGCTATGTTTCGTTGTTTAAACTGCCGAAAGCAAATCGATCTGGAGCACGTGAAGGAACGCGTCCGATGTCCATGGTGCGGCTACAGGATAGTCGTAAAGCAGAGGCCCTCGACAGTTGTGCGGGTAGAGGCCAAGTGAAAGCGACGATCGAGCTCGATGTCAGCAACCCGAAAAAGATCGCTGCTGCGCTCGAGCCCGACATCAAGGCCGAGCGTTTCACGACCGAATTGAAACCTTCCGACAAAAAGCTCATAATAATCGTAAACGCCGACTCGATAGGAGAACTGTCCGCAGGCATAAACAGCTGCCTGCGGCTGACAAGAGCGGCAAATGTTGCACAGGAGGTAAAATAGATGTCTGAAGATAAACACGAACACGGTCCCATGTCAATACCGCCGGCTGCACAACAGGCGATCATGCAGCTGCAGACGTGGCAGCAACAGGCCCAATCGATGGCCATGCAACGCGAAAGCCTTACCATACAGAAGATAGAGCTTGAGAAGGCACTGGAAGAGCTGAAGAAGGCCGGGGAGAAGGAGGACGTGTTCAAGGCGGTCGGTCCTGTTCTTATCAAATCGACGAAGTCAGCACTTGTGAAGGAGCTGACCGAGAAGAAAGAGACGACCGACCTGAGACTCAAGTCCGTGGAGAAGCAGGACGCCAAGATACACGAGAAGATAAAGGAAGTCCAGGAAAAGCTGGGCGAAATGATCCGCGGCGAGGAAGGAAAGGCCAACTAGGCATAGGCCGGATTCGAATATGTACGCTCGAGGTTCTTCAGAACAGTAGCCACGGCATGCTCCGTTTTACGTTTCTTTAGATAATGTACGTAGTCTTTTATTTTCATCTTTGTTTCATCCGGAATGGTGCAATCATATGACTTTAGAATCCTGTAAACTATTTTTTCGACAAAGCTAGGCTTTTTTGTCGGATCGCAAATATGAAGCCTGTTATGGAACATATCGTTGGCATATTTTATCCTATGAAGCTTGGTTCTGCTGCCGACACTCTGTTCAGTAAGCCCTAATTCAAGCTTAGTATTGTCCTCTAATATTCCGTACATAATATATAATTGGCCCTAAAAGTTCAAATAACCATCTGCTCAGAAGTATCCTACAACATATTGTCCGACCGTGATTTCGCCACGATTATGGTCGAGAGTGGGATTTTCAAACAACAGTTCGGTTGCAATCTCTGGTGTTATTGGCAATCGTTCGGAAAGCACTGAGACGCATGCCTCTTCCAGGGTGGCACACCCATGCTCTTCGTAAAGATTTCGGATTTCATCGTCAATATCATTGAGCATGGCATCAGGTATCTCACCCATTACGTGTCTGACCTTCCCTATAACGCGCTGTCTTATCGATCTCATATTTTCATCGGTCACTTTGAAATAACGCTCTTCCTGTTTTATGCGTCTGTCCTCATAATCCACCATGAACTCGTCGATATCATCATGTTTCATGTAAGCTTTCTTTTCAGCCGAAGCATTAACAACAGGTGAACTGTATGCGCCAGGGTTGTCGAACCGCGCCTGCAACAGCTCTACAGGATCATACTTTCCGACGATACCGCTGTCACCCATTTTTCCAATTATCTCAATCGTCAAATAGTCGATGACGTCGCCGACCTTTTCTGCCGGCATGCTTTTTAAATATTGCTCGACGTGCTTTACTTCCATCCCGACGTCCTTTCTTATGCGCTTTTTGAGAAGTTCGATGTCCCTTGAGCTTTCACTCATATTTAGCATAGTATCCCAACATTTAAATACCCAACTGTTTTAACCCGAAACCAGGAGTGAATTACAAAAATAACCTTTAGACCGAAACATTCTTAATCTGCGGCGGTCGTTTTATTAGGATGCCACTGAAAGATGTCGCCAACGCTATCCGTGAGATGAAAGGTTCAGTTCTCCTGCTCACGCATCACAACGCTGATTTCGACGCCGTGGCTTCCGTCATAGGACTCGAGAAGGGACTCGGGCAGATCGGAATAAAGGCCAGAATCGGTGTGGCGGAGTCGGTAGCGAAAACGGCCAGAAAGCTCGCGGAAGGCACAGACATCATGATAGATCCGGATTGTGCGGAGTTCGATAATGTGATAATCGTTGAGACGTCCGTACCTGAACAGCTGGCATCAGTAAAAAACTTGCGCGCCGACATCATCATCGACCATCATCCTGCCGGACCGCTTGCGAAGAAGGCCAGGACCGTCTGGATAGAGCCGTCCGCAAAATCCGCGGCGCAGATGATTTATCAACTTTTGAAAGAGCTGGAATGTTCAGTCGACAAGCGGATCGCGACTGTCCTTGCGGCCGGCATAGTCGCAGACACGGCGCACCTGCGTTTCGCAGCATTGCCGGAATTCGAGATATTGACAGAACTCCTGCGCGCAGGCGCTGATTTCAGCAACGTGCTCGGCATACTCTCGAGCCCAGCTGACCCGTCCGATACGATAGCAGGACTGAAGGCCGCTGCGCATATGCAGCTGTGGAAGGTCGAAGATATCGTAATAGCCGTTTCAAAGCTAGGGAGTCATGAAGCACCGGCCGCCCGCGCGCTCGTCCGGCTAGGAGCGGACATCGCGATAGTCGCGGCCGTCAAGAAGGACGAGGTCCGAATCTCGAGCAGGGCCAAGGAAAGCATAGAGAAGTACGGGGTGGACCTGTCTGAGATTTTCAAGAAGGTCGGCGAGCTGGTCGGTGGAACGGGCGGCGGACATCCGACGGCAGGCAGCGCGAACGGTTCGGACCCAGAAAAGACCGACGAAGCGCTCGATTATGCGGTGAAGGCCGTTGCAAATAAGGTCGGAAAGCCGCTAAAGAAGCTCTGATAGACGTAAGACATTTAAAGAGCAAATGCCTTATTGCTTCCAGAAGTTTATGCGTGGCGATAGATATGTTCGAAAAGCTAATACCCCTGATACAGCAGATAGCAGACGACCGCACTGTTCCACGCAACATCCGCGACAAGTGCGCGTCTGCAATAAAAACGCTGAATGACGCCAACATCGAGTTTTCTGTGCGGATAAACTCCGTGATTTCGGACCTGGATGAGATATCGAACGATCCGAACATCCCGATGTACACGAGAACACAGGTCTGGAACATCGTGACCGCGCTGGAAGCCATCTCCAAGGGTGAAAGCAAAAATATATAAGCACCACGGTGTCATTCTAAATACAGGTTTGATGGTTTTAACAATAAGGAGGTAATGACATGGCAATGTTCGACAAGCTGTTCGGCAAGGGAGCAATCGGAGACACGGAATTCATAGAACTGGACACGTCCGCAGCAGACATGCCTTCCGGAAAGGTCGCAATACACGTAGACAAGATCGAAGACTTCGCAGACAGCGACCGAATCCAGAAGAGAGTCCGCGGTGGAGCCATAGTGCTGGTCAAGATACGCAGCCTGAAAGAGAAGGACATCAGTGAACTGAAGAGGGCTATAGACAAGCTGCGCAAGACCTGCCTAGCGCTGAACGGTGACATAGCGGGCATCGACGAGGACTGGATAGTCCTGACGCCGAGCTTCGCGCATGTAGCGCGTGAGTAAGACTCATTTTGAGTCTTCTTTCTATTTTTATAGCTGCAGCTTTATCGCTATTTTTCAGATTTTATGTTTAAGATATCTTTAATTCGGCCTGTTGTGCTCTGCAAAAAGATAGACGTCACGACTCTTCTTGACCTTCTTCCTGGTCAGCTCACGCTGCATGTCAGAAAGCTTGCTCTTGAACTCATTAAATTCGTTCTTGCGGTAGCTGTAGGTGTTCTTGTTCTGGATCGGACCGGCGACCTTCAGCACCGCACAGGTAATCTCGTCCTTCCAGGCAAAAAGAGCGAACGTAAGACCACCAACCACTCCCAAGATGACGGGGTGATAGAACGGCAGCTTCATTGTTATACCAAGCTGTTCGACTGCAAGCGAGGCCGCGATGTCCAGACCTGCTGCAATCTTGGTAGATAGGCCTGGCGTTTGTACTATTCTCATCTAAGCACCAATCGATAGTTCTTCCGGTCAGCTTTTAAGCATTGTTGTTGTTAAAAATATGTTAGAAAAAATTAAAAATCATCGAACCTTCGTTCCGTCCGGCACAGGCTTGTCCGGCACGAGCAAGACAGGACCGTCTTCCGCATCAGCCGCCAGCAGCATCCCTTCCGATTTCACACCCCTGAGCACTGCAGGCTTCAGGTTGCAGAGAACGACGATCTGATGACCTTCCAGCTCCTCGATGCTATGGTTCTTTTTTATTCCTGCGACAAGCGTGCGCGGTGTCGCGTCGCCCGTATCAACCGTGAGCTTCAATAATTTCTCTGCCCCGGGTATCTCTTCTACGGCGACTATCGTACCGACACGAATGTCGACCTTCACAAACTCGTTTATGTCGACTTCCATCTACTTCGCCTCCACCTTTGTGAATAGTATTTCGTCCTTTCTTATATCCGCGCCTGGCTTCAGCACTCCCCACTTGATCGCGTCCGACCAATGGACGTTATGACCATCAATCCCAAGCTGTCTCAATATCTTTTCAGACGTGCTCGGCATGAAAGGGTTTATCAGTACCGCTATTATGCGCACCGTTTCGAGCAGATTGTATAACGTAGCCGCAAGTACGGCGCTGTCCTCGATGGCCCACGGCTTGTTGTCATTTATGTACTTGTTCGCGGCGGCCGTCAGCTGCCATATTTCTGTCAGTGCGACGTTGAACTGCAGCTTTTCAAGCGCCTCGGCGACCTTGATTGGCGTGGACTTCAAAATCGGTGCTAGGTCCGCATCAGGCTTCGCGACCGCTTTCACTGTTCCGCCGAGCTTTTTCTCGATCAGGACGACCGTGCGGTTCACCAGGTTCCCTAGGTCGTCGGCCAGCTCGGAGTTGTGGCGGGCGGCCATCGCCTTTTCCGAATAGTCGCCGTCCGAACCGAACGGCATCTCGCGAAGCAGGAAGTAGCGGAAACTGTCGACGGAATATTTCTTTACGACGTCCAGCGGGTTGACGACATTCCCTACGCTCTTCGACATCTTTTTGCCATCGACGGTCCACCAGCCGTGCGCAAAGATCTGCTTCGGCAGCTCTATCCCTGCGGACATCAGTATCGCCGGCCAGATGACCACGTGGAACCGTAGTATCTCCTTGCCTATCAGATGTATGTCGGCAGGCCAGAACTTCTTGAATCTTTCGCCGTCAGGCCAGCCGAGAGCAGAAACGTAGTTGACGAGTGCGTCCGTCCATACGTACATCACGTGCTTCGGGTCGCCCGGTATCGGGATGCCCCACTTTGTGGATGTCCGTGAGATGCTGAGGTCGCGCAAATCCTGTTTTATGAAATTGACTATCTCATTGCGTCTAAGATCGGGCTGGATGAAATGCTTGTCGCGTTTGATGTGGTCCAGTATCTTTTTCTGGTATTTTGAGAGCTTGAAAAAATAACTGTCCTCTTTCAGCTTTTCCACCGGTCTGCGACATTCCGGGCACAGCACTTTTTCGCCCTCGCGAATGACCTGCATGTCGGTCCAGAAGCTCTCGTCCGGCACGCAGTACCAGCCCTCGTAATGTCCCTTGTAGATGTCTCCGTTTTTCTTCAGCTTGTCGAATATTTCAAGGACGACCTTCTCATGCCGCGGTTCGGTCGTGCGTATGAAATCATTATACGATATGTCCAATGCCTTCCACAACCTGGTAAAGTTCTTCACCATCTCATCGGCAAAAGCAATAGGCTCTTTTCCGGCAGCTGCTGCAGCTTTCTCCATCTTCTGTCCATGCTCATCCGTGCCTGTCAGGAACCACACGTCCGCACCCTGCAGTCGCCAGAACCTCGCAATGACGTCCGCCACTACGGTAGTGTACGCGTGACCTATGTGCGGCACGTCGTTCACGTAGTAGAGCGGCGTGGTTACGTAGAACTTCTTCTTGGCTGATTTTTTCGCTGGGAAGACTATCACCTGAAACATAATTCAACGGCTGCTTTATAAATTTACGCAACAATTGTTAGCCATGCATGAGATTCTCGGCCAGCTCGCGGGTATCGCGGACAAGATAAGAAGCATAGAGGGCAGCAGGGAAAAGCTGGGCAATTTTCTGCGTGAGATAAAGGACAACGTGGACATGACGGGCGATGACGTGCTGGAACCGAAGCTCATATACAAAGTGACGCCGGATCCGTTGACAAAGGCGAGGGTGATCGGCATAGACGGCGGCCTCTCACAGCATGCATACCACGGGGTGGACATGGTTCTGACCAGGGCTGTGGCCGCCATATTCGATTATATCGATGGAAAGCTGGCCGCGATCGACTACTGGCCCAGCGCGATCGCGACACCTACGCTGGTTCTGATATCCGACCCTTACAACGACGAGGAATGGTCGACCAGCAGCAGCCTTGAAAGGCAGCATGGCGAGATAGATACCGCTCTGAACGCGTTCAACAATTTCAAACCCGACCTCATACTGCTGGACGGCAGCATCATACCGCACGGCTCGGACAGACCGCCGAAGGGCAGCACGGTAAACAGCAGATATCAGAAGGTCTTGGAAAGCTTCAAGTCTTTGTACGATGTTTCGAACGGCAGACTGGCCGGATGCATAGAGGACTCGCGCGGAAGGAGGTTCTGCGAAATAGTGGCTGAAAAAATACTTGCCAAGATAAAGAACAAGCGCGCGCCGGAACTGCAGAAGATTCTTGCCGGAACTCGCGACACGAACCTGCTCTATCACATACTCGGACTGGGGGAACGCACCTGTGTTTTCCGTTTCTCCAATCCCGAGCACCCGATACTCAAGGACCTGGGGGTCGGAGATAACATATTCTGCTTCTACTTGAAGACGGCCGAGTTCGACAGGCCGGTAAGGATAGAGTTCTATAGCGATGAGAAAAAGGCCGTGGAAACGGCGAACAGAATAGCGTCAATGCTGCTGCCGCTGTGCGGCCACAGCTCGTACGGCTTCCCAGCGCCGCTTATAGAGGCGGACATACGAGCGAAGCTGGCTGAACGCGACGTGAACGACCTGCAAGAACAGTTAGTAGACCGAGTCGGAATCACACCATCTCTGCTCAAGCTCAGAAGGGAAACAAGACCGCTGTGAAAGATAGTTTTATTAACGACATAATTCAACAAGTTAAAACGGATGGTTGATTATGAGCGCTTACCAAATTTTCGTTCTTGCGGCCGTAATACTAATACTGCTCGTTGTTCCGGTGCTGGCAACACAGGCCGCCGAGATAAGGACTAGCACGGTCCCAACTTCGGTCTCGCCTGGAAACAGCGGTTATGTGACGCTCTCGATAACGAACACCGGCACGGAGACCATAGAACGGGCCAAGGTCATACTTTCCAGTGCCGACTCGCATCTGGACTTCGGACCGTTCTCGGTTAAAGAGCTGGGCAGCATCGGAGGCGGCAAGTCCACTTCTTCGATAATAAGCTTCTCCGTTCCAAGCTCGACGCCCTCCGGGTTCTACACAGCGGAGTTCAGGATAGAGGCCTGCTACGGAAGCACGTGCACGGTCTATTCGCAGGTTGCGCTGGTGAACGTCCAGTCGCCGTCGACTCTGCAGATAACGTCCGTCAGCCCGGACACGCTTAAGATCGGTTCGGACACGACAGTAAACTTCACGCTTTTCAACAGCGGCGATGACTCAATCGGTAACATAGTCATGACATGGTCTGCGAACGACAGCGTGCTCCCGCGAGGAACATCCAACCAACTTTTTGTGAATTCGTTGGCTGCCAAAAGCAGCACCCAACTGCAGGTCCCTGTTCTTGTGAATCCGTCAGCCAAATCAGGCGTATACACGTTCATGATAACGGCCGAATATACTGACTCGACTGGAACCAAGCAGACTACCGACTCGACGGTCGGCTTCATGATCGCTGGCAATTATAACTGGATAGTCACGCTCGACAGTCAGGGAATCGTACCTCCGGGCGGAAGCGGGACAGCCAGCATAAAGATTTCGAACGGCGGCAGCCAGGAAGCGCTCTACATGACGATGAAAGCGAGTTCTACAAAACTGAGCGTGACCCCGGCGCTCATCTACATCGGAAGCATCGATGCAGATGACTGGGACACAGAGGACTTGACTATCAAGGCCAACGTCGTGCCGGGCACGTATCCCATCACTGTCGGATTGGACTGGAAGGACACGTTCGGACAGAGCTATAGCGAGACCTACGACATCGATGTAGAGGTCTCGAACGCGGCAAAATCCAGCTGGTGGACAGCGCCCATAATCATAATAATCGTCGCGGCCGCGATCTGGTACGTTGTGCGCAGGAAGAAATCGAAGCGATAGCACGTATGATTGGCCGGACAGGTGTAACGCATGAGGCCAATAATAGAGTTGCAGAACGTCTGGAAAATATACGACATGGAAAAGGTACACTTTCCTGCACTGAAAGGAATAAATCTGAAGATAGATACTGCTGATTTCATAGCCATCATGGGGCCGTCAGGCTCCGGAAAATCCACATTGGTAAACCTGCTTGGATGCCTTGACATACCGACGAAAGGAAGGATATTTCTCGACGGCAAGGACATTTCCAGACTTTCAGAAAGCACGCTGGCCCAAATCAGGGGCAGGAAGATAGGCTTCGTGTTCCAGCAGTTCAATCTCATACCCGTGCTAACTGCGTTGCAGAATGTTGCTCTGCCCATGATATTCCAGGGTGTGCCCGAGGGCAAAAGGACGGAAAGGGCGAAGCAGTTGCTGAAGGCCGTCGGACTGTCCGGACGCGAGACTCACAAACCCACAGAGCTCAGCGGCGGCGAACAACAACGCGTTGCAATAGCGCGCGCCCTCGTCAACGACCCTGAAATAATCCTTGCAGACGAGCCTACAGGAAACTTGGACAGCAATACAGGCAAGCATGTCATGGACATGCTGAGGGAGCTGCATGACAAACAGAAAAAGACCCTGATAGTGGTCACGCACGATCCTTACATAGCCAAATATGCGGAACATCTCCTGAACCTCAAGGACGGACAGTTGATCAGGGACCACGGCACCGCAACCAAGTATCTGAGGGGTCAGAGATGATAACAGACTATTTCTTTTTTGCAGTGAGGAGCATAAGGACGCGAAGGATGAGGAGCTGGCTCACCATTCTCGGCATTTTCATCGGAATAGCGGCCGTAGTGTCGCTCATATCGATCGGACAGGGAATGCAGCTTGCCGTCACCAAGCAGTTCGAAATGCTCGGGTCGGACCTGCTGATAATAATGCCCGGCGGTGGAGGCATGATGGGAGGGTTCGGAACCCTATCAGCGGAAAAG
This sequence comes from uncultured archaeon, assembly GCA_964353775.1. GTDB lineage: Archaea > Aenigmatarchaeota > Aenigmatarchaeia > Aenigmatarchaeales > JAHLMS01 > JAHLMS01. Next base: position 48,569 of record CAYGWB010000005.1, on the reverse strand, counting down.
TTCACGGATCATGATCTGAAACTCATACAGGGCGTGCGCGGCGTGAAGTACGCCAGCGCGATGATATACAAAACCGCAAAGATCACGTATAACGGCCAGACGAAGTACGGCTCTGTCATAGGCATACCTCTCGGTCCGGAATCCGATTGGATAATGGAACGGATGAAGATCGAGGGAAAATGGCTGAGGGAAGGCGATCGATACAAGACCATCGTAGGATACAATGTGGCCTATGAAAAATATTTCAAGACTAACGTGAAGCTAGGCGACAAAATACAAATAGAGGATGAGCCCTTCAACATCGCCGGAGTCATACAACGAATAGGTAACCGGATGGACGACACGCAGATATACATACCTATTGATACGGCCAGAACCGTTCTTAACCAGCCGGACGACATCGACATGATATATGTCAAGATCCAGGAAGGCTTCAACGCGTCCTCGGTCGCCAACAAGATAAGTGACGAGATGCGTCACGACCGCGGACTTAAGATAGGAGAGGAGGACTTTTCAGTGCAGTCATCCGAACAGCTCATGCAGAGCATATCGTCGATCCTCGGCATAATCCAGACGTTGCTGGTCGGTATTGCCGCAATATCGCTGCTGGTTGGCGGCGTCGGCATCATGAACACCATGTACACGAGCGTGCTCGAACGGACTAGGCAGATAGGCATCATGAAGGCCATAGGCGCGAAGAATTCCGACATAATGTCGATATTCCTCATAGAGTCCGGTCTGCTCGGACTAATCGGAGGCATCATCGGCTGCGTACTGGGAATAGCTCTCGCCCGTGTGGTCGAATTGTATGGATCGAGCGCAGGTATGGGACTGCTCAAGGCAGCTGTCACGCCAGAGCTCATACTGTTTGCGGCCGCATTCTCGTTCGGTCTCGGCTGTCTTTCAGGCTTCCTGCCCGCCAGGGCGGCCTCGAAACTGAAGCCTGTCGAGGCGCTGCGCTACGAATAAGCAGATAAATGCCTGTTACGATATCTTGACATGCAAAAGTGGACGCACTTGGTGTTCGCGGCCCTGCTGTTCGTGATTTTCAACTTCGCGCTGCATATGCCTTTGTACTTGTCCGTGTTCGCGTTCATAGGCGCGATGATACCGGACCTCGACATCGGCTTCATGCACAGGAAGCTTCTGCACAACGTATGGGCGTTGCTCATCATGCTGGTCGCCGGGTTAAAGTTCGGACTGATAGACAATACGGTCGCAATCGCTTTCAGCCTGGGATTCGTTTCGCATCTCGCCGCCGACGCGCTGACGCACATGGGCGTTATGCCTTTCTGGCCGATAACCAAACCGAAGATACATGGGCCGATAAAGACCGGCGGGCTCGGAGAGTTCGTATTATTGGCAGCCCTCCTGTTTGTGATATATAATATAGGGAGATTTTTGGCATGAAGACTGAGCCGGCGCCGGATGTGAGTAAAAGGATCGCGCAGATAGTCGAAAGGCTCGAGCTGTCATACATAGACAGCTCGCGGATAGTCTGCATGCGAAGCTTCGGCAGCACTTCGCGTGCCATAGCAAGGATATGGTCACTGCCGAAAATCTGGCAGAAGGCGCTTGGCGTCAAGTCACACTACATCGTAGAGGCGGTATCGGAACGGTTCGATAGGCTGGACGAGGACGACAGGGACAGGACGCTCATACACGAGCTGTCGCACATCCCGAAGACCTTCTCGGGTGCCGTGTTGTCGCACAATGCCGTACACTTCGACGGCTGCGGCGGATTTGTACGGAGAAAGATCGACGGCCGCTCAGTGGAGAAGCTCTTCAGAGCGCTCTCAGAGAAGGAAGCCAAAATACCAAAGGACTAACAGTAGTATCGCACCGAGAACGATGGCGGCCAGCAGCTTCTTGAATATCTTCCAGACAAGAACGAACGCAACGATCGCGACCAATATGCTAGCCGCGCTATTCAACAAAGGCATATTATCACACAAGCCCGGACGATTGGGCCCACGCGAGGCTTATCATAAGCAGTGCGGCTATCGCAAGACCGGAAGTCAGGCCCCAACGGATGTCGCCGCCGGCCCTCATCATGGCGACGAACACGCTTATCACGGCAATCATCGCGCCTGCGATTACAATCAAGCTCATAATTTGTATTCCATCTGTACTCTTTATAAAGTCTACGAAAGTACTCCTATCAACGTTAGGTACGTGGAATGGCGAACGCTTTTTCTTACGACTTGACGAAACAAAGACGGCTTACGGTCGTCTTGTACATAAAACGAGGTGTAAACTAATGAGAGAATTTGGTGGAAGTAGATTTGGTGGTCGCGGAGGCCGCTCCGGCGGTTTCGGCGGCAGGTCCGGCGGTTTCGGTGACCGTTCCGGAGGTTTCGGCGGAAGACGCGATTCCGACAGCAGCAGGGACGTCCCTGTTAAGGTCGGAGAAGAGTACGACGTTGAGATAACCGAGGTAGGAAGCAGGGGAGACGGAATAGCACGCATACAGAACTTCGTCGTCTTCGTTGCAGGAACCAAGAAGGGCGACAAGGTCAAGATAAAGATAACGGACATACGCGGTCGCTCTGCGATAGGAGAGGTTGTCGGCGGCGGCTCTGAGGGATCTTCTGAAGAGGCTACAGAACCGGTAGAGATGGGAGCCGAAGAGCCTTCCGAAAACATAAGTGGTGAAGAGTTGTGAAAATAAACGAACTGAGACCTGGCATGAACAACGTGACAGTGAAGGCAAAGATTGCCGACATGTCCGAAGCTCGCCAGATCAACACTAAGTTCGGCACGACAGTCACCTTGACCGAGGCGTCGCTCTCGGACGAGAGCGGGAAAATAAAGCTCGCTCTCTGGGGAGAACAGTCCGAAGGAATTGACGAGGGCGTGACGGTCGAGATAAGCGGCGGATTTGTGAAGGAATTCAAGGGCGAGAGTCAGCTCGGCATAGGCCGTGGCGGCTCGATAAAAGTCGTTGAGTAAATCCTTCGAACTTTTTCTTTTTATTAGCGGTCAGCGGCAGCGCTAGTCGCAGACAATGATTTTTTTCTGTCGGATGTAGCAGACGGTGCCGCCGGCGGCATTAACCTTTTCACGCAGGGCCTTGTCCTGTGTGGCGACCGAGTAGCCCTCATTTGAAGCGGCCAACAGTGCAGCATCAGCGCTGCCCGCTATCGGCAGGGGCGAGAACCTTTCGACCAATTTCAACGCTATCCTGGCCGCTGTCGCATCCTTGCCTCTGCCTTCCGCAAGCTTGTTCAGCTCATCAACCACTGCCGGGATCAAATACAGCTTATATTCCGCCATCTGACCGAAGAAGTCGACCCTCCAATGGACTGACGAAACAAGGAAATTTGTGTCCAATACTGCCTTGCGCATAACCTTTTAATTATCATCTGTCATTTAAAATTGATAGGTGTTTGAGAAATGTCATACTATGCATGGGGCCCGAAGAAGTCCCAATGGAAATACTCCAAGGAAAGGAAGAGGAAGCGTAAGCACGGAATAGGCCGAAAGGACAAGCGTTGAAAGAGCCGGGCTGATTCTGCATGATAGATGCGCACTGCCACTTGGAACAGCATGATTACGATAAGGACAGGGATGCCGTCATAGAACGCGCCAAAAAGGCCGGCATGAAGGCTGTCGTCACGTGCTGCGCCAGGCCCCAGGACTTCGATAAGACCATGGAGATGGCCAACCGATACAAAGGCTTCGTTTTTGCAACTGTCGGTCTGCATCCGGAATACGTAAAGGACTTTTCAGAAGATCAGATAGAACAGTTCATACAGACGATAAAGGCGAACGCCTCCAGAATAGTTGCGATAGGAGAGGCCGGCCTTGATTATTTCTGGATAAAGGAAGGCGAATGGCGAGCAAAGGAGCAAGAACTGTTCGTACGGCTAATAGAGCTAGCCAAGAGCCTTCACAAACCGCTCGTCATCCACTCGCGCGAGGCCGAGGAGGAATGCGTGAAAATATTGGAACGCGAGGACGCGACAAAAGTGCTCATGCACATGTTCGGTGCGAACCAGCTAACGAAACGTGTCCTAGAAAACGGATGGAACATCTCTGTCAACACGATCGTCCTGAGGAGCAAGAAGCATGGCAAGGTCGTGAGGGACTGCCCGATCGAAAGGTTGCTGCTGGAGACGGACGCGCCATGGCTGGCACCGCAGACGCTCGGTTCGGCCCAAAAGGCAAGGAACGAGCCTACGTCAATAAGGGCGGTGGCCGAAAAAATAGCAGAAATAAAAGTTCTGCCCGTGGAAACGGTCTGGAACGCCTGCGGATCGAACGCAATAGGCTTCTTCAAACTACCACTTTAAATAGCGTACATACCAATAAAACAACATGTTTCTGGAACGCTTTAGAAAAGGACAGCCCAACGAACCGACAGTAGCATTTTTTGTCGACGGGCCAAACATGATACGCAAGGAGTTCAAGATCGATCTGAGGGATTTGAGGAAACGCGTGGAGAAGTACGGCCGCATATCCATAGCAAAGATATTCGTGAACCAGTTCGCACCCGAGAAGCTGTTGGAAGCCATAGCCAACGAGGGCTTCGAGACCGTGATAGCGCTCGCGGATCCGGAGCAGAAGACGGATGTGGACGTGGCCATAACGGTGCATGCGATGGAAGCGATAGGCAACCCGAGGATATCGATCATTGCTCTTGCCAGCAGGGATGCTGATTTCCTGGCGCTCATCCAAAAGGCCAAGGAAAAGGGAAAGAGAACTGTTTTAGTTGCCGCTGAACCAGGACTGGCTGCCAGTCTGCGGCACGCGGCGGATCATGTGGAACTGGTCTGAAGAACTTCTTTTTTTCTATTTTTCGTATTTGTATCTCAGTATAGCGGCTACGCCGCCGAGAGCGGCCAACTGGCTGCCCTCGCGCGTGTCTTTGGAAATAACTTCCACGGTGCTGCCGTAGTTCTTTGATAGCTCGGACAGGCCATCAATGATGTCCGTCTGTCCTATAAGACCGGCGATACGACCGCATTTCGGACAGGCCTGCTTGCCGACATCTGTCGCAGGCACGTACATCTTGCCCGACCATCCGCAACCGCACTGCAGCTCAAGAGCGGACCAGTCAAGACCCTCGGAAAGCAGAAGCACTTCAACCGCGCCGGCCTCCAGCGCACGTAATACCTGCTGGATGCCGTAGGTGACCAGACCGCTGTTCTTCTGGAGTTCCGTGAAGAATTTCTGCATCAGCGCCTTTTCCCTTGTGACGGACGCTTCGGCAAGCATTTCTTTCGACCGCTCGACGAGCTCGTGCAGACCGGCCTCGTCCGTATAGCTCACGGACTGTATGCCCAATATCTTGTTACGAATGTCTGTCATTAGATAGTCGCCTCTCATGAAATCCTCCTTCGATGGGCCTGGCCCGCCCATGATGATGCCCTTGTTTTCAGCGGGCAGAACCGACCGCATCTCCTCGGCTATCTTCTTGTAGAAGTCGTTGATCAGTCCTTCCCGTACGCGCGCGAAACGAACGGAAGAATTATGGACCACCATGTCGTTGGCCACGAAATTATTGAGCTTCGGGACCTCGATGTCATAGAACTTCAGCTTCGGCGTGTCTATCTCGTACTTGCTCTCTACATGGGCTTCCTTGATCTGGCCGCCAGACAAAACTATCAGGCTGTCCGTGCATTCGAGCTCATCGACGTTCTTTTCCTTTATGCACTCGCCCTTTATCATCACGTGTTTTATGAAAAACTTGTGCTCGCCTGTTGCAACAATCTCGCGTCTTGGATCCACAGTTGTTATGCGCCACGCCTTTGGTGACATCCTGACCTTGATGTCAGCTATCTGAACATCGACCATTGAGCAGCGCTCCCAGTTCACGGCCTTTATCGTATCACCGGGCTTCAGTAGCGCCACCGCGACCGGCCCCTTCGGGGTCATGATGCGAGTCTCTGCAAGCACGCACTGTCCGCCTTTCGCCGTTTTGCCGGGCACGATTGATTCGAGGTGCCTAAGCACTTGAATGGCCTTTCCGTGCAAGACGCCTATCGTGGCTTCCTGGGTGTCCATTACGACAAGTCCGTAGACCTCCTTTTCCTTGGTCATGTCCATGAGCGGGCCGAGCTCGAACCGCTGGTCACACCAGTACATCTTCACCTTGAGCGGTTCCGGAGGCTCGATTGCCCACAACCTCATGTCGGTCGTGCCCTCGGTCTCGGAAACGTTTCCGCAGAAGACAGCCACACCATGCGGCGGCGTAGACTTGTAAATCTTGAGATGCTGTTCGATCTTTGTCAGCGCGTCAACTACGTTCTTCCTTGTGCCCTTCGACTTTATGTTCTCGGCCGTGCCGCGCTCGTTGCGTATCTGGTTGATCACATCGATTAGCGAACAGCCGGTCGGCACGAAAACGGTCACAAGCTCGGTGTGCCGACCGCGCAACTTGCTGAGCTGGTCTATAAGTTTTTTGAGTTTTGCTGTTGCAGCCTCCACCATATTGCTCACGCTAGAAAAAAGTCATTCGTTGTCGCGTGTTTCTGGCTGCATTGCTATCAATTAATAATTTTGTCAGGACAGCTTAAATAGTTACCGAAAATTTGATTCCTGGTTTCGCTTCCTTGTCGCCCTTGTCGAACTCAACCTTCTCCGCCTTCGTGGTCGCCGCGATGTCGGCTAGGAAATCCTTCAGCGACGGCTGCGTGTCCTTGATAACATCTATCGAAAGCTTCTTCAGCGGCGAATTCAGTGACATCTTCTGGTCATGCTTCCATTGTCGGACTGCCGTCATTATGCACACCGCTACATCACCAGCGCTCTCGACCTTGTCGTCGACAAGCTCGTTGTCGACCTGCGGCCAGGCGGATATGTGTATCGATTCCGCCCCGTCGAAGCCCTTGAACAATTTCTGGTAGAGCTCCTCCGTCACGTGCGGGAGTATTGGTGCAAAGAGCTTGAGGATAGTAGCGATGACCTTGCAGAGTGTCCACTGGGCAGCCGGATCCTTTGTGTTGTAAAGCCTGTGCTTGACGCCTTCAAGATAGTTGTCGCAGAGCGTGTGCCAGAAGAAATCCTCGACGTCGGCGCGCATGTCGCTGTACTGGTATGTACTGAAGTTCTCAGTTGACTTGCTGATGAGTTTCATGAGCTTGCTGAGTATCCACACGTCGAGCGGGGCCAGCTTCTTCGGCTTCTTCCCGTCGAAGCCCTCGAGTGACATCGAAACGAACCTGCTGGCATTCCAGAGCTTGTTCAGCAGCATCTGACCGCGCGCCAGGTCCTTTTCCATGAAAGGCATTTCTGAGCCCAGCTTAGCGGAAGCGGTCCAATAACGTATCGCATCGGCGCTGTACTTGTCGATAAGCGGCTGCGGTTCCACGACGTTGCCGAGCTTTTTTGACATCTTCCTGCCTTTCGGATCGAGCCCGTGTCCGTTTATCACTGCGTCGGACCACGGTATGCTTTTGTTGTGATACCATGTCTTGACAATCGTATAGAACGACCATGTGCGTATTATGTCGTGACCCTGAGGCCTCATGCTCATCGGAATGATCTTCATGCGGCTGTCCTTTTCTTGCCATTTGGCGTTGAGCAACGGAGTGAGTGCGGATGTCGTCCATGTGTCCATGATGTCAGTATCCGGTCTGAACTTCACTGAGCCGCATTTGCACTTGCCTTTCGGCTTCGCTTTCAACGGATTGACCGGTAGCTGGCTCTCATCTGCCAGCATTACCTCGCCGCAGCTCTCGCAGTACCAGACAGGGAACTGGACTCCGAAATATCTCTGGCGCGATATGCACCAATCCGAGTTAAGGCCGGAAACCCAGTGCTGGTAACGGGTCGCCATGTGCTCAGGAAACCATCTCACCTTGCTTCCGAGCTCGAGCCATTTGTCCTTCATATCGAGAATCTTGATGTACCACTGAGGTGTTATCAACAGTTCGACCGGTGTCCCGCACCGCTCATGGACGTTCACAGTCTGTTCGAGCGGTTCGACCTTCGTCACGCTACCATTCTGCTTCAGCTCTTCGATTATCTTCGTTCTGGCGTCGTTGGTGTTGAGGCCGGCATATTTTCCGGCCGACTCGTTGAGCTTACCGTTCCTGTCAAGAACGATATGTATCGGCAAATCGTGCTTCTGCGTCCATAGTATGTCGGTCTTGTCACCGAAGGTGCAGACCATGACAGCGCCCGTGCCGAAGTTCGGGTCCACGATGTCGTCCTTCTTTATCGGGACTTCCTGGCCGAAAATCGGAACAACGGCCGTCTTGCCGACTATGTCCTTGTATCGCTTGTCGGTAGGATGGACGAAGATGGCTACGCAAGCCGGGAGCAGTTCGGGTCTGGACGTCGCTATGCCCAACTTCTCCTTCCTGCCTTTGATGTCGAAATTGATTGTGTTGAGCTCGGATTTGCGTTTCTGGTCCTCAAGCTCGGCCTGGGCGATGGCTGTCTGACAGAACGGGCACCATGTGACCGGGCCTTCCTGCTTATACACCCTGCCCTGTCTGTACAAATCGATGAATGAGCGCTGTGATAACCTGACGCCAAAATCGGATATCGTGCTGTAGAGCTGTCCCCAATCGTAGGACATGCCGAGCATTTCCAGTATGCGTCTGAACACGGCCTCGCCCTTTTCCACCTCTTTCAGACAGACCTTGATGAAATCGTCGCGGTCCATCTTCGAACCCTTTATGTTGCATGTCTTCTCGACGTACCGCTCGGTCGGTAGGCCGTTGCTGTCGAAGCACATCGGATACATAACGTTGTGGCCCGTCATGCGCTTGAATCTTGCTATGAAATCGGTCGGCACGTAGCCTATCAGGTGGCCGACGTGAAGCAGGCCGGACATCGTAAGCGGCGGTGTGTCTATGGAGAACACAGGCTTATTGCTCTTCGGGTCGAAGCTGAATAAGCCCTTCTCGGCCCACCACTTCTGTAACCTGGGCTCGACCTCCTTCGGATCGTATCTCTGGGCTAGTTCTGGCATGCATTAGCTATCACATCTATATTTATTAAAATAGCGGTCACTATGGCTATGGATCCGACAGCGATTTTTATCCAATGGGGCCTGCTGGGTGTCACGGCAGCGACCGCCCTCTCGGATTCCATCGTTCCTGTGCCCGCATGGCCTGTAATCGGCATAGCCGTCAAGTTCTTCGATCCAGTACTTGTTTTCTTTGCCGCGCTAGCAGGCAGCATGATAGGCATGACCACGAACTATTACATCGGCTACAAAGGAATACGCAACTGGTTGGTGTGCCGAAATCCGAAAGAGGAAAAGAAAGCGCGCAAATGGTTCGACAAATGGGGGGTGATAGTGTTACTGACGCTTACATGGATACCGTTCATCGGCGACCCGATAACCATTGTCGCAGGCACACTACGCATGCCGTTCAAGAAGTTCTTCGCCTACATCCTGGTCGCAAAGATTTGGACGATCGCCGCGATAATAACAATCGCTTGGTTCGGACTCAACGCGTTCGGCCTGCTCTAGACAAAACCGCGCAGGCCCTTTGCCGGAAGTTTGTCCGGATCTATGAGGACTATTCCCTTGTTCACTGGTAGCGCGACGTTGAAGACAGGGATGCTGTCGATGAAAACGAGCGGTATTCCGAAGTGGGCGTGACCGTGTATTGCGAAGTTGGGCTTAGCCTCGGTTATGGCATTCTCGAAGGCCTTGTAGCCAAGGCCGCCGTAGATTTCCGGCCTCTCGCCTTTCAGAGTCTGGTACGTGAGAGCGTAGTGGCTCATGAGAATCTTGACATCCAGTTTCAATGCGTTCATGTTAGCCAACAGTCCGGTGACCTTCTCGAACCTCTTCCTGTATATTTCCTTTATGTCAGGCATTGTCCGGCTCTGCCACCAGGTCGGGTTGTCCAGACAACCCTTGGTCCCGACTACTCCGATACGGCGTCCGCCTATCTCGGTCATGAACATCTCGTCGTTCAGGAAAACCACGCGGTTTTCAGTTATGTGCTTGATCTTGTCATAGTCCTGGTCGAACTCCTTGTTGCCCCAGACGGCGATTATCGGGCAGTCCCAGCCTGCGCGCTCCACGAGTCGCAGGACGTCCTTGTACTGGTGTGCCATCTTGAAGTCGCACATGTCGCCTGCCCAGAGAAAAATGTCGGGCTTCTTGGCAGCGGCGAGCGCATCAGCGAACTTGGCTAAGTCGCCCGTCAGGCTGTCCAGGTCGGATGTGACCGCTATAAGCATGTTTAAATTGAGTGATGTGAATATAAAAAATACGGGCCGGTGGTCTAGAGGAATGACGCCTGCTTCGCAAGCAGGAGTTCGCGAGTTCGAATCTCGCCCGGTCCACCAACTTTTATTTAAGCCCGCTGAATATTATTCATGCGAAAACTGAGGTTCGGCTTCTTCTCGTTCACGGGCGACGAGGGCTGTATGATGATATTCCTGGAGTCGCTGAACTCGCGATATGCCGACTGGTTGAAAAACGTAGATTTTAGATATTCAAAACTTCTCCGTGAAAAAAGCGAACTGAAAGACCTGGACGTCGCGTTCGTTGAAGGTGCTATATCCACGAAGGACGAGGTTGAACGAATAAAGAAGGTAAGAAAGGCCTCGAAGGTGCTGGTCGCGATGGGCGCATGCGCGATAGATGCCAGCCCGTCCGCGCACAGGAACTTTTTCGCTTCAAAGGAACTGAAAGAGATAAAGCCTATTCTTAAAAAGTTCGGATACTTGGACAAGGTCTACCCTCTGTCCAAGTTCGTCAAGGTGGACCATCAAGTGCCGGGCTGCCCCATGGATGAGGGCAAGTTCGTCGAACTAGTGGAACGGTTCATTTCAAAGGGGATATGATGCACAAAGAAACCGACATAAAAATCGACCTGCTCAACAAGATCGAAGGGCATGCCAGTCTCGACATAAAAATAAGGGGGGACAAGGTCGAGGACGTCAAGCTGCGCGTGATGGAAAACAAGCGCTTCTACACGCAGGCCGTACGGGGCAAGCCTGCGGCGGCCGTTCCCGCGCTCGTCTCGCGCATATGCGGCACCTGTTCGATATCGCACCTAACCTGCGCAACCGAAGCGATAGAGAAAGCGCTCGGCATCCAGCCTTCGGAACAGACCGTGCTGCTGCGCAAGCTGGCGATGTACGGCACAATGATCCGCGACCATGCCATGCACCTGTATCTGTTCTGCTTACCGGACATCTTCGGCGAGGACTCGCTCCTGGACTTTGCAAAAACGAACAAGCACCTGATCGGCGAGTGTTTCGAGATCAAAGCGGGAGGGAACGTGCTCTCGAGCTGGGCAGCGGGCCGTGCCATACATCCTGCGTACAGCCGGATCGGCGGATGGTCGGTGCTGCCGAAGCCTGAGAAGGCCAAGGAAGTTGCAGAGCAGCTGATGCATTGCAAGGAGCATGCTTTCGAACTCGCAAAAATATTTCATGAGTGCCAATGGAACTTCGAGCGCGACACCCAGTTCGTATCGTTGATAACGCCCGATTACACGTTCCTGGAAGGCCGAATCGGCGGAACGAGAGGATTCAGACTTCCAGAGAGCGACTACTACAAGCATCTTCGGAACGTGATAATACCCTATTCTCAGTCCACGGCCTACGAATTTGATGGGAGGGAATATATGGTAGGCGCGTTGGCCAGGATGAACCTCAACAAGGACGCGCTGCATCCGGACACGATACGTGATTGCGCTAGCATGCTCAAGACATTCCCGACCGGCAACGTGTTCGCGAACAACCTTGCGCAGGCCATCGAGATCGTCCATTGCATCGACCACGCTGTCGAGTTGCTGGACAATATAAAAATAAAGGATGAGAAACCGTTGGAAATTAAAATGAAGGACGGTGCCGGGGCAGGTGTGATCGAGGCACCGAGAGGAACTCTCTGGTACGGTTTCGAGCTGGCCGAAGGAAAGGTCAAGAACGGCCACATTGTCATTCCGACGGCCCAGAACCAGATAAAGATGGAAAACGACATACGTGCGCTGGTCCAACAACTCGTCCGCGAACCGAAGGCGACGATAGTGAAAGAGTGCGAGAAGCTCATACGGGCTTACGACCCGTGCATGTCCTGCGCTTCGCACTTCCTGAAAGTCAAATGGACCTGAGAATTTTTTCTATCTTATCCAATGCCTCTTCCTCGGAAATTTTGCTAGGCACAGCTATTATTCTTATTTTTTCGATGAGACCGGCCGCTTTCATGAGCTTCAGCGTCTGTCCAAGATCCATCTCATGCATCGAAAATATCTTGCTTGCTTCGAGCTTATTTATGTCGTCGATGAGCTTGACGTCCTTTATTCCCACTGCGGTATCGATAATCAGTTCCGCAGTGTAGTCGAAATCGTTCGGATCAGCTTCGACGAATTCTATTTCAGGAAATCTTTTCTGCAGCTCAGGCAGCAGACGCAACGGAAGGCTGTCCTCCTTCAGAAGCGGATTACCGAAAACCAGAACCTTTCTCATTTTAAAACTCCAGACCAGATACCAGGCAGCCTTTTCAGTTCCTCAATCACCTGTTCATCATCAAGCTTCCTGATCGCATATGCGCCATGGATAGTGAACATGTCGCCATCGGCAAGTCTGGGAAGATATTCCGTACTTATGTCCTCTTTCCTTGTCCCTGAAGGGAACCATATCTCGTATTCCCCGTTCTTTTTTTGGCCGACCTTGACCGAACATACATCTATCTTGCGCTTGGTCTCTTGGAAGACCGGCGCGTTCATTCTTTTGAAAAGGGACAGCACCTCTTTGTATTTTTTTAAAAGTTGCAGGTCGTGACCCTTGTCATCCATGCCCTCGAAATAGCTGCGGAGTGATAGAACGTTTCCGTATCCGTTCCTGACGGCCTCGAGCAACATGGAGTTGTTCAGGGAAAGTGTTTTAAGGTCGAGCTCATGCGACAGTCCGTTCTTTGCCGCATAGGAAATCTCCTTGAAGCTCGGCGGCATGTTGCAGACCGCGATATAGGCGCATTCATCGGGCGACAGCCGAATGGCGCGCGGGATTGGAACTCCTTCATCTGGCATATTATAGATGTCGATGCCTGACTTAAAAATGTTTTATATTCTCAGCACCTTCACATATCCAAATCCCGGTCGTTTCACCAACCTTTTTAAAATGCTCTGGGCTATTCTCTTCAAGGGCAGGTGGCTCAGCCTGGTTAGAGCACCACGCTGATAACGTGGGGGTCCCCAGTTCGAATCTGGGCCTGCCCACCATTTTGTGATGTTATGGAAATAGTAGCAAGAGGAGCGGAGGCCGTCCTTAGAAAGGACGAGATGGACGGCGAAACTGTTCTGATAAAGGAACGCATCAAGAAAGGCTACCGCATCGAACAGATAGACCGGCCTTTGAGAACGGAACGGACCGTGCACGAGTCCAGGCTTCTGGGCGAAGCCAGACGCGCCGGTGTCGACACGCCGAAGCTGTTGGCCGTTGATGAGAAAGGGTGTAAAATAACCATGGAATGGATCGAAGGACAGAGACTGAAGGAGCTGTTAAACTCTGAAATGAGCGATACTGAGAGGGAAAGGCTGGCTGTTATGATCGGTAATGCGGCCGGCCGACTGCATTCTACTGGCATAGTGCACGGCGACCTCACGACATCGAACATGATACTGAGCAACGGAAAGTTGTATTTCATCGATTTCGGCCTGGGCTTCTTTTCCGCCAAGAACGAGGACTACGGCACGGACCTGGCCGTCCTCAAGGAAGCCGTGAAGGCCACACATTTCAGGCATTTAAGCCTCATCTGGGATAGGTTTATAAAAGGTTATAGACAAACAAATCCGCAGGCCGATGCCGCATTGGAAGCGCTGGAAGCGGTAGAGAGGCGCGGAAGATACATGACAAGGATCGATTGAATGAATTTCAAAATAAAGGGGGCAACACAGACCGAGACCATGGAGAACTCGAGCTACGTACTCATGGTAATCTCAGCCGTGTTCGTGGCCATCGGCATAGGGCTCGGCAGCTTCGTGGCAAAGACAATATACATAGCCGTCGCCGGCGCTGCATTGTTCCTGCCGGCAATAATACTGTTCATAATCTCACAGCTGCTCGTGAAACCCGAGCACTCAAAGGTGTAAAATATGGCGAGGATGTACGCACGCAAGCACGGAAAGGCCGGAAGCAAGCGCCCGGCTGTGCAGGCGACATGGGTCGAGTACAGCGCAGAGGAAGTCAGCAAGCTCGTGATCAAGCTGGCGAAGGACGGCCTTGCACCTGCTGCCATAGGAAGGGTTCTCCGGGACCAGTACGGGATACCTTCCGTCCAGTCGGCCACCGGAAAGCCCGTTCTTGCAATACTTGCCGAGGCGAACATAGCGCCGAAAATACCTGAGGACCTGATGTCACTGCTCAGACAGGTCGTATCATTGCATGCTCACATGAAAAGAAACAAGCGAGACGCGATATCCAAGCACGGCATGGAACTTCTGGAGTCCAAGATAAGGCGGCTGATCAAGTACTATGTACGGACCAAGAAGCTGCCGACGGACTGGAGATACGACGCGGAGCGCGCCAAGCTGATCGTTCAGACCGGCGGCTAGCTGAAAGCTTTATAAAGTTTGCTTTTTAACTATCATTTAGAGGTAAAAATATGCCATTTTCAGCTAGGTTCGTGGCTCCGAAGATCAAGGAGAGGCCACCGCTAAGAGGATACGTCTACGACAGTGAGACGGCTCCTGTGATGGATATCTTTGGCGGCTCAAAGGAAGCTGTCCTGTACATGGATGCGCAAATAAGCGATCACAAGTTCCTTTTCGAGAAGGCGACTTATCTGATACCTTTCGTCTGGGGTTACAGGAACAACGGCGAAAGGGTCAATATCGTCGAGGTAAATGCGTACTGCGACATACCGACCAATAGTTTATGGCCGGGAGGCAATGCCGAAAAAATCTCGCATGTGATAGTCAACGGCAAACGCGAGCCAGAAAGACGGAGCATCGGCTGCGAGGAATCCGACATCGTAATCGGTATGGAGGCGGCCTACAGACGCAGAACAAGGACTTTCGAAGAGTTCATCGAAGGCAGGCCGAACCTCGGCAAGTTCGAACCTCCGCGGGAGCTCGAATTCCGCAAAGGGGAACTGGTCTACCTAAACGGCATGTGATTTAAATTCTTTGGGAACGATTTAACAGTCCATGCAGCCTCTCATTGCCATCGCTAAGGACGCAGCCGAACGAATAAGGAAAGAGAACAGGCTCATCCATATAGTTTCTCACTACGACGCGGACGGCATAACGTCTGCCGCGATATTTGCTTGCACCATGATGAAACTGCAGAAGAAGTTCCATCTCACGATAGTCAAGCAGATAAAACCCGAAGTCATCGAACGACTGAAGCAGAGCGAGCCTGTGCTGATAATCTTTTCTGACATCGGCTCGGGCTATTTGAACGATATCGAGAAGCTGGACTGCGACATAATAGTCGCGGACCATCACGAGATCGAAAAGGTGTGGACCAGCAACAGGCTCATACACGTCAATCCTGAGCTGTTCGGCATAAAAAATCTCTCGGGTTCTGTCGTCAGTTATATTATATGTCGCGAGCTGACCAAGGACACGGACGAGGCTCCGCTGGCGCTGGTAGGCAGCGTCGGAGACCTTTCTTTGATAGATGCTTCCATCGTCGACAGCCCGAACATACAGACGGAGAAGGGGCTGAAACTTTACGGCAGGTTCGGCAAGCCGTTGCATTCCGCGCTTGCCAGCGAACCGGACATCGGCAACGAATCATCGGCGCTGCAGCTGCTCGTTGAGCTCGGCATCGCGCCTCAGAACCACGAAGGCTGGAGAACGCTGGCCGACCTTGATAAAAAGGAGAGGCAGAAGCTGACGGACGCGCTCGTGCGGGAAAAGCTTGCGCACGGCCATTCGGTTGACGAGCTTTTCGGTGACGTCTGGACGCTGAAAGGATGGCCCGACGAGCTGGCTGACGCGAGGGAATTCGCCACGCTGCTAAATGCATGCGGCCGGATGGAAAGCGCGACTGTCGGAGTTGCTGTCTGCATGGGCAGCGCGAAAGCGCTCCAGGCTGCGCGGGCACTTGCAAAGGAATACAAGAGGAAATTGGGAACCGCGATGGAGTGGCTAGAGAATCACAAGGAAGTCATCAGACGCACGGACCATGCCACCTACATTCTCGCGGGAGATTCGATAAGCGAGAACCTGATAGGAACGATTGTTTCTATGATGATACGCGAAAATATCGGGAAACCAATGATCGGACTTGCAAAGTCTGAGGATGGCGTCAAGGTTTCCAGCCGATCGACCACCTGCAACATCAACAAGATAATAGCCAAGGCGACTTCTGTAGTGGGCGGCAGGGCCGGCGGACACGCAGAGGCGGCCGGAGCGACCATCCCGGCAGGCACGGAAGAGCGTTTTGTCGCCGAATGTGAGGAACATCTAAAATCTTTATAAACCTTGTTAGCCCTATTCTCGCCATGCCACAAGCTCAGACTTCGGAGGCAAAACTCAAGTGGAAGGGCAAGGAATGGTATCAGATACTGTCGCCCAAATACATCGGCGACATCGTCATAGGCGAGACGCTGACGACCGATGTAGGCAACCTGAAGGGACGCGTGATAGAAGCGTCACTCATGGACCTGAATGGCGACCCTGGAAAGTACTATGTGAAGTTCTACTTCAAGGTCGTTGAGATAGCCAACGGGAAGGCGCTCACGAAATTCATCGGCCACGAGATGACTCGTGACTTCATCGCGCGTGCCGTGCAACCGAGAACGTCGCGCATCGACACGAACGAGATAATAACATTTGCCGATGGCAAGATGTGGGTAAAGAGCATAGCAATAACCAATAGGCACGTTTCAGTGGCGGTCGACAAGGCCATACGCGCGGCCATCCGTGTTGCGATCGCTGAATCTGCGAAGGACAAGAAGATCGAGGACTGGGTGTCTGCGATGGCTTCCGGCGATATTCAGATGAGCATACGCGCAGAACTTAACAAGATTTATCCGATGAGATTATTCGAATTCAGGGCAAGCGAGTTCATCGAAGGTTAAAGCTATTTCTTTCCAAAAAATTTCGGTCTTACCCTTTTCAGCAACAGCCAATATCCTAAGGCCGCCAGAAGAGCTGCACCGATCAGAACAATTATAGTCAACATCGCAGCATTGGACAAAGGTTGTGACGAAGGCGGCGCGATGACCGAGACTGGTGCGAAGCCGGCTATCATGTAAGGCGTGCCTGTCAGTCTGGCGCATATCGTGTCCTTAGCGGTATTTTGTGTTATTCTATCGGACGGCAGCTCTGCCCATTCACCTGTCTTAATCGCGTATACGGATAGGGTAGATTCGTCAACGCCTGGTGGCAGGCTGTCCGCGTAGTTCATGCACAGTTCGACAACGTCAGCATTTACGTCGATTTCGTATGATGTTATAGGCTCGGTTTGCATGTTCTCGACTTCTGGCAAAGGAGCCAAATCTGTCGGCTCAGGTATCGGTACGATGTTGTGGACAACTGCGGAGTTAGAAGTAACCGGCTGCATGATTATAGCGATAGCTCCTGCCTGCATCTTTCCTTCTGTGACGGTTCCCTCGAGAACTATCGTGTTGCCTTCAGGCGGCATCGTGAGCGTTGTCTCCGGTGGCGGAACCGATATCGTTGCTGTCGGAACAGTGCCGGTCTCGGTTGGCGACGGTGGTGTTACTGGCGGTGTAGGCTCGACCGGCGGCGGTGTCGGCGGTGGTGTTGGAGGTGGTAGACCGCCAGAAGGTATGTACTGAGCCGGACAGTCGGTCTGACAAGTGGCCGTGCTCTCGCCAGTCCCGCAAACGTTGTCACCGCAGAATTCCACTTTGAAGCTGTTGACAGAACTGTTTCCGGTGTTGCTTCCTCCATTGTCCGTACAGAATATTTTCCAGCTGTGCGGACCATATGTGGCATATGCTGTCGCAAGTGCTATCGTGTTATTATCATTATTGACTGTTCCGTTCATCCGATAGATGGCGGTGTTGTCGACCATCAACGAACAGTTCGTACTGCTAGGGAACACAGGGTTGCTGACGTTGAAACTAACGGACGATAGGCTTGATATTGTTGAACCGTTTACGGGCGCGTATAGCATGTCGACGCAGAACGTGTTGTTGTCGATTACGTTTGTGTCGGTGTCATTGTCTAGAGCTGCAAAGTTGTGACAAATTGTTCCGTCAGTAATGTTGTTATAATCGGAACTGGACAAAAGGATGGCATAGAATGCGTTCTCTGCAACGGTGTTGCCTCTGAGTGAGCTATTCGTTGTGTATGAAATATCTATGCCAAGGAAAGCGTTGCCTAGGGCAGTGTTGTTCAATAATGTATTGTTTTTGCTGTAGACGAGTCGGAAGCCGCTCCCTCCGTTGTAGCTGACCGTGTTGTTGGTCAGGACGGAGTTGTTGCTGTTGCCTATGATTATGCCGTACAGGTCGTTATGTCTGGCCAAGTTGTTCGTGAACGTATTGTTGTCGGAATAGAGCTGCAGATGCATGCCACTGAAGGTGTTGTTGTCTGCGATGTTGTTATAGAACCTGTTTTTCGTGCTCATTTCTACCAGAAAGCCGAACTGGCTGTTGTTGGCTACTGTATTGGATGTCAGGTTGTTGCTCGAACCGTTCCGCATTTGCAAACCGTATTGGGTGTTGTACCTGACGGTGTTGTTGGAGATAGTGTTATTGCTGGAGCTGGAATTTATCATTATGCCGACTGTATTCGTCTCGGCCGTGTTGTTGTCCATATAGCTCCTGTTCGTATTCTCGAACAGTATGCCACGACCGTTACCAATAAGGTTGTTGTTAGTGATGTTGGAGTTCGTGCCGCCGTCGTATTTGATGCCGGCATATGTGTTGTTGATTGCGGTGTTGCCTGTGACATTGTTCGAGTTTGATGTCAAAATTATACCGATACCATACATACCAAAGCCCGTATTGTCATAGTTGTCGCTGGCATTGTTGCCAGAAATGAGATTGTACGAACTATAGATGCACAGGCCAGACTGGCCGTTGGCCAGCAGCGTATTGTTGATCGCCGTGTTGTTGCCGCATCCTTGGAACTCCAGTCCGCATACGCTGGAGTTTCGTACGGTGTTGTTTATGAAATCGTTGTAGTTGTAATAGTTCCAGACAAATATGCCGTAGCTGTCGGAGTTCGCTATGAAGTTGTCGCGTATGGTGTTGTTGTAGCCTTCGTACTCGAAACTTATGCCATCGCCACTGAACGTTATGTTGTTTCCGGACGCCGTGTTGTTGTTGGTGGTATAAGCGAACCAAATGCCAACACGGTTGTTGGTGAAATTATTTCTTATGACGGTATTGTTGTTGGCATTGTTCATCATAGCCACACCATAGCCGCCGCTCGCTCTCGTGTCCTGGAACGTGCCGTCGCTTACTGTCGTGAAGTTCGAGCCTTCTATGCGTATGTCCATCCAAAACTTCAATATCTTGCAATTTTTGATGTTCGTGTTGTTCCTTCCGCTCACCAATATGCCGATGGAAGGGTAGGTGTTCGGACCCGTTATGTTGTTACCGACGCAGTCCAGTGTGATGCCGTTACTGTCTATCTGGACGGTCTGACTAAGATTCGTCGTCATCGTGCATGTCAGTGTGCTGGCGTTCCACGTGCCGAACGAGGAGCAGTCGCCGCCCGTCGAGTTCAGATATTTGGTGGACGGATGAGTCTGCATCCAGACGTGCGTAAGACCGTCCAGTTCCTGGCTCCAGCTGTATGAGCCTGAGCTGTCCGTCATGAACTGGGAAATAATGTGAAAGTTTCCTGTGTAGTGATAGTATGTCATGTCTGGCAAAAGGCCCGTTATTGAGAGCGTAACAGGACTGGTCTGCGACTCTATCATCATGTCTACCGCGTCCATAGCAGCCCCGAGCTTCATCGTCAGGGGTTCGTTGCTAGTGACAGCGACGTTCCTGTCTGCACTGATGTTGGTCTCAAAGAACGTGCCTGTTTCGAAGGGCGGTGCCCTTGCCTGCTCTTGAAATGTTGCTTCTCCGGGCTCTGTTAGAGGTTGCGTGACGAGCGCTGTCGGCCCGACAATAAGAAAGACTAACGCAAGTATCACTATAACCAATGGCATTAGTACGGCCAGACCTGACCTGCCAGCTTTGCTCATAATAACAGATAACGTCCGAACCTTTTTAAAACGCTTTGCCGCGACTTTGCTACTCTTCCTCGCGGATCACGGCAACGGTTATCCAGAACATTCCGCCTATCAGGATGAGAATGAATGATATAATATAGGCGAGAACTACGGACTCCGCGGTCGCCCCGAGGGTCGTTGGCTCGACAGAACCGGCTATGAGCGCCCCGAAGAAGACGCATAGGCTGCCGATTATCCAGAAGCCTATCGATCGAGAGGTTGTCATGAATGAAAAATCGCTGGGCTGATATTTAAACCTTTGCCCGAATTGTTTTGCTATGAGAACAGCCCTTTAGGCCTGTACTTGTACCTGTGTCCTATCTTGTTTTCTTTCCATTTAATCGCGTAATAGACGATTACTACGGCGGCTGCTGCGATTATGACGATCCAGACTATCATGTTTGTCGTTACTCCGGTCGGCAAGGTTATGGCACCGCACTGTCTGCTCTCCTCCGAGGCCTCGCAGGTGTAGTTGGTCGTGGCCGAACAGCCGTATGCTGTCCTTGTCTGTGTTCCGTCTACGCAGTCCGACCATTCCGTGGCCGGGTCGCATGTCGGGCAGCCTGCGACAGGCGGCGTAACGCCGACAATCTGTCCGGTTATCGCGAAGTAGGACAGGCTCGAAGTAGTCGCAGTGAAGTAATAGTAAGTGCCGTCTGAAGTGGTTTGGGTGGTTGTCAACGTCGTCCAAGCGCCGTCCACATAGTGGTTGAGCGTGATCGTGGCCGGATCGATGTTGTTTGAGGTCACCCAGCTGACAGGCACCTTGAAGTTTATCTGGATCTGCGTCACCGCGGTCGATGGCGCTGTCGTGGAGATGCTCAGATAGTCATAGACGTTTCCTGGCGCACCTATCGATATTGTTGAAGGCATTGTCGTGTATGACGACACTGTCAGATGAACGTTGCTCACGGCCTCGTCGACTGTCAGCGAGACTCCTGTGACAGGCACGTTCGGCACGTCCACTGTCGTGGATGCGGTCTGGCCTGCACCTATGGATCCGAAGCTGTATGTGCCCGACGGTGTTGTCGGGGGCGGAGTATATCCACCGCCACTAGGCTCTGTTGATGTTGATATTATGTTTATGGCAAACCCTATCGATGTAGAGTTCACGTTGGTATTGTTAGCAACGTCTTTGCATTTAACATAGTAGATGTAGCTTCCAGTTGTAAGGGATAATGGCTGTGTGTGATTGATTGAGTTTGTTGTTACGAAAGCCGTCATGTTCCCGTAGCTCGTATCGTTCGTCGAGTAACTGCAGACAGCACGCTCGTTTGTGCTGACCTGCAGGTTCACAGAACCTACATTGTAGGTTCCTGTCGGCCCGACAGGCGTTATGACCGGCGCTGCGTCATCTGCGATGTACTTCGAGAACATCGTTATGTTGAAGGTTGTTATGTTCGTCGTACCGTTCCATGTGGGCGAGATGCAGAATGTTCCGTTGCAGTACTGTGCAAGGCTCGAACCTTCCGGAATAAATGTCAGTTTCTGTGTCAGATTGACAGGCGTGTTGTACATTGTCAGCACGGCGCTCTTGTTCAGCTCACTGAAGTACGTGCTGTTGATTCCGATGGTCTTGTTCGTGATGTTGAGGTTTGCTGACAGATTCGCGAGCATTACTCCCTGTTGAGGCGTACTAAGGTTTATATTATCTATGAAAACTATCTTGCCGTAGTCTGCCTTTTCGAATGTCACATTTGGTATCGCGGAGAAGTTTTGTACGTAGCAGAAGTTCGTGCTGTTGGTGGTAAGGTTAGCATCTGGTATCGTCATGTTGTAGATGACTGCGGCTGTACCGTTCATGTTCCAACCGACGACGTTCGATGCGTTGACCAGAATGACGCGCGGCTCGAAGAACGCGCCTGTCGTGTTTGTGACTGTATAATTAGCAGTGTATATTCCGCTGCCCTTGTCGTCCATCGTAACAACAGCCGACGCGTCGCCCTCGATGGTGCTGAAGTTAGCCGTGACTGTCAGCGAGGCCTGTGTCAGGTTGGCAACCAGATGTATCACTTTATTGTTCGAACAGTTGGAATAGAAGTTGTCCGTGTCGTTCAGGTAGACACCTATAGGCTGGAACATCGGAGGCGTGGCCACGCGCAGCGTGTAGTTGCCAGTCGTGTTGAACGCGTTGTTGCCGCTTGTGTCGTAGCACTTCACGTTCCAGATGTAGGTACCGTCGGGCAGCGTAACAGAGAAGTTGTTCCAGGTGACGTTGGTCAGGTTCGTTCCGTTGACCAGAGTTTGGTTGCGTACCCAGCTGCCGCCGAAATTTGCCCACAATGAACAGTTTGTAAGGTGTAGGTCGTTGGGCATGAAAGTGAGATTGCCTGTCGATGTGTTGAATACGCCGGGACCCAATATGCCAGTGAAATTGCCAGGCATGCCCAAAAAGACTGTCGGGTTCGTGACGTCAGCTATTGTCAGATAATGCGTTGTGATGTTGGCAGTGTAGTTGACATCTCCAGGGAAGTAACCAGTTATGTTGTACACGCCAAGCGCCATCATATTTGTTATGTTGATAATTACTGGCGCACTGCCGTTCGTCCATTGGACAGGCGCTCCTGTATGATTGGTCCACAGCTGTAGCAGTGTCGAGGGCGTCACGCCCGCAAATGTTCCGACAACCGTGAAGTTGACAGCAACCAGTGAGCTGCTCGCACTCTCGTTGAGCTGCTTGTTATCATCAGTTCCGTTGATGTAGAGTGCCAGCGGCACATTGGCTTGGGTTATGTTCATGTTCAAAAACTTGCCAGCCGATGCCGAATAATTGGTGTTGCCTGATGTGTTTATTACATAGGTATAGGAGCCCACTCCGTGCAATGTTATTGGATCAGATAGAGGGCTACATCCCCTATAGGTGCCGTATGTATAAGCTTCTGCACAAAACTCGCCTGAAATAGAGTTGCTGAAAGACACTGTGGTAACGGTTCCATAGGTGAAAGTCTGGTTGGCCTCAACGCCATTGATTGTTATATTCATGTAGTTGGCTGTCGAGGTGTTCTGCGCAACAACATACGTGGTCGTCGGGAAAGAGGTGTTCCAGTTGTTTGTATCGTTCTCGGCAGAAAATGTATAGTTGTACGTGCCTGCCGCCCCGAGCTGGCTTTGTGTCAAAGAAAAGTTGCAGAGCGTTGGTGGCACAGTAGAGTTGAGTCCGACCGCCGGTGTAGTTAACTGGGAATATACTGTCAATGAGCCATCGGGCCTGCCGATCGTTACGTTGCACATGGTGATGTTTTCGGCTGCGCTCTGGTTGACCCATGTCTGGTTGAACCAGTAGGTAGCGGCCGGCGAGTATGCGGTGCCACTGGCCGGTGAGATGTTACCCGCACCAGTATACAGCGGAATGGCGAAGACAGCAACGATATAGCTGACGCTGACAAGGAAAATTACGAACATGGCAAGCAGAGCTCCGTTCTGGATAGATATACCTTTAGAAAGTTTCACAGAACCACCTCCAAATATCTTTATTGCTAGCATGAAATCGTAAAACTATATTGATGAAGCCTGCTTATAAACATTGCAGGGCCTTAAGCGGCTTGCGGCTTTTTTTTCTGATTTACCGTAAAATATACTATCGCTATGGCCGCTGCTGCGATGATCAATATCATGAGCATCGTGCCGGACGAGACCTCGGTCGGGATTATTCCGCAGGTCTGGCTCTCTGAGTAAGACTGGCATTCGTAGCTCGTTTCGGCCGAGCAGCGATAAGCGGTTCGCGTCTGCTGGCCGTTCATACAGCCTGACCAGTCTCCTGGCGGCTGGCATGCCGGACAGCCTTCTCCTGGTGCTCCGGCAGGCGGCGCAGTGTATGTGCATGTCTGCGATTCGGTCTTGTTCGCTGACTTGCATATGCTCGTATCGGAGCACATTCTGGTCTGCTTACCATTCGACTGGCAAGAGCTCCAAGTTCCGCATTCCCATTTCGGTGTGCATCCTGTTCCGCCGCTACTGCCTGTCCCGACAGGAACGACTGCTGCTGCAGAACCTCCGACTGCCCACAAGCTGAAGTGGGTAGTGTTGGCCCAGATGTAGTTTCCTGTCGTGTTTACGCCGCCGTTCGGCGCGTCATACATCGTCCACGTTGCTCCATTGTAGTACCACAACCTTAGCGTGGACTCGTCCAGGCCGGCTGCGGCCACCTCTTCGTCCGTATAGTAGACCTTGATTATCGCCCAGCTCATTGTCGTGTCGGGACCGGTTGTTTCAATATCAATCCATTTTCCAAGACCGGTTACACTGAAGCCGGAAACGCCTGTCGGCTGCTCACTATAAGTCGTAACGGTCACGGTTGCGAAAAAGCCGTCGGCATCTGTGGTCAGATTGAGCTCGACTCCTGCGTCTGAGCCCCCGACATCAATGATGACGTCTGGATTGGTTTCCAATATATCTTCAGACAAGTATCCGCTCTGTCCGCTCGAAAGATTGACCTCTTCGCCACTCACAAATATCGTACAGTTCTGTGCATTGATCGCCCCGTCGCCTATGAGCGAGAAGGCGCCCCAAATGCTCACGTTATTGTCTATGCAGTCAACGCTGTCGTTGATTATCCAGTCGATGCTCCGACTGCTATCGTATATGCCATAAGTTCCTATTTTGGCACTCGCGCCGTTAGACTCGAAATTGGAGTTGTACACCTTCGCATCGGTGTCCGAGGCATGTATTCCGACGCCCCCGTTCGATGAAATTTCATTGTCTCTTACGATATCTTCACTGTCGCCAGAGAAATAAATGCCGTTTCCACCATTGTTCTCTATTGTATTTCCTTCGATAGTGTTGCCATGGCTATCAATCAAGTAGATGCCGTCGTATGTGTTGTTCAATATGTTGTTGTTAAGTATCTGCTCGCCCCCGACTTCATATAAATAAATTCCGCGTCCTGTCCCATCGGTTATGTTGTTGTTTCTTATGATGGCATCGTACGCATCGTACAGGTATACTCCTGCCTGACCGCCGCAATTATCGTCTATGTTGTTGTTCTCGATTATTGCGTCGTCGCTATACCAGCAGTCTCCGTCACAGTATTCATCCAAATAAATCGCATATTCCTTGTTGTTGTGCAAGTAGACGTTCGAGATAGTGGTTCCTTCCGAACCGGAAAGATATACGCCGGCGGTATCGTAGAACTTGTTGTTTCTGCCTATCTCTCCGCCTGTTATGATGTTGTTCTCTGCCAAGAAGAGGTACATCCCTTCGTACGTGTTGTCGAGCACAATGTTGCTCGTGAGGTTGTTGAACCACGAATTATCCAGAACTATCCCGTATGTAAATTGGTTTACGTTGCAGTTCTTGATGACGTTGTCATCGGATTCTCCGTAAAGGTATATTCCGAACTCGTCGTCCGTGGTGTGCTGTCCGTACAATGTGACGCCGCTTATGGTACCGGCGTCCGACTCACTTATGAATATTCCATATCTGCTGTGGTGCACTATGCCTTCCGTGGAAGTGTCGTGGTTTCTTTCAGCGGATCTCGTGGCTGTCGGTGCTGTCATTGCGCGCGCGCTCTGCTTTTCCGAAGCAACGAACTGCTTTCCTGTCACCGATAGAGCTGCCGCTGCGGCCAGAGAACTGACCCTGTCGCCTTGGCTCCCACCGTAGGTCCTCGTGTTCCATTCCGTCAGGTAGGCGCTGTGCTCCACATCGTCCGGATAGCTTTCGTTCTCCATGTACGGGTAGTTGGACATCGCCTTGAACGGGAGCGGTTCGACCGTCGAACCGTATACGTGTGCGGCCGGCTTGTAGTAATCCCAGCTGTACATCAGGAAGTCCCTTACCATGCCTTGCTCGACCTCGGTGTACGGGAACTCTACGGATATCTCGTCTCCATGGTGCATTATCACGAACTTGTCGTCCGTGCTTGTCAAGAGAGGCAGGACGTCACCGAACTTCGTGAAGCTGCCTGTCGGTGATGAATAGCCCATCGGTGGGGTTTCCCTTATGTTATAATAGTCAGGTGTCTCCAGCGGCAGTCCTTCGATGTTTCTATAGCCCTTGAAGTGCAGATCCACGACAGAGGGAGAGAGTCTGTTGATTGTTATCGACTGTTGCGGCGTGGTGTCGACTCCTATATAATCGATGTGCATCTCCACACTATATCCGATCTTCACGGAGTAGTCGTTCGTCGGGAACTTGCCAGTCAAGTCTATCGCATATGTCCTCGCCACTCCGGACGGAACCCTGAGCTGGTTGTTGCTGTATACGTTCACCCAGTTGTCACCTGCATCCTTCACCTGCAGATATTTCGCGAAGATCGAGGTATTTCCCCATACGCTGTAACCTTTCAGTATAAGTTTTATGTCGCTTGCACCCGACAGGTCTCCGAGGTTAAGCTCTACGGAGCTGATGCCGGTGCTGTTGCCTTCAGTGTAAACCCCGTCCTTCGCAAGCACGCTCTGCAGGCAGTCTTTGCCGTTCTGTTCTTTGCAGGAGACCGGTGCGGAAGGAGTCTTGCTGACCGTGTATATGCTGCCTATCTTTTCCTGGACTAGAGTCGTGAACACGTCGACGTCCGGCGAATGATCTATTGTCGTCAATGCAAGCTCGTCCAAGTACGAAATCTCATCGTACTCTTCCGTTATTTGCATCTTGTAGGCGCCGTCCGAAGGCTGCAACTGGCTTCCTTCTATCTTGGTATAATCGTGTGGGTTGTTCGGTTTCCTGTATCCGCCGGTTGCAATTGGCATCCCTAGTATTCCGCCGTTAGAAATGTCTGCAACGAATCCGTATTTCGAACCGTCCCATGTGTACATGAACGGACAGCTGCTCGGGAGCGGGAAAGAAGAGCCTCCGCCGCTGTGCGACGGTGTGGACGACACAAGATTTTCAATCGTGAAGCCCGGCGAGTTATACACGTAGATGTTGAATCCGTCGGCTGAACTGCCGTCGTCCGCAGGGCCGTTGTTGCTGTAATCACCGCCGTTCAATGTCGCGCCTGGTGAGTTGTCGATATAAGCGCCTGTTGAGAAACCGCTGACCTTTCCATCGAGCACGGTCACGTTCTCGACTTCGTCAACGTACACACCAACTCCATTACTACTACCGTGGTCGGTTCCTGTAATCATATGTCCGTCGAAGTCGATCGTAATGCCATTCGCATTGGCCGTTATAGCATAAACGCCTGGCTGGCATATCCAATCCGATGTGAATACGTAGTCCTCATCAACTGTCATGCCACAGAGGCCGCTGCATGCGTCGCCTATGCCGTCGCCTGGCGGGTAGTCCGGTCCGTCCGTTATCACGAACCTCCAGCCGTTGACCAAGCTGTCCGGACCGATTGTGGTGATGTCGAAACTGTTGAGCTGAACGCAGCCTTCGTTCCCCCAGCAACCGTCGCTCCAGCTATCAATGTAATAGGTCTGGCCAGTGTAAGGTCCGCTGATCCACCAAAGCATCATATCAGTCAAGTCCTCGCTTGTTGTGAAAACTGTGCTTGACACGTAGTCGCTGCCGTCATTATCGTAAGCCTGATAAGCGGTTCCTGCCAGAGTTATATTTTCCCCGTCGCTGTTGCTCTGGTCAGTGTTGTTCGTGGTCGGACAGTTGTCGATGTCACCGCAGAGGGTATCGTTGTCGATGTCATTCAGAGGGTCAAACAGACACAGGTCGCAGGCGTCACCTATTCCGTCGCCGTCCATATCCCTCTGGTCGGGATTAAAGTCATCTGGACAGTTGTCGCATGCGTCTCCCAAACCGTCGCTTGGCTGGTCGCCATCAGTTATCGCGAACATCCAACCTCGGACCTCGCTACCAGGAAAACTTCCAGTTACATCGAAGCCGGCGAGCTGAACGCAGCCTTCGTTCCCCCAGCAACCGTCCACCCAATCAATGATGCTATAATTCTCGCCTGCGTGAGGTCCGCTGAGCCACCAGAACATATAGCCTGTCATGTTCTCGCTGGTGGTGAAAACATTGCTTGACACGTAGTCTCCGGCGAAGACATCCAAATCTTCATATGCGGTCCCATACACCATCGGTACTGACCCGTCGCTGTCGTTCTGATCAATGTTTGAGACAGCCGGGCAGTTGTCGACGTCGCCGCAGAGAGTGTCGTTGTCGACGTCATTTAGGGTGTCGTACGGGCAGTTGTCGCAGGCGTCACCTATGCCGTCGCTGCCGCTCCTCGTGTAAGAGAATCCTCCTCCGGATGGATTGCCTCCGCCTCCACCACTTGACCAACTGTCAAAGTTGACAACCCAGTATTGGTCGTCCTCTATGAGGTGCATGCACATATCTTGTCCAGTGTAAGAAGGCGGTTTGCAGTCGACCACATCAATGAAAGTCGAAAAAGACATGTCGTTCCTGTTTTCGCAGGTTCCCAATGACCATTCAGTACCGAGTGGGCTCGGGCCGTTGCATCCCCTCTCAGCCCAGGACTCTAGAACACTGTTGTATATCGGCATACTGACGCCCCTGGTTATGCAGACATTCGGGGTTATGCAGTCCTGCTCCGAACCGTAATCCGAGTGTTCGAAGTAGACTTCCGAATAATCGCTGTCGTTCTGATCAGCGTTTGATATGGTCAGACAGTTGTCGCAGAGGTCGTATATGCCGTCGTGGTCCGTGTCGGTAGTGCCGCAGTTCGGATGGTTGGTGCCCTGCACGGTTATCAGACATCTGCTCCTGGTTATGTTATATTCTCCCTCGAGCGTTCCTTGCAGATAGATAGAATTGTTTGTACAAGTGACAGGCTTCGTGACGGTCCAATTCACTTGGGTTTGTGGCTGGTCAAATATGCCGTAGCCGTCTTCCTGGCCGTTGCTTATGAAGTTGCCGTCCTTGATGGTCATGTACGAATTCATGTCCGAGTATATTCCGTAGCTCGTATAGCCCTGGTTGCCGTCAGAACAACTGTAAAAGTTATACGTGGGGTTGTTCTGGATGAAGTCGGTGTCGTTGACCGTAATTACGCTCGTGCCAGCATTCAGGCCGACGCAGTTGCCGTGCACGAGCGAATCTTTCACATTTATCTTTGTTGTATCGCTACCTGAGACCACAAAATACATGCCCTGCACATTGTTGTACAGATCGCTGTGGTCGATCGTTACATCATAGCTGCTGGTCATGTGGATACCGTAGGCACAAAGAGTGACGTTGTTCCCGGTCAAGTTCACTGGACCGGTGGTGGCGGAATTGACCATTTTAATTCCGGCAGTATCGAAAGGGTTGCTCATGTTGCACTTTATGTTGTTGTCAATGACTTCGGCGTATTCGTCGGAATTGAGCAGAATTCCTGTATTTGTTTCATGAATGATATTGTTGATGACGTGGGCGTTGATGGCTGCGTATACCTCTATGCCTGTGTTGGCATTGTATATCTCGTTGGAATCCACATAGTCCCCGTCGTAGTCGTAGTTGAGGTCTATACCGTAGGTGCCTATGTTGTAGATCGTGTTATGAGATATCTTTACCCAGTCCGGCGAGCCGACGCCGAATATTCCCTTACCAGATTCATCATGGATGGTGTTGTATTCTGCCGTCACGTTGTTTCCGAAAATTGCTATGCCGTCGACATGGTTGGAGAAAGTGCAGTTCCTTACGGTTACCCTGTTGCCGAATATTTGTATGCCGGCCCCGCTACCGTCGCCCATGATCGTCCTTCCGGCGCAGTCGAGTGTGATATCATCTGTTTCTATATCGAATGTTCGGCCTGCGCAGTTCGAAAGGTCGTCCAGGCTGTTGAACGTCCTTGATTCGTTCAGTACGAACCTGCCTTCGGTGCAGTTGCATGGAATGCTGCCGCCGCAGTAGAGGGTGGGAAGCGCATAGGCCGGAATTATCGCTATGGCTGACGCTATGATGATTATGGCCAGTGAAATGAGGATACCGAGCTTTACAGAAGTGCCTTTAGAAAGTTTCACAGAACCACCTCCAAGTTTTTTAATTGACAGCATTAAATCGTAAAGCTATATTGAATAAACCGACTTATAAATGTTTATTGAACACTCAAAAGTCATTATTTTAAATAGTCCGCAAAAGAAATCCTGTTCGGCAGGGAGCTAGACCGGGCAGTTCGGCGTTGCCTGTTACCCGAAATCGTCGTCATGCGGGGGTCGAAGCCAAGGGCGGTGCCCTAGGTCTGTAATGTCCTGTCTTTCAACTGAGAAGCGCCGTCCCGTAGAGCCGGTGTTATAGCGAACCCGTTGAGGCGGGGAACCGAGCAGACGTAAGTTATGATATCGGTGTTTGCGGGTCAGCGGCGTGGAGGCGAGGGCCAGGGTTAACATTGCAGGTCTTCGACATCCACCAAGGTGCGCTTCCTGCCATATTCACTTAAATATCAGTTTCTGCTAAATTTTCTTTTATGCTCGAACAGAACAGGTACCAGCTTTTCATCGGCGTTCTCATAGTGGCCGCTTTGGTAGCAGGCGTTCTGATAGGCGCTTCTGTTTCGCCGAACGAGGTGCAGAAGACGGCCGTCACCGAGCCAAAGAGCGTGAGCTTTTCAGGAATCTATAACGTCAGCATCTTTGTGCCGGCCGTGGACAGCGGTGGCCGCGGAATAGCGACGCGGCTTACGGTCGAGACAAAGAACGGCACCGGACGGATACTGGCGAACATAGACAAGCTACTTTTCTGGGTCGACACGCAGGCTAGCATCCAAACCGCAATGGCGGTCGCGGAGAACTATACCGGAATAGACACGGACGCGGTCGATATGATATACACAATAAAATCCAACAACGCAAGCCTGGTCGGCGGTCCGTCAGCGGGCGCGGCTCTGACATTGGCGACCATAGCCGCGATCGAGCAGATACAGCCGAACAAGTCGGTCATGATAACTGGCACAATCGATGAGAACGGCACGATCGGACAGGTGGGCGGAGTGCTTGAGAAGGCGAAGGCCGCGAAGAGCGTGGGGGCGACGCTGTTCCTGGTACCGGTCGGCGAAGGCACGGAAACCGTGACGGGACCGATCGAGAAATGCGTCCAGAAGCCGAATTTGATGTACTGCGAAACAAAATACGAGACGAAGACAATAAACATAGGCGAGAACGTGGGAATAGAAGTTAAAGAAGTGGCGACAATCGCTGATGCCGCCAGTTATTTCCTTTAAGACTTGACAGGCGAAGCCATAGTTCGCAAGGGCTTCTTGCTAACATCCCTCGGCTTGCAGTTACCGTTCGAATGGTCTATCTCCAGGTCATCCCTTCTCCAGACAAGGATCGTGCCCTTGCCGTCCGAGAACTCCATGTACCTGTTGCCGAAGCCGTCGATGCGCACCTTGTTCGGGTTTACGAACTGCGCGCCCTGCCAGACCAGCAAATACTGCTCTGCCATAATCACGCCTTCTTTTTTACCATCGGCAGGCCAGTGCGCTGGTTCTCTGTCACTTCAAGGTTAACCGGCAGATCCACCCCTTCAGCCGGAATCTTGGAGAAGAACATTAATTTGCCCCGGCTGTGCAGGTAGTACTTGACGCCCTTGCTGTTAGTATGCTCGTATGCCATGATATCACCTCTGATTAACTAATCAAAAAATTATGCCGTGCGTATTTAAAGCTTAGCGCAGGCTGCGCGCCTCGGTCGCCACATTGGTGCAGTTCGTCTTTATGACGACCGATATGACGTCCGGCGCATTGAATGACAGCTGACCAGTCTTCAGCGTGCCTATGGTCCCTTTGACAAGCACCTGAGACTCCGTGTTCGGATAGTTCACGAGCGTACCGTTGGCCAGGGTGATGTCAAAACTGAATCCTGAAAGCGAACTGCCGCTGACCTCGATCACTGCCTCGACATGACTGCCGTAGAACCGCGGATAATCGTTGCTGACATAGTTCAGCGTCGCGTCCGGCGCGCACTGCAGGGCCTTCGAGTTCTCGGCCTCGATGGCACCAGTCACGTAGTTGGCAAGAAAGGCGGCGATAACGACTGTCGCGATTATAAGTCCCAACGAAGCTATGAGAGGAGAGACAAGCTTTCCGTGCATGAACAAAACCTGTCATAAATTGAACGGACTTCTATTTAAAGTTTAAATAGTGGCTCGGCCATTTTATGGCATGGAATTTTGGATACCGCTGGCGATAGCGGCCGGCTTGTCGGTCGTCAGCTATTTCAGCGAACACATAATCCGTTATACCAGGAAGCTGCATGACAGGCTCCTCAGCCTTTCAGCCGGCATCCTGATAGCGATGATAGTATACAAGCTGCTTCCGATGCTGCCCGGCGACCCGGTGCTGGCGCCCGTGAGCCCGATAATAGTCCTGTTAGGCTTCCTGGGCTTCTATCTCGGGGAGGAATGGATATACCAGCACGGACCGAGACGAAAGATGTTGGCAGTGTCAGGCTGGCATGCGATAGGGTTCGCAATAGATCATGCCGCAATAGTCGGCTTCATGCTAATGATACTGGCCGACCTGGCTTCATCGATAGAACTTGCGATAATCTCGATACCTTTCTTCATACACGTCATCGCATCATCGGAATCATTGGGACGAATATGCAAGGGTATAAGGGCTGGACCAATACTTGAAACGCTGTTCTCTGCGATGCCCATAATAGGGGCGTTGTTGGCCTTGCTGCTCTTCCAGTATCCGATAGCGCTGTGGGCCGTGTTCGCGTACATACTCGGTGCGTTGCTGTATCTGACCATACGGGATGTCATCCCGCCGGAGCGCGAGGCAAAGCCGCTATGGTTCGTGGTAGGGCTGGCCCTGACAGTGGCTGCGCTCGCTGTGTTATAGAAATTTCAATCGAATTTTACGAAGGCTTCTTCCTTCGGGTACACCACTATGCCTTCGCTTGTGATGCGGTAAGGGTGCACCTTGTTGGTGTGGTCCGAACCCCTCATCTTCCATACCGTCACGGCGCGCGCGAACGTGCTGTCGGTGCGCGTATAATATAGGACCACTATCGCGTCGCTCACGAACTCCTCGACGCCGAAGCGGCTGAGCGAACGCTGACCGGGCATCATCTCGGTCGTTATCACTGCAGTGCAGCCGAGCTTGCGCAACAAAAGAGCGATGTTGAATATCATCCTTCTCAGTTCGGCCGGATCGCGGACGTAAAGGCCGAGGGCGGCGACGCTGTCTATCACCACGCGCTTCGCTCCGATCTTCTTCACGGTCTTCTCTATCAGCTCGTACACGTCCTCTACGTGGTACGGATCGTAATGAGTGAAAGCAATCTTGCCGGCCTTTTCAAGCGGCTCGAAGTCGAGACCGAACTTGAGCATATTGGCCTTGATGTTATCCGGAGGCTCCTCGAAGCTCACGTAGACACCGGGCTCGTTGTTTTTAGTTGCGCCATTGTACAGGAAATGCGCACCGAATATGGTTTTTCCGGTACCTGTTGTTCCTGTAACAAGGGTGAGGTTTCCTTCAATCAGACCTCCGAACACGAGCTCGTCGAAGCCGGGTATGCCGACCGGCACCCTATCGGACTTAGAATCATTACTGACTGACTTATGAGCATTCTTTGGCATGCTAATAATTCGAAGACCTGAATAAAAAGCTTGCGCACGTCAATTTTTTATATCAGTCGGTCAATTAGAACTCATGGCAATAGGTCTTCTCGAATGGTATATCATAGGCAGCAGTCTTACTTGCGTGGTATTCCTTTTCGTTTCAGCTGCGCTGGCCCTGAGATATACGCACATTTTCTATGGCGACAGGCCCGTCCCGCGTAGCTGGATGCTCATCATGCTCGGCCTGCTGGCAAACGCACTGGCCGAAGCCGGCGAACTGGGCGTTTTCGGCGAGGCCGTTTTCCTCGGCACGATACCCGGCATACCGGAAGGTATGGTGGAGCTCGCCGCGCACGCGATCGGAGGCATAGCATTGGCTGCCGGAGCGTACATGCTTTGGAAGGAGATACCGTGAGGTAATGCTATGGAATTCCCAGGATGGTTATTGACGATATTCGGCCCGTTCAGCATACCCGTGCTCGTCTCGAGCATAATTGCAGCTGTCGGAATGGTCATGGGCGGTATATTTATCTGGAAGTGGTACAAAAAGTTCTACGGGATAGCACCAGCGTCATTCGGCTCGAAGCTGCTGTACATCGGACTGGTGCTGATAGGACTGCAACAACTGCTCGAGGTGCCGTTCACGTACATGGTGTTCGGCGGCACCGCATCGCTGGTAACCTATCAGCTGCTCGAGCTTGGTGGTGCGGTGGTACTGTTCGGCGGCTTCTGGCTGCTGGAAGGTGAGAGATTGAATATTGAAGAAGAACTCGGACGAATGCTCAAGAAGGAAAGGATTCGCAAGGAGATGCCCGATACCGTTAACATGAAGCTGCCGCGTGTCCTTGTGCAGAGCCTGCAGTGGATATCGGTCGGCTACGCGTCCGCACTTTATTTCGCCGGTAAGAAACTGGGCGACACCATACTGGCAAAGCAGTTGCCTGGCGGCCTGAACCCGGCTCTCAAGGCCATAAGCGGAATATTCATGGACATGGGCATGGGAAGGCTCGAGGTGGTCGACGCCTCTGCAGCGAAGGCGATCGTACGGTTGTACGAGGGCAGCACAGCCTACGGGATGAAGCCCATCAACAAACCGGTGTGCTTCTTCGAGGCCGGCATAATCGCAGGCGTGCTCGAGAATAAGCTCGAGAAAAGGGTCATGGTCAACGAGGTTCTTTGTGGCGGATTGGGCGACAACTGCGAAGAGTTCGTCGTGCGCATAGGTTGAGAACATGATAGACCGAGTTCCGACAGGCATACCGGGTCTTGACAAACTTATTCAGGGCGGCTTCCCGGCGGCATCATCCATCCTGCTCATGGGCCCGCCTGGCGTCGGCAAGTCGACGCTCTGCGAGCAGTTCATTTTTGAAGGGCTGAAAGACAAGCAGCCCGGTCTCTACGTAACGCTGGACATAAGCCCGAAGGAAGTCCTGAAAGTAATGGAGAGCTTCGGCTGGAAGCCTGAGGCGTTCAAGGACAAGCTGAAGTTCGTGGACGCCTACAGCTGGCGAATAGGAGGGGCTGCCGGAGAGTTCGTCATATCCAGCCTTGGAAACATAAACGAGCTTAACATCGCGATATCGGAAGTGATGAGCAAACTGGGAGGCGGCGATGTCAAGCGCAAGGTCTTCGACAGCGTGAGCACGCTGCTGCTATACGCGGACCCTTCGCTCGTTGTAAAGATGATACCTGTGATGGTGGCCAAAAGCCGCGCAGCAGGCTTCGTCCAGATGCTGATCCTTGAGGAGGGCGTACACGACCCTAAGACCGTCTCGACGCTCAACTACACGACCGACGGCCTGATAGAGTTCAAACTGGAAGAGGACAAAAGATTCCTGCGGATCGCGAGAATGAAGTCGACTGCACACAGCCGCGACTGGGTAGAGTTCGACGTCACCTCAAAAGGAATCGTCATAAAGAAGTGATATCATGTTCGAAGCTTCTCCGGAATACGTGAAATATCTTGAGAGTTTCAAGCGCTTCGGCGTGCGCGAGTTCGAAGAGATGCCCGCGATACGCAAGAAGCTCGGCGACAACATCAACATACTTGTCAGACAGGACCTAGAGTTCGGGATGCTTGCACTCGCGCCGAAGACCTACATACCGTACGTGTACAGCTGGGGAAAATTCGTTGGCGCGCAGGTCGCGAAGCAGGCCATGGCGACGCTGAAGGTTTCAGGAGCGACCAAGCTGGCCGCCAAGCTGTTCGCGATGTCCATTCTAAAGACGCAGGTGTACCAGGACGCGTTCGCGCGTGGCTGGACCGAGAACCTGGCGGGCATACCTTCATTCACATACTTCGATGAACGGGCGAAGGTCTTCCGCACGAAAGACGAGGAATGCGACGAGGCCAGCGGACTGCCGAACATCGGAAAGCACGTCTGTTTCTATGAAAGCGCTGCCATAGCAGGCAGCACAGAAGTGGCCCTGCACAGACCGGTTAACGCGTTCGAAACAAAGTGCGTGGCAGCCGGAGACACGGAATGCGAGTTTGTCGCTGAGATAGACTCGCCGTTCCCGAGAGAGTTCACGATGCTCAGCGAAAGCGATTTCAAGAAAATACGGAAGTCGATAGTCGATAGCATGATATCAAAAAAGCGCCCGATAATGCGCAGCCATCTCGGCGATCACACGCATCTCGCGCAATTCCAGGTGCTCTATCTCGGAATATTCCTTTCTTCGCCAGGCAGCCACACCATGCTATACTGGATCGGCAAGAACACTGGCTCGGAAGTCGCGACAAGGGTGCGGGAGAAGACCATGACCGCACAGCTGAACGTACTGGCCGATTTTCTGAAGCAGCTGCATATCGGAATTCTTACATGGGAGCGCGACGGGAACAAAATCACGTTCACGGTCGAGGAATCGGCGTTCAGCACCGGCGCTTCCAACTTCGGAAAGCGAATATGCTCATATCTGGCCGGCCTGATAGCCGGCTTCCTGGCAACCAGCTGGGACAAACC
Source organism: uncultured archaeon (assembly GCA_964353775.1). Taxonomy (GTDB): domain Archaea; phylum Aenigmatarchaeota; class Aenigmatarchaeia; order Aenigmatarchaeales; family JAHLMS01; genus JAHLMS01. Next base: position 12,123 of record CAYGWB010000005.1, on the reverse strand, counting down.
CGTCAGCGTCATAGAAACGGAATGCATAGCAAACGGGGACAAAACCTGCAGGTTCGAGACTGTCTGATTACGGCTTTACGAAAGTGACAGCCGCCTGCGTGTAAGGCGTCGTGATCATCACATCATAATAGCTCGAGGCCAGCCCGCTGAGATTTATGTTGCCTATCGCACCCGGCGTAAGAACTGCCGGAGCCGTGAATGAGGCGAACAGCGAGCTGTTGACGTAAACGGTAATGTTGATCAGATCGTACTTGCCGGTGTTTTTGACACTGATTACCACGGGATTGCTGGACGGGTCGACTGACAGCACGGTCATCTGCGAGCCGGCCTTTCTCAGTCCGCTCTGCTGCTGCGACTCTATTCCGCCGAAAACCTTGGCCTGGGTCGTCTGGAACCAAGCGTAGGTGGCTACCGTCAGCACTATTCCTATCAGAAGCAGGAGAATGACGACAACTATCGAAGATAGGCCGCGTGCACGAACCATGATTTAAATTGTTTGACCCTATATTTAAAATATGCAACAGACAGCCGCGAAAAGGATGCAGAAAGCGGATTACCGCATGGCCGGTAACCATAGCGGAGTAAAGCTCTGCCTCTGGACGAAGAAGTCGATAAAGACCGGCGAGCAGAGCTTCTGCTACAAGCAGAAATTCTACGGAATAAAATGCCATCGTTGCATGCAGATGAGCCCGGCATTGCCGTTCTGCAACCTGCGCTGCCAATACTGCTGGCGAGACGTCTCGGTCGCGCATGAGGCTTGGTCCGGCGGGATGGACGAACCGGAGAAAATAATAGATGGCTCGATCGCTGCGCAAAGGGTTCTTCTGACAGGTCTTGGCGGCGTTCCGCATTCGGAGAAGCATCTGAAAGAGGCCAAAGAACCGAAGCATGTGGCCATTTCCTTGGAAGGAGAACCTACGCTATATCCGCAACTGTCCGAGCTCATCGAAGGCTTCCACAAACGAGGCATGACAACGTTCCTGGTCACAAACGGCACGCGACCTGAAGTGCTTGAAAAGATAGTATTGCCAACACAACTTTACGTCTCATTGTCAGCCACTTCCGGCGAGATGTTCGAACAGATACAAAGGCCTATCACATCTGACCTGTGGAAGAAAGTGAACGAAACGCTGGAACTTCTGCCTTCATTGAGTACGAGAAAGGTAATCAGACTCACGCTGATACGCGGCCTTAACATGGACGCGGAAGGTTATGCGAAACTTATTGGGAAGGCCGGACCGGACTTTGTCGAGGCGAAAGCGTTCATGTCCGTCGGCAGCAGCCGGCTGCGGCTGCCATATGAAAGGATGCCGTTGCACAACGAAGTTAAGGAATTCTCGCAGAAACTTTCAGAACTGACAGGATATTCCGTGGTCGATGAGAAGGCGGACAGCCGAGTGGTCCTTCTGAAAAAATAATGGTGGGCCCGCTGCGATTTGAACGCAGGTCGCCAGCATATCGGCGCCTTATGAGCTTAGGTCGTCCCCAAGCTGGTATCCTACCAAGCTAGACTACGGGCCCGATACTGATTTTGCGGCTAACCTATTAAAAAGCCGACTAGTGCTATCATGCCGATGCCAGCGAAAAGCGCGGCAATTTCTCCGATTGCCTTGAGTTCGAACTTTTCCCTGTGCGTTATCGGCATGAGGTCGGCTGCTGCGATGTAAATGAAGTTTCCGGCCGCGAATGCCAGGAGCGGTACGGACAACTGGGTTATCTGTGATGATAAGAACCATGTCATTGCCGCTCCTAAGAGCGCGATCACGGCCGACGCACCGTTCCATAGCAACGCCTTTGTCCTGCTGAAGCCAGCGGATATCAGCACGCTGAAATCCCCTATCTCCTGCGGTATCTCATGGAAGAAGACGGCGAGGGTTGTCACGACACCGAGGGGCACGCTTATCAGGAAACTGACCGCTATGGCCGCGCCATCGACAAAATTGTGGACGGTATCGCCCGCCATTATCAGATAGACGTACGGATGTGTATCACTCGTACCGTAGCGATGATGGTGCCATGAGAGTACCTGCTCAAGGACATAGAACACGGAAATGCCGGCCAGAACGTAGGCGAAAGGTATCGCACCTTCGACCGAGATTTCAGGTAAGATATCAAAGAAGACCGCACCCAGCATCGCGCCTGCTGCAAATGCAACCAGGGCTATCGACAACTTCTTCAACTTGTCGTCGTAGAAAAGCAGCAGAGCCGCGAGCAGCATGGAAACGATGCCAGCAAAAGCCGTTGCCAGCAGCGTTATTACGAGTGTCATGAACTATCGCTTGTATCGGTTTATGCTCGGTGTCAGTTCGACGTGTGTCATCAGCGATGCCCTGCAGCAGTAAGACTTCACGCCCAATTCGTCCAATACTTTTTTTGCTTCCTCGCCCGAGGCCGTACGCTTCTTGAAGGCCTCCCATAGATGGGCCAGCGGCCTTCCGCAACTCATGCAACGTATTTGAATCATCATCGTTTTCACCTCTTACTTCTCTGCTTGTGGCGTCTCGGTCCTGCCTTTGATCTTGACGGTTTGTGCGGCTCGTTTCTCCTCGGATCAGCGACCAGCATCCTTCGGTCGTAGCTTATGAAGGGTTCCTTGAGGCTCGGCTCGAACGCGACGAGCGCTTTTGCTATCGCCTGTCTGGCAGCCTCGGCCTGTCCGAATATGCCACCGCCAGAAACATTAACATCTATGTCCACTCCCTTAGCGGCTTCGCCTGCGAGCACTAACGGTTCGCGCATCATCAGGCGCACCGCTTCCGGCTCGACAGCATCGAGCGATCTGTTGTTTATGAAAATCTTTCCGGTACCAAGCCGTGCATAGGCGCGGGCTATTGAAGACTTGCGCTGACCTGCAGTCGCAACAAACTCAGGCTTCTTCTTCCTGGCCTTCGGTTCGGCCTTCTTCTTTACCGCTTCTGCTTTTTGTTCAGACATATCATCAAACCTTCGCTCCGAGATGCCTGCAAAGATCCGTCAATGTGACGTACTTGCATCTCAGTGAATCAGACTTCTTGACCTCGATCTTCTCGGCCTTGCCTGAGAACTGCTCGGGGCAGCCGATGTAAACCTTCAATTTGGACAGCAGGTCGCGGCCGCGTGCCGTTTTCGTCGGCAGCATTCCTCGAACGGTTCGTTTCAGCAGGCGGTCCGGGTATCTCGGGAAGAACGGTCCCTTGTATACGTCTCCGCGTTCTCGCCTGTGACGATAGAAACCGAAGATTGCGGCGCTCTTACCGCTTATGACAGCCTTCTCGGCATTCACTACGACTATCTCCTCTCCGGTCTTCAGACGCTTCGCAATAAGTGTGGAAAGCCTTCCGAGCACAGCGCCGTCTGCATCAATGACAATTGGGTCGGCCATAGAATCAACCTATTATCTTTACTCCGCTCCCTTTCGGGTGCTTCTTCAGAAGTTCGGTCATATCGATTATCTTTCCGCCAGCGGACTCTATCTTTGATCTCGCAGCTGCGGATGTCGACAGAACAGCAACGGTCACGGCCTTTGTGATAATGCCGTTGGACAAGAGCTTGCACGGCACGACGACGGTGTCGCCCTTTTCAGCGAAACGTTCTATGCAGGAAACGTTCACGCAACGTCTTGACCTCTCGGACTTTGAAAGTTCGTCCGCTAGCTTTATCATGAACGGGACTCCTTCCTTGTTGCCCCTGGTTCGCAGCTCCTGTATCTGGCTGCGCAGTATCGGATTTGTCGGACCTGTTGGTGCAGGCATTTTATCACGTGCAACTATTGGGTTTTCGAACGCTTAAAAAGGTTTCTCTATATTGGTTTTGGACTGAACAACAGACCGGCAAAACCCCTGCCGAACGTGTCCGACTTCGGGCCGTAGCTGCGGTATCCCGCTTTCCGCATATTTTTGTTGTGGTCGAAACCTAGGTAATGCAATATCTCATGAGCCAGCACCTCTTCGTATTTTTTCGGCGGCAGGTCTGGGTTTATCTTTATGATCGTCGTGGTGTCATCGTAGTAGCCTTCCTTCACTTTTCTGGTCTCCACCACTATCGTCCCTGGGAACAGCCTTTTCACGACGTCGGCGGCTCCGCCATACCTCAGCTGACAGAGCAGCTCCAACTCGTCCGACCGTCTGTTTTTCATGGTATTATTTTTCATCAGCTATCAGAAAACGATTGAATAGAAAAAGATTTAAAGGTGGTGCGGGGGTGGGAGAGAGCATAAAAGTGCCAGTGCCGTTTCTTGATGATTTTTACAAAGAATATAAATCTTGACGACCCCTATTCTTACATGGCATACAGGATATGCGAAGACGGAACGGTTGCTTTCTCTACAGACATGATGTCGCATATAAGAGAACTTTATGAAAAGGGCTGGTATCCGGAAGCAATCGTGGTACTTCATACAACGCTCGAAACGCTGATGAAATTTTTTGCTATGGTCAGTTTGGCGAAATTGTGCGGCGTGAAAACAGAAGAAGACCAAAGGAATTACCATATATTTTTCGATTACAGCTTCAGACAAATAACAGATATCGTATGGTGTATGCGTCTGATCGATAACGAAGAAAAGGGTAGACTGATGGCTGTTAATAATTGTCGCAATAAAATAGCACACAACTTATGTCCACAATTGAAAAAAACAGATATGGATAATGTCTACAAATTAGGTATGGGCATGCTGGACACAGTTATGCACAAAATAACTGAAGGTGTCATAAAGAAAAAAAAAATAACATCAAAGTCTAAACTTTGGCGGTTTGTAGCTTGGCACGTCCCATATGCTACCGCTCGTCTTTCTTCTCTTACTGACGGGCTTTCTGGGTGTCGGTTTACCCCGTCTGTGTTTCGATACAGCCTCTTTGTATGTTCCAGCCGTGATAGCTCGTTTCCTTACCCCAGTCTGTATTCCCAAAAGCGTATATCGTTCTTTTACAGTTTTATACTTGGTTGCCTTGCTATGACAAATCGAACAAACAATAATCAAGTTCCTTGGTCTGTTATCCCAGTTATTGCCATTCAAATGGTCTTTCTCATAACCACCTTGTCCCCACATCAATCTCCTTCGACATCTCGGATTACCGCAGTAAGATATTGAACCTGTTCTTACAGGCAAAGTCGGCTCTCTCTTGGCTTGAGCATTCCATCTCATTTTTATGTCAGAAGTCTTGAATGATCTTCTGTTTCTATCAGAAGTGCTACCCGAACTCAAACCAACGGATTTGGTCGGTGGCATCCGAGTGGGGAAACCAATTAACAGTTTTCTTGCCATTAAAACTCAACTCTTGTTCTCCTCTTGGGCTTTCTCCTTGCTGTAAAGCTGACAGATTCTCCACTGCCCGTTTCGAACTCAACGGGTCTTCTGGTCTTCGTTTTCTTCCTTCTCACAAGGAACGATATCATAATAATCACTTCCGTTGGAACCTTAAATAAACAAATTATTTTTCATATCTTTTGAATGTCTTGTAAGCATAATAACAACTATAACCAATCAGAAACAAACTAACCACTATCAATATAGCGTTCTGCATAATAAAACCAGTAAGGAAGAATATGAAACCAAATGTGGATGTAGATAATATTACAAGCTGTTTCAACATGGGTGCATGTGCTCTTTTATACTGTCTTGTCTGTGTTTGAAAAAAAGGCACATACAAAAGACAAAAGAAAAATAATGTAAAAATTATCGCACTAATTATCAAATATATTATTCCATCCATCGTCAACCCACTTTCAAAATCATATATAGAAATTCCTAAAAGAATAAAAGCAAACACGCATATTCCCATTAAAATAATGAACTTTTCTCTATTTTCTATTCTTTTTGAATAATGTTCGTAATCCTCTACTACTACGTGTTGTGGACCATGCTGATAGTGATGAATTTCTTGTCTTCCTGATGGTGTATAAAACGGTCTTGGTTCATAGTTTGGTCTTTGGGCATAAAAACGTCTTGGTTCAAAAGGCTTCCTAGATGGTTGCACCAATTTTCTTTCCAATCTCTCTGCCATATCCATAGGACTACCCCTTTCAATCGGTAGTCCTGTAAAGGGGTCCCTTTTTCTTCTCGCCATAAAACTATTATGAAACAAACATTTAAAAATACAGCTCAAATTTGGATTCTATTTTCGGCACTGATACTTTAGTGATGGTGCGGGGGGTGTGATTTTCCCTTTACGATTTGAACACACGGACGGACTAACCGACAGGATTTCATCACCGACCGAAGTCTCTGAACTTAAGCGGTTGGCCTTAAGTGTCGCAAACCGACCGGAAATGGCCAGTTACCTGCGCATTTTCCAGGCTTTGCTACCCCCGCAAAAAGAAGTTGTCGGACGGAATTTATAAAGAAAGCGATTACTTCAGTCCTTTGACCTGCTTCGCGAACTCCTTCGTTTTGTCTCGGAGAGCGTCAGCAGCAATCGATACGACGTCATCTGGCGAAAGGCCGGAGATGCTCTCGACCATGAAAATCATCTTGTTCGGGTCGCCGCGAATGACAACGCTGCCCGCCGGCTTCGCTGCACGCACGCACTCCTGGCACGTGTCGCAGTCGGTAGAAATGCTGATTTTGCCGTCCTCTGCAGTGATTGCATTCTTTGGGCATATCTTCGCCAGTTCTTCGGCGTTGCTTATCTTTCCCTTGATATCAAGAACAGGCCAATATCGATAGTTTGTGCGGGAAGCCTGCCATTTTGCATGCGTCTTTCCCAAGCCGAGCCTGGCTGTTGCCTCAAGCTTCAGTTTCTGCCCTTCGACTAGATCTACTATGGGCATGTCCGGGAAAAACGGTTTGACATCATCCGCGCTCGACTTCAGGTCCTTGCTGAAGACCGTCGCCGGACCTTTCTTGTCCAGCACCAGAACGACCTGACATCGGCTGCAACCCTTGCCTTCGCACTTGCAATCGCCAGCCAGGTTATAGTTCTTCGGGTCGAACACCAGCGGGACGAGAGCGAGCCTGTGCGCGATTATCTCGTCGTAGAGCACGCTGTCGTTCGCAGTGAAGTCGACAGTATCAACGGCCAGCACCGGCACCTCGCCCATGCACGCGCGCCTCAGCGCGTTTGCGAACGCCGGTCGGATTCCGTCGATGACGAACTTTATCTCGCGGTCGTTCTTGGAAAGAATTTCGATTTTCATTATAACACCTTGCATTTGATACTCGTTAACCTTCTTTTAAAGTTTTTGCTTATACCCTGCGGCCTCGCCTACCACCAGGCCTTCTGCAGCTGTCATGCGTTACCGGCGTCACGTCCTCTATTTTTCCGATGCGCATGCCCGCCCTTGCCAGCGCCCGTATGGCTGGCTGCGCTCCTGCGCCAGGGCTCTTCGACTTTATTCCGCCCGGCGCTCGCACCAATATATGAACCGCGTTCACGCCCTTCTCCATCGAAGCCTCGGCCGCCCTGAAGGCCGCCTGCATTGCCGGATAGGCGTTACCGCCTTCCCTGGCCTTATCGGTCATCATCCCCGCGCTCACGCGCGCGATGGTCTCTGAGCCCGTTATGTCCGTGATATGGATGATCGTGTTATTGGCAGAGCTGAATATGTGCGCGATTCCCCATCGTCTTACCTGTTGCGGTACTGCCATATCATGCACCCTTCGGCTTGTCTATCGCGTTCCTTATCTTTGATTTATCGTAGAGCTTGATATTCTGTTCGGCCTCGACCGGCACGAGAGCCCCCGGCCAGCGCATGCGCTGTCCGTCGATGGCTATGTGGCCGTGCACGATGTACTGACGAGCCTGCATCGGAGTCGCGGCTATGCCCTTTTTCCAGATTATCGTCTGTAGCCTTCGTTCGAGAATATTTTCTAGTGTCAATGATAATGCATCGTCAAGTGTCGCGTCCGGTCTGACGAGACCGAGCTTCTTCATCTTGCCCATGAGCATTTCTTCGGGCGCCTTCTCGTGTTTCGCAATCAGCTGTCTCGCCGACTGTCGGAAGTTTCGTAGAATGGCCTCAGCACGCCACATCTCATGTTTGCGTCTCAGTCCGTAGTCTGCCATTAGCTTTCGCTCATGCGCGATGCGCTCGCGCGACCACGGCTTCAGCGGATACTCGAACTTTGGATGCTGTCTCTTCATTCAATCACTTCTTCTTCTCTTCCTTCTTCGCCTCTGGCTTAGCTGTGGGTGCTCCTTTCGCAGGGGCTGCTGCAGGTTTGGCTCCTGGAGCTGCGGGCGCCGCTGCGGCCGGTTTGGCTCCTGGAGCTGCGGGTGCTCCTTTCGCAGGGGCTGCTGCAACCGCTTTCACCCTTGATACGCCTGCCGTCATTCCTGTTCGGAAGCTTGAACGCGTACGCTGTCCGCGCACAGGCAGACCGAGTTCATGTCGCACTCCCTTGTAACAGCGAATCTTTTTCATCATGTCGATATCGCCTTTGATTGTCATCGTCAGTTCAGAACTGACAAGCTGCTTGTTCTCGCCGGTGAAAGGATCGTACCTGCGATTTATGAGATGGACGGGAATGCCGAACTTCATAGGGTTGTTTATCACGTCCTCTATGTGTTCCAACTGTTCGTCCGTAAGACTGCCGGCCATAACCTTTCCATCGATGCCGGCAGCCTTGGTCACCGCTGATGCCATGGCCTGTCCTATACCCTTAACCTTCAGAAGAGCCTGATACAATTTCTTCGTTCCGTCCAGATCGACCTCTGCTACTCGGATGATGCCGCGTATACCTTCCGGTAAGATTTTCCTTTTCATCTCGGGCTTGCCCTTATCAGCAGGCTTGGCCTGACCGGGCTTCGCACCTTTCTCGAACTCTTTCGGTTTTCCTGAACCCATGAATTCACCAGTTGTGTTTTATGCCCTCCATGAGGCAACCCACTTTAAGCGGGGAAATTAGTATTGACCTATACTTTAGCAAGGTTTATAAAGGTTTCCGAAAATTGGCGCCGGGTGCAGGATTCGAACCTGCGTGCCCTTGCGGGCACCCGCTCTCAAGGCGGGCGCGTTAACCTGGCTTCGCTAACCCGGCAAAAAGAAATAGAACCGCAGATTACTTAAAACTTCTCAGCATCCTCGATGAGCATGTCCGGGATGTCGCCCTCTAGCACAGGATAGCGCAGCTTGCACTTCTGGCAAGTTATCTTGTTCGCCTTTCTGTCGTACCGAATGTCGCCCTTGCACTTGGGGCAGGCTAGAACTGAGAGTAGCTCTTTCGCGACTGCCATAAAGATTTACTCTTCAGCGTTTTAGCAGCTTGTGTTTCTTGATATACACCCAAATGGCCTTCGTCATCTTCGAAGGCGGTAGGTCCTTCTTGCCGACTATCGCGGCGAACTTTTCATCGGGGCGTATCACAATTCCACCGAATGGTTTCTTTGCCATGAGAAACGAATCGCTGAACCGACTTATATAATTGCCGCATTCAGCGGCAGGTACGTCGTTATGATCGGCAGCAGCAATTTGCTGGCGTAAACAAAGACCAGCCATACTATGATGTACTTCAGCATCCGTCCTACGACCGTCCATTTGATGAACTTGCCGAAAGGATAGCGTAGGCTGCCAATGACCAGCGATGCCGGCTCTATCGGGAACGGGGTGGCATTACCAAAGACTATCAGGCTCGTGCCCCACTTGTCCAGCCATTTGGACCAATTATCATACTTCTTTTTAAGATATTTTTCCATCAGCCACTTCCCTAAAATTCTACCAAACCAATAGTTGAATATCATGCCGATCGTGTTGCCTACGACGGCAATCAGAGCGACCAAAATTGGATCGTAGCCGAGCACGGTGTAGTATACGAAAGTGACCTCGGCCGGGAAGAATATGAAGAACAGCGCGCCGAACACTGAGATGTAGAACAGTCCTATAAGGGTCCGCCCGGCGATCTCGCGATAGATGTCTGCGGTAGCCGGGTTGGTCTGTATGAGTGCGAAGAACTGGGCCTGGAAGAGTATGTAGGCTATTGCCGCGACTATGACCAATGCGATGACGATGACGGACTTTCTCACGGCTGTTCAACCGCCGTCTTGTTCACAATGCAGGCGCTGCTGATGCATAGCGGTTCTGAAGTATGGTCGCAGGCCGGAGGCGTGCAGGTGATGTTCTTGGCCTGGCAGTATTTCTCATTCCCGTAGTTCCACTCAGCGGTGTATTTTTTGTTTATTGTAGTGTCCCTACATGCGCAGCAACAGTCCTTGGCGGCGCACACCGCTACGCAGTCACTTGTCACATTGCATTTGGTCATGAAGGACGGCGGTCCGCCGCCGCCAATGAACGGAATATTAGAAATACAACCGGCGACGACTATTATCATGGCCGAAATCGCAATCAGAGCGAACCGTTGCATAATATAAACCGGTACTGCAGGCTATTAAAATTATCACTTGTTTTTCTTTTCGCGGCCGATGAACGGGAGCCCGTAACCGGCAACCAGTAGCACTATCCCGACCACAAGCGAGTACAGGAAGTACTGGCCTAGCGTCGAGAACAGCGGGTTCATCATGGACGCGATGTTGGTCTGGGAAGCGACCTGGGTAGGTATCAACATCTTTGTCATGCCCATGAAGAAGTAGCCTGTTCCTATTGCAACGAAAGACCATCCGAACGACCGCATGGCGGCCTGCACGGAGCCCGTGCTCCACGCCATGAGTGCACCACCGATGGCGGCGATGATAATCAGATATATCACGACGGAGCTGTAGAACTCGTGTGCCTGCACGGAGAGCACGGCCATCATGGCCTTTTCATCGAATTGCCTGTCCGAACGCATGCACTCGATATAGGAACATCCGTAATCCTTGTAGTGAAAATAGTCCACTACACTACCGGCGACCACGCTGTAAATATTGGCGGTTGTCGCAGCGCTGACATCCGTACAGTTCAATGTCACGTTCAGTTCGCCCAACGACTGCGTTATCGTGCTCACGTTCGCACATCTGTCCTGAAGGTCGTTGAGCATGTTCTGTGTCTGATTCGGTTCCAGAACAGGCATGGTCGATACTATCATCTCAGTAACAGGTTCCCGGAGGTTCGAATAATCGGTGAAGTTGGCCATGGCCATGGAGACTATAACAAATGCGAGCGCTGTGACGAATACCAATCCGCCAAACACGCCGGCAAGGCTGCGCAAAATCGACATGGTAAAAGTTGTCGACATATTCTTATAAAGATAATTTGTTTATTATGGCAGGCAGTTCGTCGAACCTCTTAATCTCTTCATCCGGCCTTTCGGAAGTGGCGAAAGCAGACAGCGGCTTGGTCATCGCATAGCTGACACCCGTCCTGGTCAGAATGGCCTTCATGCCCAAGGCCTTTGCCGGCGCTATATCCTTTTTCAGATCATCACCGACCATGACGACCTGATCGGCCGGCAAGCGGAGCTCTTTCAGAGCGCTCTTGAAAGGCAACGGGCCCGGTTTCTCCTCACCGACGTCCTCGGCCGTGACAACGACATCAAAAACCTTGTGCAGTTTCATATCGGCGAGCCTTGTCCATGCCTGAATCTTCGGGGCGTTTGAAACTATTCCCAGCTTCATACCCTTTCTTTTGAACATGGAGAGCACCTCAGGAACGCCCTGATACGGAATCATGTTGCCTTCCTTCACCTTGCGGTAAGCGACTATACCAGCGGCCATTACCCTGTAATCGACATGTCCCGTTACCGTGCGCAGGAAGACCTGAAATATCTTCTGGTATTCTATGCCGTACTGGTCGTATAGCACGAAAAGTTTTTCCAATGCGGCCTTCCTGCCCATATTCAATCCAGCATCGATCATAGCATCTATCGCGGCCTGGCATGCGAGATGCTTCATGCGCATGAAATCGACGAGCGTGTTGTCCAAATCGAAGAGCACGGCCTTGATGGGCATGGCTAAGGATTGTCCCAACTTCTATTTAATCCTAGAGGTGCCTGAAGACGCGCCAAGGCTTTTCCTGTCCGTCTTCTCCTTTCAGGTACGGTCTCAGCATTATCATGCCGTACTCATTGACCGCCTGCAATATCGGTTCGTCTGGTTTCAGGCTGCCGGTTGTCAGCAGCTTGCGCGTCGGGTGGACGACCGTCTTGACGCCCATTTCGTGGAGTAGGTCTATGGCCGTCCTGTCGAACAGGAACGAGTCCGTAGCTGCAGCCGATCCTTCGAGCGAGACTCCGAACTCATCCGCACGTATCTTTGCGAACTTCGCCGAGTCCTC
>CAYGWB010000004.1:0-92444 GCA_964353775.1 uncultured archaeon | reverse complement strand
TGCCATTTTGCTTTTCGAAGCAAAAGCACTCATGAAGGACCGCTGGCGATAAGTCAGAGGAAGGCGTGGGCGACGGTAGGTCAGTATGCCCCAAATCTCCTGGGCTACACGCGACGCACAATGCATGTCACAATGTGATGCCACCGCGAAAGCGGGAGCTAATCACCTAAAAGCATGCTCAGTTCGAATCGAGGTTTGTAACTCAGCCTCGTGAAGCCGGAATCCCTAGTAGGCGAACGTCATAATCGTTCGCCGAATACGTCCCTGCTCTTTGCACACACCGCCTGTCAAGCCATGCGAGTAGACCTTCGGTGAAGCTGTTCCTACAACCTAGCAATAGGAGTGGTGGCAGTTGAGCCGGAGATTTGCAAGTGAGGCTAAGTCATAACAGGACGGACAGCAATCGTTTTGATATCGGTGATAGTAGAATAGGCGGCTGACAATTGTCAGACCGGAGGTGAATTGAGATATCATTTGCCGAGAAGAAACTACGGCCTTAGGCCGTCAGATAGTGGCAAACGTTGCCGTTCTATGAAAAGGTAGCCCTACCGGAAGGTGGGGCTGGATCACCTCCTTAACAATTACACGGGTCACAAATCTTGCTGCGTCGGTCATAATTTATCTGCTAGCTAAGCCCATCTCGAAAACTTTTATGTTCGCTTCCAGCGCTTTCGGCGGTACGACCGCCTTCAGTCCCGCCAGAATATGTTTCTCGCTCAGCGGCAGCACCTTCTCCGCGACCGCCCTGCCAAGAAGATAGATGTTCGCCATTATCGGATCGAAGCCCGCGGACTTGACCGTATCGGTGGCCCTTACCGCGGTGACATTCTTCGTTATTTTTTTCATGGACGCTATCGCTTTCTTCTCTGTCGGATAATCAATACCTTTGATGAAGAATATCGGCGGGACGGCTGAACGCGTGTCGAACATTATTTTCGTTTTTTTATAGGCGAAAGGCAAGGCGCGCAACGTCTCCAGCCTTTCCAGCCCCATTATCAGTTCGGCCCCGCCCGTCGTTACCAGCGGACTGAGGATTTTTGTCCCGAGCCGCACGTGACACTCCAGCGGACCGAAGCGCATCGAAAGTCCGTGCAGCTCCGCGCCCTTGACGTCCAGACCAGCGGCGACGCCGGCCTCTGCCAGTACGGCCGCGGCTGTCAGCACACCTTGTCCGCCGACGCCCGTAATTACGATGTCGAACGGTTTCATCTGCTCACCTCAATCGCCTTCGCAGGACAGACCTGCGCACACACGCTGCAGCCCCAGCAGAAGTCCGGATCGATGTAGAACCTGCCCCTCTTCCAGTTCTTCGGTCCGTCGTAATGTATCGCCGGACAGCCGAACTTGCCCAAGCATATCCCGCAACGCGTGCACTTCTTCGGATCAATCCGCCATACCGGGACCTTTTTCCCTTCCTTTCTCGCCCTACGCATGTAGAGCAGCCTGCACTCGCCTTTTGAAATCAGGACTTTCATTCCGGGCTTCTCGGCCATCTCTTTCGCTGCCGCCAACGTTTCAGCCACGTTGAAGCAGTTGACCGTTTTTACATTGTCCACTCCTAACGCACTCGCGACCTTATCGATCTCGAGCGCCTTCGTCGGCTCGCCCATGGCCGTCCAGTTCAGGCTCGGATTCGGCTGGTGACCTGTCATCGCCGTTATCCTGTTGTCCAGCACGACGACCAACGAATCGGACTTGTTCCAGACCGCGTTCGCAATGCCTGGCATGCCTGCATGAAAGAACGTGCTGTCGCCTATGAAGGACACGGCCTTCTGGTCAGTTACCTTTCGTACGCCGTGGCAGATTCCTTGCGCTGCGCCCATGGATATCACAAAGTCCTGCGTCTCGAGCGGCTTGAATATTCCGAGTATGTAGCAACCGATGTCTCCGCCGTATACGGCTCCTGGCACGGCGTTCTTCACTGCCCAGAACGTCGCCCTGTGCGGGCAGCCCGGACACAATACGGCCTGACGGCACGGTACTGCATCCACCCTTCGCAGCTTCGGAGCCTTCTTCCCTGTCAGCTTGGCCAGCCTGTCCACGAGCAGGCCTGGTTCGAGCTCGCAGACTGGAGGTATTATGTCCCTGCCCAGTATCTTCAGCTTCGGGTTTACGCTCCTGGCAAACCTGTCGATATCCTTCTCGAGTATCGGCTCTATCTCCTCTGAGACGAAGACCGTTGAGAAACGTTTGATGAATTTTTCTATCAATTTTCTCGGCAAAGGCCAGGTGACGCCCAGCTTGAGAATAGGTAATTTTATTTTCAATTGTTCGGCCGCATCCTTGGTGTACTCGGCAGCCACACCAGACGCGATCACGCCTATCTTGCCTTTGCCTGGAGTGACGCTATTGAGATTGGAATGTTCTGCCCATTCCCGGATTTTGGCCAGGTCGTCATGCAACTGTCTGTGTCTGGCCAGAAGGACGGGCGGCATCGTCGCCATCTTGTTTACCTTGAACTCGCCTCTCGTCTTCCCTTTTTCTATTTTTTCCAGCTTCACGATGCCGGTCGCGTGCGAGACGCGCGTCGTGAGCCTGATTATGACAGGCAAATGGAATTTCTCAGAAAGCTCGAATGCCGTCTTCGTGAACTCCTTGCACTCAGTCGGTGTTGCGGGCTCGAGCATCGGCATGTGCGCGATGCGTGCGAAGAACCTGCTGTCCTGCTCACTCTGACCAGAGGACCAGCATCCGGGATCGTCCGCGAACACGATCACCATCCCGGCCTTCGGCGCGAGGTATGCAAGCGGATAGATGCTGTCCGAGGCCACATTCCATCCAAAGTGCTTGAACGAGACCATCGAACGGACACCGGACATGGCAGCGGCCGCGGCCACTTCGACCGCCAGCTTCTCGTTCACAGACCATTCGAAATAGATTCCGGCTTCCTTTGCGAGCTCGGCGAAGCTGTCGCCGATCTCAGAGACCGGCGTGCCGGGATAGCTCGCCGCTAGGCCGACACCGGCTTCGAGCGCGCCGCGAACTACCGCATGGTTGCCGAGCAGGAGCGCCTTTCCTGAAGGTTTTAGGAGAGCATGCATGTACGGATTTTATGTGTACTGACTAATAAAAATATCTCAATGGCAAGAAAACTCGTATATGTGATACACGAGCACCACGCGACTCATCTCCACTGGGACCTGAGGCTGGAACATGATGGCGTGCTCAAGAGCTGGGCCGTACCGAAGGAACCGCCTACAAAGCTGGGCGTCAAACGGTTGGCCGTTCAGGTGGACGACCATGCGCTCAGCTATGCGAAATTCAAGGGAACGATACCGGAAGGCCAGTACGGAGCCGGAAAGGTGAAGATATGGGACAGCGGAAAGTACGAACCTCTCGAGTGGACCAGCAAGAGCATCGTCGTTAACATAAATGGCAGAAAACTAAAGGGCGAGTTCTGCCTGGTCAAGTTCAGGCCACCGAAGAACTGGCTTTTCTTCACGAAGAAAAAATGATCCTATATTCATTCCTGATTTTTGAAATATATGTTGCGCTATTTTGCGTCTTTCATCTTCGCTGACTCCGTCCCACGGACAATCTTGTCTGAAAGATTTCAGTTTTCTAAGAGTGCATTTATCATAATTTCCTGCATGTTCTAGAAAGCCTCTGTATGAAATATTCTCTTTTACAAGACTCCTTATTTTGGTTTTGCATATTCCCACTGAAGTCGCATGATTTTTTGCAAGTTCTGTTGCGTCTTCCTCTATATACATATCGCATAAATATTTTTCTTTTTCCATAATGTTTCTATATGCTTTGATTTTCATTTTATTTCTGGAAATAGTCGCTGCGGCAGTTCCTTTTGCCAATTGAATTTCAAAGGTCTCATATGGTATACAGAAGCACATGTCATCGCCCTAGTAATCATCAAGCATTCTTTCGATCATAATGTGGTGCAACAGCTCTTCGGCCATCCTATTTTTTTCTTTGTTCATATTTACAGCACTCTCCAGAACAGCCATAGTGCGTCCCTCTAATGTCATCCGTTTCCCTTAACAAAATATCATCAAGAGGTAACGGTATATCAAATGGAGTAAACTGTTCTTTTCTGAACATGTATTTTATTTTCTCGAACAATTTCATGTCGTTCGCCACCTTGACTTCATAACAGGCCTGCGATGTACAGCGGAACCTTGAAGTACTGCTTCGCCATCGGCAGCCATGTTTTGTCGCGCTGGGCCACGAACACGTAGTCCTGCGGCAGTTTCGAGCAGTCGCCCTCCATGCCTACGACCAGCGTGTCCCTGCCTTTCCAAGTGTTCGGGTCAGACACGTCAACGATCCCCGTATTGTATCTTTTTGTCATGTTTTTTCCTCCTTCACAGTTCTTCGTATTTTTCGGAATATGATTTGGGCTTCTTTTCGCGTTCCTTCGCTTCGCCCAAGGCTATTATCTCATCTATGACCTTGACCATGTCCGGGAATTGGTTTGCAAAGCGGGCCTTGTTGTCGGCTGTCGTCTTTGCCCAGTTGTAAAGCGACCATTCTGACGTTTCAACGACATTATCGAAATCCTTCTGGGTTATCGGATTCTCTGTGCAGCGGCCGCCGTTTTCCAAAGAACTTATCGCCGGTTTTATCGCCGTCCTTCCGGCATCCTTGCATATGGCACGGATGTCTGATGCGGAATAGCCCTTGGTCGCAGTGGCTAGCTTCTTGTAGTCGACATCTTTGGCTATCGGCTTGTTTTTTGTGTATATCTTGAAGAGCTCGAGCCTGGCCTCGTAGTCAGGCGGCGGGACCAACATGCTTTTTGATATTCGTCCCTCCCTGCGATAGGCGGGATCCACGGACCACGGATTGTTGGTGCCACCCATCACGAGCACCCTTTTGCCCTCTATCAGTGCGAAGTCCATCAGGAACTCGTTGGCAAACACTTCGTAGTGAACGTTCGTTGTGCTGCCGGTGCGCGTTTTTGCCAGACCGTCCAGCTCGTCTATGAACAATATGCATGGCTCGTTTTTGGCTGCATTATCGAAGATGTTCCGGATGCTTTGTTCGGAACCCCCGACGAATTCTGTAAATACGTCCGATATCTTTGCGCTGAGGACCGATACCTTCTCATTCTTTCCTGCCGCCTTGCAGCGTCTTGTGGCCTCCCCCGCGGCCGCCTCAGCTATGTAGGTCTTGCCGCAGCCCGGCGGACCGTACATCAATATGCCCTCATGGGCGTCGTCGCCGACATATTTTTTTACTAGGTCCGGGTACAGCAGCGGCCATATGATATATTCCGTTATTTGTTCCTTCAGCTCCGACATTCCGGCCACGTCATCAAAGTTCCTTGTCGGTACTGTGACAGTATATTTCTGAGACTTTTCCTGTCCATCCACGACGCGCTGCCTACCGCCTTTCAGAACGGTCTCGCTCCTGGTGCAGGTGTCTATGTAAGATTGTATGACGCGCTCGGCATCGTTGTCCCGGCAGTCACGCTTCGCCTCAAGGAACATCTTTTTGGCGTCGAGATACATCAGCCTGGCGTTCTCTATATCCCCGGCTGACTCTAGCTTCCCGGCCTCATCGAGCCGTCCCTTGCCAATCCTTACTGATGCTTCATAGCTTGTCATACGTCCATCACCATAAATGGCGGCCGAAAAAATCAACCGGCCGTTTCACTAATCTGTTTGTTCACCTTCTCGAGTTCCGCATTTACCTCGCTCTTCTTTTTCTTCACGCCTTCCAGGATGGTCTCATAGTATACCTTCCCTTCGTCCGTCAGCGTGTCGTTGTTGCGGGCCATCTCCTGCGAAGTCATGTTCTGCTCTATTCCGCCGTTCCACCTTTCCATGTCGACATCAAGATCTCCGGTCTTTGTGACCTGGCCGTCCTTCTCGATGTAGATCCTCAGCTTTCCAACAGACTCGCGCTCTTCCGGAGTCGAACCGACAGAGCTGTTTATCTCGATTCCCATCATCTGGTAGTCCGCCTTCTTTATCAGGGCGTTCTCGCGTCTCTTCTTCATTATTCCGAGCTTGTTGCAGTAGCCCTTCAGCGGCTTGTCCGTCACTCCCTCTTCTGCAAGGTCAGTCGCGACCTTTTTCATCTGGTCCATGCTTGTCTGGTAAAGCCTACCCGCCTTGTCGTATTTCGCAGCGAAGTCGTAGGCTATTCTTGCAGCCTCCTGACCGCTCACGTCCTCCTTTCGGTGCAGTAATTTGTCTATTATGCTTTGTGTCATGTTTTCACCTCCTTTTTCATTTTGTTTAAGCGTCAATCCCGAGCCTGTAGGTCTTTTCCGAGCTCGGGTATAGCATCAGTTCGGGCATGTCCCGCAGTTGTTTGATTCCGTAGCTGTCGATGTTCAGGGACTGCTTGAGTTTGTCCGTGTGGATGTCCCCGTCCTTATCTGCAATAGTCTGCAGGATTCCCTTGACATCTGGCGGTTTCTCGTTTGATTTCTGGCCCTGGAAATATCCGGCAAAGACTCCGGCGACCGCATTGTTCTTGTTGTAGTGCAGCTCGCCTGTCCGCACATCGTAGCAGTAGACGCTGAGATTGTCGTCCTTCCATTCTTCTATCAGCTTCACGAAGTTGTCCGGCAGGCTCTTGAACGCCCAGCACTCGGCTGCGTACTGTCTGGAGTTGCTCAGCTTTTTCGCCTTGGCCGCTATCTTGGCGGCCGCCTCCGGTTTATCATAATGACAGACCATCGTCAGG
Source organism: uncultured archaeon (assembly GCA_964353775.1). Lineage (GTDB taxonomy): Archaea > Aenigmatarchaeota > Aenigmatarchaeia > Aenigmatarchaeales > JAHLMS01 > JAHLMS01. Next base: position 85,790 of record CAYGWB010000004.1, on the reverse strand, counting down.
TCAGGTCTTCCGAAAATCCATGTCTTGTGTTGTCCGACCACTTCATGGTCCTTGGCGTCGAACGAGACCTTCCATCTGCCGTTCTCCAAGAACCTTCCTTCCGGACGCGGCACGTAGCACGGTTCGTACTTCTCCATGGTCGCCCGCACGTTGCTCAGGTATGCAAAGACTGCCGTATCGGCCTGTTTCGGAACGATCGGCGTGAACGCGGCAATGCGCTTGGCCTTCACGCGCTTGGCCAGGTTCGTGCCCGGATGCGCTTCCTCGAACGACCTGAGACATGAATCAAAATTTATGCTGTGCTCCCTGACCTTGCTGTGCATCCTCTCCAGCCTCGACAGGTAATCATCAATGGCCTCGAGCTCATTCATCGGGGTCTTCCCGCTGATCTTGGCCGCGCAGTCCATTACCGGATCGAGCGACGTAGATATGCCGGTCAGGTCCCTGTATGCTATCTCATAACGTTCCGCCCGGAGCTTGAGCGCGCCCATGTAGCGCGGCGTCTTGATTGTGGATGAGAACTTGCCTATCCTGTCCCTGATGGTCTGCACGCCTCTCCTGCGTATGTCCTTTCCGTCCTCGTCCGAGCGCTGTATGCGGTTGTAGATGGCCCACAGTTCCGTGTCGAGTTCGTCCAGCTTGTCCCGTACGTCCCGTACGGTCGCGGTGCTCTTCTTCGAATATTTCATCGTCTTGTAGGCGTCATGTACCGCGCCGATTCCCTTTTCAGTGAATGGCGGAAGAGGTATAGGTATTATCATTGTACGAGCACCTCCGCCTTCTTTTCAGCCTTCTCCTCGGGCTTCTCGTACAGTGCGCCCTTGAATGTGTCCTTGATTATTTCCTTTATGCGATCCTGCGAGACGTAATCCATGCGAGGCTTCGGCGGCTTGCTCTCTGCGATGTCCTTCGCCCTTCCGACCAGGCCTTCTTTGAAAATTTCTTTCCACGCCTTCGTCCAGTAGGACGACATGCCGTCGGCCTTGAACTTATCGTTGTAAAGGACCACCTTCTCCGCATCCTCGGCCGCTATCTCTTCTATCCCACGCGACAGGCACTCGTCGCGGTAACCGATTATATTGAGGTCGGTCAGTCCGTCGATTATGGTCTTGACATCGCCGAAGTTGTCCGCGATCTTTTCTACCTGGGCCTTCGCCCTGAGCTCCGGTTTTGCCAGTTCGGCCCTGAGCTCTTCGATCTGCTTCTTCATCTCGGCGATCTGCTTCGGTGCGGTGTAGACGTCTTCGGACAGATTCTTGCCATGCTCCTTGACCGCACCGTCCAGTTCGGTGAGCAACTTTCCTACTGACTCCAGCTCTCCTCTGACTTCAGACACTCGGCTGTCTACGGTCCCGCTGACATAGCCGCGTATCTCGTTCAGCTTGTCCTCGATAATGCCAGCCGTGTTGGCGACCTTTTCGTTCGTCGCGGTCACGGTGGCGACGTTGTTGTTGACGTCAGCTATGACCTTGTCCAGTTTCTTGTCCACGCGTTCGCCCAGCGTGCCGTCCAGATAAACTTTGAGCTTGTCGCTGAGCTGTCCGTCGACGTAGTCGGCAACCTTCTTCAGATATTCTTGGTCTATAATCGGCTTGCCATCGTTCCATTTCACGACTATCTTCTCGGCCTTGAGCCCCATGCGCCTCAGAGAATATTCCAGCTCGCTCGATATCTCGGCCTTCAGCTCATCGAGCTTCGTGGTCTTCAGATCATCCAGCGTGTTCTTTGATAAAAATTGAGTTATCTCGGCATTCAGCTCGTAGCTGAGATCATTGGTTACCTTCTCCGTATATGACCGTCCCCACTTACCTCTGCTGCGTGCGTATGATGCCGCATCTATGATCTTCTGTTTTATTAGAACGTCCGCTGCAGCTTTCACGCCGCCCTTGGTGTCGCCTTCCAGCTTCAGCTTGTAGTCCACGTCCTCGAACTGCACGTCCATTGACGGCTGGTACTGTCCCTTGACCTCGCCGTCCTTTATCTTTACCAACGTCGACGAAGGAGTGCGGAACTTCCTGAGCAGCCCTCGCTGCACGACCTCGCCGTCCTCCTGTCGTTCATCTTTTTGATATTCTTTATTCGAACCCATCAAATCACCTAAACATTGATGGGTTTAGAGGATACTATCATGAATCAGAATACAAGCATCTTTAGCGGTCTACTGCTGCTGAAAGACTTTACAGAAGATTAGAGCCCCAAAAATCTTTTTGCCTCAACTATCTGGTATGCTCGCTCGCTCAGTTCTTTCATTGCAACTTCTTCGAGATCGCTTTTCCTAAATTTACGCTCCGCGGCCGCATGTTTGAACGCCCTCCAAGGGTGAATTGTCGCGAACCTGAGCATACCGATGTTGTGATATAATTTTCTCTTATAGAAAGGTTTATGGTCCTTTTGCGCATTCGAAAGGTTCTTGTCACCCCAGCGTCTTGCTGAGCGCAGCTTGCGGAATGTTCGCAAGGAGGCGTAGTTTTCGTAGTCTGCCTTTTTCGACAGCTCATTTGCTTCAATCAGCTTTCTTACATCCCAGACGCTAAAATCATTGATTGTTGCCGGGCATCTGCTTAGAAGCCATGAGTTGAACGGAATCTTTTCATAATAAATTTCTCCGCCAGTCGCCCGGACGCCAACCGACCTGTTTGTGCTTCCTATGATTATGGTACCACCTTCCATCCGCTCGCCAACCCTGCCGCCGTTGTTGCTTCTGTGCTCTCGAATCTTCAGAATACCTTGCTTCATCTCCCGTCCGACGCTTCCGTAAACTTCTCCTTTGACTTCAATCGAACCGCCATCATAGTATCTACCAACGTGGCCATCTACACGTCCGTTGACATTTACATCGGCGCTAGAATGAAATCCAACTTCACCTTCGACTCGACCGACACTAATGATTCCGCCCTTTGCAAAGGGTGCCACCGAACCATCCACGTTTCCGGTAGCTATGACGCCTCTGATCATAGAAAGACCTATTATACCCTCGTAGGTTCCAAATGGAACATGGCTCTCTATAGTCTTTCCGTTGTTCAGACCTGTACCTATGAAATTGATTTTGTTGTAGTTTGTCGAAGACGAATAGAAGGTCGTCAGCCCGCCATCTTTGTTGAATGCTTTGACATCACAACCGCTGTAATCGCTAGCCGTTCCCATGTCTTTTTCATATATGCGAAATCCAGAATATGGACTCTTGTTCATCAGCGATGTGACGAACACGCCTTCGAAAATGTTGTCTCTTTCACTAGTATTGGACACTGATAGATCATTTACGGTGTAAATGTTACAGAGTCCGTTTATGGCGTTCTCAAATTTATGCTGCTCTTCTAGCAGCCCTTTGACATGGTATTCAACAGGCTCGCCATCAAACCTTTCGATGTGGGCGATATGACTGTATTTTTTCCTCATCTCATAGTCAATGTCTTCATAAACATCACGAATATAGTCCCTTATCTTTTTGGCAATCGGATGGTCCTTGCTCTGCAGCAGCGGCGCGGCACTTCTGTATATGCCAAGGAGCTCCTTGTCGTCCTTCCTCTTCTTCGCATCATCGGCATAGTAGTTGTAGAGATCCAATCTGTCGGCGCCGTCCAGGCCATCCATCTTCACTTCATTGAGGCTCTTCTGCTTTGCGACTAATGTAAGCACTTCTGTGGCGATGCTCATTTCAACAACCTCTCAATTTCTTTCACGTTGCAAAGACATTTGCCACCGTCGTTGCCCATGTGTAGAAGCTCTTTTCCGTACCAGACGTTCGTGTGGGATTGATATTTCAAAGGTTTCTTTATCCTCCGTTTCTCAAGCCAGCTCAGATCATGGGTCGGTTCGAGGTGTATGCATCCACCATCACCGCCCGTACCGATGTATTGCTGTGTGTATTTGTCAAAGGATTTGGCCTTGACGTAGATGGATCCACCTTTCATCTGATGGCCCACGATGCAGCCCTTGAGGCTCCCCTCTGCTTTGATTGCTATTATTCCACCTTTCATACGTCTGCCAAATACGTAATCAGAAATACTGCAGTTTTTCGGCCAGCCAACAATCCTTTGAGAAAGGGTTCGCTGCTCATCTTCCGATTTTGATCGGACTATTATTTTTCCTTTTTTCATACCGCTTCCTATTTTACAGCAAGAGGACCTATCTGCGTTCACATTGAACATTGCGCCATTGTTAGAGCTCCCTATTTCGCAATGGTGAAACCTTTCTTTCATCTCGACAGTTCCACCGACAGCCCCATAACCTACGGTGGCGCGTTCAATGTTGCAATCTATAAGGGCGTTACCGCTCTTCATGAAACTCAGTATATCACTTACTTCCCAATCAGGCTTTTCATCATTAACAAGCCAATCAGCCCCTTCTCCGTTAACCCAATATTCATCGGACCCAAACTTTTTCACAGTAACGTCCTTGTTTTCAAGGAACGCTAGGAACCCGTCCACCCTTTTTTCGCATTCGTAAGATACTACAGACTGTTTCTGGAAGCACTTGTTTATTATAGCCGACGCATAGATGCCTCCGGCCTCAGGCCATTCGAACGTCACTGGCCAATTATCAATCGCACCCCATTGTTCCAGTACCGAATCGTACGCGTCCTTGTAGTGATTTTCTATTGAATATTTAAAATCATGTGTGCCTTTTTCGTTCTTGAGTTTGGCTGTGTTTATTTTTTTCTTAGAAATCCAAGTCAATAGTGATGCTTCCATCTCAGTGTACATCATTCCCCTGAAATCGTCAAGTCTGCCAACGTCCCCCTCATCTTTCATTCTTTCAGCATAAAACCTGTACAATTGCGCCCTCTGTTTCTCGTCCAGCGCATTCATGCTGATCTGTAACATGTTAGGTGACTTCTGGTACACCTTTTCAAGAACTTCAGGAGGAATATCCATTACAAATCATCCTCGTCTAGCGTCTCGTCCATCGCCTCTCCCAGTTCCAACGGTGCATCTTCCAGTTCAGAGTCCTCGGTCTTGATCGGCTTGATGCCATACAACATGTCAGCAGAAAAATGTTCCACGACCTTCTTCTTTACAACCTTCTTAACAGCAGAACCTCCACAAAGATTTTCGAGTATGAAATTTGCCGTTACAGCATCATAGCCAATCGCGGCCACGTCATATTTTCCTTTATCGAATGCTATCTTTCTTGCGCTTGCAATCTTGTCTGCACTGAGATAATCGCCTATGTTCTTTCCAAGAACGGTAAGACACTTTTCACAAGTTTTCAGCTCTCCTTCATCTGCCGCCTTATCGACGTTTCTCAATAAAGAAGCTTCAGCCGTCTTGTCCGTGCGGAAGAAATCAGTTAGGTCCTTTCCTAGGAGGGTCAGATATCTCCTGCAAACGACCAGGTCGCCTTCTTCTGCTGCCTTTTGAACCAGTTTGAGCAGTTCATCTTTTGCCAGTTCTTTGTACCCATCGATGGCTATGTCTTTCCCGCCGTTTTCATCATGAACCTTGTAGAGCTCGTATGCGCCTCTAAATTCTGATTTTTCACAGGCACGCGCGATGGCGCCTCGGATCTCTGGAACGGTCTTCAGTCCTTTTTCTATTTTGCGATCATAAACGAGCTGTCCGTACAGCTCATCGATCTCATCGTTAGGATAAGCGTTCAGGTAGGCAACGAACTGCCTGGAAAGGGTTGCGCCGAGGGGTTCCTCTTTTATGTGGGCACTTTCTAGATTGTTCAGATGTTCTTTTTCCCTCTGTAGCCCTTGATAAACTATTGAAATTTCTTTCTTTTTAGCTTCCAAATATTTGAATTCGGCAAGTTCTATTTCTTTGAACTGTTCTTCTGTTCCCCTGACAGATTTGTTATAGGTTTGTATTTCTTCCTCGATTTTGGCCCTGATCTGTATTTTTTCTGGCAGGGTCTTTTCTGAGCCCTCGAGCTCGCTCAACTTCTTTTTATCATCTTCTATTCTTTTTTCCCACGACTCATAATTTTCCTTATGTTTCTTCCACTTGGCATCGTATTCCTCCCTGTTCTTACGCAGCCCTTCAATCGATTCCTTAAGCTTTTCTTCTCTGTACCTTAGGTCCTCATCTGTGCGGATGAGCTCCTCATCCTTAAATCTATAGGCGGTCTCATCAGTCATCTCACTATCAAAATTCGTCCGGAAATCCTTCAGGCGTTCCTTCAGCGTCATCCTTATCTTGTGCGGGTTCGACGTTCCGAATATTTCAGTCAGGCCGACCTCGCGTACTATCTTCTTTGCGACCGCAGACTCGTTCGGCAGTATCGAAAGTATCTCCTTGTAAAGGCCTTCGGTTTTGTAGCCCGTTCTCTCCTGCGCCCCTATGAAGAGGTCCATAAACTTCATCGATGCGGAATCGACTCTGTCCGAGATATCGGCCCTGTAATTGACGTATTTTCCCTTCAGCGCCTCCATATGACCCGGAGTTACCAACACGTATTCTTTGTCCTGAACGTCGATTATCGTGGAGAGCGATGAAGCCGCTTGACTGGTTATTTCGAACCTCAGGTGCCAAGTGTTGAGCTTTGTCTTTATCTCATTGATCTGGTTCCTGCTATCTTCCAAGATGTCTGAGTCCAATATTTCCTTGAAGAATTCGTCAGAGTTCTTTATCGAGCTCCTATCCTCATTTAGTATCGAATCCACGTCTTTCTCTTTATAATATTCGCTCATCTCGGCTACATGGGGTTCAGGCGTACTCCCACTAAGCCAATATGTCAAAGGATCTTTCTTGCCGTTGTCTGAATATAATGCCTCGATGAATCCGTCCAACTTTTCGCGCGCCATATCGAACTGCTTCGGCAGCCTGTCCATACGCTTCAGCGCGCCATCGCGAAGGCCTATCCTTCCGGGACCCATCTCCTCAACGTTCCTATCTATGAAGTCCTTTATGCCTCGTAGCTGGATGCAAAGGTTGTCCAGTGAGTTTATCACGCGCTCCTCGTATTTCAGTTTGTTTTCGTCCTTATGGTACTCGTTGGCGTCGAAATGATCCAGTAACCTGTACCGCAGACAGTCCTGGTTCTCCTCGTCATGAAGCTGGTAGAGCGTGCGCTCGACGTTCTTCAGGAGAACGTTGTACCTTTGCTTTCCGTTCTCCAAAGGCTTCTTTTCACGTTTCTCGAAGTCTTCATAGGCCTTGTCCGCTTTTGATAGGTCGCCCATGTCACTTGTCATGATTTTCACCTTTCAGCTTGTACTTTCCTTCGGGTATCTTTTCAAGAACTTCGAACTCGTCGCACAATTTTTCTATCAGCGTTGGAGGGTCCCCGCCCGGGAACGCTACGCGCAACCTGAGATTCACATCATCATCGTCGTATTCGGTACTCTGATCAAAAAAGGCCCTTATTGCACCACTATACGGGTTCTCCAGCAACTTTTTGACCTGTTCGGCATCCGGCCCCCATACCTCGCTTACGTAACCGTTGATTACGTCTGATTTGTACCTTTTTCCTCGCTCGAACTTTTTGAGGAACGCGTCCACCTTGGTCTTTTCATTCAACATCTCAGGTACTTTGAGCTTTCCTGCCGTCGCGGACGTCATTCCGCCACGGTTCTCCTTTATTATCTGAGAGGCTGCGGTGTTGCCTTCCTTAATTACGGCCTCGGATTTCTTCTTGTCGGCCCCGGATCTCTCGTAGCATGTCATGGCGAATCGGGAGTATCCCATCTTCGCCGCCTCGTCGCCTATGCTCTCTATGAATTTCTTTTCGTCCGAACCGATAGCTTCGCTGAACTTTTCCTGCAGGCCGTCTATGACGGTGTCCTCATCCTCCTTGACTAGGTCTATGTACGTCCCGAGCTCGTTCTCCTTCTTTGCGGCGTCCTCTTTGAGACCTTCATAACCTACGTTTATTTTGTAGAGCAGACTGCCCATGCTCGGCTGTTCGGACTTCAGCTTGTCTATGGTTTCTATGAACTTGCTTTGCTGGTTGTTCAGCCTTCCAAGCGCCGTCATCTTCGCCCTCAGCATCTTGACTAGCACGGTGTGATATTTCCAGCTTATGTTTTCGAGCTTCTCGCGCCTCGTGCTCTCCATGTGATTGAGCACGGTATCGAGCTGTTCGCTCGTCGCGGTCAGACGCTCGCTTGCAAAATCATGTTCGATAAATAGCTTCTGTCTGGAGACGTTCTTCCACTTCTCTAGGAACAGCTTGCCCTCGTTGCCGAGCTCATTAAACTTCGTCTGTTGTATCTTAACATCCATGTCATCGATCGTGTTCGCGATGGTCGCTGCGTTCTTCGAAGAGCGCATGTTACCCCTCTTCTCCGAGCTCTTGGACATGAGCTGCCACGCCTCCGTGCTAATAGGCTCGTACTGCACGGACTTTTCGGCGTTGGAATGCGCCTTTTCATAATCACCAAGATAGTACTGTGCGGTTCCGACGTTCCGGTATATCTCGGACATCACCATGTGCCAGTTCAGGTTCAGATGCGACTTGAACGCCTCGGCGTTCCTCATGTACTTCTCCCTGAAGTTCTTGGACGCCTCGTTGTAGTCCTTTCCCTTCTCCAGTTCCATCAATATTTCCGAGAAGTGAGTTTCGGCCTTCCTGAACAGTTCCTTAGCCTCGGCCTCCTTTTTCTCACCAAGAGCGTACCGACCGAGTGCCAGGCATATCTTGGCCTCCTGGTTCTTACTGGGCACGTCCTTGTAGCTTTTAAGCGTCTCGTAGTTCTTCAACTGGGCTTCGAGCAGTTCCTTCACGCAATTCTTGTCCGGCTCAGTCAATCTTAACACCCCTGTTTATGACGCTTAGGAGCTCTTCGGTGTAGAACTCCTGCAAGCGCGCGCCCTTGCGCTTCTCCTTGATCATGCTCAGGTTCTCGACTATCCCGACCGCCGTATCGCAGAAGTACTTGTCAAGCAGCGCCATCCTTTTGGTATCGGCCGCATAGTTCAGTTCCTGTGCGCCTATCTTCGACTTTAGCTGTATGAAAGAGAAGAAGTCCATTATCTCGTTGAACTTCTCATTTGTCGCGGAGAACGCCTCCTCCTGCTGCCTTATGATATTGATGTCCTGCTCCTTGCTGGTCCTTATCTTGTAAGCGGCATCTAGGAGGTAGTAGAAATTCTCATGCGGCCTCAGGAAAAGCCATTCAGCCTCCTTCATCACGTCCCTGCCGCATTTCTTGGAACCGCGGCCGTCAAGGACCATCAGGCCCCAGGTGGCTGTATGCATGGCCTTCGTTATGTTGAACTTGGCCAGCTCCCTCGTCGACTTGATGTATATCTCATAACCGTCTTTTGGATTGATGTCATCCGGATTGCTCATGGACTGCGCCAGCGATTCCAGTATCTTTTCCCCTCCCAGAGTCTTGCCAGAATGCGCCAGATAATAAATCAGAGCGCTGTTCCCGGTGCCCCTGCAACCGTCCATTTCCTTGTCCAGCAAGTCATCAGGCGTCCCGCTTATGAATTCATCAGAACTGTTGAACCTGCACACGGGATCGAACCACGGCACCATCTTCTGCTTGCTGTCGGTGCGTATTTCCTGCGCGCCTTTCTTCAGTATTTCCTTTGCTTTGTCGTTCGCGTAGATGTCGTCTTGGATTATATATTGAATGTCAAGGTCGGAATCGATTCTGGCCTCGCCAGTATTGTACGAACAGACCGTCGCAAAAGAATAACGGAAGCTCTCGCCCGTTGCTTCTTCTATAGAATCTATGATGGCCTTGGATTTTACCTTTATGTAGCTCTGCATTACGTGAATATCTTTCAGGTCCGCATCCTCTAACAGGTCAGACATACACATCCCCTATTATTATTCAGTAGTAAAACATTTAAACCCTTTTCAGACATCATAAACGACCCCTTTTTCGAGCTTCTTCAAGGTCGTCGGAAGGTCTGGCGGGCAGTGGGCCACGTAGAGCTTTTCCTTGATTTTCTCCGGAAGCTGCTCCAACTCCCCGTACCAGGTGTGCGTGTAGTAAGGCACGGACGAAGCTTCGTGGACTATCATGTCAGCGTCCCAAAGAAAACCGTGCAAAAGTTCGCTCTGCTTCTCGGTTATGTGGCCCAGCCCCAACTGCTCGTCTATGTATCTCGGATTGAAGCACGTGTCCCCGCTGTATGCGAGCGTCCTGTCGCCTTTCCTTATCTTAAGCCCTATCGTCGGTATGTCGTGCAGGTTGTCGCGCACCCTGATCTCTATGTCCTTGTCTTTGTACGGCACATCCGGTGAAAGTTCTACGAAGTTCACGAAATTGTCCAACGGCAGCTCTATTTTCGACCCGTCCGGTGCGGCCGTGCTGAGCACTACCGGTCTCAGCGTCCTTTCGAGACTCTCGTAAACAGCCCTCGACGTGTAGAGGTTCACCCGCTTCTTCAGGCCGAACCCTACCTTCTGGAGCAACAGCGGTAAGTCGCCAGTATGATCGTGGTGCACATGCGTCAGGATGATGTTGTCGATGTCCGTCCAGTCCATGCCCAGTTCTTTCAGCGTGGCCGGCAGGTTCTTCGGACAATCTATCCAGTAACGCTTGTCCGCTTCAAGAATGAAAGACGTCGGGTGTTCGCTGAAACCGTCGCCTGTACCGAGAACCTTTAGCCTCATATCTATCAATAATTATTGGTCCGAACGGTGATAATAATGAAGGAATGAACAGTCTGCTGAAAAAGATTTCAGATAAGTTTAAATATATTGCTGTAAAATATTTCAGTATGGAGATCCAGGAGGCGCTCGGTCGCGCCACTAAATGGCTGATGGGCAGGCAGAGGCCCGATGGCGGCTGGTCCGCCACCGAACTGAGGCATGGCGAGCCGCCTGATTTTCACAAGGAGCTCGCCGAAACGGTCTATTGCATGCATACCCTGATATATGGGCGGCAGGCCGATGCGTTGCAGGCGACAAACAGGGCGTTCTACTTCTGCGCGAACACCGAGCTGGAGCCCAAAGACCCGCTTGTATGGTGGGCCTGGAAGCTCATGGCGCTCAAATGGTCAAGTCTGCCTCTGTACAAAAGGATGCAGCAACGCGCGGCCAAGCTGCTGTGTGAAAATCAAAAGGGCGGTTATTGGCCATCATGGCCGACCACGTCGAACCTGAACAATCATACTATAGTCAGCGCGCTCTCGGACCTGAACTGCGAACGCACGCTCGCCTCCGCCGTCAGATGGTTCAACAGCTCAAAAGCCAAGGACGACCAGGGATGGGGCTTGGACGGGACAGCGAAGAAGTCCGAATCGACCTTCACGGCAAACGTAGTGATGGCACAGCTTGCTGCCGGCGTGGACCCGTTGTCGCGCAACTTGCAGACAGCAAGAAAGTTTATTGAGAGCAGGCAACGCGGTGATGGCGGGTGGCCATCCAGCGACCTTACGACAACTAAGCCTACAGTCTACGCTACTTCACTGGCGACACAATGTCTCATGCTGCTTTCGCAGAACCCTTTCAACGAGAAGGTTGAAAAAGCGGTAAAGTTCCTGGTCGACGCAGAGTCGAAGGGCGGCGGTTGGCCGCTCGTGCCCGGCACAAGACCGCAGAACTATGTCACCTACTATGCCGCCCAGACGCTTGCACTCTACAGCTACTTCAAGGAAAGATGGCGCTCGGAAGACGTCTCTTTCCTGCGCCAGCACATCGCGCCCCAGCAGATAACTGTCTGGCTTTACAAGGACTTTGACAGGTGGCTCAGGGAGCGGTTCAAAGACATCCTGATATCCAACGTAACGAACTCGACAGCTGTTGCGGCTACCAAGCCGGCCCTCCGCAGGCGCATTGCAATAATGAAGGTGCTTTCTGAGCACGGCCCGAAGGAAGTCGCCGAGATCATAGATGCGCTAAAGCTGAACCCAGAGTATGCCAGCCTGAACAAGAAAGCACACATGACTCAAATCAAGCTCGACGTCGAACACCTGAAAGACATAGGATTTGTCTCCAAGGCACGAGATGTATACTTCGTCGTGAACAGCTACGTCTAATTGAAAATATTATTTTGAAATAAGCTTCTTTGGATTTTCGACCATCATCGTTCTCAGATCTTCTCTGGAAATGCCCTGCTTCAACAGCATGTTCGCGAACTCTTCCAGAGCCTCGCTGGGCGACTTGTTGAAAGGCTGACCGACATCAGAGGAGAGTATAAACTTCTTAGGGCCGATCTCTTTCAGCTGGGCCGCTATTTTTTCTATCGGTATCTTGTCTATGAAATACATCGAGTAGCACATCTCTGGGTATGCGCCCATGTCGGCCAGTTTCTTTTGGACCTCGACGGGCATGTCTATTCTCTGGTATATCGGGTGCGTCAGTATTGTCTTTATCCTCATCTTCAATGCTTCTCTGGCGAGGATTTCCGCTTCCTGCCATGTGAGATGGCCCGTGGCCAGAATAGCCCCCTTAGCCTTTATCGCTTCCAGCACCTTCCTCGTCTGCTCGGTTATCTTCCCGTTCTCTATTACTTTAACAGGAATTATGTCCTTCGATTTCCTCGCCTTGAAGTCCGGTCTCTGAACCCATTCAGGAGGCACTTCGAACTCGCTCTTGTCTAGAAAATTTTTGGCGTGGATGGTCGGGAACCAGACGATTATCGGATGCTCCGACAAATCAGCAGAGGCATGGACCGCGTCCGGGTTCAGTCCACCTAAATAATTATTAAGGGTTATCGAGCCTATCAGTTTCATGTCGCTCTTGACTGTCTTGATTGCAACAATTGTCGGGAAGAAGTGGGACTTTAGCGCTAGCCCGGCAATCTTCCCCTTTTCATGTTCTGATATCGTCTGGGCCGTGAACCGTCTTGGTATTATTTCCGGGCCTATGTGGACATGTAGGTCGATTGCGTCCTTTACCAGGTCTTTGATTGCTATCTCCTCCAGGGAAATGCGTTATTAACTGCGTATATCCTCGGCAGATCCGTTTCCATGAAGTCCATCTGCTTGTTTGACAGACTCAATTTAAATTGCCCTCGGTTGTTTATTAAGATAGCTTCGGTGACCCGCTCTATCAGGTAGTCTTTTGCGCGTTCTTTCGCTTCGGTTTCCGATATTCCGGACGACAGGGTTTTGGCAATCTCCGTGCACTTCACCAGCGTCCCGTTCCTGATTCCGTTGCTGGCCTTTACGGAAGCCTTGGTGCTTTCGTATTCCTCACTGTTCTTTTCAATGAAATCCGACCATTTGAACACCCTTGCCTTTATTTCCGGATGATCCCTCAACGCATCGTTCAGACTCTGGTGGTATTCCTCGATGTGCGCCTGATCCAGCCCGCTTATGGATCCGTAGATGTCGGCGTACATGAGATCTATCCTCATGTCGTATCCTGTTCGGTCTACCCTTTTGCATACATCAGCGAGCTCTTTCAGAGTATCTCTCTCGGGATGATCGTGATTTATTTTTGTGCCCCTGGCATGAGCGGTGTACCTCGGCCCCCACACGGAATATGCCGGTTTCTCGCTCCACATGCGGATTGGAATCTGGTCCTGCTTGTGGCTTGGCGATGGATTTTTCTCATCGCAAAGAAGCTCCCTGAAAGCCGAAGTTATGCGGTGGAACTTTTCATAAGAGCTCTCGTCAGAAAATTGGTAGAGCGTCTCGCGCCCGTTGGACTGCTTGCTGATGACGCCTTCCTTCGAGAGGTATCCTATCAGGGAGCTGAATAGCCCTTTGTACCCATCAAGATTAATGGGCTTCATTTAAACACCTAGAGCTTTCTCGCTTCTACTGCCTTTGTTATTGGATATCCGCTCTTGTCGTTCTCGAAATGTAGCATATAGAGCGGCGCGGTCCTGCTGATCGTGTCGATTATTCCAACTACGCCCGTATCGGCCAGTTCAGTCAGGTGGAAATCCCTGTCCACACCGCCCGTGTTGACCACTTCGTTCAGGAATTCCTGATTTCTGCCGAAGAACATGGTCTGATATTTCTCCGAATGGGCCTTGTGGAACAGCTCAGAAATGTAGCCCAACGTGTGGGAGTTCTTCCTGTTATAGATGGTGTCTATCGAACCGTCGATGTAGATGCATTTGTCTAAGGCCTTCTGCTGCTCGATCCGCCTGTGGATGGTCTCGCAGAGCGGCGTTCGTTCCAGCCCCTCGGCGTTCGAGTTGTCAATGATGCTCTTGTCCATCATGTGCTTCCTTTCGTCCGCCAGAATCGTTACTATGCACTTTTCGATGGCATCCTTAGGCAACAGCCTTTCAAACTGATCTTTCACGTAGCCTACGGACACTCCGCCCGACAGTATCTTCAGGTTCGGCCCGTTCTTTTCCGGATTTTTCATCATCCTGGTAGCATGGGCAGACGAAAGCGCCTGCAAGAAGAGATAATACGCCTTGCCAGTCGTGGGTCCTATCTCCATCAGGTTTATTTCGCCCTGTGAAAGTCCGCCCCCCAAGACCTTGTCTATGCCGGATATGCCCGTGCAATACTTTCCTTCCTTCTCAAGCACCAGATCAGGGTTCTTGTAGAACCCGGTCTTGCTGGACATGTCCAGATCCTGTGCAACTATCGTATCGAAAGTATCTTCAGAAGTTGGGACGATTATAAACTTTTCTCTTGTAGAATAGCAGTCGAACGGCTTTTTCGGAAAAGTGGCGGTCGTGAATCCCCTTCCCAGATATTCGTGATTATCGACTTCCAGTATAAAATCTGCCTTTGATTTGGGAGAGACTTTGATACCCCTGCCTTTTAGGCCGCTTTTAACGATTTCTGTATTAACATCATCATTTGCTCGGACGTAAACGCTCGAACCCTCCGGAATTTCAGCATATCCTATTTTTCTTGGAGAAGCCTTACTCGACAGTATATCATCCGCCATCGTATCACCTATTAATTATTACTTATAAGTAGTATATAAAGGTGGTGGACCAACTGAGAATCTTCATATCCCTGCCGGATTGGTATATTGATGTCAATCTTGCGGACAGCCACAAAATTTTGCGCAGCCTGCAGAATCCAAAGCTGAGTCATGAGTCATCACTCTAGCCAAATCTAAAAGGTTATCCAGGTTTCCATCGCCTGTAACGTCCACGCCTATGGAAACAGCTTCACATCCGAAGTGACCGCTCGTGTCGTTTGCTATACATCCGGATCTTAATAATTCGCCGCACTTCTCTGCCTTTATAGTATAGATAACACTCTCGGGTGGAAATTCAGGATGATTCATCATTAAAAATGCCACTGAGGCTAATAGTAGAAAAACGATAACAGCAACGACAACCAAAACGACTCGAACCATACCTAAAGTGTATTTCTACTGATAAATAAATGTATAACCAGTATGGCAGGGATTTAATGGTGGACCGGCTGTTATCTGTATTTCAAAGTATGGTGGACCGGAGGGGATTTGAACCCCCAACCTCTTGCTCAATCGGGATATTTTCGTGACATCCTTGCAAAGCAAGCGCGCTTCCGTTGCGCCACCGGCCCGTAGACTGAGATTATCCTCGTGCAATATTTAAACCTTCTTACGGCTAGGCCGAATAAAACAAGAGAAAAAGCAAATCTATTTCTTCGCAAGCACTATCTCGATCGATGAAACGTTCAGCTTCTGGCCGTCCTCGCCCTGCACTTCCTCTGTTCCGATGACGACGTTCTTGACCATCGTGTCGGTCACGAACTTCCTCCTGACTATCTCCGCGACGTCCACGGCATGGCTTATCGTCCGTCCCCTCGCCTTGAGGATTACTTCCCTGTTGTTCTCGCTGAACTGTGTCACGCAGGCCAGAACGTATGACATCGCCGGCTTCTTACCGACGAATACCACATTCGAGTCTGGACCCTGTCTCTCTCCCATCACTGAACACCTCCGTTGCTATTGCTGATCAAACTTACGGGCAGCCGCAAACCCTTGCGCAACCTGCATTGTCTAAGGCAGTGTCACCGCTGTACTTCTGCGTAAGTGTCAACAAGTTGTCGGATTTACCGTCACCATTGACGTCCACGCCTATGGAAACAGCTTCACATCCAAAGTGACCGCTCGTGTCGTTTGCTATGCATCCAGCTCTTACGAAAGCGCCGCACTTCTGTGCCTTCAGGCTCTCCATGTTGACGCCGCCTCCGAAGATTCCGAGCTGCGGACCTATCAGCATGACTACGCCTATCATGATTATCACTGCGACCGCTATTGCCACTAGCATGTTAATCGGCATTTCTAGTCCCTTTGCCATCAAATCACCTCTTTTATAGAAAAGAGCGAAGTTCATATAAAAAGGTATCGTCCTAAAGGTATCTCTTAGAATATTTATAGCTCTAATTAAGACAATCTGGGACAACCGCAGATACCAACCAAACAGCATTCTGCCCAAGCTTTTCCATGATCAGTGCTACTCCAAGTTGGGCAATTATAATAGTGGATACATAAAGTCTGTAAAGAATCATCATCAGGATCGTTTGGATTCAATATGCCATTGCCATTTGCATCGAAATCGTAGACAGGTAAACGTAAGGCCCTATATACATCAGCCGTTCCACTAGATGTTATGTATGAACAGACACCAGAATTCTTGGCGACCAGACATGTGTTCTGTGTAGCGACCTGGAGGCTAGTACCGCCTGCGGCGGGCTTGAAAGATCCCATGAAGAACATAAGGACTGCCACTATAACCAACACGCCAAGGACAAGAACAATAACTATCTCGATAGGAAGTGACCCTTTGGGCATAAAAGAAATACTGTCGCCCCTTATAAATACTTAACGATAAAACAATGTATTAAAGTTTTGGACAACCACAAACGTTTTCGAAGCAGCATGTACGGACAAGCCAAGCATCACTATCAATAGGAGGGAGAGTTAAGGTACAATAATAATAATTTTTGCACAGAGCTGCTAATGTATCAGTATTTTGATTGACCATGCCGTCCCTGTTGGCATCAAAATCTTTAACTGTTAAATTAGCAGCTTTTGTATAACCTATTGGATAATCATAACCTTGGAGTCCGGTACAAGCATTGGCACTCTTAAGGCGGAGGCATACCTCCTGTGTAGCGACCTGGAGGCTAGTACCGCCTGCGGCGGGCTTGAAAGATCCCATGAAGAACGTAAGGACTGCCACTATAACCAACACGCCAAGGACAAGAACAATAACTATCTCGATAGGAAGTGACCCTTTGGGCATGCAATTAGTTGCTGAAACCCATTATTAAAGATTATGGGCATCCGCAGACGTCCTTACAACAGCGAACTTTGTCACCGGTGTTGCAGGCAAAATATTTTTCGCAAAGCTTCTGCAGGCTGTCACCTGGCAGTTCGCCGATTTTACTATCGCCATTGAGGTCAGCCTGTATGACTACGGTAGTCGTATCACTACAGCCTGTACCCAAAAAAACGCGGCAACCGTTGTTCTTCTGCGCTTCTGCGTTTATTCCGCCAGTGCTAGGCGTCCAAACGCCGGAGAACAGAACGACTATTCCAATGAATACGATGAGCCCGAGTACGAGTACGATGAGAGTTGTTATAGGAAGCTCCAACCCTTTCATATTAGCACCCACATACAATACTACAGTTGGTGGTCACATATATTTTTTTGCACATATCGCGCAGGGTGTCGTCTTTTTCTGGATAGTCTACCGTTATATCATCCGCCTTGCCCTCATTTTTGCAGCCGCCCTGTAAAATATAGTTTTTACAGCCGTCCTGCTTCGCCTGCTCGGCATTATAACCACTCTTGAACGGCGTCCAAACGCCCATCAGGAAAGCGACTAATGCGACCACCACTATGATCATCAGCACGAGTATTATCACGGTGCTTATCGGCAGTTCCATACCAATACCTCTCCAGTTCAATATATTAAGTTATATCGCGGCCGTGTGGCCAAATCGGATACGTGCCGTAAGGCGATATCGACCATTGCTTCGATATCCTGAAGTTGAACTTGAGGTTTGCCCATGGCACCTGTTTTGCACCCACAACAATCCCTGAGCCGACCACTTCATCAGGTTTAAGAGGAGCGAAGCTGTTGGGGTCTGTGATGTTTACGTGAATCGTGTAATCCCCGTAATACTCGTCTCTTTCGTTGACGTCTGCCGTAATCGACCATGTCAGGCCCGGATAGTATGTATCTAAGGTCGACTGCAGTTGCTGTAAATTCAACTCTATTGCAGAACTGCTCTCGCCTGTTCCGTAACCGGATGCCAGTCCGTCCACGCTGTCAGAACCGCACATTATTGCCAAGTTGAGCATGTCGTTCACAGGAAGATAGTAGTACGTTCCGTCGTCAGTCGCGTCATGCAGCAGTCTGATGCTTTTACAGTTTTCCTGGGTCTCGGTGTTCATCACGCCCTTGACGGAGAAGTATGAGCCGGCCGTTAGCGACGTGGCAGTCACGCGCCCTTTTTCCATCCGCCAGCTCTCGTTCGTCAGCATCTTCCTGGCTATGCTGGCAAGCTTGAAGTAGCTGCTGTTCGCAAAGCTGTGGAAGCTAACGTTGCTGAAGCCTGTCGCATCTATCCTTGAATCGGACATCATGAAGTTCTGCGTGCCTTTTACCGTGAAGTTCGTGTCCGGCACGTAGTCCGGCACGACTGCCGAACCGCCCCATATGGAAAAAGTGACGTTTGCATCGCGGAACGTTATGCTTCGTTCTGCTGCGGAGCCCGCCATTTCTCCTTCCGGCAACAGATATGCCATCTTGCTGCTCATCCTAGTGGCCAGCCATTCAAAGCTGGGTGGAGTCGAAAAGTCCTTGTCCTCCAGACCGATATCGTAGCCTGCCCTCATCGCCGCAAGCCCGGCCTCGCCGTTGACCGTGTGCCTCAGCCCCTCGACGTCATTGACGAACGAGAACGCTATGTCGCCCCTGTATGTTATCGACCTCGTTTGTGTCCATGACGAAAAACCGAGCACGGCCACGAAGATTATGGACATGATTATCATTATGATGCCTGTAACCGGTAACGCAAGTCCTCTCATCATCTCACCAACAATTGCAGTTCGCATCCGCTCTTGCAGGAACCTGCCGGAGTGAATATGTAGACGGACGCCTTCTGTATCTGCAGTAATTTAACGCCGGCCTTGAACTTTGCAGTGTCTTCCGAACTCCATACTATGTAGAGATCGCCGCCCGGCTTTACTAACCTCATCAGATACGGCTCTTCGCCAGACCAGGTCCGGAGCACGTCGCGTATCGCACCCGTGATCTCTATGGTCATGCCGTCAGGTTTCGTGACAATCGTATTGTTCTGCATGGCAGCGAGCTCAAGCAGGTTCATTACGCTCTCTTCCTGTCCGACAGGCCACGTCTCAAGCGCGGCCATCAGCATGTCCTGATGCCTCACAGGTATGAAACCAGGTTCGAGCTGTAGCGTGTAGTCCGGACCGAGCTTGCCGCCAAAGGTAGACCCTCTGAACCAGATGATTGTCCCGCCTAGGAAATAGCCTGCCGCTATCATGAACAGCAGCGCTATCAGTTCTGCCAACAGCGTCGCTCCCATTAGTCCTTTCATCCGCATGCTCCAGCACATCCATCGTTGTAGTTTACATAGATTTTTACCCTGGTCGGCACTACCCTGTCACCCAGGTCGAGCGCGGCCGGCCAAGTCGCGGTCGGCCTGTCCTTTATTGTCCTGTCGCCTATGACAATCGGCGTCGTACCTACGGGCGTCTCTATCTCGAGCAGCATCGGGCAAGAATAATATAGGCAGCTAGGATTCCCGTTGGTACCGGCCGTTGCTGTTTCCTCGCTCCTGAGCTTGGTTATGTTGAGCAGTCCCTTGACCGCGAGCCCGTCGTCCGTGTTCACGGTCAGGCAGGTCGAGGAGAGAACGGCCTCACCTAAAACTCTAAGCGCCTTGTCCTGGTCCGTGAGCAGGATATCCACCTTGTAGTCCGTTATCGTGATGAAGACGCCGAATATCATCAGCACAAGCAGCACGATGTTGATTATCTTTATGAACATGCCGAGCAGTTTCGTGTATCCCTTCATCTCATTTACCCCGCTCTTCCAGTTGTAACTCCCAGTTCGTACCGTTCCATATCTTGTTCATCCAGACGTTCTTGCCCGGATCGGCGCTGACACGATTAAGGTTCGGCACCACGTTTGACGGTTTCAGATAAGGTATCGTGCAGCTCTTGTGGCTGGCCGTGTCCTCGACGTATATTTTTTGCGCGTTCGTTATCTCCAGGTCCCTGGGAAGTGTCATCTTGATTCCGGATACCTCAAGCGAGCCCGGCATGAACGCGGCGGCCGTCGCGAACGTGCTGAACTCCTTCGCCAAGTAGGCCGGCTGCGACAGCCCGAACAGTCCCATGGCCTGCGCCACCACGCCCTTGCCGAAGGCCGTGGACATTATGATAACTACTATTATCAGTGTGACAACGAACAGGAGGAAGTCGGCCGTCAGAGTCCCTAATCTATGCCCCATATGCACTTCACCTGCTTATCCGTTATCTGCTTATCGTCCAGCTGAGTTTTCAGTTGACCCAGGTTCGGCCATGCGACCGTCATCTCACCCACGATATAGGGCTCCATGCACAGGTCGGAAACGAAACCTCCCTTAGCATAGGCCTTTGCCGCGAATTTGAGTTTTCCCGCCCACTTCGCCCCTTGAGCTGCCTTTCCGCCAGGTATCAAAAACATCGACATTACGTCGCACATGTCCGCAGCTGCGTAGTAGTTCCAGTAGCCGTAGCTGTTCGGCGGGAACCACTCGTTGATCCCGATCGTGTTGTTCTCCTGCAAATATTTTTTTGTTCCCTGTTGTTCGTCCGTTGACTGCTTCAACAGGTCCGGATTTGGCTTGTCCATGACGGCGTGGTAAGACGCTGAGCCAATGGCTTGAGTGACGCCGACCGCGCCAGCCCATTTCGGGCATATCTGCTTCACGCAGGCCTTGAAGGTGATCCAATCTAAGGGCGTCGGATAAGGCGGTACCGGCCTCGCTGATGCGATTGCACAGATAGCGGTGCATCCTGTGAAAGTGGTCGTGAATGCTGCCCATGTTTCTGGCACCGGTGAATCACCGGACGTTCCCCAGATGAGGTCGTTATCGGCATAGCAATAGTTGGACGTGTCGCTGTACTCTTCGCACTTCTGCGCTGTCACGTACACCGCATCGCTGCCCCTCCAGACTTTTAACCATCCGAAGCACGGGCTTACCGTGTAGAACCTCGGGTTCTCCTTGACCGAGGTCGCAAGCAATCCTGTCTGAATGAAGGCGGGAATGCGTGCCGCGCCCGGTCTCCAGAGCTTTACACCACCGGCCTCCTTCACGGCCGGATCGAGCGGGACGACCTCCACGTCCTTCCCTGCCCGAACGTAGACCAGGTTGCCGCCCGTGTCAAGGTTCTCCGTCAGCCTGTTCTCGTATTCCTGCGTTGCTGCACCGCCGTACCAGAAGTTCCACTTGAACCTGCCTATGTCCATCATTACGGCACGACCGATGTATCTCTTGCTCAAGTATGTGGCGCTCAATTTTGTCAGCACGGGCCGGTTGTTTATAGTTCCTGAAAGCACGTCCGGCAGAATCTGAGCTTCCGATATCGTCTTCTTCGTGACAGGATCTATCAGTTTCGTGGCTTCATCTTTCAGCAGACCATTCTTGATGTAATAGTTGCGCAGTGCCTGTTCTCCACCGGCGCTTCCGGTCTTGCCAAATCCGAATACCGGATTACGATAACCGGCGTAAGCAACTCCGTATGCCTCCTTAGCTTCGAACGCAGTTAGTCCCGGATTCTCACGCATCCATGTCCTTCGCACATTCAACGGTAGTTCAGACCATTCAACCCCATGGCTGATGTATATGTTAGGACGGACGCTGTCAATATCACTGTAAAGTTTTCCGGCGTCGTACATAGAACCTATTTTTGCATCGTCAGTGATTCCGAATTTTAAAGCCTCTTCCCTTATTCCTCTTGCTGCTGTAGTGGCATCGCCATAGATACCTTCATTTGCGACTACATCGGCCCATGTGGAGTATTTGTTTTTAATGTTCTTGTAGTCTACAGAGTTGCCTGTCAGGGAATCCACAATGTCCAATTCATTGTCCATCCGTTTGGCGATACCCTCACCGGCCGTTAGGCTCTCATGCAGCTTCGTACCCTTCGGCACTATCATAATCCAGTCGTTCTTAGCCATGTTTTTCCTGAGCATATCCTGCGCCTTGAGTATGTCTATGGCCTCGCCTGTAAACTTTTTACCCGGAAACGCGCTCTTGTAGAACTCCTCGCAGTCCTTGGGAGTTTTTCGGCAGGTTGCAAAAATATCGTCGAATAATTTTTTGGTCTCCGCTGGTTCCAAGGCTTTTTCTTTAGATACGAACTCGCGCCATTTCTTTCGGAACGCTACCTTTGTAGCCTTGATTCCACTGTATATGCGACCTGGCAACCTGACGATTTTTCCGGTGTACTTTGCCAACCTAGGAACTTTGTTTGCTATTTTTTTGGCGACCTTCTGGTCAACGGTCTTGTATATTTTCTTTCCGCCGTTCACGACCCATTGTTTGAACAGACCGACCTTTTGTGTCGGGATGCCCAGTTCCTTTCTCAGCACCTTCTCATCTTCTGCGGACAATGTCCTCAACCATGTATTGACCGCCCGCAGGTTGTCGGCATTCTTCCAGTGCGTCATCAGTTTGCCGGATTTATCAAAGAGCGGCTTGTCCGGTGTGGCGTCCAACAGGTCCCTCATGACCCTTTTGTACTCTTTTGATCCGGCATATTCGTACGCCTTGCCCATAGCATTCAGTCTTTTATAATAGCCGCCTTTGGCCCATTGCGAAATGCCTTTTAAGAATCCTTTTTCTCTGACCAGCGTCCTGATGCCTTTTTGGGTCGAATATTGGGTCGCTTTTTCTTCCATCTTCTGGGCGAATATTGTCCATTTGACCTTGCTCATCCTTTTCGAGATCTGTCTGAAAATCCAGAACGGCGCCTTCAGCAGCCCTCTTACTGTCTTGGATATCACCTTGTATGCCACTTTTCCGCCGAGAACCGCCGCCGGCATGGCCACTTTCATTATAGCGACTGTAAAAACAAGGCCTGAAATACTGCTCCCGGACCACGGATAGCTCTCGGTCCACATGTCAAGCATGCCGCCTTCGGGGAAGTTCTCATAGAATATCTGATAGCGCGGCGTGCGCAACCCTAAGTTGCCGCTAACAGTACCACCAACGTCAATGCCCGCAATTGTGGTTTTGGACGGCTGGCAGAACCTTATCGGGCAGAGCGTGTACATGTCCTTCGCGTCGGTGTCCGGCTCGCCGTTCGATATTGGCATGGTCGCCGCCTGGCTGATGGCCGCAGCGCACTGCTGCGCGCTCTTCATCGCCATGTCGTCGCATTCCGGCTGGGAGAATACCCTGCTGAATATGAGGAGACCTATGATTAGCAAAGTCACGCCTACCATCAGCCTCATCACGTCTTCAGTCGCTACCATAGCTATCAATCAGGGCATGCGCATAGTGGTATGTTTTTGCATTCCGATTTTGAATTCGGTGCGGACCCGCCCATGTGTAGTTCGCTCCAAAGGTCGTTGAGAGATTTTTTTCCTCCGCCTGTATTGCACTCATACGAACGTGTACAGCAGTTTGTGCAACAGCCTATCAGGTCTGCCTGGCTCACCGCTCCGGTCGCTGTCGAGCGTCCGCTCATCACCAAAGTCACCATTATCACTACCACTATTATCATCAGCACTATCGCCCCGATTATCCATATCGGTTCCGTTCCCTTCATACTATCACCCCACTCCGTAAGGATTGCATCCGTTCTGGCATATTTTTTGACAGAGTATTTCATCATTATAAAGTTTACCGGGGGCGCAATAATTGCTCATATCCGGCCATGGTAGTGGACATGCAGGATCCGACCTGAACCAATCCAGGCACTTGGTATGGAACTGCGCCTCGTTCGTCAAACCAGTACCACCGCTTATCTTCGGCACTATCACCATAACCGCCAGTATAAGTCCGACCAGCACAAGTATGAGCAGCAGCAGTATCTCGCCGCCCTTCTCTATGGGTTTTTCAGGCATTACATGTACCTCCTTTTAGCGCAATTATTGGCATGCGGACGCGCCATGTCCGAACAGCCTTCCAACACTTCCGTTACCTTTCCGTCCGGCATCGGCGTGTCGACCTGGACCTCTATCGTTTTGTATTTTCCGCTTCTGTACGTGCTCAGGTCGTTGTTGTATACTATCGTGGCGCTCTCTTTCGGAGCTATGTCCACGAAGTGCGTTTCG
Organism: uncultured archaeon; assembly: GCA_964353775.1. Lineage (GTDB taxonomy): Archaea > Aenigmatarchaeota > Aenigmatarchaeia > Aenigmatarchaeales > JAHLMS01 > JAHLMS01. The sequence continues at coordinate 61,719 of CAYGWB010000004.1, read as the reverse complement.
TTGTAATCTGACATGCCAGTCTCGTCGTACGCTATGACCATGACGCTTACGTTCCAGACCGAACCGATGCCTTCGTTAACGACACTAACGTTCGTCTGGCTAACATTGTCGGAGTATACGGCCAGGTCGTACCATAGCTGGGTCGTGCAGCCTGCCCTGCATGCATTCTGGCAGCGCACAACGGCCGCATCCACATAACTGAGCGTGCCGTGGCTGGCCGTAGGCGTCGGTGAGCTGATGAAGCTGGCATTGCAGAGCATGGTAAGGTTCTCGTCGCCGAGTTGGTTCTGAATGCGGTCGACATGGGACAGTCCTGGTCCGACCGGATCGCAGTATGTCGAATAGCCCGCAATTTTGTTGTTGCAACTGCAATTGAACATGTCCGACCATTGGGTACAGATACTCATCATGAGGGCGGTCTCCTTTGATGGTATCTCCTGTATCTTCAACCCGAGTTCGATGTAGATGGCCGCCACTATAACCAGTACCATAATGCCACCCACTACCCATACTACTTTGTTAGCCAATCGACATCACCCTTTCAAAATGTTCTGTATCATTACTACCAGTCCGCCCGTCTGCTTGCCAAGTACGCCGGTGAATATGAGGAACACGGCAAAGAACAGCAGCGCTATCAGCAAAACGAGCAGCAGTCCGGGAAATGCGCCTTTTGTCCTCATCATAAGCACCTGTTCGCTTTCGGGTCGCATATTCTGCCAGCTATGCAGTCCAAATCGTCAAGACAGCCACAGAAAAAGCTGCTGCCGGTCATCGATATGCATAGCGTGCCGTCCGGATTGGTCACGCACTCGGAATTGCTGGTGCACTCCTTCCCTGCGGCATTATTGTAAGGCTGCCAGGACGTTTCCTGGGCGCTAGCTGTTCCGGAGAACCAGTTGTACATCACGAAGATTACGACTACGGCAAGCACGACCATTGCCAGCAGTTCTATTTGGAATCCTCGCATATCATCAGCTCGTTATCGTTATCTTCGTCGGTGTGGTGGTGAAAGATTGTAGGGTACCGATTGTGGAGGCCACGAAGCTCCAGTTATAGTCGCCCGCCACTGTGCATTTGGCGTTGAAGGTATATGCGCTGCTAGTAGCACCATGCGCCAATGTTTGTATCGTAGTATCCTTTGCGTTCGTCGAGACTGTACAACCGTTGCTGGTTGCGGTGGTATTTACGAATGCTAACAAAATTGGTATGTTAGCAGCATCGATATCGCCCGTGTTTGAGACAGTCGCTGAGCATGAGAAGGCGGTATCTTTAGCGACTGAACTCGAACAGGCTGTTGATGCGGTAACGCTTAGTTTGACGGCCTTTACAACAGTTGCTATTCTTTTCATCATGTTGTTTTGGGTCTTGGTGTCGCCTGTGGCACTGACGCTCGCGGCAAGCTCGTAGCTCTTGGCGTCAGAAGGCGTCCAGCTGAAATGCACGAGCGCTGGTCCTTCTACGCTTACGGTCTGTGCGCCAAGCGATGTGCCGTCGACCGTCAGGTCGACCGCCGCCGAAGCGCTCTTTGTCGACGATACCATCACGACCACATCTGATGTGCTTCCGGCATACAGTGACGGCAGATTTATTGACTGTACTGCCACGTCCGATTCGATATCTTCTGCCATGGACCCGCCGCCCTCGCTGCAGAACCTTATGATGGGCGTGAGGGGTGAACGTGATGAATCGTAATAACTTTCGATCATGTAGCTCATGTCGAAGTATACGCGCAACGTCCCGTTGCATATGCTGTTCGGACAACTGTAAAATATGTACTTGTCTATGCCGGGCATTTCTTCGTAGGCCGATGGCCACGTGCCAAAGCAATCGGGCCAAGGCACGTCGCCTGGACTTATGGTCCAATCCCCGTACGCAGACCCTACGCTGCCGTCAAGATTCAACCAATCCAACGGCGAGTTGATATAGGCGTTTATACCTTCTGCCCATAGGTCATATCCGGTCCTTATGGCCGCGGCCACATCTTTGGCGTGGTATGGCCTGTCGAGTTCGAACTCAACATAGTTGTAGCTCGTGATGTTTGTCGGCCTGCCTTCCGGATACGCGGTCATCCTATATACGTGATGAGCTTCTTCAGGGTTCCATTTTGATAGACTGTTGAATATCTGCATGGTCACGTCATCTAGACTTTCTCCAAAGGACGGTTCGCTGCAGTAGTAGAGGTTGTATTCGCATTGACCGTTCGCACCGCTTTGTACGTTCCCGAGGTTCAATTTTGTGTGGCCCGGCTGTGTTTCCCATACTCCGTAGTCAAAGTATAGCCCGTATCTTTCCGGATTATCATAGTCGCAGAGGCAGTATGTGTTGCCGCGCTCCACATCAAAAGACAGATACAGTCCGTCTATGGTTGGCGTTGTTATATACTCGCTCGGCAGGCCGTATCTTATGTCCGGCTTTTTCGTGCACACGTGTTTGCCATCGCAGAGTCGGCCCTCCACCTTCGAGAGGTATCCGCCGTATTCAAAATAAAAGCCCTTCGATGTGTTGTCGCCGTTTGGCCACTGCGTGTCGTCAACAACGCCCAATAGGCACCAGTCGGTGTCAGCTATCGGACCGTTCTTCTCCTTTATGGAGCATAGGGTTTTGTAACCGCCATCGTCTGTTATGGTCTTGAAAGTCGTCGAACCTGACCAGAACTCCCAGCTCTCCGGACAGTAGTTCTTGCAAAGGAAGAAATATCTGTTGTCCCCTATGCCAATGTAATTTTCATTATAGTAAGGTACCGCCTCGGGTCCGTTGTAAACCACTCCGCGGATGCTGTTGACATAGTATTTGTACGGTAGTTCGAGCGTCTGGCCGCTGGCACAATATTGTCCTGTCTTAAAACCGATGGCCGATTCTGTTATATAATCGCACCCAGAGCAAAGCGTGTTGTTCGCAGAATTTGTTTTGCATTCGAAGATGGTCTGCGGCCTCATCTCGGCCGCTACGGATTTCGTCCCGTTGAAATAGCATATCTCATGTTCTCCGTCAGGAATCGGCATGGTTATGGGCTCGCTCTTGCACTTCTTGAGCATGTCCATGAGATCGAGCGGTTCCGGAGGACTTATGGACGCCGAGCTGTTCACGCAGGACTCGCAGAAGCTGTTTGCCTTTGCCGTACCTTCGCAATAGTCGCATTCGATGAACGTTCCGGGCGATCTGACGGCCGAACAGTTGTCGCAGCTCCAGTTTCCGCTCGTGTCCGTACAATTATCACAGTCCATGACGCGCCTGTCGCGCGGCCACTCCAAGACCGTAGCTGTCTTGCCTGTTGCGAAGTATTCCCTTATCGCGGCCTTGACCTCCTGACAGAAATTGTTCTCGCTCGGGTTCGGATTAATACAGAACTGACATTTCCAGACGCCGGTATCGTTGCTGCACGCTTCGCACGGCTTGAACGTCCCGCTCGCGTTCTTGTCCAGGCTTACCTCGCACGTTCCGCAAGAATCGCACTTGTCTTTATTGTAGTCGCAAGACGAACAGCTGTAACACGGACCGAGCACGCTGGAGTTGAGCCATTGCAGCTGTTGGTCCGTGCTCAGGCCTGGATCGAGAGCCGGGTCCGGCTTTAGGTATGCCGTCTTGTCGAATGCGCATGCCTGCTTGGGATCCATGCCCTGGCCCATCATCGAACCCAGGGCCTCGTTGGTCGATACGTTCACCGGCGGCCGCACGCCATATATGCTCGGTAGCAATGTCATCACACCGATGGCGATTATCGCGATCACGGCGAGCGGTATGACCAGCTTGATTATGATGTCGCGCAGCATTTTTGTTTCTACCATGGAATCACGTCAGCGTTATTAATTTCACCGTTGTCGCGGTTTCTTTACCGTTTGAATCTTTAGCTGTTATTCGAACGTAGTGTGCTCCTGTCGGATATCCTGGGGCGACAGTAAATGTGAAGTTCGACCAGGCGGAGGTCTTTCCCTTGAAAGAGCTGTCGACCCATCCTACTGAGTAGAATGTTCCTACAGGATCAGTACTCTCCTCGGCTGACGCATTGTCGAGTGTACCTGTGCTCGCCGTCCAGTAAGCGGATATCAATACAGATTCGCTGGCGTCGGTGTCCAGCTCGGTATCGTTCACATCGAAATTCGAATATTGCGGACCGACGACTGGGGTTACTGTTCCTGAGGTGGTCACCACTTTGAACGTGCCTTCATTCGTGGCTTTGGCGACTCCTGCCGAATCGTTCGCAACTATTCTCCACGTGTATGAGTCTTCAGTCATTGATCCACTCGAGATAGTGAAGTTCGACCAGGCAGCGGTCTGCCCCTTGAAAGAACCGTCGGTGATAGTCGCTGCTGTGCTGAAATCGGCCGAGGTCGTACCGTGGTATTGCAGATGGGCTTCGGTCATAGTGGCGAGATCCGTCCAATAAGCGTAGAAAAGTGCGGCCTCGTTGAGCGTTTTGTTCAGCTCCGTATCGTTCTGTCCGACATTCGACGACCCGGGTCCGTCGGCCGCTGTCATAGTCAGGCTCGCCATCGTTGTGTTGCCCGAAGTGTCGCTGACGTTCACGCTCAACGTATGCGTCCCGTCCGTGACCGACAGCCCGCTCATCCGGCATATGCACACGGCCGAGGCCGTCGTATCACAGCTGCCGCTGCACTTGTCGGCCGTCATACTTCCCCATGACCCGCTGTCGATTTTGTATTTCACAGAGCTCTTGTCTATTGCAACGTTGTCCTTCACGGAGACCTTGAGCAGGAATTTGTAATCTCCATCGTTTGTTTTTGCAACAAGTTTTGAGCCGGGCGAGTCTATCGTGATTTCCGGCGGCGTTGTGTCCGGCGGGCTTCTGAAAATCTCGACGACGGGCGTAAGCCTGATGCTGTCGGTCGTGGCTGTCAGAAGGCCCTTTATTCTTATCCTTACATTGCCGGTGTATGTTCCGGCCTCATAGCTGACGGATTTGATCTTGTAACAACTGGCACCGTCATAGAACGGGTGGTCGCCCTTGCAGCACTCGCCATGACCCCTGTCTGCCTCTGGATAATTATAGAAGCAGTCATCGTAATATCCTGTGCATGCGCCAGTACCGCAACCTATGTATGCTGCATACCAGCAGTCGGGCCCATCATAGCTATAGCCGCAAATTTCATCTTTACCGCAGTAAAGGTTGTAATTGCATTGTCTGCACATGTCTCCCAGACCTAGTTGATTGGCATAGGTCCATACCTTGTCGTATGTGGCGCCTGATTCAGCACAGGCACCGGAGGCACCGAGGCCACCGCTGCCACCACAATTTGCTTTATGTACACCGCATTGTGGACCTCGGTCTGCAGCAACAATGCCCCAAGTCTCGAGAGCGGCTGTATAGCCTGCGGTATCCTTTTCGTTCCAGGCTGAATCGCCGTCGATGCGGACATATGTCATGTTTGCGCATGACTCATTGCTGAGCTTCCCTCCCTGGTTGTACATCGAACACATGAGATACTTCGTGCTGTTCAAGAAACCGGGGCTCTGCCTCCATATGACGTCCCAGTCCCTGAAACCAGCAATCACTGCGTCGGCTATCGCGCTTCCGGAATATGATCCGGAACCGACATTGACTGTGTATTCCGCCCACTTCAGCTCGGGATTGTTCACATAGTATGTAGCGCCAGTATAGTCAGATTCGTTGAAACCGAACGCTATCTTTTCATAAACATCTATGCTCTTGTTGTCCTCGGACGTCGCAACGGCCGGCTGACCGCAGACGTACAGGTTGTATTTGCACTGATGGCTGCCTCCGACATCAAAATCAAGGCCGCCAAGCATCAACTTGAAGTGCCAACCGGGCGGGCTCGATTGCATGGTATAAAAGTTATAATGTAGCGTAGGATTGGCGTCCATGCTTGTCGTAGACGTGCCGCAGTCCAAATACACCGTGCTCTTGTCTACGCCGGTGTCGTTCTGTTGCGGCACGCTTGTCGGTTGATCAAAATTGCATATGAACAGGCTGCCGCCGTCCGGCAGATCGCGCAAGAGTCCTTCCGACTGGCATTTCTTTACCATCGCTGTGATGTTGTCAAGTATCTGGTACTGGCCCGCCTGCCAGACGCCGATGTCCTCATCGATGGTGCAAGGCTCGTTCGCATAGTTCTTTATACAATCCTTTATCCGCTCGCATATCGCCGGCTCCGTTGTCAGACAACCAGCACACGAATCGCACTGGCCGCATAGGTTGAATTCGGAAGCATAATCCTCCTCCCCGGTCTTGTAGCAGTTGCTGCAGCCTGTATACCCTCCGCCGGAAGAGCTGTAGTCATAAGAACAGTATAAGCACTTCGTCTCGGCCTTGGAACCGTAGACCGTGACGTTGCCGCAGGTGTCGCATTTTGTGCATGCCAGCGTATTGTTATCGCATTGCGAACATCCGTCGCAGTTGTCTCCCGTGCCAGGACAGTTCGAGCACTGGCGACAGTTCCACGCATCGCCCTCCTCCGCGCATTCGGAGCAGCTCTGACAGCTGTTCAGTGTATTGTCGCAGCTCTCGCAGGTGCTGCATTTGTTGCAGGTATCGGCGAAGGTGTCGTTCGGCGGAACGGTGCAGTTGTAGCACTCCAGACAGGTCGAGCAGTTGTCGTAGTTTATTGTGTCGTGTGCGTTATCGCTGATGGAGTTCTGGCAGCTGTCGCAGAACATGCACTGGCCGGTATAATTGTCGCACTCCATGCAGTCGGCGCAGTTGTTCGAATCTATGTAGTCCTGGACGTCAGAACAGAGCTGGCAGGACGAGCAGTCGCCGCAGTCCTCGCCAGAATACGCGTTCAAAGGATTGTTCAGGTACCAAGTGACGTGCGTCATGTTGTATATGGTATCTCCGACCTCGGTCGGGTCGACCATTATGTGATAATAACTAAGGTTGACGCTGGGTTCGAAGCAGTCGTCCGGACAGTTCTGGGCATTCTCTCCGCTAACGCAGAAGCCGTCCCCGCACTTCATGTTCAGGTAGCCGCCTATGTTTATCCTGGTCGCGGCGACAAGGCCGAAGCCAAGCACGAGCGTTACGATGAGAACGGTGATGACTACACGAGCTGTTACTTCTATAGGCATTGAAAAAATATCTGCAGTGCGGGCATATTAAGGTAACGCTGTGGACATCCCCGGAATGGAATATATGACATCGTAGACGAATTTCATGGAATTCGGGTTGGTATACACCATCCAGACGATGAAGGCGCCGATTCCGAGCACCATAAGTATCAGAATCAGGGCCGCGCCCCACTCGAACGGCTTCTCGGTCTCTGTCTCGGTCATATCAACCACCCGCAGACGCCGTATCCGGGCCCGAATATCTTTGTCAGAGGCAACGGCATGAAGTGTACGAACCATCTGCACATCATGTACATTATCTGCCTGCCGAAAACGAGCAGCATTATGACAGCCAATATGATAAGAACTATCAGAGCCATTATCAGCCAGCCGGGAATCTCAGTAGCCATCAACAACCACAGCTCGCAAAGGCAAAAAAGCATATGACCTCATAGATTCCGCATATCATCCCTTTGCCTTTCATCACCGACGACGGCCCTATGCCCTTGGTGACGCCTATTATTATGGCAATCATTATCAAGGCGAATATCAACGTCACTATCATCCATATATGTTCCTTGGTTAGCTTTGCCATGGCTTTCACCCGAAAGGCGCCATATACTTGTAAAGCGCCAGTATCATTACTGCGCCTATCAGAACCGCCAGTATGTACCAGACCCAGCTCATTTCTTGACCGCGCATAATAATCATTAGCTCCGGCCATTATTTAAGGTTTGCAACATTTGGTTACATCTGAGGAACAGTACACCGTATATTTGCTTTCGTCAAATCCGGTCGTGACATCATCAGACGGCGGAGGACATTCCAAGCAAGTACCACCGCCTCTGTTAGGAACATCGTACTTGTCATCATCACAAGATCTATCCCAGTGACAATATGGATCAGCATCTCCAACAACGGCACTTCCTGGTTTACACTTATCGCCGGAAGCGCATTCAAGGTCATAATAACAGTTATAACAAGATTTGGCATCTAAAGCGCCACAACTGTAGCTTGAACTGGAATCGGCTTCATCTCCACAACCAGCAATCCATCCCGCACATCCCCACAAATACTTTCCACAAGATTCGCCGCCGGCGTCAGAATATGAGCTGTAGGTTGGGGCCGCGACTGAAGTCGGGGTCGCTATCACGGTTATGGTTGTCGAGTTGGTCGCTTTGTTGCCTTTAAAATCATAGGCTTCTGCATAGAATGTGTGACTGCCGACTGACGTTGCAACCCATATGGGTGCGATAGTCTGCTCTGTCGTGGGACTGGGCCACTCAGCACTGGCTATAAATATACCGTCTATGGATACGGAAAGATTTTTTACTCCAGAATCACGATCAATCGCTTTCGCCTTTAGCGTGACTGTTGTGTCATATTCATAAATATTAGTAGTCGGCGAGTAACTGATTTCGAGAACAGGAGGTATCTTGTCCGGAATAGGCCCGCATATGACCAGCAGCGGCCTGACATATGCGACCGTTCCTACTATTTCCTGCCACCAGCCGAGCCGGACGGTGATGTTCTGCGTGTTCATCGGCTTGTACAGTATGGCGCCGCGCCTGCTGGAGAGGCTTCCTAGCCAAGAGATCGACGGTTCACTGCCTGCTGCTTCAGAATATGCGTCCCGCCAACACGTCGTCGGGTCCACATCATAGTCAGGTCCGACTGCGCTCCATGTGCTTCCGCCGAGCTTGAAGTATCGTTCGGAGCTGCCCCAGTCCGTGAAGTTCTGTTGCAATAACGTCAGGTCCGGGTCGAACGTCTCCCCGGCCGACATGTTTATGATGAATATGCTGTACAGCTTCATGCTGTCGTTTATTTCCTGTCTCGAACAGGCCGGATCGAAGTTTCTTATCAGTTTCTGCAGCTTCAGCCAGGCGCTGTCCTCGCTGGATATCTCCGGCACGACGCAGCCGGCCATTCCGGGATAGAAGGCTTCGGAAGAAGCAGGCACCTCCGGCGTGGTCAGAGAGAACTTTTCCATCCCTTTCTCGAATATTCCTCTTGAGCCGGGAATGAAATAAACAATTGCGAACATCACCAGGATAACGACTAGCGTGATGCTGAGCAGCAGTTCCAGGGACTGTTTCGTCATTCCTCTCATGTGCCACACACCGAAACAACTAGTGATAGATAGGCCGGCTTTGCACATAAGGCGCATTTACTGTTGCTGTTGCCACTTGTGCAGTCGCCTCTGCTTGTAGTGCTTTCGTCCGACAGCTTGGGAAGCGGCGGCACGCAGCGATCGCCCTGGTCGCAGCAACGGTCCCAATAGTAAGACGTGTCCGAGGTACAGGGCAAAAGTTTTTTGGCCCTGCACGACTCCGTGTTCGGATCGCTACCCCCCCTGTCATAAGCCCTGTACTGTTGCCAGTCGAACCGTATAGCGACATTTATGGTGACGTTCCCCTTGTTGCAAACGTCGTCCGTGCCGCAGTTATAATATAACGCCCTCATCTTGTCGGACTCCGAACTGCTGTCGAGCAGTGTGTCATAGCTGGTGGACCAGCACCTTCCGCCGGCCGAGGAGGTCAGGCTGGACTTGCTGATGTTCCAGACAGTCTGGTACCATAAAGGCGCCCATGCCTTTCTCTCTTCATTGTCATACAGGCCCTGCTTCACGGCGTCGATGATTGTGCCGACGCTGTAGTTCGTATCGAGGCTGACCTGGAACGTCGCCCAGTAATAGAGCTTTGGTGTCCTGCTGCCTATGACGCTTGCCGAGCTTGTGGCGTTCCTTATCCAGTACGGCAGTATTCCTATGTCCCTCATCTCAAGGTCCTTTAATATTTCATAAACTCTGAACGTGGAGCTGTACTTGTCCGTACCGAGCGCTGGTTTCACGCACGTGTACGCGCTGAAGGTGCATACGCCGTTGTTGATCTTGGAGTTTACGACCAGCCTAAGCATGCCCGGGCCGTTACTGAAACTTGATGGATAAGACGTTGATGTGAAGTAGTTGGGAGAGATGTAATTGTAGACGTTCGAACTGAATGTCTCCGTAACGACCTGGTCGCCATACGCAGCGAAGTTGTCCGTATCAAGGATGCAACTGTCGAACGACAGGCCCTTCGTGTCGCTCACATATTTCTTGTTTATGCCCGTCATCTCGAACCTGCATACGCTCTGACCGACGCCTGGCGCGACCGTCCTGTAGAGGTTGCTCGCCGGACAGTTCGCAATCATTCCGTTCAGAAGCGGTATCGTACCGGCTATGCCCGTATCGTTCAGCCCTTTTCCTGAGTATGAATATAGGCCGACCTCGCACGGCGTTCCGGTGAGAGCCGAGCGCACTACGCAGGCCTGGAGTTTTCTGCAGAAGTTGACCGATGTGAGCTCACCTGTATACTGGATGTTGTCCTGGATCCCGTTCGGGTTCCATGTCAGTTCCGGATACGCTTGCGGAACGAACTCCGGCTGTATCTCAATTTCAGGGGTCTTTATTTCCTCACCTGCGACCCTGACCGGTCGTACGACAAACAGAAGTATGATGCCTAACATTATGACGAAGACTACTATCATGTACATGAACGGTATGGCGGCCTTCATGTGCAGTCCTCCTTGTCGCATGTGCAGACCAGCACGGCCGGTATCAGCGTTATCCCGTCCGTCCAGCACGTGCCGTCGTTCTTCTCATAGCGCGGGTACGATGTAGGACAGCATTTGCCCTTTCCGCTGAAATCGACGCAGACCTGGTCAGTATCGCAGTGGTCGATGAACGCTGAACCGCATACCGGACCTGTCTTTGTTTCAGAAACGTCATCCTTCGCCTTCCCCTCATTGTCCGGCCATTTCGAATACACCTTCTTGATTCCATAAAATATCTGGATATATTTGGCTGCGCCGAAGTCCACGCCCCTGATCTTCGCGTGGTATAGTGTCGGGCTGGCTGGATCGACCGCATTGAGCGCGGTCACCGCATCTCTGGAGCTTGTATAGCTGTCCCAAGGTACAGTCGTCCACGAATCATATGTGTAGTGTATGATCTTTGCGACCTTCAGCGGAGTCGGCATTGTATTGATCAGCGTTCCGTCATAGAAATGCATCTTTGACCACTCCCACATGCCGAGGTCAATCGCAGACAGCACAGTATCTTCGTCAACGGGCTTGCCCGTGACGTTGTAGAGGTAGAAGTGCGGCCAACTGCCGAACACGCCGACCCCCTCGTATCTGCAGACATTGAAGACGGAGTCCCATTTCTGGCATCCCATCTCGCGACTCAGGTCGCGCGTGACGTTGAAAATCGTGACTGTTATGTTGTCCGCGGCCGCGCCTATCGCTCTCTGGCCGCATATCGTCATGTTCAGCTGGCACGTACGTGACGCGTCCGTACCAGGATCGGCACGCACATATATCACCGCCCAGCCGCCTTTCGGAAAACTGTATTTTTTGCTCGCGCAGTTCGATGATTCCGCACCGTCGCATACATGGAGTATGGTGTTCGAGCTGCCCATGAATGAGTTGTCCAGATAGCAACCATGAAAATATGGCTGGTATGTCGAAAGATTATAATTCAGAGTGGTATCATCCTCCTCTAGAGGGGAAACAACCAGTGAAGGTTTGCTGAAATAGCAGACCTCCCGTGTCGATCCAGCGACAGGTTCGTACAGATGTTCAGCGCCACAGTAAGTATCTATGGCCGCTCTGATGTCGCTCGTATAGAACGTGGTGCCTATCGCATACTTGGATGCGTTTACCATGCACCATGTGCCGCCTTCATCTATTGATTTTTTTATGCAGCCTTTCAACGCGTCGCAGAAAGGACTGTTCGTGGTTTTGTATAACGTATCATAGGTAGTCGAGTTGATGCCTTCCGCGGGCGCGACTATGAAGTCGTTGATGTTGAACATGTATACGCGAAGAAGTCCGAACATGCTTCCCAATGTCTGCTCCTCCTTATTGTACATCGACTGGGCCTTTGCCGAGAAGAACAGACCGATGGCAACGAAAAGCACGACGAGAATTATGCTGAGCAGGAGCGAAGTCAGTCCCTTCATAAGGACGGCACCCCCGGGAACGGGATGCTTTTAATGAAGAACAGGAAGTAGGCGACTATCAGTAGTACGACCACTATCAGAATCGTCCAAAGCAGCACGGATTTCCACATCACCATGGTCATATCCCCGCCGGCGTCAGTATGCTTTGTACCATGGGCCCGAACATGCTGTATGATATGAGCCAGGTCATTATATAGACTACCATTGCTATCAACAGGGTCGTACCTGTAGTTGACCGCTCGCCTATCTTGTCATCTCCATATTCTATACGGTTCGTGAACATGGCCAGCAGAAGAGCCATCTCGACCATGTACAGGCCGACGACCAGCTGGAAGGTCGGGCCGTTGATCGGCATGTTGCCGCCCATCATGCCCGGTCCGAAGAACAGCATGTTCTGCATCGGCGTCATCCCAGCCCCGCCCGTGTTTACGATCTGGCTTATCGTCGAGCCCATGGACTTCAATATCTCCAAAATTACTACGGCCATTGTTATGGTCACGCCGGCGACCATGGGCGCCAGGAACATGGCCAGGAACTTCATCGACGAGAGCGTCTCGCCCATTATCTCGGCTATCTCCTCCTTCACGTCATGAACGCCCTTCAGGTAGGTCGCGATGACGACCATGCTGTCGGCAGCTGCCGACACGGACTTCTTGGACGCCTCCAATATGACCGTCATGATGGACGTGATGATCTTGCTCGGGTACTGCCATATCGCGCCGACCTCGCTGTCGAACATCGCATCATCGAACGTCATACCGAACTTCTTCATGTTCATGCTCGCCAGCTTGAACAGTTCGGCAATCTTAAGATCCTTGAGCGCGACGGTCGCCCTGTCGATGGCCATCTCGAGAGGTATGCCGCTCGACAGGATGTTTCCGAGCTGGAAAAGAGCGACGCCGAACTCTTCCTCTACCTTCTCTATGTCCTTTCGAATCTTCATCTTCTGCCACGCGTCAAGCAGGCAGTAGACCGAGATTCCGAGCGCAAGCGAAAATATCAAGACAACCGAAGAATTGACGGCCGTGACTGGGTTCGTCGAGCCCATTCCAAGGATACCGATGAATGCGACCGGGGTCGCGACCGCGAATGCGATCGGATAGACCGGTATCAGCGTTCCGCCAAAAAGGAAGCTGCCCATCGGCGGCGCTGATTTGCACTTGCTTATGTCCGGCTGAGAGAACGTCGGCGGCTTGGTCGCGAGAACGTGCGACATGAATATCAGCAGAGCAGCCGGCAGCAGTATGTCATAGCCGATGGCTATGAACGACGGCTTGACGGATTCGGACATGAAGATAAGAACGATGGGAAAAAGTACGAGACCCATTATCGGCAGCAGCACCCCCATCGCGTGTATCAACATCATCGGCATTCTTAGTTCAGAAGCGTAATGCTTGGCCCTTTCGCGCGTGCCGTTGAGTATGACTCCGAGCGTCTCCTGGTATATCACCTCGCGTTTTGTCGGCTCGACCGCTATTCCTCTCAGAAGGTTGATTGCTTCTGTGAATTCCTTGTTGTAGTTCTTCCACCGTTCGACATATGAGATGAGAGCAGCATCCGCGCTCGCGTATGTACCGACCTCTATGTCCCACAGAAGTTTTCGCAGGTCCCAAGCCAGCGGTCCTTCGAGGTTCTCGGCCGCGAACTTCAGTCCGCCCTCGATGCTCGGGCTTGTGCGCAAAAATATGACCATGTAAAGTATTGCCAGCACCGTATCGGAGGACATCCGCATCAGCGTGACGCGCGCCATCGTCTTCGGGTAGCTGTATACATAATAGGCCGCTCCGAACACGCCGCCAAAGAGAAACATGCCGAAGGTCATTCCTAGACCGAACAATATGCCGAGCATGGCAAACGGCAGAAGAATTATGATCGTGAACGCCATCAACGAAAGTACTCCGGTCGGCGTCGCTATCATATAGGCGGTCTTTATGTCGTCGTTCAGCTTCTCCTCCATATCAGCGGACGGTTTTATCGGCATTATCCTTTCGGCCAGAGCTGCCGCGCGCTCGAAGTACGTCTTAGGCTGGGCCTTGATCTCTGCGAGGAACTGACGGTATTCGGTCGTCCTCGGGACCTTGGTGAACGCCTCCGTCTTTGTCGGCACCTTTATCTTGCTCATCCTGAGTATCTTCTCGTATTCTGCCCTCTTCGCCTCGGCCACTATTTCTTCAGGCGTCTTCTTTTTACCGAACAGCCCCATGTTATCAGAATCTCCAGTACCTGTGTATGCCTGTCCTGATCTTTTTCTCATTGATAGGCTTCATGAGCGGCCTCTCTTTTCTGTCGCGCAGCTTGCAGCGTGGGCATCTGTAGCTCTCGACAAGAAAATGGCCCGTACCGAGCCTTGTCTTTCTCGTGACGGTCTTTGCCCGAACGCCGCGAAGTATCGTTCCACATCTCGGACACTTCGGCGTCAGCAGCCAGTCGATCACAAAAATCCAGAGTATGCCGGCCGCGATTGCCGATGGTAGCAGTATCAAGAACGCTATCGTAGAGTCGATGTTCGACAGCCATTCGGAAAGAAGCGTGAGCGCGATTGCGGAAAATATGAACAGGGGCTTGCTCCTGTCGACGTCCTCTGCTATGTCTATCTTTCTTATCAATGCTACGCCCTCTTCGTCATGTTTTTGAACCATTCCAGCCATTCGTTGAAGACGCGTTCGCTGTCGATCACTCCGCTCTCTTCCCTTGAGCGCTCCGCGAGTTCGTGGAACCTCTGGTTTGACATGACTGTTATGCCGGCCTCCAGGAGCTCCGGTTTGCCCGTCTGGTTGGATACGTCAACGATTGCCTGCAGTATCTTTGATCTTAAAAGAATGTTGTCCCACACGCGGTCCCATCTTCCCGTCCAGCCGGGCGTTCTTAGCGCGATCTGGTTCAGCACATAGGATTCTCCGTTCAGCAACGTGTCGGTCGGTCGCAGGCTGTCGTCCGCGCTCGAATATTCCATCAGGTTCACGAACCCGTTCTCCTCCACCGGGTCGCGCTGCCAATGCTTGCGCACCTCTGTCACTTCTGTCACTCGCCGCAGCGATCGCAGACCGTCCGATGTACGCAGCTTGTTGCATATTACGACGACGTCGGTCGCCTTGAAGCTCGTCGGCGGCACGCCCAGGTCGTTCACGACACGGTCGAACACGCCGTAAGCGGACTCGCCGTGTATCGTGCCGGCGACAACGTTGGCCATCGCGCCGATACGCATGGCCTCGTAAAGTGCTTTCGCTTCCACGCTTCGGACTTCTCCTATGAACAGACAGGAATCTCCTAGTCGCAGCGCCGTTCGCAGAACCTCTTCGGCTGGCAGCTCCATCTCCACGCGCGTTATCACCGACCTCGATTTCAAACGCTCGATATTGTAGCCCAGACCGCGCAGGGCCTCGATAGGCAACTCGAACGTGTCTTCGGAAGTGACTATCCTGCTGGACGGCAATATTTGAAGCATCATGCTGCCCAGCACGGAGCTCTTTCCAGCGCCTCGGGTTCCGGCTATCAATATAGTGCGACCGTAGCTGGCCAGGAACCACAGCAGGCCGCCGAACAGCGAGTTGAACATCTTCTCTTTGATGAACAACGGGAACGTCCACGGCTTGAAACGGTGCCTTCGCAGAGCGAACGCCAGTCCTTCGGGCGACAGTCGCGGATTGATGGCCGCCACTCTGGCCACTCCGCCAGGCACTGTCAGTTCGGTGTCAAGAACGGGGTTCGCCTCGTCCAGCGGTCGGCCGGACATGAGCCTGAACCGCGTCGCCCATCTGTCTCCATCGGCCTTTGTCGGAACGAGATTCGTCTCGCACTCATCGAAATCCTGATGATTGATGAACAACGGCAGCTCGCCCATCGGGCTGTTCACGAATATGTCCTGGACCTTGTCGTCAGCCAGCAGGAGCTCCACGACGCCTAGACCGGCCGTGTGCCTTGTCAGAATCTCCGCCAGCTTGTTCAGTTCGGATTCGCTCGGCGGAAGCCCCATAGTTTCAGCAAGGTCGCGCAACAGATCCAAGCTGAGCGTGCGGAATATCTCCCGCAGCTTTTCCTGCTCGCGCATCTCCAGCTCCCTCGGCCTGCGCTGCTCGAGGACCCTTCGCGCGGCGTCCAGCAGCGTGTACTCCGTCTCGCTAAGCCTGAACTCCGGCGGCGATATGAAGTAGACCGGGCGTATCTTGCCAGGCACCTTGAATATCTCGACGTCCGCATCGCGTATCTTGTAGCGCGCGATCGTCTGTCCGCCTGACGGAGGAACGGTCATGAACTTCGTATACATGAAGTTCGGGCGGATTGTCGGATGGAAGAATTCCCTGTAGAGCGTGCGGTCGGCTATCTTGTAGCCCGTCAGGAAGGGCTTGGCCTTCTGTATCAGCGTGCACTTCTCCAGAATCGCTTCCAGAGGCAGCAACGAGTTCTCGATAAAATGAGTGTAACAACCGGTCTCATCCGATTCGGAGTGCACGGCCTTCGATCGCAGGTGCCTTAATTCGCGTATAACGTTCACGTACGCGCCTATCGGGTCGCCCCTCAGCTGTATGCTGACGGTGTCGTGCAGCCACGTGTACCATGTGCCCAGGAACTTCTGGCACGGCCTGTTCTGCGGCACGATGTTCTTGACGCTCACCAGTTTCGTTCTTATGATATCTTCGATCGCTTCCGCGATCTCGGACAGCATCTTTGTCTGCTCAGAATCATACTCGTATTCGCGTGTCTCCGAGAGAATTATTGAGATGACCTTTTTCTCTTCCATCAGCTTGTCTATTATGTGAGCCATCACGTTGTCATAGTCCTCGATGGACGGTCCGAACAGTGAACCCATGAAGTCTACGCGCATCACGCCTTCCGTAACGGTATGCTCGAAAACCATGGTATCACTTGTTATTTTTATATCGGGGCTATTAAATATATTAATCGTTGTAGCCAGTTGATAACTATGCCTGAGAAGGATGTTGAAGCCAAAATAGACGAGCTCGTAAGGCGTTCGAACGAGATAATGCGACGCATCCGCGCCCTCGAGGAAAGGGGCAATATTATAGAGGACAGGCTGGGCAGCATACAGGACGCGCTGTTACGAAACACAGCAGAGGCCCGCAAGCTTTTCGACGCGAACGACAGTCGGGCCAAGGATTTTGAGAACAGGCTGATAGTGGCTAACAACGAGATAATGAAGATAGTGAAGAACATGGAAAAGATGGTGCGCAAGTCCGAACTGGCCGAGCTGTCCGCCCTTATAGAACTTTATAATCCGCTGAAGGCAAGCTTTATAACTAAAGAAGAGGTAGAGAGGTTAATAGAGGAGAAACAAAGGGTTTGAGTCAATGGTTCTTTTCCTGCGCAAAAAAAATCCAGCACCTGCACCGCAACCCGGCTATGTTCCCGTGGACCTTGTCCAACGGATGGCCGCTTCCGGAATGCCGGAATCTGATATTTATGCGCGCCTGAGCGGCCAGGGATTCTCTCCTTCACAGATTGACAATGCTATGCGCGAGGCGCTGAAGGCGCAGATCAGTGCGCCGCCAATGCGCCAGTCGCAGCAGTTCATGGCTCCTCCGGTTCCGATGTCTCCGGAAGCCGAGGTCGAAACGGAGATGCCTGTGACGCCCACGATGGAGTTCCCGGGCAGGCCGATGATGGCACCGCCTGCACCGCAGTATCCAACTGAGCAACGCATGCCTTCTCCTTATCCACAGCGTTCTGCCATGCCGCCGCAGCGGCCGCTCGGATTCATGCCGCCGGAAGCCGTACGCATGCAAAGGCAGGACATAGGCGTTCCGCCCGAGCGACTGATAAGGGCGGAAACGAGGCCTGTCCAGTATTCTAGCGCTCCGAGCGAGGAAGAGATGATAACGGGCAGACAGCCGAAACGCATACCGGAGGCGCCCTCGGAGATAACGGTCGAAGAGATAGTCGAGGGCATCGTGGCGGACTACTGGTCCGAGTTCGAGGAACGGCTGACCAACTTCGAGAAGCGCGACATAATGCTCCAGGCCCAGATCCAGGACCTGAAGAGGTCGATGACCGAGATGGAGAACAGGCTCAAGTCCAAAGAGGTGGACATGGTCACGAGGCTCGAAGGCATGTCCGAGTCCATGACAGGCATACAGGGCCGCATAGGCTCTATAGAGAAGATTTTCAGGGATTTCCTACCGCAGATGTCCGAGAACGTCAGAAGCATGACTGATGCGGTAGAAAAGATAAGAGGCGGAAAGTAAAAATTCTAGTGCTCTTCTTCCTTAGAGAATACCATCCACATTATTGCGGCCATTATCATTATGAAAAACATTATCCCGACAAGGCTGTAACCGGTCGGTACGTTCAAACCCATCAGTTTCAGTCCGCCAGCTCCTATGAAAATCAGCACCGCTATGATTATCATGGCTATGCCGAAAACGTACGGGTGCTTGCTGAGGAAGGTTCTCCTTATCTTTTTTCCTGTTGACTTTCCTTCCTTGAATTCCATCACATCTTCTCCGAGACCAGCGACCTCGAAGAACACCAGGAGCATCAGCAGGCCCAAGCCAACCAGTATTAGCGAAGTTGAAATGCCGGATATGAACGTAACCATTGATGTCGGCACGGCCATCAGAACCAAGAAGCCCATGACTATGGCTATTATCGCCTGTGCCTCTCTGGATTTAGGTATCTTGACCTGCGAAAGAACGCCGTAGACAACTGCAAAAGTAAGTAGCCATAGTAGAATATCCACAAATCCAAGTCTTTGTATGAATGCCATTGCTGAAACGTCTACCATGTTTTCACCCCTTTATCATCCACAGCACTGCTATTATTATCGCTACCATGAAAACGACGCCTGCAAGATCGAAGCTGATGAAGTTGATTCCCAACAGCTTCAGTCCGCCCGCGCCCATGAATACCAGTATCGCTATTATTATCAACGCAGCAGCCACTATGTACTTGTTCTTTGAGAACATTGTTATTTCCTCATGACCCAAGTATTTCGGGTTGCCCTTCTCGTCCTTGGCCCATCTTTCCTCGTAGTGCTTTATTCCGCCTACCTCAAGGAAGACCAGTACAACAAGTATGCCGAGCAATACGGCCAGCAAAGCGACCGACATGTTTGAGATTATGCTCAGTAAGGATGTGGGGGCCGCCATAATAGCGAAGAATGCCGCCACGATTCCGATTATGGCGCGTACGGCCTTCGCCTTGGGTATGTTCACCTGCGAAAGCACTCCGTAGACTATTGCAAAAGTAAGTAGCCATAGTAGAATATCCGCAAATCCCAGTCTTTCAAGAATGCCGACTATTGAAGCATCAACCATACCAAACATCTCACGTGCAGATTTATAAACCTTAGCCCCCTTTGCCCGTCTCCTTCATTAGGACCCATACGGCCACGGCCATTATCACAAGGAAGAATATTATGGCCACCAAGGGCGTCGTAATATTGATTGTCGGTATGTTCAGCAGTCCGAGCCCGCCAGCTCCTATGAATATCAGTATGACGAGCACAAGCAGCGCCAGACCGAAGAACTTCGGATGCGCGCCCATGACCTTCGGCCTTTCCAGCCCGAGGAACTCGAAGAATATCAGCACCAGTATCAGGCCGAAGACTATGACTATGCCGGCCGTTACCATGTTGCTGACGAAGGTGGCTGCCTGTCCGGCTGCCGCTGCCAGAAGGACAAGGAACGAGACCGCGATGGCTATGACGCCCTGAACGGTCTTCGAGCTCGGAATCTTGACGTGTGAGAGTATGCCGTAGACTATCGAGAGCGTAAGAAGCCAGAGCAGCACGAGCATGAAGCCTGCCTGCCGCAACGATTCTATGAATATCTCGATGCCTGCCATTGCAATCTGATAATTATCGCTACGCGCAGACATATAAAGTTTTCTGCGATGTTCTAGCGCTTTCTACCGCGGCTGCGTGTTTTTGGCTTCGTGCCTATCCTGTGCAGTATGACCTCGAAGTGGATACCTTCCATCCTCCTGCGAAGCAGCCACAGTTCCCGGCCTATCAGCAGACCGATGATGATGACCATCCAGGGCATCAACAGGGCGGCGAAATATTCGGCCTTTGCTAGGAAGCCTAGAGTCGCTATGGCGCCTATCATTGCCGCGCGCTCACCGAGGGCTGCCGGCTGGGTCGAGAGTACGGCCAGCGCTGCCACTGCCAGCACTATTATGAAGATGCTGAGCAGCATCAGGATTACGTCCTCTGCGATCTCTTCGGCCCTCGTCAGAACATCGCGTAGTTCTTTTAATGCCATAGGCCAATAATGGCTCGGCCGGCTCTTAAAGATTTATTTCTTTTCTTCCCGTATAGGTCCGTGCGGTGCAGCTATCCAAATCAGCATTATCATGAATAGAACGCCGACTATCATCAGCATGTTGTCCGTACCGATCACCGGTATTGAGGGCATCATGGAGATGCCGACCGTCAAGAACAGCAAAAGCACTACTCCGCCTATTACAAGAGACTTTGTACGTTCCCGCTCATCCCCGACCTTGAACGCTTTAGCCAAAAAGGCGATCAGGAATATTATCAGGAAGAACCATACCATCGTAGGCAGAATGTTCCATAGCGTACTTACGAACGGCCTATAGCTGGCCGCGAACAGCGCCAGTGCGATGGAAATGATGGCATTTACTGCCCTGTTCTTGAATACCTTCGTGGTTTCGAGCGCGCCGAATACTAACGCTAGAACGAACAGGAACGGTATCACGAACTCAGAACCGAAAATAGCGATGGCCATTGTCTATCACAGCTTCTTCTCGTTTTCTAGGCGCCTTACCTCGGCATTGAGGCCCATCTTGCGCATAGTGACGGCGTTTATCTCATCCCGTAGGGCGCGTCTAAGCTCCGGTGCTGTCTCATGTCCCTCCCTTCTCTGCAGATTCTGTAGCTCCTGATCGCAATCCCTCACGTCCTGGTTCAGCCTTGTGATCGCCTTGTCTATCTCCCTTCTCTTGACCAACTTGCCTGTTACAGCTCGCGCTAGGCCGAACTGGGCTTCAGACGTAGAGGGGTGCAGGAACTTCGGCACCATGAAGTAAAAGAAGCTGATTATTATGGTCAGGCCGAGCCATATCACTGAAAGCGAGGCTATTGCGCTGTACCAGCCGTACCAGATGATGAATATGTAGACTGCTATCGAGAGCAGGGTGCCGAAACCGCGGTGCAACGCCATGAACAGGGGTCCGCGCGCGATTAAGAACAACCATATGATTATGATGATATGCGGGAAGAAGATGAGGTTGAGGAAGTCCGTCTGGAAATTGCCGGTGACACGACTGGTAACACCCAATATCTGGAACACTGTGTCGTATATGTTAATCGGAAGTGCCATGGTTAAAAATGGGTTGACAGGTATAAAAAGTTATTGTAAGAACTGATTAAAAATAAATTATGGGTCATCGGACGAACCTCGCCATTTGATTCAGATTGTGTTTCTGCCCTATAAGCTCAGGCTGATGTTTACTGTTCCGTTGGCGCTTGCTGCTTGCAATATTTCCAGTGTTTCTTCCATGTCCCTTTTATCCTTTTTGCGCTCTTCCAAGCCATGTCTGTAAGACGCTTCCCGCGCTCTCGCCCTTTCAGATGCGCCGCTGTAAAATGCCGAGCAGCTTACACTTGCGTTTTTATCGCTAATCATGTTTATCATCCAATTGTCGAGCATCTGCTTTAGGAATCCTACTCCCGGGATGTCCGATATGGTTGCATAAAGGCTCTGTTCGCCCACGTTTGCTGCCTGAAGCCAGCTACCCATGTGCTTTTCAGGTACCTTGATCGGTCCGAACATGGTCTGATAATATGCCTTCTGGGAATTCATGTCATTCATGCAAATGCGGTTGTAGTCCTTGTTTGCAGTGTTCATGGCTTCTGCATATTGTCCCGGAGATACTGTTCCTTCCTTGTACATCTTCTCCATATTATTATAGAAATTAATGATCTCTGTTGCTTCTGTCCATACGCCGACTTCTGTTACACCAGATGCCATCACATTCACCTATCTATTATTTACTACTAAGTAGTATATAAAGGTAGCGGTTATGGGACCTGGATGGCCAGGAGGCCTAGCTCGGCACAGGTCTCCCATAGGGACCATGCCCAGACCATGGCCTCAAAGGAGCGGACCATATCGCCATTTTCCATGAAATGTCGGCTGTCGGCCACGTACGCCCGTATGTTCGTCAGGAAGGCCTCGCCCTTCGGATCATGGACCTCTATTCTTGGGACGAGCGGCTCGAGCTTTGCGAGCCACTTCTCTATTTCCTCTTTAGTTATGTGGTCGTGCATGAGAATTTTTGATTTGAAAACCTTATAAATAGTCTATATCCACGTCGTCCGTACGCCATCTGGGCCTTATTTTCATATCCGTCGTTTTATTCATGCGATTCAGCAGGCCGGTCCAGGCTATCATCGCGCCGTTGTCGCCCGAGAACTCTTTCGGAACGACCGCAAACTTCGCTCCGCGCTCCTCGCACATGATTTTCAGCATTTCCTGCAGGCGTTCGTTCGCGGCCACGCCGCCCGTTAGCAGGACCTCCGTCTTTCCCGTGTGCGCGACCGCCCTCTCAACGACCTCCGTGAGCATCGCGAAGCACGTCTCCTGGAACGAATAGCAGATGTCCTCCAATTTTTCCGTCTTCAGCTTCCTCGTCGCTTCGGATAAAATTCCGGAGAAGGACAAATCCATTCCCTTGACCACGTACGGCAGTTTCGTGTACTTGCCGTTCTTGGCGAGCTGCTCGATCTTCGGGCCGCCAGGATGTCCCAGCCCGGCCTCGCGGCCGAACGTGTCCAGCACGTTTCCGATTCCGCTGTCCATCGTCTCTCCGAAAATCCTGTATTTTCCCTCGGTGAAAGCGATCACCTGCGTGTTTCCGCCGCTAACGTATAGGACGACCGGTTCGGAAAGCTTCGTAGATGTCTTCCCTATCTCTATGTGCGCGACGCAGTGGTTGACGCCTATGACCGGCTTGTCCAATCTCAACGCAAGGCTGCGCGCGAAGACGGCACCGACGCGCAGGCAGGGATGGAGACCAGGCCCTTGCGCGAACGCGACCAAATCTATTTCCGACGGCTTGATTTTCGCATCTGCTATCGCCTGTCGAAGGACCTGCTCACAGACCTCGGAATGGTGATCGGCCGCCTCCCTCGGATGTATGCCGCCCTTCTTCGGAACATACATGTCCCGCACGTTCGCAAGGACTTTGCCGTCCGCGACAATCCCGACGCCGAAAGTGTGCGCGGTCGACTCTACGCCTAGACAAATCATGCAAACAGAATGAGCTGGAACGCACTTATTTCTTTTGCATCTCGGAGTAGTGGCAACGACCGCAGGTCATGCGTCCTTTGTGCTGAGCCAGAACGACTCCCGTTCCGCATCTCGGGCACCATCTGCCTGCGAACTTTCCGTCCTTGTAATTCTTCCATATCTGCACGTTCATGTGCTTGCACTTGCTTCTGGGTTTCTTTTCTCCTGACATGCAATTACCTGCTACAACAAGCTATTTATTTCTTCTCTGCCGCGACCTTCTTCACTTTCGGTTTCGGCACCAGATCGGCCGTCTCCCAGACACGCACCCAGGCGTTGCCTGCCGTATGTCCGGTCGATGATATCAATCTGGCGACCTCTATGCGGTCCTCGGTCGCGCCTATCGCTTTCGCCAGCTCGGCCTTAAATGCCACGATGGACGGCGTAGGCCCGCCCTCGTAGTTTACGCTTACCGTCAGTTCCTCTCTTTTCAGAACGGGGTTGATTTTTTTGTTTGTTACATTTATTTTCATCTTGACACCTTCTTGATTTCGTTCTTCAGCTCGCCTATCTGTCCTATGACGGCGGCTATGTCGCTGTCCTCATCGTCGGTCAGTTTCGCCGCTGTCGCCATTATGTCCTGGCGCACCTGATCCCTGATGTTGTCCATGTCCTCCCTCAGTTCCTGTACGGTGTTTATCATGTCCTTTATCATGGTCTGGTTCGCCTTTCTTTCCGCGGCCGTGGTCTTAAGGTCGTCCTTAACCGCGCCCAGCACGCCGAATATGTTCTGCTTCGATATCTCGGTCCGTAAAGCGACCAGCGCCTTCTCGTTCTTTTCGCGAACAGCATTCAAGGCCTTCTCGTTTTCCGTGCGCAATGCAGTTATCGCACCATCAGTTTTTTCGCGTAATGCCGTCATTGCCTTCTCGTTCTCTGCACGGAGCGCAACCAAAGCGGTCTTGGTCTTCTCATGCAAATCCTTTACTGAGAATTCTGACTTTTCTCGCAGAGACTTCATTGTGCCTTGATTAATCAAACGCGACTCGTTCAGAGCAGACTCGGTCTTCTCGCGTATATTGTTCAGAGTCTTCTCGTTTTCAGAATATGATGCCTTTATCGAGATCTCGGTCTTCTCCCTCAGGTTCTTCAGGGCGCTCTCGCTCTCCTTCCTGAAAGTCCTGAGCACATTGTCCGTGTCCTTTCTTACCTTCGATTCCACCGCATCCGAAATCTCTTTGCTTATTTCATCGAACCTTGATTCTATGATGTCGCTGGTCACGACCTTCTCCCGCAGGACCTTCTCGAGCAGATCCATCCTCTTGTTCAGGTCGGAAGAGATGGTGTGTTTGGAGCCCGCCAGCCCGGTCTTTATCATCTTATCGTTCTTAGCTTCGATGCGGTTGACCTCCCTTCTGGTCTCGGACAGACGCTTGTTCTCCAGCTCAGTGACTACCTCGCGCGTGCTCTGCAGCATGAGGCTCTTCAGCTTTTCGAACTCTTCTTGAATTTTTTTGATCTCGCCATCGAGCTCTTTGGCCAGCACTTCGCGCGCGCTCTCCAGCAGGAGCTTCTTGAATTCCTCGAACTCCTTGGTTTTTCTGCTTTTCGGGCTTTCGAACATGATTCCACCTACCGCTCTACTTTTACTTTCATCCTTTTTATCCTTATCTTCTGTTTAATACGATATTTCATTCTTATGCGCCATGTCAGCCGCCATATCGCGGCTATTATAATGGCTATCGCTATGAGCATCCATCCGCCTTCCCACGTCCATTTCAGCAGGCCGGACGTCCATATCATTTTTTGCCTGCACGCCTGTGCTTGTGTTTCCAGCGACCATTTGTAGAGACCTGCTATTTTTCCCCATATGCCTTCCCAGTCCATCTTGTAGGTTGTCAATTTCTTTTGGCATACGCCGACCTTGCAGTCCTGTGAGCACAATTCCTTCTGCGTCCACTGTTTGTTGATGCAGATCTGCGCTATGTTGTCTGCGCATCTTATCTGGCCTTCTATGCACTCGGTCTTCGGGTTGCATGTCAGGTTCTTTGTGTCGCATCCGTACTCGCAGGTCTCGATATCGACCCACCCCGTGCCTTCGACGTTGCATTTCTGCACAGCATTTTCGCCGCATTGTTTTGCGTACGGCGTGCATACCTGCGGGATAGTCAGGCCGAGGATCGCGAAGTAGGACATGCCCGGGCTCTCTGCAAGGAAGCACGTTTCACCGCTCTCTCTCCTCTCATATGTGGTCAGCAGCGATTGCCAACCGCCGGCTGTCAGCCTCGCGAGAATGGTCGTCTTGACGTCATGCGTAGCTATCCAGCTGTCGTTGACGCAGTACTCTATCTCGGTGCGGTTTACAATATTGTCATTTATGTTTGTCTCCACATTGAAGCAGCGATAGACCGGCCTGGTCGTGTTTATTTCAGGACAGCTAATCTCTTTGACACTGATATAGGCATTGCTGACTTCGCCCGTCGTCCATACCTCGAATTCCGCTATTCCGGCCACTGTCGGGCTGAATTGCGCGGGCGCTGTCGGGGTTATTATCGGGAACGTGAAATTGGCTCCTCCGGTTGGCGGCGGTGTTATCCCGCCTCCGCCACCTCCGATCTGTCCTGTCGAGACCGTGAAGCTTACGGTCGAGCTGCCCATGTTGCCCAGCGTGTCATTGCAATACATTGATAATGTGTTTCCGCCCACTGTGGCTATAAGTGTGGTATTTGTTGTCACTGTCGTGTTCGCTGCGCCGTTCAGAGAATATCCGCACCAGCTCACGCCCGACGGGTCGGTCGCGACCCACGTGAGCGGGACGGACGTCGAGCCATAGGTCGCCGCGGTCGGCGAAATGATCGTGATCGTAGGCGCGATGGCGTCGCTCGCCACACCGGTGAGCCACGTCTCCGTGCTTGCCGAATAGTTGGAGTTGCCGTTGAATTTGGCCGTCCAGCTGAACGTCCCGGTGTCTGTCAGATTGGTGAGTTCGACAATCGGCTCGGTAGTCGGCCCGTTCAAGAGCTTATCGACGCCGTCCGAGTAGTTCGTCCAAAGCTCCACATCCAGACCGGATATGTTCGTAGTGACCGTGAAGTTGGCGATCGCGTACTGCGCATAGTTCGCGTTGGCCCTGTTGCCATCAAGATATAGCCTAGCTTCTGTCGGCGCCTTGGTGATATTGAACGTGTACGTCAACCCGGTTGAGTTGTTGGAGTAGTTGGAGTTGCCGCTTGTGGCGTTGACTTTGAAAGAATAGTTGCCTACACCCAGCGTCTCGAGATACGGATTTCCGACATCGGTTCCTCCCATGTAGATATTGGCCGTGCCTACTGTCGCGGTTCCAGTAACATTGCTCTGCGGGCCGTACATTACCTCAACATGCTGGTTCATGTTGTTGTTTATGTAGATGTTGACAGGATTGCTGGCCTTGCTGACCGTGTATGTCGATATATCTGATGCTGAAGAATAGTTGGCCGTCTCTGTGACGTTGCAGATGTAGTTCCACGGACCTGCGCCCAGAGTTACTGGTGTGTTGTTCTCAGCTTCTGTGACGTTCGTTCCGTTCCTGTACAGGCTTCCGGTCGCCTCCGGATTGTCACAACCGCAGATCGCTGTTGCGGCCGTGCCGAAGGTCGGCGAAGGCGGGCTGACAGTCAGATAGCAGGTAGAAAGATTCTTGCTTGTGGCCGTCGCGTACCAGGTCTGGCTGCTTGCCGAATAGTTACCGTCGCCGGGGAAGTAACCGGTTATGTTGTAAACGCCTAGTGTCGACATGTTGGTGATGTTGATCAGCGGCGTCGTAGAGTTTATCGGCGACCAGCCACTGATGTTCGTGTCAAGGAAAACTTTCTTGCCGGCAACGTCCAAAACGACAGTGAAGTTGGCATTACCATATCTTAGATATGACTTGCTGTTGTCCACACCGTCAAGATAAAGAGTTGTGGTCGTGGTGCCCTTGTTGACCAGTGCGTAGAACGTCACGCCTGTCGTATTGTCCGAGTAGTTGGCGTCTCCGCTGGTCGCGTTCACCTTGTAGGCGTACGTTCCGTTACCAAGGAGTATCTCCTCGCTTGCGGACAGCGGTCCAGTCGCCTTCTGCACGCCGCCCCTGTAGACGTATACCGTGCCGACTGTCGCCGTGCCGGTCGCGTTCACCGCTTCAGGATAAGTGTAAGTCCTGTTCAAGTTCGGCGTTCCGTTCAGGTAGAGTGTCACCGGGTTGTCCGCCTTTGCAACGTTGTAGACCGTGCTGTTGGTCGAAGAATTGTAGTTAGGCGTTGATGATACATTGCAGGTGTAGTTCCAGGCGCCGGCCGGCAGCGTTATCTCCACGTTGTTCTCAGTAAGTGTTACGTCTGTAGGCGTTCCAGATATGTTTCGGTAAAGCGCGGCGCTACCTTCAGGATTCGTGCATGTGCAGCTCGCGGTCGACGGCGTGTTGTAGCTTATCGGTGTCGGCGGCGTAACGGTGAGATAACAGACCGAACCGCCCTTGTTTATTGTCAGGTTGAACTGCTTGCTGGCTGCAGAATAATTGCCGTTGTCCGAGGTGTTGTATGTATACATGTAGAGACCGATCGCCTTTTGGTCCACATCGCTGGCCGTACCGGTGCCAATACTAGTGCCGTTGCGATAGAATGTGAATATCAGTTCAGGTATCGAGTTCCAGGCCGTGGCGTTGCTGACTGCCGGATAAGTGTATATCTTGTTCGATTCCGTGCCGTTTATCGTGAGGTTCATGAAGTTGGCCGTGGATGTGTTCTTGTTGACCGTGAGCGTTTTGTAAGTGCTGTTGCCCGAATAGTTGGCTGTTGCTGAGATGTTGCAGCTGTAGTTGTAGACGCTTGCGCCGAGCAGTATCGTTTCGTTGGTCTGGTTTGTCAGGCCGGAGTCATTGCGGTAGAGCGTCGGCGTTCCAACGCTCGCAGAGCAGACCGCCGTTGTCGTGTTCGGGTATACCACGGTCGTGGCCGGCGTAATCGTCAATATCAGGGGATTTGCGCCCTTACCCACAGTGAAGTACCATGTGTCGGACGTGTTGGAGTTGTTCAGTGAATCGTTCGCATAGGACTTCCAGTAGAACGTCCCGGCCGGCAATATCACCGAATAGGTGTATATCGAGCCGCCGTAGGTCGCGTTCGTCATCGCATAAGTCTGTGGACCGCCAGAGAAGTTGGATTCGAAGAGGACTGTGCTTATGGCCGTACTTTCAGCCCATGTTATGTTGAAAGTCGATAAAGTAGCTGGGTTGTATGCCAGTGGATAGGAGGACTGATTGAGTGACCATTGGGGTGCTATGCTGTCAACGTAAAAGTACTTTGTATCAGAGACGTTCATGTTACCGGAAGAATCGTTGCAGAACACTTTGGCGTTGTTCGCGCCCTGCGAGACCGTGGCGTTCAGGTTCCAGTTGCCCGAGCTGTTGTCCATTGTCTGGTTGGCCGTACTGTTTATGCTGGCACCACACCAACCGTCGTTCTCGCTATTCGTCGCATTAATCCATACCCAGCCAGTGTTGTAAGTCGTGTTATCTGGGCTCGTGAGCGTTATCGTAGGCTTTATCGTATCGACAGTGAAGCTTATCACGTTCGATAGATCCATGCTCCCTATCGTATCGTTGCAATAGAAAATCACGCTGTGGCTTCCTTCTGAAACCGTTGACTGGTTGTAATAGTGCGTGGCGGTGTCGTTGGACATCGTGACGTTAGGATTGCTGTCAAGAGAGTAGCCGCACCAGCTGCCGGCATAAAATAACGAAACATTGAACCATATCTGATTCGTGGTGTAAGCATGCGATGTTGGCGATTGAACATTTATGAAAATTTCTGATATGTTTGTTCTGAAGTATCTCGTTGTGCTGTTGGTGTTTCCGGCAGTGTCGTTGGCGTAGACCGTTACGTTGTGCGGACCGTCCGGACCTGCATCGAACGTCGTATTGCCGCATCCCGGGAGGTTCGTACTTGTTCCGCCGTCGAGCTTGTACCAGCAGTTGTACGGGTTCAGCTCCGTGAGCGTGTAATTGAGCGGGAGACTTATGTTTTCATCATATGTGATATTATCCGGGTAAATGATTGTGACTTGCGGGTAAACGGTGTCCACTGTGAAGTACTGCGTAGCAGAGACGTTCATGTTGCCCGTAGTGTCGTTGCAGAACACTTTGGCGTTGTTCGCACCCTGGGCCAATGAGGTGGCGTTCAGGTTCCAGTTGCCCGAGCTGTTGGTCATTGTCTGGTTTGCCGTACTGTTTATAGAAGCACCGCACCAACTGGCAGCCTCGCTGACCGTAGAGTTGACCCAGACCCATGTCCGGTTGTAGCTAATGTTCAACGGATGCGTTAGCGTTATCGTCGGCTTGGTCGTGTCCCGGATGAACAAATAGTATGTTGCGCCAGTGTTGTTGGCCGTGTAGTTGGTGTTGCCGGAAGTGTTCGTCTTGTAGACGTAGTCGCCGATGGCCGGCGTCGTGGTGTTCGGGTTGCTAATCGAGCTGCCGTTTCTCCAGAGCAGCGCTGTTCCGGAATTTGTGTAGACCATCGTTCCGTTGACCGTCACCGAACCGCCGAACTCCGTCGTGACGTTCTGATTATTGTACGTGCCTGAAGAATTGGTCATGTACATGTCTATTGGATTCGTAGCGTTCTGACTGATCGTGAATGAAAGTACTGCTGTGCCGTTGCTGTTGCCTGACGTATCGTTGGCAACAAAGCGATACTGGTATGTTCCTGCTGCTAGCGGTGTGGTGTTGTAGTAGAAGTTCGGATATGATCCGGACATCGACGTGTTTTTCAGCGAGCCAGTGAAGTTGTTTTCCAGGTAAGCGTTGTAGAAGTTGGCTTCAGACCAAGTGACCGAGAAGTTGCTGTATGCGGACGGCGAATATGTCGTCACCGGTTGGGATTGGTTGTTAGAGAACGACGGTGCTATGCCATCTACGACCGTAAAGTTTCCTGTTGAAGGTGTCGCCTCATAAGCGATCGTGTTATTGGCATAAACTGTGTAATTTTGCAATCCGATCACCGAGGAGGTGTTATACGTGTAGTTCCAACGCGTGACAGATTGTGTATAATTTATTCCCGGTATAACCAAATGGTTCGAGGAATTCGTGTACCCGGACGTCGGAACGAAAATATCGAGTATGTTGTCATCTCCACTTATGTAGCGAGTTACTACATTTGGAAGATAGTTGGCGCAATTGGCAGCTTCGTCTCTGGCCATATTGTAAGTAACGGCCACGCCGTTTGTTGATATGCCTACCCAGTATGTCTTGTTGAGCTCGATTATTATGGGTTTTTGCAAGGCTTTGCCGGTCCATCCAACCGCACCTGTCCCGTTTATAGTGACGACTTCCGTCAGGCGTTCATATGCGCCCCCGTCCCTGTACAGGGCCATGGTCAATAGTTCGGAAGAGCTGAGAGTAGTATCGTTCTGGTGGAACATGAGCGCGGTCAATGTAACGTTTCCTGAGCCCGGTATTGTCCACATGCTGTAATATTCATAGTCTGCACTGGCAACAACGCTGTCGACACAGGATACCGGTACCTGGGTTGTCGAATTTGACGCATTGCCGATAGATGTAAGGTTGGCCATGGTGTAGTTCGTGCCGTTTATATTTACCCAGGCCGAGCTAACCCCGACAGGATCGGTTACGTTCGCATTGATTGTCACGTTTTTGCTCTGGTTCACCGGGTCCGGAGAATCCGAAATGGAATTGATGGAGGGGGGTAGGAAGTAGAGAACTGTCATGTTTACATAGTTCGTGAAAAGCGCCGTGTTTGCTTGTGTGTTCGGCGTCTCTACAATAAATGTGAATACGTTATTGCTCGCGTTTATCAGGTCATATATTCCGGTCGTTTTCGATGCGCTAAGCCACTGGTCAGCTGAGCCTGTGCCATCTGCAAGAGAGGGAGTCCAACTGCTGCTCGTGAAGTTCCATGCCGAAATGTTAACCGTCCTGTTTGCCGCCGTTGAACCGTTCGCATAACCCTGCCAGCTTAAGTCGAGCTGTTTTATGTATCCTCCCTGTGTCAGGTTGAACAGGAACCTGTGCGTCTTGTATGAAGCCGTTGCATTAGTTGAAGTTGCTCTGGTCGTGTCCGATGCATTTATGCCTTGATACAATGTTCCGGTGAACACCACTTCATTCAGAACAGCAGGACCTGATGCGGGGAATTTTGCGCCAGCATTTAGGCTCGAATACGCCGCTTGACCTGTGACGTTGGTTTTATTGTATACCATAAAGCTGTATTCTTTGTAAGCCGCGCTGACCGGTGCGGCCTGGGCTATCATTATCAGCATGAATGCGACTAAGACCAATGCGATGGCCGCTTGTTTGCCTTTCATTTATGTTCACCTTCGCCGTTTATGTAGAGCAGTTTGGCCGGACCGACTTCCCTGGTTCTTATCATGTTGGCGCCCTTCAGTTCGAACAGGTATTTCGTGGTCGTCTGGCGATGCAGCTTGAGCATGCCGGCAAGTTCCGTTATTGTGATCCCCTCAGGCTGTTTATTCAAAAGCTCTATTATCCTGTTCTTGATAGATTCGCCATTATCATCCATCAAATATGTTCACCACTAGAAAAATAATTACATCTAGATGATTTATAAATAAATCGTTGGTTTTTAGGCGTTTTTAGGCGTTTGGACGCGGTTTGAGCTTTTCCTTCATTTTCTCCACTTTGCGTCTCCAGCGTGTGCCAATAATCATTACGCGGCCCGCCCCGGTCAGAACATAGACTATGTAGAACGCTATTATCAGCACTATAGCGATTCCGATTATTATCAGGATGAACTCCAGGCTGACTTCCCTGATGTGGAGAATGCCCTCTAATATGACCGGCATCCGTAGGCACGCCCGGGTTTCGACCAGCTCCTGGCAGGTGTAGTTCGTGGATGCTGCGCAGAACCAGTCGGTACGGCTCTGCCTGCCGCCCGAACATTCTGACCATTTCAGCGGTTCAGGGCATTGCTCACAGCCTGTCGCGGAGGTGACATTTAAGCTGGGCGGGAACGTTACACCGCCGCCATCGCCACCGCCGCCACCGTATATCCCGCCGCCCGTCTGCGCCAGAAACAGCGTAGGCTCGCCGATCAGGTACATGGTGAAGTGCGGTGCGAAGATGCTTACGATTTTCGAAACCATATCGACCGTGTAGGTCGCATTCTCCCACGTGCCTTCGCATACCCGCGCCGTGATGTTCCAGTCCTCGCACTTCCATACGCGCAGGTTGCTCTCGTTCGCCACGCTCAGGTTGGCATAGCTGATGTTCAGCGTGGCGTTGCCGAAGTTCACCAACGCCTCGATCGCGACCCCGTAGTAGACGCTTATGTTCGGTATGGCCGTCGCGTTTATTCCCAGCAGCACCGACATCGATACACTATCTATGATGTAGAGGTTCGTGGTGTTCGCCGTTATGTTCGTGTCGCGCGTCAGGAGCGTGACCGTATCGTTGTACGTCACCAGCAGTATGTCGTACAGATACGACGGCACCTCGCCGGTGTAGTTGCCAGTTATATTTTCCGTGTCGACCTCGTAGTCCGTGCCTGGCAGATAGAGCGTGATGTTAGCATCCAGATCGGTCGAGTTTGCGTCCGTGACGTTTATCGAGACGTTGATCGGCACATAGAGAGAAAAGTGGTCGAACAGGCTGGCGAGGTTTCCAGAGTTGTCGGTCGCATAGATGCTCAGGTTATAATCACCGTTCTGGAAAGTGTCCGTGAAGTTGTAGTGCCAGAGTCCGGTTATCAGGTTAGGTATAACCGTTATTGTCGTGCTGTTCGGGTATGTTATGTTGAACCAGACGTTGCTTACGCCGTAGTCGTCCGTGACGTTCGCTTTGATTTCTACGCTCTGGTTCGTGAACCTCAGCCTGTCCAGATAGGTGAGCGTTATGGTCGGTGGCTCAGAATCTGTGGTTACTGTAAACGTCATCACATCGGTCGCGTTCCAGTTGCCGACGCTGTCGTTCGCATATATTATCCAGCCGACTACTGTTCCAGGAACTACCGAATCGTTCTTCCATGTGAAGTTCGTCCAATTTGCCGAACCAATAAGTTCAAGAGGAGAGCCGTAGACGGTTTTGTTTTCCCATACGCCGCTCTCGTTGGTTGAAAGTATGGCATAACTCAGGTTGAAGTCAGTCCAATACGTCGAGAGCAAAATTGTTGAGCCGTTCATGGGCGTGGAGGCGTTCTGCAACTGCGATGACCATAGCGGAACTTGTGTGTCGATTACTATGCTTCTCGTCTCGGATGTGTTGGTGTTGCCGGCCTTGTCCTTAGCGATTACGTAGAATGTGAAATTGCCATCTTGCGTCAGACCATATTCGCACGGTATGCCTGTACAGTTCTTTACTATCGTACCGTTCACGAAAATCTGGATTGTGTCCAAATTGGTGTCGGATGCTGTCACGCTTATGGTTTTGTTCGTGTTGTAACTGCCGTTGGCCGGGGTCGGTGAGACAAGTTGGATGGAAGGTTTTGTCGTATCGATTGTAAAGTTGTATGTGATAGTGCCGTTGGAATTACCGGCTGCGTCATAGGCTGTTGCATTATAGTAGTATATGCCGTCGGGTAGGCCTGTGAAGTTGGCGAAGTTCGGTGCGCCAGTTGTACTGGTGTTGATCAGGCTTGTCGAATTGTATAGGCGTATCGTTATGTTGATCAGATTGGCATCCGTGCCGGTGACGTTCACTCGTAAGAATGTCCTGTTGAGATAGGAACCGGGCGTGTCTGTCGGCGATACTGGCTGTATGGTTGGTGCAATACTGTCAAGAATGATTGTTCTCGTCTCGGATGTGTTGGTGTTGCCGGCCTTGTCCACCGCAGTGACATTATAGTAGTATATGCCGTCGGGTAGGCCTGTGAAGTTGATGGCATTTGACTGGCCAGTGAACGTGGTGCTGTTGATGAGCGCGGTGCCGTTGTAAAGGTAGTATGTAAAGTTCTGTGGGTTTGCCTCAGTTATCGTAACGTTCGCGGCTATCCAGTCTCTTTTGACGGAAGTGCCGCTCTGGTTGGTTGGCGCAACGAAATTTATTACAGGCTTTATATTGTCGTAGACAAAGGTCGTGATGTTCGTAGAATTCCAATTGTTCTTCGTGTCGTTAGCGTATATTCTCCATCCTATCGTGCCTTCAATCAGGCCTATTGTTGAAATGGAAAAGTTTGATATGTCATTGTCTCCAACCAGAGTCTTCAACGAAACGTTCTGCCACGTACCTGTGCCATTGTGGCTGAGTATGGCGGTGTCCAGACGCACGTTGTCATACCAGTTTGCCCAGGCGTAGATGAGTCCTTCTGAGTTGGTGATGTTCTTGCTCTGGTTCTGACTTACCCATTTGGGTGGAATTATGTCGTTGACTTCTATTGCCCAGAATACGATGTTGTCCAGTATCCTGTTCCTGGGGGTCTCTAGGCCGCCGGTTATATCGCCCATATGCCCTCCGGCATAGGTCACATAACCGTTGCCATAGTAGGTTTCTATCAATTTGGCCAAATTATGATTGGTGTTATAGTTTTCATCGACCGCCAGTATCCCGAAGCTCCTGTTTACGTTCGTCACGTTAAGCACCGGTACGATGCCACCCTCGTTATCGAACGCATCGATGACATGCGTCTGTGTTATGAGCGAGGTTTCGTTCAAAATGCGCATATCGCCCAAGCCGCTGTTCCCACCGTTGCTGAAACCTTCAACATTTCCGTAGAAGGCCGTATACGAATCCAACGTAGTGGCAGCGATGCATTCGGCGTGCACGTTGCCTCCGGCTATTACGAAATTCTTTATGTATTGAGAAAGGTTCGCGTCCGTTATACTTAGGTGCCCGATTGCCAGCACGTCATAGGTAGTTGGCACTAGTATGCCACTTTTTATCTGGGTTGAGTTCAGAAGCGTATAAGGTATATATGATGGGTTCAATGAAGGGACTATTTCTGCCTCTGATCCCGACAGGACTGCTACTCTAGGGGGAGTAGGTATAGAGAACAGGTGGTCTTCCCTTATTATGAACGGTGACGTGACGTTGTGCACGGTCACGTTCGCGAACGGATAGGTTGTTCCGTTCTGGTAGCTCCTCAATGTGTTCAGATAAGTCCATGCATTCGGGTTGTTTATCAGGAAGAACCCATGACAGTAATCTTCGGAGTAGTTGACGCTGGTGTTGATGTTTGTTGCATTTATCTTGTAGCAAGGCGGCGTTATGACCATCTGCGAGGATATCGAGTTGTTGGCGAACCTCCATATCATCCCGTAAGCCCTGAGGAAGTTTAAGCTGGAGTTGTTTGTGCTCTGCTTGCTGTCCATGGGTATCAGCAATGTTCCTGGTTCATATCTGTAAAGCCTGGCGACCTCGAACATCGCTGTATTGTTTTTTGTCGGGACAGCGGTCTCGTATGCCAATATTGTGTAGTTGCCCTGACCTGCGTAATTGTTCAGCGTCAGCGTATTTGATATATTGCCGTCTGGCGTCGATAGGACGTTCGTCGGGTATCCGGACAAAGAGTTTCCGTTGAACTTTATGTCCAATGTGATGTCCGTAGAAGGGCTCCAGCTATAACCGGTTATGAGCACATCTTCTCCTGGAGCATAAAGGCCCATGTTCGTTTGGAGCGTCCAGTTTCCGTACGTGTAGTTTATCGTGAGCTTCGGCCTTATCGTCTCGTTCGTGTTGTCGCTGGATGCGAACCGCTTCTGGTTGTCCAATCCGCTGCTTGGAGATACTAATATCAAACCGTAATTTGGGTATGTGCCATTGAACCACTGCTGGACAAGAGTCGTTATGTTCCATCTCACAAAGACACCTGAAGAAGTTCCGACAGTAACATTGGCATAATCGGTGCTCGAGTAATTGCCGCCGGCCGTGCCCCATGTCGATGTGTTTGTTCTGTTGTTCCATGTCACTTGGGTTTCTGTCCAGTCTGAAAGGATCCTTCTTACGCTAGCATTGAAAGAAGAGCCTCCGCCGATCGTCTGATATATTTCTAAGACAGCAGAATTGATGATTGAGCCCGAAGGTATATTGGAGATGTTGAACTGCAGAATCGGTCTTTCGTTGCCTCCAGACTGTGTATCGATGCCCATGTATGTAGATGTTCCATAATTAGTGTTCGCCGCGCTCTGGACTATGTAGGAATCCTTCCCGTACGTCGCGTTGGGCTGGATTGTTTCACCGTAGGCCGGATCCTCGGCAGTGAGCGTGAACGTATAGTCCTGACCGGGCGTTATGTCCATTATCTTGGTCCAGTCGCCATAGCACGCCCTCTCGTCGAAGTTCCAGTCCTTGCACTTGAACAGCTCGTCTCCTTTGGCCGTAACGACGACCTCGGCCGACTCGAACACCACGGCCGTCGGATCGATTGCATACGTCTCTACGAACTGTCCGGTCTCGGGCGTGTCGTCCACCCTTATGAACTTCTCTGTGTCTTCAGCGACAAAATTTTTGATGTGTATAGACTTTACCGGAGTTTCAACGAGACTGATGTCCACATCGTACACTTCTTTGCTCGATACTGTCATCTCAGCGAGAGGCAACGCGGATTCTTCTTGGACGGCTGTGAAGACAGCACTCGCACCAATAACTTTTCCTTCGGCATCCGTAACAACGCTGTAGACACCCGCTTCGGATCCGGTCATGTTCGCGACCGCAAGATAAGTCGGTGAGTAAGTCGAGCTGTTGTATATCTGGTATGCAAGCGCGAGAGCTATGAATATAACAGCCATGGACGCGAACAATTTCAGGTTCACGCCCTTTACAGAGAACGACTGCTTACGAACCGCATAGATGGCCTTCCTGCCGATCTTTTCTTTTCTTGTCACAAATCCTTTTTTCTCCAATCTTTTTAGAGTGACCGAGACCTTGGAGACATGGGCCCTGGTAGGTTCCGTATAAAGAGAGTTGCTTATATCGACTGCAGCTGCCTCACCCTTGCGCTTCAGCTGCACAAGCACCTCTTGCTCTGATGGTGGCAGTTCTTTTATCCGCCTATACATTTTAGCACCTTGTTTAACATTTTACAATAAATAATATGTTAAACAGTATATAAAAATAGAGCTATTTTGAGCTTGTTTAACAAGCTTTATGCCACTTTTATGGCAAATCGGCCAGGCGACGTAATTCCGGCCTCTTTTGCGATTGCCGAGGTCTCGGGATTAACGACAACAACGACGCCACGCCAGCTGCGCGTCAGATCGCTCGATTTGTCGACCGGACAGACCGTACCTTTCACCAGACGCCTACAAATCTTGCATGCACGTTCGACCATTTACTTCTTCTCCTTCTTTTCCTTCTTCTCCTCTTTAGCCTCTTCCTTTTTCTTCTCTTCCTTCGGCTTCTCGGTCAGCCATTTGATGCTTCCGAGCATCGGCTGGCGCATGGTCAGACCGACCTTCGACTGCTCCTTGAATGAGATTGATATTATCCTGGCACGGACCTGGTCGCCCTGCTTGAGTATGCGCTTTGTCTGTCGTCCGACCAGCTGGCTGTTCTTGTCATCATAGCTCACGAAGTCATCCATGACCTGGCTGATGTGTACGAGTCCGTCAAGCGCACCAGCGCGGACGAACGCTCCGAACTCCGTGATGTCTATAATCTCTCCTTCGACGATCTCGTGCTCGCGCGGCATCCAGCTTAGAACCTTGAACGTTGACATGTAATGAACGGACGGGTCGCCGGGCAGTATCCTTCCCTCGCCGACGTTGTCAATCGAGACAACTGAAAGTATCACACCGATTTCCGGATTTATCCTTCCCTCGAACTTGTCCGCCAAGCTCTCGGCAACGGACGTCTCGACATCCAGTTCGAACTTTATCGGCGGTACCGCTATCTCATCTTCGACCGTTACGATCTGATACATTCAACCAAACTCCCTTTTGTACATTTCCATCGCCCTTTCGATGGACCTTTTCGCCCTTGCGGCGTCCAACCATGTTATCTTTGTGGTCCAGTCCTCTTTAATAGCTTTCTCTATCTGCTTTATCGTTCGCTTCGGCACGTCGCCGATGTCCTCTATGTCCTGGAACTCGCTGTCCAGGCTGCAGACGGTCAGTATCTTGTCGACGATCCTGCCGCCGCCTTCCATCTTCATGAGACCGACTGTCCTCGCAGGCAGAACCGAGCCGACCATTGTAGGTTCGCTCGTGATCACGAATGCACCCAACGGTTCCGTGTCCGTGTGGTGCGTCTGTGGTATTATGCCGTGCGCCACCGGCAGCGGATTCTCAAGCACCTTGTTCATTACAGGCAGGCCGATCTCTTTCGGCACCCAGTAATGGTATCTCGAGCCCATGCTCGTATGCACGAGCACGTTCACGATTCCTGGCGGATTTGGTCCGCTTGTCAATGCCATAAAAACATCTCTTCTTGAGCGGGTTCGACCCGCTTGATCATTATCTTACATCAGGGAGTACATTGCGAAAAGCATGCCGAACGTTATTGACAACGTGCCGATCAGCTTTACGAGCACGTGGATCGAAGGTCCGGCCGTGTCTTTCAGCGGGTCGCCGACAGTGTCGCCGACTACCGCAGCCTTGTGCTGGTCCGTGCCCTTCAGGCCGAGCTCCTCGATGGCCTTCTTGGCGTTGTCCCATGCAGCGCCGCCGTTGTTCATCCACATCGCAAGTATGAATCCAGACAATGTCGCGACCATCAGGAATGCGCCTGCCGCAGCAGGTCCCAAAATGAATCCTATCGCTATCGGTGTTATTATAGGCAAGAGACCGGGCACTAACATCTCGCGCTGTGCAGCGGTTGTCGATATCGCCACGCACTTTGCGTAGTCGGGCTTCGCCTTCCCTTCCATCAGTCCCGGTATTGTCTTGAACTGGTACCGCACCTCTTCGACCATCTTGTTGGCCGCCTTTCCGACCGCCTTGATGGCCAATGCCGCGAATAAGAAGGGTATCATTGCACCGATGAACGAAGCAATTATGATCTGCGGCTGGACAATATCGACGACTGTCACGTGCGCGACGTCAAGATACGCCCTGAAAAGCAACAGCGCTGCCATGCCTGCCGATGCCATCGCATATCCCTTGGTCAGAGCCTTGGTCGTGTTGCCAGCTGCATCAAAAGCGTCGATCTTCTTCCTTACTTCCGGACTTCCGCCGGACATCTGGACTATGCCGGCCGCATTGTCGACGATCGGACCGAAACCGTCCAGTCCTAGTATCATGCCTGCGATCGCCAACATTCCCATCGTAGCGATCGCTGTTCCGTATACGCCGCCCACTGCCCATCCGACGCCCTCGACTCCAATTCCGTACAGGCCGCCGAAATAGAATGATGCAGCGATCGCGCCGCAGACTATGATAACTGGCAGTGCAGTGCACTCCAAGCCGACAGCAAGGCCCGAGATTATATCAGTCGCAGGACCGGTCTTTGCCGATTCCATGATGCTTTTTACCGGTTGATATCGTCTGGACGTATAGTACTCGGTCGTCAAAACTACCATCAGGCTTGCGACGATTCCGGATAAACCGGCCAAGAACAGGTTGAGACTGCCAAGCGTCCATGTGGTCAGCAGGTAGAAGCCCACTATGCAGAAAGCGACAGTCGCGATGATGCCGCTGCGCAACGATATCATCGGATCGACGCCCTCCTTGCCTCGGACAAACGGTATGCCGAGCAGTGTAGATACGATGCCGACGGCGCGCGCAAGCAGCGGGAAAATTACGAAATAGAAGTTCTGTGTGGCCGTATAGAGCGCGAGTCCGACTATCATCGCGGCTATGTTCTCGGCCGTGCACGACTCGAACAGGTCTGCACCACGGCCTGCTACGTCGCCGACGTTGTCACCCACGTTGTCGGCTATGACTGCCGGGTTTCTCGGGTCGTCCTCAGGGATGCCCTTCTCGATCTTTCCGACAAGGTCCGCACCCACGTCTGCGGCCTTCGTGTATATTCCGCCGCCGAGTTGTGCGAACAGCGCGGACAGTGAGGCTCCGAAACCGAAGCCGACTATTGCGCCCGGGTCGCCGTACAGCCAATAGAGCGACGTGACGCCTATCAGCGAAAGGGCGACGTTCGCGAGCCCCATGACGAGGCCGCCGTAAAAGGATATCTTCAACGCCTTCGGCACGCTGCTTTCAGCCGCAGCTGCCGTCCGTACGTTGGCGGCCGTTGCGACCTCCATGCTGAGCCATCCGGCGACCAGCGAGCAGGAAGCACCGAGTATGAACGCAAAGGCGGTCAACGGCAATTTGCCGAAATCGAAAGCGAGATAGAAAATGATCGTCATCACTATAGAAATCGCAACTATCAATGTGTACTGCTTTTTGAGGTATGCGCGTGCGCCCGTGCGGATCGCCGTATAAATTTCGAACATGCGCGGCGTTCCTGTCGGCTGCTTCAAGACGTACATGCTCAAATAACCCGCAAAAGCGAGTGCAATTAAGCCAGCAAGTATCGGTATCCAAAGCATGCCATTTGTTTATAGCTAGTATTTTTAAAGCTTTGCCCTACCCGAGATGGCCGACAGAAGTCCCGTCCGTGAGCCAGGCTTCGGCCTTCTTGAACTGCACGGCGCCCGAACGTAGCAGCGGACCGATGGGTCCGAAGTCTTTGCCGTTCACGGCGACGCCGCCTATCAGCGGATTGAAGACCGGCATTATGATGGCATCCTTTATCGAGACCGTTTTTCCGAACTTCTTGCTCAATATCTTCTGGTCCACCGGACAGCGCAGCCAGCAGTGCTCGATCGCACGGTATCTGCCGCTCTTGAACTCGACCGCCGGATGGATGTGTGCGAACACGAGCGTCTTGCATGCGAGCAGGCTCTTGTCGGGCCACGCCTGGCCGTGCGTGAGCGCGAAATCGCCGACCGCCACGCCGGATGGCTCGTATACTTCCACGCCCTTCGGCGCCAGTCTTTCGATGTCGCCGTCATGGTTGCCTTTCACTATGGAAACTTCCACTTTTTTAGACAAGTGTTCGAGGAAAGCCGGTATCTCCCGCCATTCCGTGCCGGTTATTGTCGGCACATTGTGCTTCAGGTCGCCGAGAATTATCAGCCTTTTGGCCTTCGTGTGCTTGATCAGTGCGTCTATCCGCTTCAGAAGTCGTTCGGCCTGGTCCGGAACGTGTATTCCGGCCTCGGCCAGCTCGCGTTCC
This sequence comes from uncultured archaeon, assembly GCA_964353775.1. Taxonomy (GTDB): domain Archaea; phylum Aenigmatarchaeota; class Aenigmatarchaeia; order Aenigmatarchaeales; family JAHLMS01; genus JAHLMS01. The sequence continues at coordinate 20,380 of CAYGWB010000004.1, read as the reverse complement.
ATTCCTAAATGCAGGTCCGCGATGACGAGCGTCCGTCCGGGCAGCAATAACGCCCGGTCGGTCAAAAATTTCACAGGCATGTCAAAGTTTAAATGTCTGAAGATTTTAAATACAGCCCATGCCAGGACCAATCGGGACTGTCATTTCCGCAGACCACAGCCCGAACGCAAGCCAATTCTCCTTCGTCATCTCTTCGGACGTTGTCCGCAAGGGTCAGTTCGTAAGTCTGGACAGCGCAGAGGGAAAAATTATAGCGCGCGTGGCTGACGTCGTCAAGACGAACCGCTACTATGAGCGCGCCGAGTCGGTCACGGAGTTCGAACGCAGCGGGAAGTCGATGACGGAAATATTCCCGGCTTCACGTTGGGAATATCTCGTGGCCGATGCCATCGCATTAGGCGTCTGGCAGGGAAGAGAACTCATACGCGCGGCCTATCCTCCGTCCCCAGGAGCAAAGGTCTTTATCGCCGATACGGAATCGCTGGAAAAGTTCTTCGGCCTGGACATGGCAAAAGGGATGAATCTCGGCAGGCTCGAATGGCACGACGTCGACGTCAAGCTGGACATGACGCGTCTGCTTCACAAACACATAGCGATACTCGGAATTTCCGGCTCCGGCAAGAGCCACTCGGTTGCTGCCCTCATCGAAGAGCTGCTCGACCGGCCAGCTGACCACGGCCAGATGTCCGTCATAGTCATCGACACGCACGGCGAATACACCGGTTTCGCAGAGGACGAGAAATATAGGGAGAAGTCCGACGTCGTGCTGGGCCGCGATTTCAGGATAGGCGTTCCCGGACTGGGCGCGTCCATGTTCGCTGAGTTCATCCCAGGGATGACGAGCCCGCAACGCCGTGAGCTGAATAAGGTTCTGGCCGTCGTCAATGAGGAACAGCGCGGCAAGGTGTTCGACCTCAAGGACGTGATTGAGAAGCTCGAGAACGATTCCGTGATAAAGAAGGCCGACACGCGTTCCATATTATATAGCTATTTGTACGACCTTGACAACACGTATCTGTTCGGCGGATATGACAATCCGAACCTGCAGAAACTGGCGAGACCTGGTCACCTCACGGTGATAGACATCTCGAACATGACGAACATGCGTGAGAAGCAGATCGTTGTCGCCTTCCTTGGGCGCAAGCTTTTCGAAGCCCGACAATCCGGTGCGATACCACCATTCCTTCTGATAGTAGAAGAGGCCCACAATTTCGCTCCGGAGGGCACGCGGATGGAACGCGCGTTCAGCCGAGGAATAATCGAGCGGATAGCAAGAGAGGGACGAAAGTTCCACGCATGCCTCTGCCTGGTCAGCCAACGTCCGATCCACATGAGCACCACGGCGCTCAGCCAGTGCAACACGCACATGATATTGCGTGTCACGAACCCGTACGATTTAGAACATATAGGAAAATCGAGCGAGGGACTGACAGCGGACGTTCTCAAGACCATCTCGAGCCTGCGCGTCGGCGATGCGATCGTCGTGGGCGAGGCCGTAAATTTCCCGTTGTTCATGCGCGTGCGGAACCGAAAGAGTAAGAAGTCCAGCAAGGGCGTACCTCTTGAGGAAGCCTGCCTGGAATGGTCCAACGGCCGTAAGCAGAGGAACGCCGACGCGTCCGCCTTCGTCTAATTTCTAGTTATTTTTCACTACTTCTAAATAGTGATATCTTTATAAGGGGGGAATACCTATTACTATATAGTGATAAATATGGATACCTACAAAAATCCAGGCATAACGGATGTGGCCGAACAGAGAGCGATGGGATACAACGTCAGGGTAGACGCTATCAGCCCTAAATACATGGTGATAGGTCCCGCGAAGAAAAGGCGACCTGCTCTGAAGATTTTCGAAAGATTGGCAGGCTCTGGGGTGTGAACATGTCGTATGAATACGGTGCTGAAATAAAAGACCTGGCAAAGAAAGAGTCCGCTCCAACCTACGCAGGGCAGATCGAGCGTATAGGCGGTTACGTCAAGAAGGAAGCCAAGAAAGCCGTTAAGCCTGCCGGTATACGCGAAGAGCGCAAAGACTGAGTGATAAGCATGGCGGGTAAAGACATCACTATCTTAGATAGGGCTCATCCGAGCTATGATCCCAGAAAGTTTACTCTTTTCAACTACAAGGTACTTGACACAATAGATATGATAGACTGTGCCCTCGGTGAAAGCTATGTGCTCAACGGAGGCATGGCCGTCCAGGCTTACATAGCTAACTGCGTCCTGAACTCGAACGGCAACAAAGGTGACCTTGACCAGGCTCCGGGTCTGACAAGGCTCTTCCGCGAGACCAGCGACATTGATATTCGTGCCAAGGACGAGGTGGACATTCGCACAAAAATAATCCAGTCGGAATCGCCGCTGAAGTACATGAAGGAAAAAATAGAGAGACCCAAGTCGAACGGTGTCATGATTGCTTACGAGGACGTGCAAAAGCACTGGCCACGCATCGATGTATGGGTCGGTTATGATGAGCTCGGAAAGCGCATGGTGGACGATGGAAAACGCGTACAGATAATGTACAGGGGCAGGAACTTCAACACAAGACTACCCCCATTGGAGAGCCTGATAGCGCTAAAGCTGTATGAGACCGGCCCGGAGAGCCGTCATGAAAAGGACATAAACGTACTGAAATCGTTCGCAAAGATCGGAATGCTGAAGGTGGACGAAGAGGCCCTCGAAGATTTCCTAGAACTGCGCTACAAGAGCAAAGATCGGATGGATATTTGGAAAAATTAATGGTGATAATGATGCAAGAGAAAATAATTGAATGTCGTGCACCGACAGGCTATCTGGAAGATAGGATATTGTTCAGCATGCCCAAGTACGGTAACCGTATGGTCACTTTTGCGGCCACACCTAACATAGTTGCACGCGCAAACTATTGCTAGTTCTCGGGTCCTGAAACACGGACTGCCTTTGACCAGCCGTCTTTTTCCTTTTCTCTCTCGAGCCTGTACAGATAACCGGTCACGGCCGTCTCTAGAGAAGGATCGTGCGTGATCAGGAACACCTGTTCCACGAATTCTCCTATCTTGTCCCTGAGAACCGCGGCCATATCGTCCACTGCCCTCGCATCCAGGTTGTGCGTGGGCTCGTCAAGCACCAGCCATCTCAGCTGCGGCGCCAGAACGAGCGCGAACGCCATTCTTAGGGCCAAGCAGGCTATCGAACGCTCGCCACCGCTGGCCACGCCGTCGGCCTGCATCCATCCTGTGCTGTCCTGCAACTGAAGAACATAATCGCCTTCTTCTATTCCCAAGCGGATCGAGAAGAAGTCCCTGTACGGGTAGAGACTTGACCATAGCGACTGCATCGCCTGGTTGACGGCAGCAACGAAGTTCTTACGCAGCTGCTCCTGGGTCGCGACAAGCGAGGATTCCAGAAGAACTAGATGATCGGCTATTGCCCCTATTTTTTTGGCTTCGGCCGCATACGCTGCCATCTCGGATTTGCGGTCGTTGAGCATCTTCACCCTGGCGGCCTTTTCACTCATTACAGAAGCCGCGTTCGAGCTCCTTGCGACCAGCGTGCTCTCGGTCGCTATCGCCTGCGCGAGCTCGGAATCTGCGCTCCTGATATCGAAAGCTGATATCGGCGGCAGCTTCCTCTTTTCCTCCTTAAGCTTCGCTATCTCGACCTCGTGCACCTTCAGCTTGTTCATCTTGTCCGTAAGCTGCGTTCTCCTCTCGGAAAGGTTCTTCAGCCTCTCGACCGTAACACGTTCGATATCTATGGTCCTGTCGGCTACGGCGATGGTCTTATCGAGCATCCTTATTTCCTTCACCCTGCCGCCTATCTGGTCCGTGATTTTATTCAGGTTTATTCGCGCCTGTTTCAGCGTCTGCTCGGCGCCTGCCAAGGAAGTGAGTTTGTCCTCAAGCCTGGTCGCCTCGCGCAGATCGACCTCGAACTGTTTTATTTCCACCTTCAGCGTTGCTATCTCGGACGGCAGCCTCGCCAGGTCCGAACGCAGCTTCGTGATCGCCCTTTCCTTCTTCTCGATTATCTGCAGCTTTTTCTTGTCCGGCAGCGCAGAGTCGCATATCGGGCAGACGTCGCCGGTCTGTTTCAGCTCAACCAGTCCTTCTTCCAGCGTCCCTATCCTGCCCTCCGCCCTCTGAAGCGACGCTGTCCGCCTGTCCAGTTCGGATTTTTTATCGTCCAGTTGCTCCGTGATCTTTTTTACAGAGCATCGCTTGATCTCGGCCTTCAGCTTTGCGGCCTCGGCCAAAGTCTTTGTAAGCTCCGGTATCTTCTCATCTTCCAATGATCGTAACTTCTCCGCATCAGCGGCCGATGCGGCCTTCAACCCGTCCAAGTGTTGGCGGTCCGTCTCGACGCCGGCCTTGATGTCGGCTATCCTGTTCTCAGCGTCGACAAGTTTTTTCGATATCTCGTCATCCGAGAGCTCGAGGTCAACAACAAGCTCGACGGACAATTTATCTATGTCTTCCTGCGTTGCGGCCTGCAGGGCTATGAGAGATGAGGCCCGGGCCTCCAGATCAGCCACCTGCTTCTGGAACTCGCGGAGCTTTGCCAGCCTGGATTCCGCTCGTTCGCGCGTCTCTTTCGCAGAGACCATCTGTCTTTCGGTCATCTTTGCCTCGGCCGTTAGCGCGGTCATCTCTGCGTTCAGCTTGTCCAAGTTCTGCAGCTCAGGGTCTGTCATAAGTCTTTGAGCGGTCGATTCCCGCTCCGCTGCGGCGTTCTTAGACTTGCTGATGATCGCAAGCACGGTCTGCCGCGCCTTCTCGAACTTGTCGATGGACAGCAGCTCGTCTATCCGTCTCATGCGCTGGCCCTTCGGAATCGTGAGGAACATATCGAGCTGGTTCTGCTCGGAATATATGGCGCGCGTGAACAGGTCGTAATCGATCTTCAGTATCTTTTCAATCTCCTCCGTCACTCGCGTGCTCTGCGGAGCCTCGACGAGCGCGCCGTTCTTTCTCAGCTCGGCCGTCGTCTTCCCTTTCGCGATCTTTCTTGTCACGCTCCACGCGTCGTTATCTATTTCAAAAGTAACATTGACCTCTGCGGTCTGCTGGGCCTTCGGCTTCTTCATTATCACGTCCTCGAGCCTCAGCTTCTTACTCATGAGCGTCGGGAAGGTGCCGAACAGCGCGAAGCAGATGGCGTCGAGTATCGATGTCTTGCCGGCGCCCATCGGGCCTATGAAACAGTTCGTACCTTCCGAGAATTCCAGATTGGTGTTCAGGTGCGAACGCCAGTTCTTGAGGGCGACTTTTGTTATCATTTGTTGCTCACCAACGCGTTGAATATCGTATCCGCCTGTCCGTCGACCAGCAGCTCGAATATTTCTTCGGCCTTGATGCCGCAGCCCGTTCTTTCTAAATTCTCCGTCAGCAGTCTCATCCCGATCTCTTCGGGCGACATCCTCGTCTGTTTGAGCGCGGCCAGCAGTTCGACCTGTTCGGCCCAGCCCTCGACCTGGAGCGCCTTGTTTATGTTTATCAGCGCCCTGTCCTTGTAGCGCTCCTCGATGTCTGAGAAGTTCGGCGGCACGCTGTTCACGGCCAGCGTGCCTTTCACCTTTATCGCGACTATCGGCTTCTGGTCGGTCTGTGGAAGTTTCGCCAGCTCGGCATCTATCTTCTGTTTCACGTCCGGCTCGAATGCGAACTCCTTCCATATCACTTTCCTGCTCGATAGCGATGCGCGTTCGAGCACGGTGCCGTCGAAGAACCATATGGATTTCTGCTGGTCGGCCTCGATCTTGTGGATGCTTGTCGTGCACGTGCTGCCCGTTACCAGCAGTCCCGCACCGTGCAACCGCTTGTTGTCCCACCAGTGCATGTGGCCGAGCACGTACAGGTCGAATCCGGACGGTAAATCCTCAAGTTTCAGCGAAGGCGGCTCCAATGGAGAATAGATGTACGGTTCGATCGATTGATGTATCATCATGATATTTATCGCGCCCCCGACCGGCTTCGGGTTCCAGTTCATCAGGCAGTCCTTCGCATACCTCTCAGGTACGCCGGACATGCCGTGCACAACGACCTTCTGCCCGTTGATGTCGAACATCGCGCTCTCGCAGTGTAGGTGAAGCAAGTGCCCGGTATGCTCGAGAGCCTGAATCGGATTTATCAGCTGTTTTGAGCGGCGCTCATGCGTCCCGTGTATCGAAACTATCGGAACGCCCCTGAGCTGTGGCAGCTCGCGTTGCTCCTTCGTTTTCACGTCTATGAGCTTCGCGTTTGAATGGAAATTTTGAGCGGCAGAAAGCGCGCGGGCGACTTTCACGAACACTTCGGGCTTCGGTATGCGGCTGTCGAACAGGTCGCCAGCCATCAGTATCAGGTCAGCGCCGTTGCTTTTCTGGATAGCATCCGCCAGCCCTCTGAAGGCGTCCTCTCCGCGCTCCTCGCCCCAAGCATAGCCTGCGTGGCAGTCCGAGAAAATCGCGATTCGCATGGGTTATTTAATCACAATCAACAGTTTTAACCTTTTCGATTGCCAGCAGCGCCATTTAGGATCAGCCTAGGATACAATCATAGCCGAAAGACGGACGGCGCCATAGCGTCGTCATGCTGTCTGCTCTTACGCTGTCGGTAGCATCATCTCAATCTACGCACGGCTAGACAAATCTCAGAAGCCGATCCTATCGAAGCAGGCCGTGCATAGGCATCAAGACATTATTTATATTCTAAATAATATAAGCATATCGCAAGTGATTACATGTCCGAACAGCTTGGAATGACCGTGAAAAAGGAGAACTTCGGCGAGTGGTACCTGGAGGTCGTGCGCAAGGCGGGGCTTTCCGACTACACGCCCATCGAGGGCTGCATAGTCTTCATGCCGTACAGCTACGCCATATGGGAGAACATACAGGCCTGGCTCGACAAACGGTTCAAGGATACCGGACATCGCAACGTCTATTTTCCTTTGTTCATCCCGGAAGGCCTGCTGAAAAAGGAGGCCGACCACTTCAAGGGTTTCGTGCCCGAGGTCGCATGGGTGACACACGGCGGCTCAGGAAAACTGGGCGAACGCCTGGCCATCCGTCCGACGTCCGAGACCATAATAAACGTCAGCTATGCGAAATGGATACGCTCATGGCGCGACCTGCCTCTTCTGCTCAACCAATGGTGCAACATCGTGCGATGGGAAACGAAGGCCGCGAAGCCTTTCCTGCGGACGAAGGAGTTCCTATGGCAGGAGGGCCACACCGCGCATGCGACCGAGTCCGAAGCAGAGGAAGAGGCGCTGCGCATGATCGAGATATACAAGATGCTTATCGAGGACCAGCTGGCCATACCGGTTATAGTCGGCACGAAGAGCGAGCGCGAGAAGTTCGCCGGCGCCCAGACCACTTACACGCTAGAGGCGATAATGCCGGACGGCAAGGCCCTGCAGATGGGCACGTCTCATAATTTGGGCCAGCACTTCTCCAAGGCATTCGAAATATCCTTCATCGACAAGGACGAGAAACGCAAGCACGCGTGGACGACCAGCTGGGGCGTCTCGACCAGGCTTCTGGGTGCGCTCATACTTTGTCATGGCGACGACAGCGGCCTAGTTGTGCCGCCTGCGATCGCGCCGACACAGGCCGTGATAATTCCGATATTCAAGGAGGCCGATAAGTTCAAAGTTCTCTCTGCCGCGAAAGAGCTCTTCGAAACGCTCACGAAGGCCGGCATACGCACCCATCTCGACGACCGCGAACAGTACACGCCGGGCTGGAAGTTCAACGAGTGGGAACTGAAGGGCGTGCCGCTCAGGTTAGAGATCGGTCCGAAGGACATCGCAGCCAAACAGACCGTGGTCGTGCGAAGGGATACCGGAAAGAAGGAAGCGATCAAACTTGTCGGTCTTTCGAAAGAGCTTCCGAAGATGCTTGATGAGATACAGGCCGAGATGTTTGGGAAGGCTAAAAAATATTTCGATACACACATATTCGACGCGAAGGACATGGAAGAGATAAAGAATCTGCTGGAGAAGCGCGGATTTGTTCGTGCCGGCTGGTGCGGCTCATCGGAATGCGAAGACAAGCTGACGGCCGAGACGACCGCTACCATACGCTGCATACCGACGAGGAAAGAGAAGCTCCCTCAGAAATGCGCGCTCTGCGGCGCTCCTGCAAAACATGTCGTGTATATTGCCCGAGCCTATTAAGTTCTGCCAGCAAGCTGAGTCTTTTTCTTCGGCTTCACGCGCCTCTTGAGCTCTCTGTACGAAAGATAGATTATCACGATTGCTATCAGCAGTATGACGAGCGCTATTGCAACTAAGGCTTCTATCGCATACCAGTAGGCGCGCCTGGCTGAGGCCAGAGCCTTGTCCCAATTGCATGAGAGATAGGCGTTGATCGCATACTTCAGTTCGGACTCGGCCTGGAACAGCGGCAGCCTGAGCTTGCGGACAAAGTTTATGGTCATGTTAGCATTTCTGATCGCCTTCATGGCCTCATCGGATGTCGCGACCTTTGTGACGTTCACGAAACCCGCAATCATGTACGGCGTGTGAGCCTCTGCGGCAGTTATGTTGCCGCAGATTATCGTTCCCTGTTGCCATACCACGTCGGCCGGCATCGGCGTCCATTTGCCCTCGATCGCCTTCCATACTCGTAGCGAACTCTCGTTGAGGCCGACCGTACCGGCATAGTTCATGCAGTAGTAGACCAGGTCCGCTGTTACGTTTATTTCGAACGCCGATACGGCTGTCTGATTACAGAGCATCGGGGCGATGTCGAACGGGTCCAGTTTTGTGATGTTGAATATCTGTGCTGTGAAGTTTTTGGTCGGACAGAGTATCAGGGCCATCGTACCGTTCGTCGGCCTGCCCTCGAGTATCTCTCCCTCCAGCAGCACCGATGCGCAGTCCGGCGGCAGCGTATAGATGCCCTGGTTCGGAGGAATTATCATAGGCGGCCATGTGAACTCCGGAGCCACTGGCGGCGGCTGAGGCGGCGGGAGCGGCGGTGGAGGCTGTGGTGGCAGGATCGGCGGGAACGTGACGTTCTGGCAGGCATCACCGCATTGCGGATCATTGGTATATGGCGCTGCAGGACAGTTGCCGTTCGAATCGGCTTGATTTATGTTTTGCACGTATCGGCAGTTGTCACACACGTCACCGATGCCGTCCAGATCAGAGTCGGTCTGGTTAGGATTGTAAATGCCCGGACAGTTGTCGCAGAACTGCGTGAAGTTCTGTGTCCACAGGTCTGTGCGCAGGCCGTCCGTCGCTCCGTCGCCGTCGAAATCTGCGCGGGCGCATGACCAGCCCGGTCCGGACGAGCCGAGGCTGTTGCACATGTAGAAGATGCGGCGCTGCGATGTTATGGTGCTTCCGTCGCTGTCCGTCTCTGTTATTGTGACGTAGTAGATCCCGTCGATGGGCGGGACGGATTGCGGAACGCTGATGTCGACCGTACAGTTCGCTACCGGGCCGCTTCCTGTTTTAGTGAAGTTCGTCTGCCAGACCGTGCCGCTGTCGTTGGATATCGTGATGATGCAGTTGTTGTCCCAGTTGTCTCCGTCGGCCGTCTGGAATGCTGAAGCGATTCTGAGGCTGCCCAGCCCGCCCCTGACCCATAGCTTGTTCAGGTCGTTGAAATACGACTGTCTCGGCGTAAGGTACACATCGACCATCTGGGTAACCGCAGGCCCTATGTTGCCCGGGCTGTCAACCGGCCAAGCGGTGACGTTGTAAACGCCCTCGGCTGTTAATGCGAACTGCTTCACGCAGTTCGAAGAGAATGATGGCGTCGAACCGTTCAGCTGGAACCAGCAACCGGCTATTTGCGAGCCGCCTCTGCCCGTGTCATTGACAATTGCACGCACAGTGAAGCTGTCCGCCACTCGAATGGTGACGTTCGCCGGCGCCCACATGGGCTCGACCTCAAGACCGTCTATGACAGGATATGTATGCTCATAGACCGTGACTCCGATGTTCCCGTTTCCCTGTCCATGCGCGCTCTGCGTGAGAATAGGGAAGGTCTCCGTACCGAAGGCCGTATCCAAGGGTATCAGAATGTCGACCGTGAGGTTCATGCTGCTCACGGCCGCCGTGTTCTCCAGCGTGAGAACGCCGTTCGTCCAGTCCTTACTGAAGGATCCGGCGGACGGACCTGACAGCACTATCTGAGCCGCTGTTACGTTGAACGTTATGTTGTTGACCGGCCACTGACCGAGCACGATGACGACCGACGCACCCGACAAAGATTGAACGTTCTGGAACCTTATTGTGAAATTGTTGCCGATGTACTGCGCGTTCGTCCAGTCCGCACGTATGTCGCCTGATGGCGACAACACCATGCCTGTCCATGCCGGCACGGTTATGAGCGGTCCGAAGGACATCGCCGCTGCGCATCCGCCTATTCCCCAACAGCCGGAATCGATGCAATCGATCGAGCCGTCTCCGTCGTTGTCTCCGTTGTCCGTACACCTGCCGGCCGTATTCTCAGCATTACAGACAACATTATTGGACCCGGTCTTTCCGGCGCATGCCGAATCCGCACAATCGGCCGGGCCGTTGCGGTTGTTGTCAAAGCTGTCGTTGCATGTCTGCTCTGTGCCTAGCTCGCAGCGCTGCGCACTGGCCAGACTGCCGAGCTCGCCGTTGCAGTCCGTATCGGCACAGTCCGTTCCGCCCGAGCCATAGCCGCCCGCGCCGTTGTCTGAATCGTCATTGATCCCGTTCATGCAAGAGTTCCACGTGTAGTTCTCTATTGACGGACAAGGGCCGCAGCCGCCGAATCGTTGCCAACAGTCCGTGTCGCTGGTGTTGAAAGAGTTGTAGGCGTCCGCGCAGTCCGCCCCTCCGCGTGGCATGCCTGCATCGACATCGTTGTCATTGCCGTCATCGCAATAATCGTAAGAGTATCCGTAGAAGCCCCAGCGCGCGAGATTGAACTCGGTCCCGCTGCAAACGCTGTTGTTGTTCACCGGGTCGACTGCCCACATGCAGTCCGGGTCGTTGCAGTCCTTCCCGTTGGTGGTGTTCCGCACGTACGCGGCTCCGTTCCAGTACCACATGTCCAGGTCATTGTCTTTGCCGTCGAAGCATTGGCTGGCGTTGTAAGCACCGGTAGCCGTCAATATCTCCTTTGTCGGACAGCTCGGTGCGCCCGCACAATCGTAGTCATCACAATCCGCTCCAGTACCGTAGCCGGCGCTTACGCCTGCGTGCACATACTTGTCAAAATCGTTATCCTGGCCGTCCGCGCACCAGACATATGCCGCGTTCTCGAATGCGGGGCAGAGACCGGTCGTGTTGCCTGCTCGACCCCAGCAGTTGTTCGTATCGTAGCAGTCGGTCGCACCGTTCGCGTTGTTGTCAAACGTATCGGCGCAGCTGCTGACGATGCTGGAGTTCGGCGGTACGTAATAGCCTGAGCCCTCAGGGCTGTCGCACATCACAATCTTCGCACCGGGCACGGCAGATGCGTTCCACTTCGCGACCGTGCCGTTGGTCAAAAGCCAACCGCCTATTCTTCCGCTGCAGCCGCTGTCCGCACAGTCAACTGCACCGTCTCCGTCGTTGTCAAAATTGTCCCAGCAGGTGTTCTCTGCCGGAGACTGACAACTGATAGTGTCTCCGCCGCACGTGACGCCTATCGCAACATTGTTGCAGTCGCTGTCGCGGCAGTCCGTGCCGTCATCGTTCAGATCATTGTTCATCCCGTCATTGCACGACTCGTCCGATGTGGTTTGCGTGCCGGTGATGTAGTGGCTGGAATTGTGCGGAAGCGCCGGATCGCTCTCGTTCTCGTTCAGCGGAGCTGCGCTGTCCACGAAGACGGAGAAGTTCTTGTTCTCAATCGGGCTGCCGATGTAAATATCAAGGTTCATCGTGTACTCGCTCTGCGGCGCCCCGGTCATGTTTGTCTCCATATACATCTGCAGGAAGCCAGAGAACGTCTGCGTCGAACTCGGGGTCGGCTTCGAGCTCGCTATGAATGTCTGGAACGTCGGCCCGCCCGATGGCGCGAGCCACTTGTACGGCAGGGGGTTCGGTCCGTAGATGGACGTGCCTGCATCCGTGATGTTGTAGTACGTGGAAGTGGCGTTCTTCATCGTCACGAACACTATCTCCGGGCTCGGGATGTTCCTTTCCACGTATATCTTGAATTTGCCTGCCGGGTTTGCGGCCTGCGTCCAGTAGACTGTCGCGCCTGCGACCGTCATGCTGCATATGTTGTTCGGGCACTGCGAACTGGGAGGCGGCAGCGTGAGCATCCTGGTTCTTGGCGAGAACTGGCCTGCCCCGCCCGGACGCAATACGTGGCCGCAGGACGAGAAGAAGACCGTCTGGCAGTCCGGATCCGCGCAGTCCGTTAGCCCGTCCGAGTCGTCGTCCACGCTGTTGTTGCAGAGCCCTTCGAACTTGTGCACGCCGCTGTACTTGTAGACAGCGAAAAGTACGTCCTTCTCCGTGGCGTCATCGTGTCCGAAGAACGCACGGACCGCGCTCTTCCAGCTTATGTACGCGTTCGCCGCGTCGTTCGACTTCAGCACTCCGCCGACGCTGAAGTACCAGTTGTCCGTCTTCACGAAAACGGGCATCGAGGTGTTGTTCGTGTAATGCGGCGAGCCCCCTTTGTAGAGCGAGCAATTTTCTACGTACCAGCTGCTTTCGTACGCGCCGGACGCGTCGCCTGACGATATCGTATAGGTAAGGTTCTGCGTGACGTTGACTATGTCTGAGGTTATCGGATTCTGTAAAAGTAGCGTGCTGCCGTCCGACTCACGCACGTAGCACTTCAGTACGTCCGTGTTGTTGGCCGTCAGGTTGACGACCGTGATGGTGAAGTTGTCCAGGGTGACCAGCTTGGGATAGATGCCCGCCAGCTCGTACATCCCGTCCGGATAGATTATACTGTTCCAAGGCTGCGGCACGATGACGGTCACCATGACCGTTGTCACATCAGTGAAGTCCGCATAGGCGACGGTGGCGGCCATGACCGACACTATGACCGATATCATCGCCAGGACGCCGATATTTCTGCGCATAAGACCGTTGATATTCTCTCTTTTAGATAGTTATATCTTTCTGTCCAGCTGTTTGACCTCGGCAGAGTGATAAAGTTAACGTTAAAAGCTAATTTTATATGTAACCTTTAACATTTAATTGTTGATGCTGCCGGACCGTTCCCTCGTATTAAAAGATAAAATCATATCGATCATATCCGCCAACGCGGACGGCGGCCTGCCGATATCGAAGGTTGCCGCTCGGGCCGGCGTTTCTGTCGCAACCGCGAGCAAGTTCTGCCACATTCTTGAGGCCGAGAAGAAACTGCGCATCGAGCGCTTCGGAGACATGAAGCTTGTGAAGGAGCGATAGTATGAGAATGAAATACGTCGCACTTATCGCCTGTCTGTTTTTAGCCTTGTCTTCCGTCACGGCCTTCGCCGCTATCAGCGACAAGGTCGCCATTCAGGGCCGACTGACGAACTCGACAGGCAGCCTGATCACAAGCAACCTCGACTTCACCTTCAAGATATACAACGACTCGTCTGCCGGCACGTTGCTGTTCACGGAGAACTGGAACGCGAGCACGGCCTGCGGGCAGGTCAACGTCCAGCAGGGCATCTTCAACGCATATCTCGGGACGTGCAGCGATCCCGGCCCGGCGCTGTCATCTCTATTGTTCGACGAGCCCTACTGGCTGGACATCACCATAAACGGCTCGGCTCTAACTCCTCGTCACAGGATATCCTCGTCTGCGTACGGCTTCCGCGCGAACATCACGGAGTTCCTCGGCGGCACGGAAACGAAGGCCACCGTGAACCTGAACATGAACGACAAGAACATAACCAGCATCAGCTGGCTGAACGACCTGATGCAGTTCGTCACTGGCGGCATCAACCTCACGACGAATTTTATTAAGGCTGGTTGGGTCAATGCGACTGACGTAAATGTCAGCAACAATCTCTGCCTGGGAGGTACATGCTTGGCTGTTTGGCCGTCCGCTATCTCACAGCTGCCTGCCGGCAATATCTCCAACGGCACGTTCGGCTCGAACATAGCCGATACGGGCAACTACGGGTTTCCTGCTGACCTGAGTATGGTTGGTTCACTAGTCACGTCAAACAATATATCAATCGGCCCGTCAGCTGGTATGGCCACAGGCGATACTGCATTAGCCATAGGGTGGGATGCTTCTGCTATTGGATCTTATGCTTCAGCATTAGGAAAGAGCGCGAATGCGTCAGGTCAGTCTTCAACAGCCATAGGCCATGGCACAAAAGCAGGGTCAATCTATTCAACAGCCGTCGGTTATAACTCCAAAGCCGCAAGCGACAATGCTATAGCCGTCGGTTCGACGGCTAATGCCTTGGGCTCTAAATCTGCAGCATTTGGTATATTGGCAAATGCTTCAGGAGCTAGCTCATTAGCGTTAGGTGGGAATGCGTATGCCATAGCAGATTACTCGGTTGTCATCAACACAGGTTCGGATCCTAGCAAAAATCTTACTAACAATGTTGCGAGTAGTTTTATGATAGGTTCGCAAGGAACAAATGTATTTTTCATTAACGGTTCAGGCTACGTCGGCATTGGGACTTCTAGCCCGGCGAACAAGTTCGAGGTGGCTGGTGACATCAACGCCTCGTCCGGCAGCCTGATATTCTACAACGAGCTGATGCCGGACGGCGCGACCTGCTCGGATGGCCAGACGCTCAACAGGACATCTGCGAACACCTGGGCTTGTGCGAATTTCCCCTCGGCCTCGGGTGACATAACCGATGTGCTGGCCGGATTTGGTATAACAGTTGATAATTCTGGCGGCCCGCAACCGCGCGTCAATCTGTCGAGCTCTTCTGCCGGCGACGCCTTGACCTACAGCGCAGGTGTTCTCAATGTCGCCAATGGCACAGGCCTCGAGATAAATAGCGACACGATAAGGATAGCCGACGGCGGCGTGACCAATGCCAAGATAGCGGCAAATGCTGTCAATACGACGCAGATAATTGATGGGACGATTCTTGCAGCGGACCTCACATCGGATCTGGGACTGGGTTGGGCTAATCTGACCACATATCCGGCAGGCTGTTCCGCAGGACAGGCCGTCCGGATCATAAATGATACGCTGACCTGCATAGATGTTCCGTCAGCTGTCACGCAGCTGCCTGCCGGCAACATCTCCAACGGAACGTTCGGCTCGAACATAGCCGACACTGGTAATTACAAGTTCCCCGCTGACCTGAACGTCAGCGGCAACATCTACGCCATGAACATAACGCTGGGCTCGAGCACCTCGTTCATAAACGGCACGCATGCCGGTATCGGGACGGCTACACCGACAACTAAACTTCAAATTAATTCTACAAACGGTAGTGCTTATGGAGGAGGAATAATAAATGATCCCGGACTAATTATAGATTCAGGATTAGCAGATGGTGATGGGTCTTATGCACACAACGGCATTACCTTTGTAGGTGACGCTGGGAATAAAGCTTTCATCTATCAGATACATGATGATAATGCTGATTCCAAATTAGTTCTTGGGTCAAATAACACTGAAAGAATAAGAATAGTTTCGACCGGCCGTGTAGGAATCGGATCGACGAATCCGAACTCGTTGGTAGAAATCAACGGCACCGGTGGAGATTGGTCGTCCAACCTTGGTTTCAAGCGAATAGTCGCAAGTAAAGTCTATGACAGTCGCATTGCTGTTGCCGCAGACGGATTATTATTTAGGAATTTCAACGCCACAACCAATGACAACGTCTCCTTTGCTTTCCGCAATTCGGCCGATACCAATATCGTCACTATGATGGGTGGCGGCAATGTCGGTATCAACGATACGCTCCCGAACGCAACATTGGAGGTCGCTGGTTCGGTGGGCATAACATCGAACGGGGGCCTGCCTACCGACACGGCATATGGATTGTTTATGGCCGGCAACTATACGTCTCCCGTAGCAGGAAGGATATTCGTCGGCGACGGCAGTGGTTGGAAACTCTACTTCTCCCAAAGGGCCAGCTCTGTCAACACTGACCTTGTCACCATAGAGGATTCCGGCGATGTCGGCATCGGGACGACGAGCCCGACCAACAAGTTTGTGATTAACCGATCGGCAACCACCAACAACACCGTAGGCACTTATCACATGCTGATTGAAACTGATGGAACTGATCTACTGACTTTGGGGGCTGATGCAAACAATGCATATATTCAGTCTTGGGCTGGAAAACCGCTGGTCATTAACGGCCAAGGAAATAATGTATCTTTCCCTAACGCGAATACATTGGTCACCATAGGGACGTCAACTCCGTATTATGGCTTTCAACTTACGACCGAAGGTGATAGCGGTCTTGGATATACTGCTATGTTCAGAACGGGCGCATCTTCGAGCGGCGCTGCCTTAGGGACTTCTGGGACAGCAGGATGGGTACAGGGCCTGACGTCAGGCGGTGGTGCGGCCAACTTGACATTGAATGGTAATGGTGGCTACGTCGGCATTGGGACGAATGCTCCAGTGTCTAATCTTCATGTATATGGTACCGATGCTGAGGTGTTGGTAGAATATAGCGGCAGTAGCAGAGGCGGCTTGCGAGCGATGTCCTCACAAAGGATTGCTTTTCTTACAACTACTTCAAATGATGAGCTAGTGTTTGGTTCGGAAAACGGAATGAAAGGCACTTTCACAGAGGTCATGAGGATTGATAATGGCAACAGCAGGGTCGGTATCGGGACGACTGCTCCGCAGTCAAGATTGGACATGGGCAGTTATGGAAGTGCCAACACGATTTCTTGGGGCGGAGCAACTGGAACTGCGTGGATCGCCACAATAGGTTCTGCAAGCAGCAGCGGTGCTTTGAGCATGATGTACATATCGAAATTCAATGCAACAGCTGGTTCGGAACAGTATTTGACGTCTTATCCCGGCACATATTCACCGTCAATTGTACGTGCCTATGAAGGTATTCAATTCATTGTCGCTCCGTCGCTCAACCGCGCTGCTGATACTGTTATCGATTTTAACGCATATACCAGAATGAAGGTCATGAACACAGGTGATGTCAATATCACGACAGGCTCGTTGATTTTTGGAGGAGGTAACATTAGCATAGGCACTGGCGTCACTGCAGCGCACGCAAATGCGACAGTAATAGGGCGCGATAGCGATTCAACGGGCGTCTTTGCGGTGGTCATCGGCCACAATGCTACTGGGGGATCTTCAGACGTGGCAATAGGTAAGAACGCCTTGGTCGATGCGAGCGGTTCTGGAGATTATGCAGGCACCGCGATAGGTCGCGATGCTTGGGCAAGATATGAAGGCACGGCGATAGGATATGGTGCGCAAGCAGCAGGACAGAGTGAAGCCACAGCTATTGGATGGCAGACTAGATCATATGGCACCGGTAGTATAGCAATAGGACCTTCTGCAACTGCCGGAATGGACGGGAACTTTTACGCTATAGCAATCGGTGCTCATAGTTTTTCTAATGCTTATGATTCTATAGCTATAGGTGATTGGTCAAATGCAACAGATCAAGGTGCTGTGGCATTTGGTGCATTTACAAATGCAACTGGGTACAGTGCCTATGCCATTGGTGCTAACGCTAAAGCTACAGCTGCCGCTGCATTTGCCATAGGAGCCTCTTCGACGAACAGTAACAATTACAGCGTAGCTATAGGCGATGCTACTGCTAATCTTTTTGTTGATTTTGAAACCAATAGGGTTGGCGTAAATACACGGACTCCAGTCAAGACGGTTGACATAGTCGGTGACCTCAACGTCACTGGAAGCATCTGGCAGGGTGTCACACAAGGCGGCGCGGCTGACCACGTCGTGGACATCGCAGAATACATCAAAGCGAAGGACGTCGAGGCTGGGGATGTTGCTATCATTGATCCTGAAAACAATGCTACAGTAATTAAGTCATTTAAGTCATATGACAGTTCTGTCGCAGGCGTTGTCTCAACAAGCCCCGCCTTTGTAATAGCGGCCAGGCCTGACGGAGTGCCGTTGGCACTTGCTGGTCGTGTGCCAACCAAAGTTTCGACCGAAAATGGCCCGATTGCAAGGGGAGACCTATTGACAACTTCCAATACACCTGGCCATGCGATGAAATGTGAAGAAAGAACGAAATGCGCAGGTGCTATAATCGGTAAGGCATTGGAACCGTTAGAAAGTGGAAAAGGAAAGATTATGATACTAATAACGATGATGTAGAATCACTAGCCGAAATACTTTACATCCGTGATTTCAAACGTTCTGTCGACCGGTGTTGGTATTTGCTGATAGGACGAATAGTATGGATAAAATTGTATCATGTCTGTGGTATTCTGCGGTCCTATTGGTTTGCTGGAAAATTCGAACATAATAGGAGTGATATCATGTGAATATCCAAATTTATTCCATAAATCGCCTGCTGTCAGTGTTTTATTGTTATAATTGAATGTAGAGTTCGAATACCAAATTGCAGCAATGTCATTGCTTTGGTTATCATCATTGTGTATATCAATCCATACACCAAAAACATCCCCAACACTATCATTGTTCAGGTCTTTGCTGAATTTACATACAACTTTACCGCCTTGCCACGGTTTCTGCAAATATACGTCCGCCCAGCTGTCAATCCTGTTCGGATCGGTTGAGTTGCGAACGCTACCAGTCTTATAGTAGCCGTTCGCTACGTTGTCCGTCGTGTTCATGTAACGCTTCAGCCACTTCAGCGCCTTTGCGTCGGATGATGCGTTCAGATCCAGCCAGCCGGCAACATTGTCAGGATTGCCGAGATCGAGCTGGTCGAGATTGATTTTCTGCTTCAGGTTGATATAACCCAAAGACTGGTTCTTCATGAACTCTGTCTCGTTGACTATCCGCTGACCTGGTTTCAGGTCGTAGTTGCCAGGCTCGGATGAATTGATGAACACGTCCTTGCGCTTCTGGAACAGCTCTGCGCCGTAATTCCAGGCCGTCGCGTTGCGCTTTGTCGCCACAATCTTCGCGAAGGCCGCATCAACGCTGCTGGCGTTCGCCTTCGCCTTCTGTGCGACCCTGTCCCATGCCTCTTTGGAGGCGCTGGCGTTCAGCTCGTTCCAAACGGTCTGATTATAAACTGCCGGTTCGACTACTCCCAAATCTTCCACGGTCTTGTTGAAGCGCCAACCGTCCGAAAGGAGCTTAGTGCAGTTATCGGCTGTAAGATAGTTGATGCCGCCGGACGGGTTCTGTAAGAATTTGACATAACCAGTTGCTGGATCAGGAATTATGCTGGAGTCTTCAGAGGCGTTCTCAATCCCGCGCTTTGCAGGGAACATGTCAATAAGCGCCTTGGACAATGCCTTCGTGTCATTGACCTTCTCAATCACGACATCGCCATACGCTGGCGGCTGCCAGTCCCTGTTTTCATTGAACCACTGCCTCGCATAATCTATGGACTTGCCGTTCGCAAGCGCAAGCGTCTGGTTCACGAATTCATTGGCCTTCGGAAGCTCAAGGAACTCGGAAACGTTCTTCCCGTCCCAACCGCTCAGGTCGCCGATATATTCTCCGATTGTCTCATTGGAACGGTCTATGAGGTAATTTGTATCAGCAAGTATCCTTGCAGTAGAGTTCAAAATAGGTATGTTGCAAACCGAGCTCGGTATGCTCAACGGGTCGACAGCTACCGTGAACTCCGGTTGGAAAGAAATATTATGGACATTGTATTCGCCGCCAGTGAAACTCTTCTCAATCATCGGACCCTCGTTGATCAGGCCTATGCGCGCCTTGACGTCTATGGCACCAAGCCCGCCGACGGACAGACCACCGAGCTTCTGGACAGAAAGGTTCTTCTCATATTCGACGTGATAAATTATTGAACGCTTGAGTTCCTTCTCTGCCAATAAATAAGCGGCCGCCTTCGCGTCCTTGGTCGCGTTCTCAATCAGCGCAGCGCTGTCCGGCAGGCTGCTGATGTTGCCGTCCCAGGCCGGTATGTCGTAGAACCTGCCGGTCTGGTTGTTATACCACTGGTACTGTGAAACTATCATCGTATGGTTCGTCACGTCGACTGGAACCGTCTCGGGGTTCGGGAAGAATGACACGTTACCGAATGAATCTGCATCCGCAGGTATGTCTGGACCGCCTGCGATATCTTGGCCGGACAATGCCCAATACTCATGAGAATTATGACCATTGTCATTCTGGTTATTAGTCTGTGATAAGGCGTACAACCCGCCTCCAATCATCAATCCTGCAGCAAGTCCAGTCAATATCTTGCCGCCTGTCGTATGGAAGAACGGCTTAGCTTTCCTTTCCGGTTCCGTAATCTCCTCAATCTTCTCTTTCAGCTCCTTTGCCTTCTGGCCTTTTTTCTCCCCGGCGACCGTCGCTGCGATATACAGCGGCAGCATCAGCGGGTTGCTGGTGCCGGCGATGTCTTTGGCCAATCTTTTGGAAACATGCTTGTACGCCTTTGAC
>CAYGWB010000003.1:0-89330 GCA_964353775.1 uncultured archaeon | reverse complement strand
TTTTTATAAAGAATAATTCATAATAGGTTGCATTGGTGTAGACATGCATTTGGCGATAATACCTGATGGCAACAGGCGATGGGCGCAGAAGCGCGGAAAACCGGAATGGTACGGCCACATGGCCGGTGCACGCAAGCTGAGAGAAGTGGCAAACTGGTGCGAGAAACATCCGGAGATAAAGACGGTCACGATATACGCGCTCTCGACCGAGAACCTGCAGCGGAGCCGTGAAGAGCTGAGCAAGCTGTGGGGAATATACCACAACGAGCTGAAGCGCCTGGCCAAATCTTCAGATACGAAGAAGAAAGGCCTGCGCATAAACGTCATCGGCGACAGCTCGGTCTGGAGGCCGGACGTGAAACAGTCAGCAGGCGAGGTCATGAGGGCGACCAGACACTACACGGGCCGCGTGCTGAACATCATGCTGGCATACGGAAGCCAGTTCGAGATATTCAACGCCGCAAAGAAGGTGGTGAAGGCCGGCGTCAGAAAACTGCCTCTTGTCCCGGCACTTTTTCAGAAAGCGCTGATGATAGGACAGCCGGTCGATCTGCTGATACGGACCGGCGGCATGCACAGGATATCCAACTTCCTGCTCTTCCAGGCGGCCTACGCCGAGATTTATTTTTCGGACACCCTGTGGCCGGACTTCTCTAGGGCGGAGTTCGAACGTATACTGAAATGGCACAAAAAATCAGAAAAGAAGTTCGGCAAGTGAGCTAGACCTGTTTGAGAAGTTTCACGATGTTCTCCTTACCCAAGCTGATTATCATAGGCGCTAGGCGTGGTCCGCGTTCCTTGCCTATGAGTATCGTATATATTTTTTTGTAGAAGTCCTTTGGCTCAAGTCCGTGCTTCTTCAAGGTTGTCGTGAACAGGTCGACCACCTGCTCCTCGGTCTTCGTCTGGCCGAGCTTATCGGCCAGCTCCCCTATTGCGGACTTTTCCTCATCGTCGAGCTCCACGACCGGCACCTCCGAGTTGAGCTTGAACCTGTACTGGTCAGGCGCATACTTTTCGACCCAGTTCTTCGCGCACCTGAGAATCGCGAGGTATCTTTCCTTGTCAGCTGCTGACACCTTCCCCTTCACGTATTTTATCGCATCTTCCGGTTCGCCATACGTGCTTATCATCTCGGCGCAATGCCTGAACGATGGCTGTATAAGCATCTTGGCCGCCGGCTTGCCCGGCATGGACATCTCATAGACGCGCTTCCAATGCGCGGAACGCTGCGATTTCTCAGCGCCGTAGAATATCCTCTCGACCTTGTAGAAGTCCTCGTAAACCTTGAATATCTCGTCGTCCATGGCGATGGAAAATTCTTTTGCCGGCTTCGTTCCGGCGAACAGGAACCTCACAAGCTCGGGCAGATATACCTCGAGCACGTCGACCAGCCTTATCACGTTACCAAGAGACTTGGACAGCTTTGCACCGCCGCCCTTCGGAATTACAAAATCATACATCTGATAGACCGGCGGCTCCTCGTTGTAGACGGCTTTTATCACAAGGCTTCCCGTGTCCCTCGAACCGCCCGGAGCCGAATGATCCTTTCCGCCAGGCTCGAAGTCGACCTTCTCGTAATGCCATCTCATAGGCCAGTCCACACGCCACGGCAGTTTCACTATGCCCTTTTTCTTGAAATTTACAGTGCCGGTATGGCCGCAGGTGCAAGAATAATTTACAGTGTACTCACCGTCATACTCCCTTACCCTTCCTTCATCGGTCCCGCACTTCTCGCAGAATACGTTGAGCGGGTACCAGGTCGGCGGCAGGGGCTCCTCGCGGAACTTGTTCAGGGCCTCCCTGATCTTTTCGCGCGCGTTCATGCACGTCCTTATATCGTCCGCGTATTTGCATGACCTGTACATCTGGCTCTGGAATATGAACTCGGGCCTTATGCCCGTGAGCGGCAATGCGTCGGCGACCTCCCTCTCCATGTGTTCGGCATAGTTCTTGTGGCATCCGAACGTGTCCGGCACATCGACTATCGGGAATCCCATGAACTTCTTCAGCTCATCGGCCTTCGGCACGTTCGCCGGAACTTTCCTGAGCCTGTCGTAATCGTCCCATGAATAAATGAACCTGACCGTCTTTCCCAGTGAGCGCAGGGCCCTCACCACGAGGTCGGCTGTTATCATCTCCCTGAAATTTCCTATGTGCACGGTTCCGGAAGGCGTTATTCCTGCGGCAACGGTGTACGTCTTTTTTTTCTTCGCCCCTATTACAGCCTTCGCTATCTGGTCAGCCCAAAAAATCTCGTCTGCCATGCTGATTTTTATGTAAGGGTACAATATAAGGTTTCATGGCAGACCTCTATGTGCTGTCCGTTGTGGCGTTCGCTCTGATAGTAGCGGCGCTGATATGGCGGGACAGGAAGAACATCGACTGGCACTACGGTGTACTGTTCATGCGCCGCACCAGCAAGTTCAAGGAAACCATCGGCAAAATCGCCGCAATATCCCCCAGGTTCTGGAAAATTCTGTCAACCGTAGGAATAATCGTATGTTTTGGTGCGATGGCCTACGGACTTTGGCTCGTGATAGGTCTTGCAGGGGCTGTCGCGGCCGGTCTGGTCCATGTGCCTGGCCTGCAGTTCATCCTGCCGACACCTAGCGCGATAGGCTCTTCCGGTCCGGGCTACATGCTCATACCGTTCTGGTTCTGGCTGCTGACAATATTCATCATATTAGTCCCGCACGAACTCATGCACGGGATAATCACAAGGGCGGAGAAGCTCAGGCTGAAGGCGGTCGGCCTTTTGCTATTCGCCATATTCCCAGGCGCTTTCGTTGAGCCGGACGAGAAACAGTTAAGTCGCGCCCCCTTGTTGAGCCAGCTGAGGGTGTATGCGGCCGGCAGTTTCGCGAACTTCATCGTAGCCGGCATAGTATTGGGGCTCACGATGTTCCTGATATGGCCGGCCGTTGCATCGCCAGGTATAACTCTGCTGGATGTGAACTCTACAGGTCCGGCAGGTCTTGCAGGGATGACGATTGGGACTCTACTGACAACGGTAGACGGTACACCCATAACAACCACTTACGGAGAATACACTTCAGGACGAGGCTACCTGTACGATGAGATGGGCCTGAAAAGTCCCGGAGACGTGGTGACCCTTGGTTCTGCCGATCAGAATTACACCGTGACGCTCGGAGAAATGAACAACAGGACCTACATGGGCATCTCATATATTCCGAACATGCGCGTGGACGTCGTCTTCTTCCTTTCAGTCGTCGCACCGCTGCTGACGATGATATGGCTGTTCAGCTTCGCAGTCGGACTGTTCAACGTGCTTCCAATACCAGCGCTGGACGGCGGCCTGATGATAGAAGTCATAGCAAAGAAATTCAATAAGAAGTACGGCAAAAAGTTGGCGCGCATAATAGGACTGCTGGTATTGCTATTAATAATTTACGATTTTGTCGGGCCGTTGCTTTACTAGACGACACGCAGGTCTTTTAGATCGCTGTTGCGTAACACGAGCTCGCGCAGCGCCTTGATGTTCGAACCGCCCTTTCCGATTATCGAGCCCTTCTCCTTCGAAGGTATCGTGACGGTCGCGCCACCACCGTTCAATACGATCTTCTGCGCGCACGGTATCAGGTTCTTGATGAAATGCTGCACATCCTCGTTCCATTCGTATATCTTTATCTGCTTGTTCATGTCGGCCTCGGCAGACTTGACAGCCTGTCCGCCCTTGCCTATTGCGAGCGCCGCCTTGCCCGGGTTCACCAGAAAATAGATGTACTCGTTTATCAGACAATCGCGGACCTCCGTCCCGGTCATGCTCTCGAACTCCCTGATGGCCTGGATTGTGAAGTTGTCGAATTCGCGTGGCATTATATCATTTCTCACGTATCGCCGCGGTCGCTATGGCGAAAGGCTTTCCACACAACGTACCAAGCTGCTTGCCCGTTCCATTGAAGCGTTCGACCTTTATGTCCGACAAGCTTACAAGCTTGTTTATGTCCGCAGCTACTGCCGCCGGGCAGTTGGAAGCTACTATGACGGACTTGGTCGATCCCGTTCTTATAGCACGCAGCACAGATCTGGTACCTATGAGTGCGGTGCCGGCAGCCACAGAGTCCCGCAGTTTCTCGACGCTCATGAGCCCGCCTCCTTGGTCTTCTTCGGTTTGAACAACAGTTCGCACATGCCGGTACCGACAGGTACGACCTGGTTTATCATGACGTTCTCTACGACGCTTTCAAGCTTGTCCACTTCTGCCGTTGCAGCAGCCTTGGTAAGGTGCTTGATGGTCTCTTCGAAGTTCGCCCTTGCGAGCACGGAGCCCTTCATTCCGGCCACTCCGTAACGGCCGATCGCACGGATCTCTCCGTCGGCCGTCATCACATCGGCGACAAGCATGATGTGCCTGATGTCTACGTCCAGTCCTCCAGTTCGCATAGTGTTGAAGCCCTCCTGGATTATCGCGGTTCGCGCGGCCTCGATGCCGAGAACCTTCGCGATCTCGTGAATATTATTCGTCGTGGTGCGGTTAGGGTCGACACCGGGCGTAGTCAGTATCTTCTGTAGGTTGGAACCCATGGTGTTCAGGACCCATTCATCGTCCTTCTGGTTCACGACTACCTGCTCTATGCCCTTGCATCCGCCGACATGGGCGTCAAGAAGCTTCATCTTCATCTTTTGCAGTTCCTTCACAGTGACGGTCTCTTTCGGAGTGACAATGATGCCGTTGCTCTTTGCGCGGATGCCGACGGCCTTGAACACTTCCTTGAGTTTCGTTATCATGTCTGAGACCTTTATGTGCTTCGCTCTGACGAGCGACTCGTTGAAAGGGATATCTATGGACATGTTCAGCAGGTCCACTGCCGGGCCGGTCGCGATGTCCCGTAGCTTGACCTCTCGTATGGACTCGGCTATTTCGATCGCCTTGTCTTTCGTGTTCCATCTGCTCTGAAGATAGATGGCCATTGTCGGAGTCGACGGCACGCGCCTCGCATCGAATATTTCCACCAGACGCGGGAGACCGAGCTTCAGCTGGATCTGCCCTGCGCCTGCAGTGTGATAAGTACGCATAGTAAGCTGTGTTCCGGGTTCGGACAAGGACTGAGCGGACACGACACCGACCGCCTCGCCTGGCTCGAACTTGGACTTGTTGTAGAGTTCGATAACGCGTTCGAACGCGCGCTTCTTCTGCGCGTCCGTGAGCTTGAACTCGCGTGCAGCAGCCTTGAACTGCTCCATCAGCTTTGGCGGTAAATCCATTTCCATCATCTTAACACCGATTGAACTATTGCCCTGATATCGAGCGTGCCCCAGTCCGATTTCGCCGGGTCTATCATGTCCTCGCCGGGCACGAACTGGATTATGACCTTGCGATTGTCCCTGATGGTTCCGTCGTATTCTATCTTCAGGTCCTGCAGAGCGTTCATCAGCCTGCGTTCCAAGTATCCAGAGTGCCGTGTGCGCAATGATTTATCCATGAGTCCCTCACGGCCGGACACCGCGTCGAAGAAGAACTCGAACGGAGTAAGACCGGTCTTGAAGCAATTGATTATGAATCCGTGCGCCATCGGAGAGAGGTCCCCTACTGCGAAGTGCGGCAGCGTGCGTCCGCGATAGCCGCGGTGGATGCGTTCTCCGAGCATGCGTGCCTGTCCGACAGCAGCAGACAGCTGCGTGATGTGTGTCATGCTGCCGCGTGCGCCGGAGCGTGCCATTGTGATGGCCGGGTTGTCCTTGATGGCCTTGTTGACTATGATGCCGATGTCCTCAACGCTCTCCTTTGCGAGCACCTTGAGTATGTGTTGCTCCAGGCTCTGTGCCGGTGTCAGACCGGCGAGTATTTCAATTTTTCCTGCTTTGTACATCTCGATCAGTGCGTTCGCTGCCGTTTCAGCCTCGGTCAGTCTCGCTTTCACGGCAGCAGCCGCCTCGGCAGGCAGTTCAACATCGCTCAGACCGACGGTGAATCCTGTGCGTTCGAGCCATTTGATTCCTAGGAGCGACACCCGGTCGATGAAGGCATGAACGATTTCGGTTCCGTACTCCTTTTCTATCACGTCTATCAGCTTTCCGGTCTCTCGGCCTATCGCCTTGCTGTCTATCTGCCCTTCGATCAGCTTGCCGTTATGTACGACTACCTTATCTCCGGATTTTGTCTTGAATTCGATGTTCAGACCGGGCGGGAGCAGTGCGCTGAAAAGTTCCTTGCCGGGTATGGCTTTCTTGTCCGGCAGGTCCGCGTCGACCCCCACTTCGGTCAACAGTTTGAACGCCACCTCGCGCGGTACCATGGTGTCTTCCGTCGTCAGCAGGTAGCAACCGCTGACATGGTCCTGCTCGCAGCCGATTATTGGTCCGCCGAATCTCGGGCTGCGTATGTGGCGCTGGACCGCCATGAGCATGTTCGCCTCGGCCTGCGCTTCCTCGTTCTGAAGTACGTGCAAGTTCATTTCGTCTCCATCGAAGTCCGCGTTGTACGGGGCTACGACAGACAGGTTGAGTGTGAAAGTTCTCCAAGGCGTTATGCGCGCCTTGTGGGCCATTATGGACATGCGGTGCAGGGACGGCTGTCGGTTGAACAATACGATGTCTCCGTTCTGCAGGTGGCGTTCGACCGTGTAACCCGGCACGATCTCGTTCGCGATCTCTTCCTTGTTCTCGCCGACCACCCTCTTCTTCTTTCCGTCCGGTCGGATGATGTAATTCACGGACGGCCAGGTCGGCGTGTTCATTATGAGCGCCTTTACGGCTTCTAGGTTGTTGGCTGTCACGACTACAGGTATCGTAAGCTCTTTCGCAATCACGAGCGGGACTCCGACCTCGTTTATGCTGATGCACGGGTCCGGTGATATAACCGTTCGAGCGCTGAAGTTGACACGCTTTCCTGCGAGGTTCTGCCTGAACCGACCTTCCTTCGATTTGAGTCGGTCGGCGAGTGTCTTCAGCGGCCTGCCAGACCTGTGTCGAGCGGCAGGTATTCCGGAGAGTTCGTTGTCGTAGAACGTTGCCGCGTGGTACTGCAGCAGCTCCCAGAGGTCGCCGATTATGAAATCGGGCGCGCCTATCTCGATGTTCTCCCTGAGACGCTGGTTGATCCTGATGATATCGACCATCTTGTGCGTAAGGTCGTCCTCGGAGCGTTCGCCAGTCTCTAATGTTATTGACGGTCGCATTATCACGGGCGGTATCGGTAGCAGAGTCACGACAAGCCATTCCGGTCTGCCGCCGTTAATGCCGAGCGCCTGCAGGTCGCTGTCCGGGATTTTTTCAAACCACGCCCTGATATCCAACTGCGTCATCGGCACGTCGCCCTCGTAGAAGCTGTACGGCTTGTCAAAGCGGATGACCTTGTTTTCAAAACCGCAGTGCATGCACTTCTTTGCGGCAGCGGTCGGGGTCGTAGCTATGGCACGGCCGCACGACTTGCACGTCATTCTCAGTATCCTGTGTATCAGTTTTGAGTATAGAACGTGAGTTACCGGTCGGACCAACTCGACGTAGCCGAAGTGGCCGAAGCAGTTGCCCATTGTTTGGCCGCATGTGCGGCAGCGCAAACCAGGGTCGATGACGCCGAGCCTCGGGTCCATGACGCCGCTTTCCAGAGGGAAGCCGTCGTTGTCGTACAGCTCTGCCTTCGTTATTTCCACGACTGCCAATTTCTTGATCATCGTCGGCGACAGCAGACTGAATTCTATGCTTGTTATCATCCTGACACCTTCAACTTCGGGTATATGAGCATTGTCTTGAGTTCGTCGAGCAGCAGTTTGAAAGCGTATGCCATCTCGATGTTGACCACATCGTTGCCCTTGCAGACAGGACATATGTTCTTCTCCTTCGTCCTGTCCCAGACGGCGGTGATGCCGCATTCCCGGCATATCGGAACTATCACCTTGTCGCTGTCGAACCTTTCCTTGAGCGTCAGCACCGCGCCGTGCGCGATAAGACAGTCCTTTTCCATCTCTCCGAGACGCAGACCGCCTTCCTTGGCCTTTCCTTCCGTCGGCTGGCGCGTGAGCAACGTGACTGGACCGCGCGATCGCGCCTGTATTTTGTTCGCGACCATGTGGTCAAGCTTCTGATACATTATCATTCCGATGTAAATTTCCATCTCGTAACGCTCACCGGTGATGCCGTTGTACATGACCTCCTTTCCGTCTGATCGGAAGCCGAGCGAGCGCAATGCGTTTCTCAGGTCCGCTTCGTTAGTCACCTTGTTGAATGCCGTAGCATCTATGAACCGCCCGTCAAGCGCGGCGACCTTTGCGCTCAGTATCTCGAGCAGTTGTCCGACCGTCTGTCGGCTCGGGATTCCGTGCGGGTTAAGAATGATGTCGGGGATGATGCCGCAGGACGAGAATGGTAAATCCTCTTCGGAGGCTATGAGACCGATGACGCCTTTTTGTCCGTGTCGACTTGCGAACTTGTCTCCGAGCTCCGGGATGCGCAGGTCTCGCACCGCGACCTTCACTAGCTTGTTGCCGTTCGTATTTTCGGTCACGAACACGCGGTCGACCACGCCTGTCTCGCCGTGCCTGAGCGTGATGCTGGTTTCGCGCATGTTGGCTATTCCGGTCATGAGTTCGTTCGCTGACAAGAACCTTAGCGGAGAGACACGGCCCACAAGCACGTCCTCGCTGGCGACGCGCGTCTCTGGTGAGAGCACGCCGTCCTCCGCCAGCCGTCCGTACTCTGCTTCAGTCCTGAATCCTCGCACGTCCTTGTCAGGCATTCCTATCGTGTCCTCCTGTCCTCCCCAGTAGCGCTTCTCTTCGCCCGGGTATATGCGATAGAAGTATGACCTGAACATTCCTCGTTCGATGGACGCTTTGTTGAATATGACCGCGTCCTCCATGTTGTATCCGCGGTGAGTTGAAATGGCTATTATGACGTTCTGGCCTGTCGGGTGGCTGAGCAGACCGACTAGCGGTGCGCTCTGCGTCTGGACCAGAGGGACTGACGGATACACGAGTATGTTCGACTTCGTGTCCGTGCGCAGACCGAAATTGTTCAGGTACATGCCCATGGCCTGTCCTATCATCTTGGCGCCCAGGTTGACACGGTCTCCTCGGTTGTGGTGCGGGAACGGCATCAGCGATGCAGAAGTCCCAAGAATAGTCATCGGCGATATCTCCAGATGGGTGTGAGTGGAATTGACAGCATCAGGCCACAGCGAGACGAGCGCAGAGTCCTCTTCCTCCGCGTCCAGACATTCGATCACGCCGGACTTTATCAGGTCAGACCATTTCATCTCGCCGGAAGACAACTTGTTCAGGTGGTCCTCGGTCAAGCGCGACCTTCCGTTCTCTATGACTATCATAGGTCGTCTCACGCGGCCGGTGTCAGTGTTTATGCGGACCTCGCGCAGGTTCGGATACGACACGACGTTCACTTCCTTCGATATCAGGCCGCTAGAACGCTTCTTGCGGATGTCCTCGACTATCTTTGTCGGGTTCGATGTGGTTCCGAGCGGCTCGCCGTCCATGAACACGTCCGTCTCACCTTCGTCGAGCTTGATAGCAGAAATAACTTTTTTCTTGTCCACGTCCGTAAGACCTTTCGTTATCTCGGCGAAAAGCGCCAAGTGCTTTCGCAGACCGATGGTCGGTCCCTCCGGTGTTTCGGCGGGACAGAACCTGCCCCAGTGCGTCGGGTGCAGTTCACGCGCCTCGAAGTGCTCCTGCGTGGTTGTCAGCGGTGACAGCACCAATCGCAAGTGTGACAGTGAATCGACGAAGTTCTTTCGCTCGAGTCGTTGGCTGACTCCTGTCCGCCCGCCGACCCAAGCGCCTGTTGCCATCGCAGAGACAAGCTGGTTTGTTACGACGTTAGCCTCGACTATTGTCTGCACGGGTGGAAGCTTGCCGCGCTTTGCCATCTTCTGATAATTATATTTTACTCTGGCGACAAGGCCCCATCGGCCGATCAAGATTGAGCGGAAAAGAAGCTCGAGCAGATCTCCGGACATTCTTATGCGCTTGTTTCCGTAGTGGTCAAGGTCGTCTTCCGGAACTATGTCGAGGGCCAACTGAATCAGTTTTCGGCAGGCCTTGCCGAGATATTTTGCCTTCGCCTTCCTCGCTTTCGAGTCCTGGCCGAGGTGCGGGAGCAAATACTTGTCGATTATCGTCTCAACGCGTTCCTTCTGATACTCCTTCTGCACTATCTTCAGGTGCTTTGCCAGAAATTCCAGCGCCTGGCCGGCAGTCGAGATGTCCACCTCGTACAGGTTTCCGTA
Source organism: uncultured archaeon (assembly GCA_964353775.1). Taxonomy (GTDB): domain Archaea; phylum Aenigmatarchaeota; class Aenigmatarchaeia; order Aenigmatarchaeales; family JAHLMS01; genus JAHLMS01. Next base: position 79,126 of record CAYGWB010000003.1, on the reverse strand, counting down.
GAACTCGTTGACTATGCGCTTTTCGGAACTGACAGAATCCGTTATGTCCTTGTCGGAATCCATGCCGAGCAGCTTGAAAAGAACCATTATCGGAAGGCGGCGCACGTTCGCGAACGATATCGTTATTGAGCCGTCGTTCTTCCTCTCCATGACGTGTCGCTGCACGTATCCGTTGTGCTCGCTGTTGATGCGGATGAGCTCGGTGTAATTGCCGGTCGATATATTCTCGAGTATCATCCTGTTCTGTGCTATCTCCTCGAGCAGTACGAGCACGCGCTCCGTACCGTTGATTATGAAATATCCGCCGGTGTCGTCCGGGTCCTCGCCTGCCTCTATCAGTTCCTCCTTCGTCATGCGACTAAGGGGGCATATCTTTGACTTGACCATTATCGGAATCTCGCCGACCGTGACAGATGTCGGTTCGAGTTCGGTCTTGTTGAGTACCGGTGTGACCTCGACAAAGACTGAAGCCGAGTATGTCAGGTCCCGTATGCGCGCCTCGAGAGGCATTATCTTTCTTACAGTACCGTCCGCTTCGTGCACGTGCGGCTCGCCTATCGTCACTTTTCCAAGTCGGATGACGAGGTCGCCTATCTCAGGCACCTCAGGTTTGATGTCGCCTATTGTATCTATAATCTTCTGCAATCGGTTGTCCAGGAAATCATTGAAGCATTCTATCTGGAAGCGGACGAATCCGACCTCTTCCGCGAACGCCTTCAACAGCTGCTGCATCTAAGCAATCTCCTTGGCGACGAGCCTGTAGTAGGTCGTCTTTCCGGCCGTGGGGCTGTTTCGAACTATCTTCAGAACATCTCCCAGCTTTGCGCCGACGGCCTTGACGACCGGGTCGACTGTCAGTATCTTTGGAAGCTGTGTGACATTGATGATGTACTTGTCGAGGACTTCCTTGACCTCTTCCGGCGTCATTATAGTGTGTTCAGGGACCATTTCGTGTTTGAGAATGTCAATTTCGCGTTCTTCTTCAGGCAATGTACCACTCCACCGTTTTGGCTTCTCGGTAGCTCACTCTATGTTTAGAGTGAATGTCAAAAGCGTTTGTGTATTTACACCACAAGCCTTATAAAGGTTTCGGTTTTAGCGGCGTCTTGGAACGAAAGATTTCTTCACATGGTGCGGCGGCGGGAAGTGGACGAGCGCCATCATGACCAGAATTCCGATGGCTACCATGAACATTCCGCCCGTTACGTTCTCCACTGCGAGAGGCGACATCATGACGAGCGCTATTCCGGCGACGATCAAGACTAGCGCGATGCCCGACATTGCCATATAGTAGGTCCGCTGTTCCATGGTTAGAATATCAGCTGGCCGGCTTAAAAAGATTGCTCGTTTATCAGATTAATTTTCTTTCCTTGCCGTTAACTAAAAACGCCTGAGAGTCCGTCAAAGGAACCACTTGGTATTTGGATTTTTTCTTGAATTGCTCTATTCTCGGCTTACTTTCTTCCGAATAGTGCGGTACGATTAATAGGTCAACAAAATTCAGGCCCGTCAGGTCCTTTATGCCGATATCGTTCTCGTCAGAGGTTATTTCAATACTGGGACATGCCAGGATGCTCCCGGCACTTACGCCGAAATACAACTTGCCCTCATTGACAAATTTCTTGATTATCTTGTCGAAACCGCTCTCCCGTACTTTATGCAAAAGATAGCACGTGTTTCCACCGCAGACATAGACCGCATCGAAGTCGGCTATTTCATCATAGCTGACTTTATGATTCAATTCGAGAACAGTTATATTCTTTTCAGTGATGCCCAGCTCTATCAGTTCCTGCTTTGATTTATTGACATACTTCCATTCCTCCTCGGTTCTAGACGCGGTCGGCACTAAAATCACCTTGATTGTGTGGGCAGGTTTGCCAATTAGCTCCAAGAAGGTGTCCGCTATTTTCTGGCTGCCGAAACCTGCGGACGTCAATAGCATTTTCATAATAATCACTGGTGGGCCCGGAGGGATTCGAACCCTCGACTCCCAGGTCTGAAGAGGCGAACTGCCGACATTCGGTCGGCCTTTCGCGTTTCTTCCTGTCATAGCGCACAGAGCGCTCAACACGCTTTTATCTGGTCAGGCAGCAATCCAAGCTGATTCGCTTAGATAAAAGCCTGGTACTCTACCAGACTGAGTTACGAGCCCAAAGGAGAATTGAGTTGTGTATTATAAATAACTATTTGGAGCTTTTTGCTTTGCTCGGTTTTGATTTGAACGTATATTCTGTGTATTCATAGTTTCCTGACAATCTCATGCATTTTTTATCGACTTCCCCGCTTTCAAACTCTTCTGAGTTTATTTCTTTGCCGTGTTTTCTTACTAACAATTTCAAGTCGGTATAATTTGGATAGGGATCGCCAGAAAGCCCCATTTTCAAAGTATCATCGTAGAATTTTTTGGTATCAGTAATTAGAAAATAGCTCTTGTTCCCTTTTTCTCGCAACTCGATTACAATCGGCAGCTTGCTCCTTTCAACGAATTCATTCATGTCCTTGGGACGATCCATGTAGTTTGGCATGATATCACATAAAAGTTGGGAAGAAAAGGATTTAAACCCTTCAGTGTTTTTCTGTAGGTCCCTTGGGTGCCGCCCTTAATGTGTACACAGTATATCCGATGTTGACGTCGTGCCTGCCGCCCTGGCTTCGGAAGTCGCTCTTTTCGAGGTCCTCCTCACCGATAAGCTTTCCATACTTTATCGATAGAACCTTTATTACGCTTTGGTCCGGGAAAGATCTTGTCGACGGCGGTAATTCACGGCAAAATGCGGTGCCATCCTTGATGACATAGCGAGTTCTGGTGCCATGCTCGTTGATCTCGATGGCGACTGCGGCGCTCTTCTCGAAATACTCCTTCATATCAAAGAATTTCGGGACAAAGGGATTTAAACCCTTCAGAGCTCGGCAACTATTTCCTTGAGCCTGCGGACCTTGTCGGCCCTCAAATCGACCCATATGCCGAAAGAGCCGTTCACGTCTGCTATCTCGAGTGTCGGCGGCTCGCCTTTATGCTTCTGGATTACCAGTTCCGGATCCAGTATCTCTGCGGTCAGCTCTTCGCCGGACAGGTCCTTGGACATCTCTGGAGAGAGCTTGGTGAAGTCGGACAACTTTTTGGCAAATCCCTTGTCGAGCTTTAGAGTCGCTGGCATGAATAGAAATGACACTGCCCATTTAAAAAATAAACAGAAAAAGAAAAATTACACCGCCTTTGCGGCAACTCTTCCAATCCAGATTGTCGCAACTATCGCGATTACGGTCACGATTATCGCGTATGCCCAAGGTCCTGACGATGCCAGGAAGTAGAGCGGGCCGCCAACCTTGAACATGCTGCTTATGGCCTCGTTCCAGGCCAGTGCCGCGACCAGTCCGAATGCGGCCGTTATCAACGCTGCAATCTTTTCTATGACCTCTTTCTTCATACAACAGAAAGCGCAGAGCTTCCATATAAATATTTAAAGCAAGTCTGCAATTATTTGAGTGATAATGATGAGCGGAATAAGCGAAATAGAGCGCGCCCAAAAGGTCTACGAGGAGCTTTTGATAAAAAATGACCAGTTAAAGGTGTTCTATCAACTGCTATTCAGTTTCTCGTCGAAGAGCGGTGCGTTTAAAACTACTGACGAAACGCTAACAAAAAGGTTCGGACGGGTCTATGACATGGCTCAAGAGATTTATCCTAATTATGCGACAGAAAAAATGACGGAAGACGAACTGAGAAGATTCAACAAAAGGCTGAAAGCAGAAAACTACAGCCTCCACGTATGTCTGGACAGTCTAGGCAAGGTGGTGTGCGAGCAAAAGCCAGTTATGAGCACGCAAGAGCCTGGGGCTGCATATTCATCGGAGATTCGCGGCGATAGCCTTCCGAGTAATGTATGAATGGCGCCCGGGTCGGGATTTGAACCCGAGTCACAAGCTTGACAAGCTCGCATACTAGGCCACTATACTACCCAGGCAAAAGTTAATTGTGTGCGAACAATATTTAAATGTTAAAAAAAGAGGTTGCCAGCGTCCTGGCCTTCCCATCTTTTCGATAGTACAAACCAAATCGCGGGCGCGATTCACTACCGTGTTCGGAACGGGAACGGGTCTTACCACGCCGCTTTGGCCGGCAACCAAAAGAAAATGCACCTCTGAACGTATTTAAAGATTGTTTTTCAATAGCTAATATGGAAAATATGGAACCGGAAAAAATAAGGTTTGCCGAAATGCTCACACCATCAACGGTCAGGGTCCTGAACGTTCTATGGAAATACCATCCAAATGAACTCAACATCACGCAAATACAAGAGTACAGCGGCATGTCAAGACCGACCGTCTATCAGGGAGTAAGGCACTGTCAGACAATAGGTTTTGTGAAAAAGCGAAGTGCAGGCAGATGCGGCAATGGCGAGATAAATTTTTACAGCCTCATGAACGAAGATTTGAAAAAGGCATTAGACGATATAGTATCATACGGTGTAAGCTTCAAGCAAAAAACGGTTGAAAAACGTTTTCGTGCTCAAAAGATTACGGAAGAAATAAACGCTGTCAAAAAGCAGAAAAATGGTCCCGCCGGGGAGATTTGAACTCCCGACCTATCGGTTTCTTTTCGGAACGCCGCTAAAACGAACTGTGCGTCGCACGGTTCTACAGCCGATCGCTCCACCAGACTGAGCTACAGCGGGTAATTGAGAATTTGTAGCCGACTATTTATAAATTCACTTTTCTACTTCGACCGACAGCTTGCGCGTGCCGCCTTTCGCCGTACCTTCAAGTACGATAGAATTGCTGAATCTTTCAAGCGTTCGGCTTCCGGCCTTCACGCGTACTATGGAAGGACTTATTAACATGTTTCCGTAAACGTTGACGTTCGGCCTTATCTTGTAGTGGATGATTCTTTCCTCGCCCGGGCCCACATCCGTGAACTTCCATAACAGTTCCGTGCCGGTCGCGAGCTTGCGTATCATCGGTTTTATCGTTCCGAACTGGCCTATGACGGAGAAGGCTGAAGGAACGAGCTCGCGGACAGCTATGGTCTCGGCCTTCTTCCTGGCGTTCTTCACGGTTATTCCGACCCCTATGTCGCGGCCTGGTATTATCATCGTTCGTCCCATCACGCACTTTTTGACCGTCAGCGCAGCGTACTGCATGTAGGTATAAACCCCGATGATAAGTAGCGCAATTATTATCAGCGGCAGCGGCCAGACGATCTCCGAGTAGGCTATCTGCGCGCTGGCTCCTCCAGGCAGTTCGGCTGTCCAGGTATATTCGCTGCCAGACATGCTTGTCGGTGCCGGTCCGGAATAGAACGACCACCATGCCTGAGTTATCTGGGACCTGAGCATGGCGGTCTTCAGTACGTTCCCGCCGTTTATCGCCGTCAGGACAACGGAGTTGCCGAAAATCGAGCTTGAGGCAGAACTGTTATAGACTACGTTCTCGACGGAAGCTATGGTGAATTCGAACGTCTTTGTTGCGACCGTCCTGTTGTTCGCGGTCAGGTTGAACGTGAGAGTGTACTTGCCGGGCTGGAAACCGGTGAGGTCGAGGCTGTCGCTGATGTGCTTGGTACTGGCGCGCTCTATATCGGTCGAATAGCTCCGCGGTATGCCTGCGAGGTCGGCAGACAGCGTTCCTTCGAACTCCTGCGTACCTGCGTTCTGGACGTCCATCGAGAATTCGACGCGGTCAGAACACGAAGTGCAGCTCGTTGAAAAATTGCTTATGGTCGCATCTACGGTCTGCTTGACCTGGACAAGTATCTGCTGCTCGATGTACGCACCGGTAGATTCTCTGGTCGCCGTTAGTACGGCTGTGTAGAATTTCGGGTCAGATGTTAGCGGAGGAGTCACGTATACGGTCACGCTCTTTGTTTCACCCGCGGCTATATCCAGCCTGGGAGTGAGAAGTTGTATCCAGCTCTGAATGCTCAACAGAGTCACTCCGAACGTTCCTGACGTGCCGTTATTGAAGATGTTAACAGTCGCCTTGCCGGAAGCATTCACAAGGTAGCTGTCGTCAGTATCAATACTTATCTTGAAGTCGGTCGCGGTCGCCATAACCGGCATCTGAATCGCCAGAATAGCTACGATAATGCATAAAATAACCAGTGAACGCATAGGATGACCCGTTCAAATAATGATTATACCGCCTTATAAATTTGTCATCTCTTGTGTCGCAGCGCCAGATAGGCGACCACGAGTATCATCAGCATGAATCCGAGGGCGCCGACTATTATCATGCCCAGGTTCTGGAACAGGCCGATGAAGACACCGACACCGGGCAATGCCAGGGACTCGGTGCTGGCCGCATACTTGTTTATGATGAAGAGCATTCCGGCCCCGAAAACGAACAGGAACAGCATGGTCCAGATGGCCTTGCGCAATCCGGCATACTCTGGTCTCGGGGCCTCACCTGGTTTCAGCGGAGCCGGCTGGCCGGGTATGTGATCCGGGCAGTATACCTTGCCATCGATCACGTGCATGCAGTTCTTTCCGATTTCTCGGTTGCAGACCAAACAGTGCTGCGACGGCCATTCCTTCTGGCAAATGACGCATAGTGCCATCATTTCACCTTTCCGACGCCTATCAGCCGCCACCTGTCCGCGATGCGCCTGCTGAGCACTGCGCGCTCGCCCGCATCCGAGACTACTGGCAGCCTGAGTTCGAAATCAGCCACTCCTTTTTTGAAATTCTTGACAACGCCTATGGTCCGCGCTGTCCCGATGTTTACCATGAGCATCTCGCCGGGTTTTATGGGGTCGATCTTTCCGGCATCAACCGCGCGCTCGAGCATCTTTATCTCGAGAGACAGGTTCGAACGCACGGGCGGCAGGTCTACTCCGGCCATTGAACCGGCCAACGTATCGGCCTTTGTCAAAGCAGGATCGAGCGAGGTAAGCACTCCGAGCAGTCCGCCAGGTCCGGCCTCCTTGATGTCCTTTCCGGCCTTCTGCAGGCCGACGACTTTGCTCTTCAGCTGCTGCCATTTGTCCTTGACCTGGATGCCAGGAGATACCATTATTTCGTCCCCAACTTTCAGCTTTCCTTGCAACAGCGCACCGCCGAGCACGCCACCGTTCAATTTTTCAATCGATGTGCCGGGTTTGTTCACATCGAAGCTGCGAACAATGTACATGCGCGGATGCTTTTCAGTGTCACGCATGGGAGTCGGTATGTGCTCCTGCATTGCCGAAAGAAGCGCGTCTAACCCCACATGCTGCTGCGAGCTGACAGGGATGATAGGAACGTTCTCTGCGACCGAACCCTTCACGAAAGCCTTTATCTGTTTATAGTTCTCGATCGCCTGTTCCTTGCCGACAAGGTCGACCTTGTTCTGGATAATTATGATCTTTTTTATTCCGACAGTGTCGAGCACCATCAGGTGTTCGGCAGTCTGCGGTTGCGGGCATTTCTCGTTCGCGGCTATCACGAGCAGGACGCCGTCCATGAGCGCCGCGCCTGCCAGAACGGTTGCCATTAGCGTCTCGTGGCCCGGCGCGTCCACGAAGCTGACCGTACGTTGCGGTTCAGCTGGTCCGCCGCAGGCCAGACATTTGTCTGTCGTAAGAAGCTTCCCGCATTTCGGACACTTGTATATTGTCGCGTCCGCGTAGCCGAGCTTGATAGTAATGCCGCGCTTCAGCTCTTCCGAGTGGGTGGATGGCCACTTGCCTGTCAGAGACTGGACAAGCGTGGACTTGCCGTGGTCGACATGACCAAGCGTGCCTATGTTGACCTCCGGAATCAGGCGCGGATCGACCTCAGACAGTTACTTCGCCTCTTCTTTGGGGTTCTCTTCCTTGACCTTAGGTTGGATTCCAAGCATCGTTGCGACATCGCCTTCGCCAGCCGTTATCTTGCAGTTGAGCTGCATTATCGACTCGCTGACAGTGTTGCCGCGCACGTACTTGCGTTTCTGCATTCCCTTTCTCCAAGGCCTGAAGCCTGGCTGTCCGGTCAGAAGAATTTTCTTCCTTCCAGGACCTGGAACGTCGGCCCGCATAGGGAAACCTTCCTTGTCCGATCCGCCCGTTATCTCCAGCGTGAAGCCTGCGAGACCAACCAACGAGCCGTCGAAGGTCTCACCTATCTTCATACCGATCACAGAAGGCACATCGCGTTCTATCTGATACGCACGCTTGGTTTTCGGTTCTCCTATTACTAACTTTAAAGGCATTTACATCACTCCTCCCAGTTTACCCGCTAAAACGGTACACTACCGGGTAAGAGAGCTTCCGTGCCAATATATTTAAAGATTCAGGATTCCGAAAGGCGATGCGAAGCCCAAAAAGTAGAGAGCGACGATTATCAAGGGCTGGTGCAGGAAATAAATCAGCAGAGAGTTGCGTCCGGCCCATTCGAGCGGTGCGGACCGGATCTTCCATGCGAACGTCCTCCTGCCGTTGGTGTAGAACTTCCTGCCAAAATAAATTCCGAGCGCGTAAAGCCCGAGCCAGGGCGCCAGCGGGAAATAATCGAAGCTCTTGAAGTGTGTTGGCAGCAGCCACAACATGTTAGGATCGACGTTGCTGATCGTTGCGAGACAGAAGATGGCTATCGCCACGACCCACAGTTGCCAGTTGCGCAACCTGAGCAACGGGATTGCAAGCAGGCCCGCGAGCGCGAAGAAATGGATTATGCCGAACACTATGTAGCCGCCGCTAAGAAGCAGGAAGGTCATCGCCGTTATTATCGACGCCGCAACGGCGAGCTTGCCTGATCGCATAAACAGCTTCTTGACGCTTTTGTATCTGTGCCAGCTGATGTGCGTGCATATGCCGGACACCAGAATAAACGCCGACGCGATCATGACCGCCACACCGAAAGCCGGAGCCTGGCCTGTCCTGAAATAAGTGATGTCGAAGAGCGCGTGATAGGCTATCATCGCGATGACAGCGGCGCCGCGCGCGATGTCCAGTTCAGGATAGCGCATGCTGCTAATTAATCAAGATTATATAAGAAATCGGCAGTCGAAACAAAAAATTCACACAAGCGCTAAGGCTAGTTCGGGTCTCATGCCCGGCATCTGATCCGTTTTGTTAATGACAAAACACCTTAAAGCTTCTTCAGGTAGTTCTGGACGTCCTGAGCTGTGCAGTTTCTATCTGTGTATTCAGGGTAACCTGTCACTGCGTTCTGGAATCTCGTGATGTCCTCTTCCTTGGTTATTCGTATCTCCATATTTTTCACCCTCCTTTTCGAGTGAAATAATACACGTTCAGCAAACTATTTAAAGCTTTTGATGTTCTGAGAAACAGGTCCTACCGTATACTTTCCGCAATCCGTCTTGCCAGTTCGAGCTCGTCCTTGGCTCCGAGCTCTTCCAGGACTTTGATATCGGCCTTCGTTATTACGGTGTCCAGCTCATCGTTCTCGAAGATGTGGCGGCCGACCTGCGGTCCCTCGATTGAGACGGCCACGCGTTTTCCGGCCTTCGCCTCGGCAACGGCCGCGCCTTCCTCCTGGACCGCGCGGACCTCGCCGATTTCCTTTCCAGCCTTCTGCAGCTTCACTCCAGACTTCAGAACGCCGGCCATGACCTCGACTCCGACTATCGCCGGCTTGCTGACGTGGAATATCATGCCGGGCAGTATCTTGATCTTTGCCGGTCTTGTGATGGAGGCCAGCTTCTGCTCCCTCATACTTGCGCGTTCGGCAGACAGCCATTTCTCGAACTCTTCTGTTATACGGTAGATTATGTTGCTCGATATCACTTTGACATGCTTGTCTGTCGCTTGTTTGATGATGTCTGGATCCGCTGGAAGGTTGAAAGCGAGTATGACGCGATTTAGAGGGTTGGTCAGTGACTCCGCCTCGATGATGTCCCTGTGATTGATAGCACCGACATGCGCGCGCTTCACAGACACGTCCTGTTTCTTTAATATGGATATCATTGCTTCGAGGCTGCCCAGCGTATCAGCGCGGATTATCACGCCCTCGTCGGCGCTCTCGAACTCGATTGTTGCGATGCCTGCTTGCAGTTCGGCCTTCGCCTTCTCTATGTCCGATTGTTCGTGGACAACGGCTATCGGGCTTCCAGCCACCGCCCTGTCCAACTCAGGCGCGGCCAGCTTGATGCCTGCCGCAGCCGAGACGTGACTGACGGAGTCGAACTCCTTTTCGACCCTTATTTCGGCCAACGGTTTCGGCTTTAGCAGCGCGCGTATTTTTGTGACGATTGGTTCGCGCCCGCCGATTATGAGCCAGTCGCCCGTCCGCACTTCGCCATCGTAAAGAATTATGTCGGCCGTTGTTCCGAGTCCGCGCCATTCCTTTATTTCAAGTATCGCGCCCTTGCCGATGCCGGGTTTGATCTCCAGCTGTTCGGCCAAGAACGCCTGGCCGAGGCCGGCCAACATCATTAGAAGCTCAGGAATGCCTTCGCCCGTCATGCCAGAGACCGGTACGATTGCTACATTCTTCCTGAAATCACCGATGCGGTCGAACCGTTCGGATTCGAATCCGCGTTCGGACAGCTGGCCGACAAGCCTGTAGACCAGTCCGTCCAGATTGTCCCTGACATGCTCCGGTTGCTTTGCGAGCGAGTCACCGAAGCTGGAGTTCTTGTGCGCTATCCAACCTTCCGTGCGATCTATCTTGGTCGCAGCCACGACGAACGGGGTCTTGAACTCCTTGAGAATTGCAATCGACTCTTCTGTCTGCTCCTGGATGCCTTGGTTGATGTCCACGACGAGAATCGCGAGGTCGGCAATCGAGCCGCCCCTGCGTCGCATGGCCGTGAAGGCCGCGTGGCCGGGCGTGTCCAGAAGAAGAAGTCCGGGCACCTTCAGCTCTATGTTCAGTTTCTTGAGCAGCGGACCGGCTATCTGTTGGATCACGTCAGCAGGTATCTCGGAAGCGCCGGCATGCTGCGTTATAAGACCGGCCTCTTTTGAAGCGACAGCCGTGCCCCTTATCTTGTCCGCCAAGGTTGTCTTGCCGTGGTCCACGTGACCCAGAATGGCGACGATCGGTTGTCTCAACATAACACTCACTGCTGAGAATATGAGAATCGGAGTATTTAATTGCTTAGCCCTAGCGTTCCTTCGTCGTCAGGCTATACAGCACGTCTGTCCCTTTCAGCGCCTTTCTGAGGTCTGTTACGAGTTCGGCATATTTTTTGGGTTCTTGAAAACCCGCGCTAACGTCGTAGTTGCCGACCTCCATCATGAATCCGGCGTCTTGGAGCTTCCCGACCACTTCTACAGGGTTCTGGCCCTCGCTGCTGAACATCAGTCTTACGTAAAGCCGCATGAAAAATCACTTCTTCTTTCTGATCCAGTTGATTCGCGCAGGATCGCGACCCAGCGCCACGTTGTTCTTGCATTTCGAACCGCAGAAGTACACGATACGGCCGTCATTCCAGGCAAGCATGCTGCCAGTGCCTGCAGGCATTTCCTTACCACATATTGTGCACTTCATGTCTTTCACCTTGATGACATCGCGCTGGCCGTTTCCATCTCCGTTTCTCTTAACATCAGGATGTCACCCATCCTGACCGGTCCGAGCACGTTTCGAACAAGGACCTTGCCCGCGTCCCTGCCTTCCAGAACCTTGCAACGCACCTGCATGACGCCCTTGACGCCGCTGCGTCCGAGCAGCTGAACTACTTCAGCGGGCGTTGCATCCGAGGGTTTGCGGGCTTCGGCCATCAAATCACTTCAGTTCTTTCAGAACCTCGTCGAGAGCCTTCTTGCCTTCCCCTGCGTCCAGAATGGCAACAGCTGCGGTTGGCACGCTGATACCGGCCGCCCTTCCCAGATCCTGCTTCGACTTCACCTTCGCTATCGCGATCTTCTTCTCATTGCAGAGCGGAGAAAGGTGCATCACGACCTCGGGAGGAGTAACGTCCTCTGCGACAACTACGAGCTTGGCGATACCGCGCTCGATCGCTTTCGTGGCCTCGTTCGTTCCTATGCGAACCTTACCGGTATTCTTTGCCAGTTCAATAGCATGTAATATCTTCTTTTCGTCCATCCAATCACCTCATACTTTTGTCGGTTCATTTTTTCATTCGCTTTTGTTATTGCTATTCGCCAAACCTATTTAAAGATTTGCAACGGAGAGAATAATAGGCGATGAAATGGGAAACGACGAAGCAGAGGGAACTCTCATCATGGTAAAAACCGGGATGGACGAGAGAAAGGTATACGACTGGGTCATGAAAAACAGGGACATGGAACCGCGGATGAACAGGATATACCCGTCAGGCGGGGATTTTGACTACAGCATATTCCTCCTTACCAAGGACATTGAAAAGATCAGACGTTATGAGGAAGAGATGAAAAACGTGGATCCTGCAGTTCAGGTAAAAATATTTGGTGTGTAAAATTATGTCTGACGACAACATCAGAAAAGGAGCAGTCGCGCACGTCCAGGTAAGGACCGACCAGACTGGGGAAGAGCACGTATACAAGATGTTGCAGAGTCTCGCAGAAGCATACAACGAACATATTTTCCTGAACACTTATCCGATTCAAACAAAAGAAGATTACAACTTTCTATGTGTGGTCAAAGGTCGCGACTCGAACTACGTGGAATCTTTCTTACAAAAGATGACAGATGTCAGGGGCATCTATGATGCAAAGATAGTCAGCTACAGAGAGAATCCCGCGAGCTGATTCTATCTGTGCGCGTAGTAGAAGACCAACGGTTTTGTCGAATCGCATCTGCAGAAGCCGATGCGCTCGAACTGAACTATAGCGCCCTTCTTGAGCTTCGCTGCGGCTGGTTCTAGCAGACCGTCTATCTCTCTTCCGTCCGGCATCACCAGTCTCGCTTTCACGGCCTTCTCGGGCACCCAGTGCATCTTCGGTATGTCTTTCACAGGCTTTCCGGTCACCTTTGCGGTCCGGTCGAGCATGATGTTGCAGAAGTGCATAAGACGGACTTCCCTGCCCTTGTTAGCCATGTAGTCAAGCTTCTCGACAAATATCTTCTTGGTCGCAGGTATGGTTCTATATTTTCGCTTGCCCGGGTACAGCGGGGCCTTGACGGAACGCATTAAAAGCCTGTCCAGAGATATTTCGACCGGTTCGGCAACGAAGAAATACCTGTCGGCGATCGCGTCAATCATCTTCCTGTTCTCGGCATAGAGGTTGTCCACCGGTATCGTTACGTCGTGTTCGGTCACGCCGCCGGCGAGCGTGAAGGCGCGTATGGCCTCAGGCAGGAAGCCCCGCTTGCGCAGCGACTGCAATGACCACGTCCTCGGGTCGTCCCAGCCCTTGTAGACGCCGGTCTTTATCTCGAGGTAAGATTTCGATTTGCTTATCTTGACGCCCTCAAGCTGCACCATTCCCGTGTGGATGAGCACAGCGTGCGGCCAGCCGAAGATGTCCCAGATGAACTTTTCCATGTCCGATTCAATCATGAGGTCCTTGCCGCGAAGGATGTGCGTGATCCCAAGCAGGTGGTCGTCAATGGCCCAGCTGAAATCGAGCAGCGGCCAGACCTTGTACCTCTTCTTTACTCTCGGATGTTCTCGGTCGCTTATCCTGAGCAGGACGCGGTCGCGAAAAGCAGGGTTGGGATGTGCTATGTCTGTCTTAAGTCTCAGCGTCGCCTGGCCTTCACCGTATTTGCCGCCGACCATACCTTTCCATTTTTCCATGTTCTCTTTGATGGAATGACATCTGTGTTCGCACGCAATGCAGTTCGCCCTGTTGTGCTTTAGCTGGTCGTACGAACACTCGCAGACGTAGGCCGCATCCTTCTCTATCATTTCGACCGCATGCTTGTAGTAGATGTTGAGCCTGTCGGATTTGAAAATTATTTTTGGATTGAACTTTATACCCAGCCAGGCCAGTCCCTCAGGTATGAGCTTGTATGCATCAGGCACGACCTGCTTCTGTTCCGAACCGATGGTGTCGTCTATGACCAACAACAGCTTTCCCTTGTACATCTTGGTGTAGGCATCGTTCAACAGGTACGGCTTTGCGTTACCGATGTGCAACGGGCCGGACGGGTAAGGCGCGAGACGCATGACCACCTTCCCTTTCTTCGCTTCGGGAAGAGGCGGCAGTCCGACGCGTTCCTCCTTCTTCGGCTTCTCGATTTTTCCGAACTTGGCCAGCTCAGCCTTCTGCTTTTCCAATTTCCAAGAATTCACTTCCCTGACCACTTCAGCAACTGTCTTGCCGAGCGTCCTCATGTCCGATTTCAGCTCAGGCTTCTCTGCCACTACCTTGCCTATGACCGAACCCGGATTGGCCTTTCCGTTGAACTCGACAGCGTTCACAAGCGCATGCTTCAGGATGATATCGCGCATAGCAGTAATATCACGGGCTGGCTTAAAATATTACTATTCCACAGTATCCGACGATTGCGCTGATGTCCTTTGATACGTCAAAGCTCGTAGAATAGCCGACGACCTTACCGCTCTTTGCGCCTAATTTTTGCGCGGCCCATAACGTTGCGGCAATCGGACCGTAGCCGCAGACGGTCAGGCTCCGTTCAGAGCAAGCATCGATCAGGCGTTCCGGCATGAATTTGGTGACGTAGCTGGCGGCCTCCATGTCGATTTCCTTTATTTTCTTCAAGGTCTGCGAGACGTTCCCGGAGAACGGCACATAGCCATACGCCCGGCCGTAATGTGTGAAGTCCGAGGAAGCGACGATGAGAACTTTGCGTTTCAGCTTGCCTGCGATCTCTGCGATTCTCAGCCCGAGCGGACGCATGTGCTCCTTATCGTAGAGTATCGGGCTCACGGAGATCGGAACGAACTTGAAGCTGCCGAACTTTATCTGCAGCCACGGCAACTGGACCTCTATCGAATGCTCTCGCAGATGAGCGCGGCCGTCAATGACGACCGATTTGTCGTCGGTGAGCTCCTTCACGAATTCTTCATCTATCGGGACGTTGCCTAGCGGCGTTCTCCAAGCATTGCCGTCGGTCGATATGTTGCCGGTGCCCTGATGGTTTGGCCCGATTATGATCACGGTCTCGAAGCCGGGTGCGATGCTAGCATAAACATCGGCGAGCGTCTGGCCGCAATATTTGTAGCCGGCATGAGGCGAAACGACAGCGACGACATTCTGCGGCTTTGACACGGTCCTGTACCTGTCGATCGAGCTGCGCAACTCGCCGGCCGATATCGGATAGAATGAGCCTGCTACGGCTGGCTCGCGTATTGGCATGTCAGAATTACAGTCGAGGTACTAGTTATTACTTTCGCATAAATCGCTGTCGCGGGCGCGGCCTATCTTCCTTGCGCTCCTCACGCACCTCGCTTTCAGCCATCTCGAACTCTTCCGTCTTCGGCGTGAACTCCTCGTCAGACTTCAACGTTCCTCTTGACTTCAGAACTTCGCGTGCGAGCAGCCAGTATGTCATCGCAATCGCCTTACGACCCTTGTTGTTCACCGGAATCACTATGTCTATGCCGGCTGTCTCATTGAAAGTGTCGCACAAACTGATTATCGGGATTCTTGCGTTGATTGCCTCCGTTATGGCCTGCTTGTCAGCAAGCGGATCGGTGACTATTATCACATCAGGCTCGTAGTAGCCTCGGAATGCTGGATTTGTGATTATGCCAGGAAGGAAGCGACCGATGACGGCCTTTCCGCCTATGATTTCAGCGAACTTAGCTGCCGGTTTGTGGCCGAGCGATTTTCTGCTTACGACTATCGGCCTATGGAAGCGTGCGATGAAAGCGGCCGCTATCTTTATCCGCTTCTCTATCGTGGCCAGATCCAGTATAGCCAGACCGTCTTCGCGTATCTTGTAGACGAACTTCTTCATGTCCTTGGTCGTGCTGCGCATGCCGATGTGCATGCCGGACGACAGGTAGTTATCATAAGGCATGGCTCTAATTGTTCTCAGAAGGTTTAAAAAGATTGCTCAAACGGTCGGAATACCGGTTATCTGGGAAAGTTCCCAGCTCAAAGAGCGGACGTCCTTCTTATCCAGCTTGTGAACGTCGGCCTTGCCGCAAGCGCCTGCAGCCATCTTGATCTCTTCCGTACATGCCGTTATGAAGTTGGCAATGTGTTCGGCAGCGTTCGGGTCCAACTTTTTCTGGAGTTCCGGGTCCTGCGTCGTTATTCCGAACGGGCATTTGCCCATGTAGCACAGCTTGCAATAGATGCAGCCCATCGCAACGAGCATCGGGAACGCCATGAAGACCGCGTCCGCACCGAGCGCGAGGGCCTTCGCGGCATCAGCTCCGCTGTTCAGGCCGCCGCCGACTACGAGTTCCTGGGTCGCATGCATTTGGTCCATCACTTTCCTTGCGCGCACAAGTGCGGCAAGTGTCGGCGTACCGAAGTCATCGAGCATTATCCTGGGCGCTGCGCCCGTTCCGCCGCCCATTCCGTCTATCGCGATTATGTCTGGGTTCGCCTGGAGCGCAAGTTTGACGTCCTCCTCGACGTTGCCTGCGCCGAGCTTGATTATTATCGGTTTTCCGCCTGTGGTGTTCCTCAGCTGGTCGACCCTGCGTTTCAGATCTTCTATCGTGACTATGTCAACATGATAAGGGGGCGAGTGTATGTCTTGGCCCATCGGAACGCCGCGTATCTTAGCTACTTCTGCTGTGACCTTGGCCGCCGGCAAAAGACCGCCCTGTCCGGGCTTTGCGCCCTGGCCAATCTTGACCTCGATCGCATCCGCAGACTTCAGGACAGCTTCGTTGATTCCGAACCTGCCTGTCGAATATTGTAATATCAATAAACCGGCTTCCTTGCGCTCTTCCGGGAGCATTCCGCCCTCGCCCGTGTTGGCGACCGTGCCGACGATCTTGCTGGCCTTTGCAAGCGCGATTTTCGCGGGCTTGCTCAGCGCGCCGAAGCTCATCGCCCCAATCATTATTGGCGTCTTCAGCTTCAGCGGATACTTGCTGCTCTTTCCGAGAACTGTCTCGGTAGAAATCTTCTCGCGGAAATAGTCGACCGGTCTTGCAGCTAGCTGGGCTGGCATGAAGACGATGTTCTCAAAGTTCAGCTTGTCCAGTTTGTATGTGCGTCCGCCGGAAACAGGCGGCTTGCCGCTCATCGCCCTCTGCTTTACCTCGTTAACCCAGTTTTCCATGACTAACACACCAATCTATGTCTATTTAAATTTTATACCCGGCTCATTTCGACAGCTTCAAGCTTGCCATCTTAGGACTTCTAGCCTTATCCCAGAGCGCAATGAGCCTGTCGGCCTTGGCTACGCGTTCCTTCCCGAACACCCCGCATTTCAGCAGTGGCGCGCCGATTGCGACCGCGAGGTCGGATATGAACGCGTCCGTTGTTTCTCCCGAGCGGTGCGAAACGACCGGCAATATGCCTCCGCGGCTCGCGACGCGTATCGCATGCAAGGTCTCTGAGATAGTTCCTGCCTGGTCAGGTTTTATGATAGTGGCCCTGGCCGCATGTTTCTTAACGCCTATGGCCATTCTTTTGTGATGGGTAGCGAACAGGTCGTCGCCGCATATCAGGATATTTGTCTGTTTTGTCAGTCTTGCAAAATTTTTCCAATCCGTGTCAATGAACGGATCCTCGACATAGGTGAGATTGAATTTTTTGATCAGGTCCATGATGAAATCGAAATGCTCTCCGACATCCATCTTCCGACCGATCGACGGCCATGTGTATTTTCCGTTCTTGTACAGTTGGCCGGAAGCGGCGTCTATCCCGATGCGCGCACCGAACCGCTTCGCGATTTTTGCGGCTATTCCCAATGATTCGAACTCGTCAGCCGAGGACGTCCAGGCGCCCTCGTCGTTCTTTCCGACAGCCCCGAGGCTCGCCAACTCGGAGCCGACAGCGCGCCATATGGCGACATTCGTCCGTACGGCGGTGCGCACGTCCTTCGCCTTTTTGGGTATGACAAGAATTTCCTGTATGCTCAGGCCGCCTCCATGGGCGCCCCCGCCGATGACGTTGCCCAACGGGAAAGGAAAGCTCTTGATTCCGCCCAGTGCGTTGTATGCATCGCCCTTTCCGGCCGCCCGCACGGTGGCCATTGATATCGCTATTGCCAGGTCACCACCGATGCGATTTATTCCCAACCTATCTAGCGTGTTGTCGACGACAGAAAATTTCTTCTCATCCAGACCGACCAGTTTCTTTTTGACAGAAGGAAAAATCTTTTTTATTTTTTTGAACGGCTGCTCTTTTGCCTCGTACTTCCCCTTCGATTTGCCGAACGGGGCCATCGCAGAATAAGCGCCGAAGTTTGTGAAAACCTGAGCGCGTACAGTGGTCTCTCCGCGGCTGTTAAGAACCGGAAATATGCGTACGTCACGTATCATGATCCAGAATTGCACAGGCAATCAAATAAAACTACTGCTTGGGCGGAAGTTTGTGTCGGACCTTCAGGGGTATCACGCCGGCCGCGAACTCGGCTTCCGATATCTTGATGGTGTTGGTCTCCTCGGTCTTTATCAGAATCGGGGCACCGCGCGCTATCTGCAGTGCACGCGCACCGATTATCCTCGCGCGCTCGAATCTTGTCAGCTGTTCTTCCTCCACCATAATAATCGCTGTTTAGAATTCCTCACTTGCGGGCTATTTAAACTTATCCGATGTACTTGAGCTCTTCCGTCTTCTTGCCGCCCTTCTGAAGCTGTTCGATCGCTTGTGTCTGTATCTCCTCGAGTTTCTTGATGAAGTCATGCATGGCCTTTACCTTCTCTTCCAGCTTGGCCATATCGACCTTGATACCGATCACTTTCTGTAGAACCTCTAGGACAGCCTCGGCGGCCGTCGGGTCGGTTATTATCGGGAAGCCCGAGGTCTCTCCGAGCAGCACGAATCCCTTGAAACCCTGGATGTTTCCGAGGCCGACCAGCAAACCGGACGCACCGACTATCGTGCCGATCTGGCCCGCGACCTTCGATTCTATGTTGTACTTCTTCAGCTCCTTCGCTCCTTCAGGATTGGCCGCTATGCCGAAAACCTTCGGCTTGTCAGTGACCTTTCCGGTGCTGAAGCCGCCTATGGTTACTATTTCTTTGCAGCCAGCTCCTTTCAGGAAGTCCAGAATCTTTCCTGCGATCTCATAGTGTCCCTTCGGGTCGTAGGTCTGGCAGTCGCCTATCATCAATATGAGATCACGCCCCTTCGGGTTCTTGTAGTAGTAGAACTCGTTCCGTAGCGTGTGGATCATGTCGTTGTGTATCATTACGAACGGGAAAAAGTACGGACTGTACAGTTCGGCGAACTTCTTCGCCTTCAGTTCATGGACCAAGTAGCCTACTGCTATGCGGCCGATGTTGCCGATGCCCGGCAGGCCGATGACCGCTATGGGATTTTTAATTGACGGTTTCTCTTCAACAACAATCTTGGTCTCTATCAAGAAATCACTAGAGCAAATTTTCGGTCGCAGCCATTTAAAGTTATTCCTTCAGCCTTCTGTACTTGCCGTATTTCTCCTCCTTGGAGAATGAGAAGGTCGGTGGGTGGGCGCTGACCGTGGTCGTACAATCCGTTGTGCACCTCTTCTTTAGCGTGTATCGTCCGCATTTCGGGCATTTCAACAGTTTCATTTCACCACTTCTTTTCGAACATCAAATAACGCTTGACCTTCTTGCCGACACCTTCCTCGATAACATAACCGCCGAAGGCCGCTGACTTGAAGACCCTTTTGACGAGCTCGAATTCCGCAGGCGTTGCCGGATAGAATTGTATGCCGGCCTTGCCTTTATCCTTTAGCACTCGGTTGCTTTCCTCGGCAACGGTCATGTACTGTTCCGTCACTTCTGCGGGGCTCTTACCAGATACCCACTGAAGCGTCGATGTAGAGATTATAGCATCAAAGGTGCCGTCCTTGAATGGAAGCGCCTGCCAGTCACCGCGTACGAGCAGTCGAAGGCCATTGGTCTTTGCAAGTTCCAGCATCTCGGCTGAAACGTCCAGACCTACGGTCCGTAAGCCAAACCGCTCGATTACCCGCGTTCCGAAGCCCGTTCCGCAGCCTATGTCCAGAACTAGGCTGTCCGGTGGCAGTTTCAGTTCGGTGAGTATTCGTTCAGCCATCTCCGCCTGAACTTTTTGAATAGAAGTCGACTTGTCATACTTCGCAGCCTCCTCGGCTGTCCAATATGCTTTCGCGCTCAAACCGGCCATACGTTCTGGCATATCAACCTGCCGTGAAATTTCCTTCGCCGCCGGCCGCCTGAACGTTCTTTATTATTTTTTCAGCGGTCTGTCGCAGCGTCTTCTCTCCAACCTTCGCTTCCTTCGTGTTTAGCGCAAGCACGTACTTGGGAGCAGAAATATAGTGAGCGGATATTCCGGTCGGTAATTGGCTCAGAGCTTTTTTGATCACGTCAACGCCGTCCGGACGCGGGCACTTGATTTCGAGCGTGCCCTTGATTTCGACCTCCTTGGTCGCCATCGCAGTCTCGGCGGCCGCCCTGATAGCGGTCACCCATTCCTTGGTGTAGCCCTTGCTCAGTAGCGCGTCCTCGCTCTCCTGCGCCATCTGGAAGGCACGGAACAGTTCACCGAAATCGCTTTTCAGCTTGAACCCGATCTGCCTGTATGCGATGTCCAGGCTGACCTTCATCTTCTTCGCGGCCGATGCGAGCATCTTCTCGGCCTTCACGTCACGTTTGTATTCCTTCAGCTTGGAGTCGGCCTCGTGGTCGCTGACGCGTTTCAGGCTGAGCGCGACGTGCCCCTTGGCGCTGTCCACGTCCAGAACAAGCGCGACAACAGGCTTCCCTTCCTTGACGAAGTCGCGTATGTCCCTGATCCACTTGCGTGCTACCTCGGATATGTGGATCATGCCCTCTTTCCCAGGATACTCATCGAGCGTCACGAACGCGGAGAACGGGTTGACCTTGCTGACCTTGCCTATAACAAGCTCGCCGCGTTCCGGCCAGTCGCGCTCTTTCTTTGGCATGCCATAGATTCAGCCAGCATGCTTTTAAGTTTTCATGTTATGGCGATTTTAAATCCCGGACAGGACTTTTACTATTATGGCAAAGAAAATTTTCGGTCTGGATGCCAGGGTCTTCCTGTTCGGTGTGGTGCGCCTGTTCACCGACATAAGTTCTGAGATGATATTCTCGGTCTTTGCGGTGTTCTTTACGGCGATACTCGGAGCATCCGTGGTCCTGCTTGGGCTTCTCGAAGGCTTGGCGGATCTGACATCAACGTCCCTAGATTATTTTTCTGGGTTCATTTCCGACAAGACCGGAAAAAGGAAGAAGTACGCGGTCTTAGGATACGGCCTGTCCGTGATCGGCAAGTCGATATTTGTGTTTTCGGCGACCGTTCTGTCGGCCTTCAGCTTCAGGATGGTGGACAGATTAGGCAAGTCCATCAGAGGCCCACCAAGGGATGCTTGGCTGAGTTCCATAGTAGGAAAATCGAAGCGTGGTTACGCCTTCGGTCTGCATCAGACTATGGATCAGGCCGGAGCCATCATCGGACCGCTGCTGGCCTACTTTCTGCTGTCCTATCTTGGGCAGACACTTTCCTCGTTCGCGTTATTGTTCAAGCTGGCCTTCATACCCGCGGTGATAGCCTTTGCGATTCTGCTCACAATAAAGGACAAGCCCGTTAGGCCAAGAGCAAGAGAAAGGCTCTTCAGCTCGTACAAACAGTTCAGCGACAGCCTAAAGCACTACATATCGAGCGCGGGAATATTCTCCCTGGCCTACTTCAGCTTCGGTTTTCTACTGCTAAAGGCATACTTGACAGGGTTCGAGATCAAGGACGTCATACTGCTATATACCATGTTCAACGTTTCCGCATTCCTTTTCTCCGTCCCGATGGGAAAGCTAGGCGACCGGCTGGGAAGGCACAGACTGATACTGACCTCATATGTGCTGTACTTCCTGATGAGCGTCGGGTTCATGCTGGCTTCGACAAAACTGTCAGTTGCACTGCTTTTCATCATGTTTGGGGCATTCTACAGCATTGACGAGAGCCAGACCAAGGCGTACATCACCGATTTGGAGAAGAAGCGGCGGGCGACTGCCATAGGCGTCTACAATTTCATAACAGGTCTGATATATCTTCCGGCATCGATCGTAGCAGGCTATCTGTGGAACATAAACACGAGCTACGCGTTCGCATTCGCAGCACTGTTCTCGGTAGCAGCGATACTGTTCTTTGTTTCGAGAAGTAAACAGACTAATCCATGACGTTTAGGACTTTCGCCTTCAGCTTGCCGCGTCCGCCGGTCGCTTGGGCGAGTTCCGCACCGCAGACCAGGCATTTCACGTCAGAAGACGGTTTGTTGAAAACGGTCTGCTCGTTCTTGCACTTGGAGCAGACGACGCGCAGGAACTTGCTTGTCGGGTTTTTGCTTATCATGCCTTCACCAGTTCGAATTTCTTCACTCGGAAACCTTTGCCGATGTTGTGCGACTTGCTGCAGACCTTGCATGTGTACGTCAGGTCGAGCTTCCTTGTGGGCTTAGCGCGGTCCCTCGGGTTTGTCTTCGGGAACGATCCGAAGCCTTTCATCTTGCGCTTGAATCGGCGCTGTCCGGAAGCCAGCATGCGCTTTATCTTGCGCACGCTGACGCGCTTGACCTCGTGCTGCGTGTGCTTGCGACAGAACGGACAGAACCTGTTCTGCATCTTAGGAGCTTCCATGCTAATCACATGAATTCCGAACCTATTTAAAACTATCCAAGAACGGTCTCGGCCATGCCCTTGCCGAACAGCATGTTTGCCGTATCAGCAGGCAGGGTTATCATGTCCCCGTTCTTCAGCGGGCCGTAGCTGTTCATGTCCGTGCCAACGAAGCGCGGCAGGTCGGACAGCATCTTAACGAGCGTGTGGCCGTTCTTCGGCAGAGGCGGTTGAACCAACTGCGGCTTTGGCAGTGCCGCAACGCTCTCGACGGCCGCCATGACCTTTTCCTCGGCCATAGCTGCAGGTCCGATTATGTTCTCGGTCGTGATCGTCCTGAAATCGTTCAGCTGAACGACCATCTTGTCAAAGAATATCATCTCGGAGTTCGTCATGCCGACAGGCGGGGACGAGCCGCGGACGGCGCGGAGCGCAGACATCATTATCTTTCTCTCCCTTCTATTTATCAGATCCTCTATAAGCTTCTTGGCGTTCTCAACTTCCAGAAGACTGGCCGTGTCGCCTCTGGCTGATTTCGTGGCCAGCCATGTACGGACGGACTGGAAAAAGTTCTCGGGCAGCTTCTGCAGGGTCTCGTCCTTCTCTGCCCTGTGAGCAGTCCGGATGGTTTCATAGCTTATCAGGTCCATGTCAACACCAATCATTTCGTACGCTTATTAACTTTTCTGTTTTCTATCCTGGCGGCCGCCTTGGCGGCAAGTCTAGCGAAGCCCGCAGGGTTCTTTATCCTCGTGCAGAGCTCGGCAGGCTGGCATATTCCGATCGAGCGGTAGAAGGCGTCGTTGTCGCAGTTGGCCGGCAGCAGGTCCCTGTGCTGTCGGTTGTGCCAGGTGAGCTGCGTCTTGATGAAACGGTCAGGCAAAGGTCTGGGATTCTTGCTGTTCCACTCGATTATGGCCTTCTCTATCTTGTCCCACGGCCAGTTGGCTGTTCGAAGGAAAGCGATGAGCGTGAACAACGACCGTTTTTTCCCGTCATCTATGCCGGCGCGCAGCAGTTTTATGCACGGCGGGAAGCATTCTTCAGGTATTGGCGCACCTTTCTTGATCGTCCGTACGACCATTTCCTTTTTTTGCACGTTCTTGGTGGCCCAGTCCAGTGCTGCGACCAGCAGGTCCGTGGCCTCTTCCGATTTGTTTACCAGGTAAGGCGCTCCTGCGGCTCCGGGTTTCGCATCCTCCGGCCTGAAGCTTTTCAATTTGAACAGCCGCAGAGGCAGCGAGACCAGCCACGTTTTTTCGTGTAGGGAATAGGGCGCGCGGAAAAGGTGTCTCGCGCCCCAGTTCGATTCTATATCGACGAAGTTCCATGGCGACAGGTCCGGAACGGACATCCCTTGCGTAAGAGCAGCCACACCGCCGGCATCTGATATTAACGTATCTATCAGCCTGCCGCGTATCTGATCCTTTATGTAAGCGCCGACTGCCTGCGGTATTTCTGGGTAGCAAGAGGTCACGGGCTTGTAGTCTATGCTCGCTGGCAGCGCGGCTGCCGAAATGGCGACGTGGAATCCGCGGCGGCCCGAGAACTTGACAGTAGGCTTTACACCCGAATCGGCCAAGAAGTTGCACAACATGACAGCCGCTGTCCTCGCATGTTCGAAGGAGCTTTTGCTGTCGATGTCAAATATCAGGTCGAAGCCCTTGCGCGCAACGTTCAGCTCGTCCCGGCTCAGAGAAGTGGAGAGGGACATGGGAGAATGCCAATGTTCGACCGAACAGTGCCATGTCACTACGCCCGTCCTTACTTTTGCAGTGACATCCGACGGGTACTGCAGGACGTCCGGTCTCTTCGAATAGCGTCCGTCACGGTAGGCCCCGACGATTTCACGATCCTTTGCGATTGCCAGCAGTTCTTTAATAACCTCCGGCCTTGAGTAGTAAGCTAGAATTTCAGGCTGTTCCATGGCATTAATAAACTATAAAAGAATTTAAAATGATAACTCAGATGTGATTGTATGGATTTGCTCGACAAGCCGGAGAAGGACATGAAGCTGGACGGCGCCAGTGTGGCTGACGTAGTCAAGCAGATGTCCATAGCCGGCGGTTTCGGTGCGACCAATCTTGCTATGGCTGTCGACATAATACAGAATATGAAAAGCGACAAGAGCTGCGTCAAGTTCTTATCATTCCCGGCCTGCGTCGTTGCGACCGGACTGCGCGGCGCGATAGCCGAGATGATAGCGAAGGGAATGGTGGACGTTATAATAACGACCTGCGGGACGATGGACCACGATCTGGCTCGAGCCTGGGGCGGCAAGTACTACCAGGGCAGCTTCGAGCTGGACGACGCAATGCTGCACCAGAAGCAGATATACAGGCTGGGAAACGTTCTGATACCTAACGATGATTACGGCGGGGTCCTGGAGAAGAACATGCAGCCAATCCTGGAAGAACTGGCGAAAATAAAATCCGAATGGTCCGGCCGAGAGCTTATAGCCGAGTTCGGAAAAAGGGTGAATGACGAGAATTCCATTCTCTATCAGGCAGCTAAGCACAACGTTCCGATTTATGTGCCTGGCATAACGGACGGTTCGTTCGGCACGAACATAGTCTGGTTCTCGCAGGACCACAAGTTCAAGATAGACATACTGGCGGACGAGAGAGAACTGGCGGACATAGCCTTCAAGAACAAGACGACCGGAGCGCTGATGCTCGGAGGCGGTATTTCCAAGCACCACACGATTTGGTGGAACCAGTTCAAGGGCGGTCTCGACTATGCGGTCTATATAACAACGGCATCGCAGTACGACGGCTCGCTTTCAGGCGCTCGCCTGACAGAAGCGGTCAGTTGGGGCAAAGTAAAAGAGAGCGCGAAATACGTGACAGTGGACGGTGACGTTACAATAATTCTGCCGTTCATCCTGGCCGCGCTTTACGAGAAAAATGACTTCTAATCTTCGCTAACGCGCGGTGCAAGGACCATCGCAATCGAGGCGTTCTGTCCCTTGAACTCGAGGCGGAGCGGATAGTCCGTGGAAAGCGACAGGCTCGCTGTGTCCGCGATCCTGGAAGCCTTGGCCATCGTCTTCAGGTAGCTGAGCGGGTAGCGCGCTTTCGCAATAGTTTTTACATCGATCTTCGAGAGCGACGGACTGCCGGTAGCGAGCTTGAGCTCGGTCTTGGAGCTGTCGCCCTCGGCCGCCATTCGGAAGCCTTCCTGCGAGAGGTCAAGCGAAATCGCATCAGCAATTATGTCAGCGTCATCTATTCCCTGGCTGAGCACGTCGGCCTTCAGCTCGGCGTTCGCTGTCCATGTCATGTTGCTGACGGGCGGGATGTCTTCGATGTTAACGTCCAGAAGAGGAAGTTCGAAGACGCGTCGCGACCCGCCTTCAAGTATGACCTCAAGGCGGTTGTTGTTCAATCGTAAAGTCAGCTTGTCGTTAGAACTGGCACGTTTCAGGACTGTAAGAAAATTGGCCATGTTTAGACCTGCGCTAGCTGCCGTATCGCACTGATAACTTGCAAAGGCGCTTTTCGCAAGCTTGAACTCTATGACAGCGACCATGGCGCGGTCGGCTGCTATCAGGTCTATGCCGTCAGGCGTAAGCCTGAACAGGCCTTCATCGATTAGGCCTGCTATGCAGTCTACGCAATCTCTCAACATTTTTGGATCATTAAGCGTTGCCATGAACATTGGTAGTTACCTCCTTTGCCCTCTTCCATAGCCCGAGGTCGAAATCCTCCAGGCTCTGTATTGCCTCGCCCCTGCATTCGTATCCGTCTATCAACGGCAGGACGCGGCAGACGACCCGGACGAGCGTCCCCATCTCTATTCCCGCCATCGCTTCGGATGAATCGAACGTTATTTCGGTTCGTGAATTGCCGTCATCCAGCATCATGCTGTTGTTGGAAACTCCAAGGACGGTTCCGGTCAAACGAACGCGAACGTCGCGCTCAGGGTTTATCTCGGCGATCGCCCGCTCGACAGCAGGCAGCCTCCGCCTTATAACAGCTTGGCCGTTGAGTTTGGGGGTTTCCGCAGCCATATCCATAAGACTAATAAGCTCAAAGTTAAATACTTAACTATGGTTTTGGAATCTCTGTTTCCTGCCCAAAAGATAGAGAACAAGCCGATGGAAATGCTCGCGCTGAGCTTGATAGTCGCCTTCGTGAGCGTGTTCATGGCATTTTGGATATTCCCGACGGCCGCAGGCATAATCGCGCCGCTGCTCGTTACGGTTGCGATGACGCCAGTCGCATTCAGGATACTGGCGGACGAGGAGGAAGAGGACAGGCTTGTTGCCGAGCATAAATTGAAGGAAACGTTTTTCCAGAGGCATGGCGATGTGGTCTGGCTATTCACACTTTTCTTTGTCGGCAACTTCATCTCAATCTTTGTCATCGCATTGGCGATGCCTGAGTCTTTTGTCGAACAAGCCTTTGCTCAGCAGCTGGCAGACATAGTGGCCGTATCCGGTATGTCCGGCGCCGCCCTGACCGGTTCGACGCTGCTCAGCCCGATAATAATGAATAATTTGCGCGTCATGATTTTTGCGTTCGCATTGTCGTTCATGTTCGCGACAGGCGCGCTGTTCATTCTCAGTTGGAACGCTTCCATACTCGCCCTCTTCTTGGCCACAATGTTGAGGCAGGGCCTTTACTCGGATTTCATAATCAAGACGGCTGGAATAATTCCGCACTTGCCAATAGAGATGCTGGCATATTTCCTCGCAGGCATCGGCGGAGGTATGCTCTCATCAGGATTCATCCGGGAGAAGGTGATGAGTCTGGAGTTCAGGCTCGTTTTCAAGGACAGTATCATGATGCTAGGGCTGGCTGTGCTGGCCGTAGTTCTTGGCGGGTTCATAGAAGTATACCTTTAATAAAGCTTGGAAGTTGATTTTGTTTTCGGGCCCGTAGTCTAGCTTGGTTTAGGATCCGAGGTTCGGGACCTCGAGACCCCAGTTCAAATCCGGGCGGGCCCACCACTAAAGCTTTCTTGAGAAAACCAAAAATCCAGTGTGACCGATCATCAGGCTGCGCGGTCTTGTCCACAGCCTCTTCCCAATCTGCATCTGCCAGTCCCGCCTTATGTTCTCGATGATCCTCAGATCGGTGAAACTTCTTTTGTTCAGTTCTTTGCAGACGGCTTGCATCTCCTCCACGTGGAGGCAGTAGACCGTGATCCAGCCGCCAGGCTTCAGGGCTCTCTCAGCCAGCTTTATTATTTTTTCAGGGCTCGCAAGGTCGAGCGTTATCAGGTCGATGTTCTTCTCCTTGATTCCCTTGGAAATGTCCGCGAACTTCGGGAAGATGTTTTTCATTCCGGAATTTCTGATGTTCTTGCTTGCAAGCTTGAAAAATTCCTTCCTCTTTTCGTAGGTGTGAACACCGTCGACATAATTAGCAAGGAAAATCGAAAGGAAACCACTGCCTGTGCCGGCATCGACTACAACGGCATCCTTTCCTATGCCTGTGACCGAAAGGATGCTGGCGACATCCTTCGGCAGTATGACCTGCGGTGCGCGCTTTGCCAGTTTGAATAGAAAGTCGGTGACGGTCGGTCGGACGACCGTGAACTGCTCCTTACCCATCTTTATTTTTGTTCCGAACGGCTTTCCAACCAGTTTCTTCAGGTCATAACCACCGAACTCGCAGTCGAACCGACTGTCAGCATTCACAAGATAGCTCTTCTGTCCTAACAACAGAATTCGCTCGCCGCGCTTGATTTTCATAACAGAGATTTCAGCTCTTGGCATTTAAAGATTCGAGCAGTTCTTCGGCGTAGTCCTGTTTTATCCTTTTATTCTTGATCATCTGTTGGGTCACATAATCGATTTTGTCTCCTGTTGCGCCGGCCTGGATCGCTATGTTGCGTGCATGCAATCGCATGTGCCCGCGTTGGATACCTTCTGTCGACAACGCCTTTATCGCTGAAAAGTTTTCCGCCAGGCCTGCCGCGGTCATAACCATGGCGAGTTCTCCCGCGCTCTCGATTTTGGCAATCTTTCTCGAAAGCTTTGCCTGCGGGTTCACGGCGGCAGCACCACCCACGATACCGACCGCGCACGGCATCTCTATGACGCCCTTCAAACCGTCATTTTCGACGTACCAGCTGCTGAGAGTATAGTCGCCTTTGTTGTCTTTGTTGGCGTAGTATGCATATTCATGTGCGCCGGCCTCCAGTGCCCGCCAGTCCTGACCAAACGCCACTGCTATCGCATCCACAGCGTTCATTATTCCCTTGTTGTGCGTCGCGGCTCTATAAGGGTCCGCATCTGCAAAAGCCGATGCATACTCGATTGCATCAGCAACCTCAGTTCCGGAAAGCGTGCGCTCCTCGTCTCCAACTTTTACTTTCGTTTCGAGCATATCGAATGGTATTTTTATACTGGCTCTGGCGAGTCTCTTGTCCGCCAGGTTAGAAAGTATGCGCAGGTAGACCTTTCCGCCGGTAAGTTCTTCTATTCTGGGCGCGACGGCTTCTGCCATGGAGTTCACAGCATTGGCGCCCATTGCATCCTTGGTATCAACATATAGGTGTGTTATGACCATGTCGCCCTTGCGCGTCGGCAGGTATCGCACCTTCAAACCACGCGCACCACCGCCAACGCCGACCAGCTTCGGGTCCACCTCGTTAGCGATTTTGAGCAGATTGTCTTTGTCAGCCTTTATTGCATCAATCGCAGTTTCGTAGTTCTCGATCTTCGTCAACTGTATTTGGCTAATCATGTACCATGGATCGGACAGTTCTGCCTTGAATCCGCCCGCCCTTTTCATTATTTTGTTCGCGTTCGACTGGGCAGCGATTACAGACGGCTCCTCGATGGCCATGGGCAAAACGTACTCCTTTCCATTGACGACAAGGCCGGTCGCAAATCCCAGTGTAAGATTATCATAAACACCAATGACGTTTTCCTTTAGTGCTTTCTCCTCTCCGAGCGTTCCGAATCCTCCAAGAAGCGCAGTTTCCTCGTCAGACAAATTAGCATAGCTCTTCAAGAAATCTATTCTTTCACTAACGGACATCTTATAAATAGGTTTTTCCTCAGACACAGCACCACCCAAAAGAATGTCGAAAGTAAAAGATTTAAACCAATTGCTTTATCTGCCTTCGCAATTAAAAAACGACTATGTTCGAGCTGCTCCGAATCGCGATAGCGATTGTCGGAAGTGCTGCAGCAGGGCTGTGGGACCTGAAAACGACCGATATCCCGGACTGGGTCTGCATCCTGATGATTGTGTCCGGAATCGCGATTTTTAGTGTAGAAGGATTTATGACAGGCAGCTGGGCCGGACTGACGACCAGCCTGGCAGTTGGCGGTCTATTCGGTCTATTCGGTCTCGGCATGTATCTTGCAGGACAGTGGGGCGGAGGCGATGGCGAGCTGATGGGCGCTATCGGCGTTTTGCTGCCCATCTGGCCCCTGAGCTCCTCGTCAGTCTTCCCTTTTCCGATCGCATTTTTCATAAACGTGTTCTTCGTCGGCGCTGCATACACAATCGCCTATGCGGTCATAATGGCATACATGAAGGCAGGAATCAGGACGCGCGTAGGCCGCATCATAAAGGCGGACAGTAAGATAATAATGCCGTTCACGCTCGGTGCAATAGTCGCTTCTATAATCCTGTGGTCGGTGACAAGTTCGGCCTGGTCGGTCCTGATACCGGTCGCCGTTTTCGGAATACCTGTGCTTTATCGCGTCCTGAAGGTAGTAGAAGACAACTTCTACGTCCGTATATCCACCAAAAAACTGAAGGTCGACGACATGCTCGGCGAGGACGTACCGAAGGCAGGCCTCTACAAAAGACACATACGGGGCCTTACGGCCGCCGAAGTGAGGGCCGTAAGAAAAGTCAAGTCGTTCGTGATGATACGCGAAGGCGTACGGTTCGGTCCGGTATTTCCTCTTGCGCTCGCCGTGACAATATTGGTTGGCGACATAGTGACATTTATTCTACCGCAGATAATGTGATTCTATGGAAGACAGCGACATGAGAAGGCTCGAAGAAAAGATGAAGCTCGCAAACCTGCAGATAGACAAGCGGCTGGCTACAATGGAGAAGACCACGGAAGAGCTTCAGAAGAATCTGCGCAACGTGACCGAGGAGATAGTCGAGCTGCAAAACGAACAGGGGCAAGTTCTGACGCAGGCGACGCGCGCTGAAAACACCGTCAACGAAATTGTAGATATTGCCGATCAGTTCAAGAACCTGCGCAAGGCGTTCGTAGAAATGAGCTCAAAATTCAGGAACATGCCTACGGATGACGTCAGACAGATGGTGGAATCGCTGTCAGAACGCGTATCTGAGATGGAGATAAATGTGACAACGAAGGGACCTGAAGACTTTTCGCAAAAGATGTCAGAGATAAACGTACGATTTGACGTAATCAATAAGAGGTTAGTTGAAATCGTCAGTAAGATAGAGACGCTTGAAAGGCAGATTGCGATATCGAGCCCGATTATTCTCGACTAGCCAGCGACTACGCGTGGCGATCCGGGCAGTTTTGTGCGTGCGCGGCGCAGGGCCTCTTTTGCTATTATATCATTGCCAGCAGGAAGACGTATCATTAATATTCTTTGGGATTTTTTTACACGCGCCGCCTGGCCAACTGGCTTTCCGAACGATTGTCGCATCCCTTCGGAGAAACGGTCTGCGCCTGCGCCTGTGGCCATCGCATTCTCGCGCAGGACGTGATGCGGATACGTAAGCACCTTCAGGAAGAAACCAGTCACGCCAAGGTTCCTCTCGAGCCACTTGGTGGCCGCCATGCGTGCCGCCTCAAGGCAGTTGCTGCGCAGCTGGACGTCAGAGCCGCTGACGAGATAATAAACCAACGGAAGTCCGGCCTGGCCTGCGACGTTCCCTGTCTCGAACTGGTGAATCTTGCTTGCAGGGACTCCCTTCACGTAGCTCCGCCTCGGTCTTCGTATCGAAATGCGCGTCCACGGCGGCTTGGTTATGTAATGAACACATCTGCCAGGTCGTATTGATGCCATATCAATCAAATCCAAATAGCTGGACTAACGTTTATAAAGATTACCAAAACAAGCCCTTTTTCTTTTCAGGCTTTGCCTTGCGATGCGCCGTCAGTATCTTTTCCTCAGCCTTCTTGACAGCTGCTACGTTGTCGCCGACACCGCAGGTATTGCCGACACCGATTATGAGTATGCGTTCGCGTTTGCTGCCCCTTTTCATGGCCTCTTCGACAGTAGCCAATGCGTCCGGTACAGCTGCCAGAACCTCCTTCGGCATCAGAGACAGGGCTTCTTCCTCGTTGACCTTGATAACGACGGCATCCAGCGGGACGCTGTGGCTGACGGCGAACTGCTCTATCTCGTATCTATCAACGCCTGTTCCGCCCATGGCCACTCCGACGCCCTCTGCGATGCTTCCGATTTTCTCACCCTCAAGACGCATGCCGGCATCTACAGAAATTATCCTGTCTATACGCTGCTTCCTCACGAATTTCGTCAGGAACTTTCCAGGGTAGCCCGTGCTCGCCCCGGGTCCGTGCGCCTTGGCGACAAAAACAGGCCTTCCGGCCACTTTTGCCTTTGTCACGACGAACTCGTCATCCGCATACACTTTCGGTTTTCCTTTCATAAGGTGCGCCACGGTGAGCGGCCCTATTCCATCTCCGATCGGTACTCCGTCAACGAACGCTTCGGTGGCCGCAGCGGCCGCCTTTGCAAATTGGCGTATCAGCGGGAACTGCATCTGGAAAATGAGCGCGAGCTGGAATATCTTGTATTTCTTTATCAGTTCTAGCAGATGTCTGACCGCCTTCGCTATCTGGTGGACGGTCATTGCGCCTGCGAGCGCGTTCTTGATGTTTGCCGACTGTTCCGCGTCCAGTTCAGGTCCTATCTGCTTCACGAACCACCTGAAGCGGTTGTCCGACTGCCTTACGACCATGTCTATCTTGCGGACCACTCCGTAAGGATCGATATCCACGGGCGAGACCGCGAAGAAGTCCATGAATTTTCTGATTTGTTCGCGAACCGCCGCAGGCCTCTTTGAGACTGCTTTGATGACCCTTTCGCGGCTGGTGTTCGCCATGATCTCGAGTTCGGCAACATCCTTCTCGAGCTTCATAACCGTCTGCGTTGCCATCAGGCGCGGGCCGAAGAATATCATGATCACGAAAAGTACGACCCATACTATGGTCGATAGAATATCTGTAGGGCCGCCGAGCTGTGCGAACATGCAAAACACTTGTAGCGCCCAGTATTTAAATGTTGAAATAATTCATGAGGGTCAGCAGCAGACCGACGGCCAGCGGTACGGATATGTTATCATCTATTCTCGGCAGGGCCTCTATGGTCATCGCAATCAGCGCTGTCTCGAAAGCGCGCAGCGGACTGACGAAAAACAGCAGAACTGCGAAAGCTGAGAGCCAGAACGTCACCGAGCCTTCCCAGCTCTTCTTCTGGTTTACCGGTAGCTTGTGACGGCCTAAATAATGGCCCACGATTGTCGATGCAGAGTCCGCGATCGCAAGCACGGCTATTGCAGCCGCGGCAACAGGTTCGCTAAAAACAAGAATCGATATCGTCGCCCCGATGTAGAATGTCACCGCGCCCATCAGCGGCTTTTCGCCGTACCGTTCGTATTTGGCCGTGAAGCTTTCCAGTATCGTCTCAAAACCGTTCGGAGGCCTCCGTTTCCCGTGCCTCCACAGGGACCAGATGACGAAGAACGCCAAGACAGAACCAGCGACAGCGGCACCGATCCATCTTCCAAACCATAGCAACGGTAGGATGGAGAGAATGCCGACAGCATGCACGGCCTGCCTTCGCAGCTCGAGCGTGTTCATGGGATCACTTCTTCTTTCTGAACGCGTACCGTACGGGCCACGTCACAAGTTTGAAAAAGTATAGTATGAAGTGCAGGAACTCGTAGAGCACTATGAGACCGATGCCGGCAAGCGCAAATGTCACTCCCATGTCTATCGTGGCCGGAATCACGAACGGCAGGCTTATGCCGAAGTAGACCGAGATGCCGTTGATTATCCATGGAAAAGCGAAACCTATCGATCCTGCGATCGATGCTCGAACAAGCAGCTTGAACAGCTTGTAGAGCACGAACAACGAGACTATGAACACTATCGCTATCATTGCGACCTGCGGCGT
This sequence comes from uncultured archaeon, assembly GCA_964353775.1. Classification (GTDB taxonomy): domain Archaea; phylum Aenigmatarchaeota; class Aenigmatarchaeia; order Aenigmatarchaeales; family JAHLMS01; genus JAHLMS01. The sequence goes on along the minus strand of CAYGWB010000003.1, from coordinate 45,513 downwards.
CAGCCATGTTGGCAATGCGGCCATATAGAGTTATTCACATGCGCGGTTTAAAAGTTTTATTACTTCGGGTGTCAATACAGGATATGGCAAATATAACCATAATCGGGACCTCGCACATCTCTCCGAGCTCTGTGACGGCCGCCCGCGACTACATACTGCGTGAGCAGCCGGACTGCGTGGCAATCGAGCTCGACCCGATTCGTTACAGGGCGCTTCTGCATCCACAGCCACCTAGCATGGGCGCTGGTCTGACTGCTTGGCTCATGCATTCGTTGCAGACGAGACTTGGCAAGGCTACGGGTGTGATGCCGGGCAGCGAGATGCTGGCCGCCATAGATGCCGGCAGATCGGTTGGCGCACGGGTAGTGCTGATAGACAAGTCGATAGAGGAGATAGCCGCCCAGATGCGTTCGGTGTCGACAATGACCAAGCTAAAACTGTTTGCAGGCCTTGTCACGGGTGCCGCTATCGGACCTAAGGTGATGGACCTGTCCGAAGTGCCCGAGGAGCGGCTGGTGAAGCAGGTGCTGAAATACATGGAAAAAAAGATGCCCGAATTCTATCGCATACTCGTCACGGAAAGGAACGCTTACATGGCCGGCTGGATACGGGAGCTGGCCAAGAAAAATAAGAAAATAATTGTCGTGGTTGGGCTTGGGCATAAGGAAGGACTGCAAAAGTTATTAAGAGCCAGGAGAAAATGAGGATATGCTGAACTTCAGCCGGATAGAGGTTCGCGACCTTGCGTTATCTGCCATTGTTCTGGCATTCGCCCTTGGGGGCTTCTCAGGCTTTATTTCATCCCTTCTCATCGTTGTCGTCGTCTTCCTGAGCCATGAGGTGCTCGGCCACAAGCTAGTTGCTCAGCATTACGGTTGTTTCGCTGAATATCGCATGTGGCCCATGGGGCTTTTGCTGGCGCTGATAACATCGTTCTTCGGCTTCATATTTGCCGCGCCTGGCGCCGTCTATATTTCTACTTCAAGAGGTCGCGGTTTCGCATTTTCTATTGTACACTTGACCAGACGCCAGAACGGTCTCATATCGATAGCAGGGCCGGCCGTGAACATAGCCCTAGGTGCAGGACTGTTGGCCGTGAGCCTTCTGTGGCCGTTCGGTCTGCTTACTGTCGGAGCACGCTTTTCAGCTTTCCTTGCAATTTTCAACCTGCTGCCGCTGGGACCGCTTGACGGGCAAAAGGTTATGCAATGGTCCAGAACCGCTTGGGTGGCGACTATAGCCGCGGCTGCAGCAATTTACATCGCGACGATAGTCATCTGATTTATCTTTTCAGTCCGACCTTTGCGATGAGGCTGAGCGCTACGATGAAGCCGGCAATCCCGAACCCGATCAGCAGGTTCGTGAAGAAGTTCTGTAACTCTGTTGCAAGCGTCAACATATCGGCTATGCTTATCATGGCGAACAGCACGACCACCAATGCAGTGACTCCTATCAGGAAGTCGCGCTCCTCGTCGACGCGGATGTTCAGTATTGCGACAGCCGCGCCGCATATGCCGAGCACAAGAGCCGTTATTGCCACATCGAATTCCCAGAATGATGTGACTGCCGATATCAGCAGTATGGCAAGAAACCAGGCAGTGCCAGCCTCTAGTTTGAAGTGCTTTCTTTGAGTTTTTGGCATGCGTATAATTGCTGAGACCGCCTTAAAAATCATTTGTATTCGGCTTCCGAGAGCTCGCGTATCTTCTTGGCCTTCTCAGGACCGATGCCAGGCACTTCTTTCAATTCTTCCTCGCCGGCGTTGATCACCGACTTTATCGTCCTGAGCTTTTTGAGCAGGCGGCGGGCCAGCGTTATGGAAACGCCGGGAAGGCCGGATATCACATATTCCTGAAGTTCGGCCACGGTCATCCGTGGCTTCTTCTCCCTGATTGAGACCGCTCTTTCCTGGTCGACCTGCTCGCGCTTGGCGAGCCAGTATATCATTCCGGCAGTTTCCTCCGCGTCGGCCGTCCAAAGGATCGGTATGCCCCAGTCGACCGCTATCGTGGCCAGCGCGCCGCGGATCGCATTCGGCGTTATTCCGGTCCGTCCGTACAGGCTCGGGCCCTCGATTATCAGAATAGGCTTCTCAAAGTTCTCCTTCATCCCCCTCATCTGCTCGAATAGTCGTTTGTCGACAAGGCTCGAAAGGAAGTCGTCCGAGGTCTTTCTTTCAATGCATACGCGGTCGCTGACAACGTAGTCTCCGACCATCAACATCTTCGGTTGTATCATGCATTCGTAAACGGCGAGCGCGGCGACCACACGGCTGCGTGACTCGCGGTTGTCCACGTATATCAGGATGCTCTTCTTCTGCCTGTCCTCGGCCAGTGACCTTGACAACGCGCCCATAAAAATCAGTTAAACTTAAATAATTTCGAGGACTAATATAGATTGTTGTCCGGGAAGATTTCAGCGTTCAGGCCTCAGGTCTTCGGACTTTGAAGTCAGAGCTTCCCGCAAGGGTGTTTCAAAGAACCTTGGACTTCGGACCGGACAACGCTATAAGAATTTTCTAAGACCATTCTCTTCCTGCATATCCTTCAGAATCTCTTTCATGGCCGCTTCCTTGTGCTTCGCGACGTAGTAGTAGGTCTCGTCGCGCGTGTCCTTCGTCAGAAGGAAAATTATCCTGCCGACCTTCGTTCGTCCGACTCGGCCGCGTCGCTGGATCATCCGGATTTCAGAAGGCACGGGTTCGTAGAATATTGCCAAATCGGCGGAAGGTACGTGCAGGCCCTCTTCCGAGACAGGCGAGCCGATCAGGCAGTTGTACACGTCGACGTTGTAGTCACGTATCACGTCTATCTGCTCCTTCTGGCTCATGCCTTTCGCGCCCGATTGTCCGATTAGAACGGCCGGTCTGCAGCCATCGATGCGGTCCAGCACTGACTTTATCCTCTCGATGTTGTCGCGGTAGTGGCTGAACACGATTATCTTTAGATTAGGATTCCCTATCAACATTCTTGAGACAGTTTCTGCCAGCTTGCGCATTTTCGGATGCTCGGCGCCCTCATCATTCAGCCTTTCGACCGTGTTCACGACCATTTGCACGCGCGGGTCGGCAAGCAGCCGTTTCGCGGACTTGGTATCGTCCTCGTAGAGCTTCTTCAGGTACGAGCGCGTCGAGCTTATGCTCTGCGTTTCCAGCAGTTCGAGCGCGTGCCAGACCTTCATGGCGGTCGCGAGCTGGGCGAGAATGTGATAGCAAACGGGGTTTTTTTCCTCTTCCAGTTCCCGCTGCACACGCTTCTGAGCGATCAGCACGTCCTTCTTCGACCTTATGTGCAGGTTCTGGCTGTTCAATTTTGCGAGCGTATCCTTGAGCACTTCCTTGAGCTTCTGTTGTGCGTCCTTCATCTGCGGCGGCAGTTCGACCTTTATACATTCCAGGTCAGTCTGCTTCACGTACGGAGCGACATCGCTGTCCGTTTCCGTCCTGATCTCGACGGCCTGGATGAAAAGGTTGTGGCGTATCTCGTTTATCTTGGCCTCGGTGCTGCCAGGGCTGGCTGTCAATCCGAGTATGCGCGGCCACTTTGATTCTTTGTAATACACCTTCGCGACGGCCGGATAGGCGTATTTCTTGGTCGATCGGTGACATTCGTCAACCACGAGCACGGAATAATCGCTGAGGTCGATGACGCCGTTCGCGATGTCATGCTCGATGCACTGCGGCGTGGAAACTATGACGCTGGCCGTCTTGTAGAACCTGCCGCGCTCGTTCGGCGGAATCTTTCCAGTTATCAGGATCACATCATCTTCGGGTATGTTGAACGCACCTTGGAACGCCTTCTGGTGCTGCTCGCAAAGCGGCCGCGTCGGCGCCATTATCAGTGCGCGCGAGTCCGGGAACTGCTTCATGCGTTCGGCCACCAGACGAATGGCGATGGCGGTCTTTCCCGTTCCGGTCGGTAGCACGCATAACGTGTTTTTGGCCAGCGCGGTCGCGAGAACGTTCTTTTGATAATCCCTTTCTTCTATGGAATCAGGCTTCAGAAGGGAATGGTTGATGAAAGGCATGGGAATAATATGAATTCCGGCTCCTTTAAATAGAAGTTCATACTAACTATATAGTAGTGAATGATATGGAAATGAAAATACTGGTAGCCGACGATGATGAACTCGTAAGGAAGACCGTTATGGATATACTGAAATGGACAGGCTATCATGCAACAGGAGTTTCTGACGGCGAGAGCGCCATATCGGAATACGATAAGGAGAGGCCGGATATGCTAATAACGGACTATAGCATGGGATCGGGCAAAACTGGCATCGATGTGGTCAAGGAAATACGGGAAAAATACAAGGAAGCCAAAATAATTGTAATGAGCGGTAGCGGTGTGGAAAAGGAGGCCTTGGAAGCCGGGGCTGTGGACTATCTGCCTAAGCCGGTCAACGTCGAAATATTACGTTCTGCAATCAAAAAGCACCTGCCTGATGAAAATCAACAGCCAGTTTAATGATTATTATAAATAGTTCTCTGAACGAAACAAGTCTAGGGCCCGTAGTCTAGCTTGGTATGATTCCAGCCTTGGGAGCTGGTGGCCTGCGTTCAAATCGCAGCGGGCCCACCATAATTATTTATGCTCGCTCGATGAAGGTTTCTGCATGCCGGGAAAGTTCGTAGTATTCGAGGGTCTTGATGGTTCGGGACTATCCACGCAGTCTCTGTTGCTTAGGGACTGGCTGATCTCCAAGGGCAACAACGTCGTTGTCACAAAGGAGCAGACCGATGGGGCGATGGGCGGCCTGATAAAGTCCTGCCTGAAGCACGAGTGGAAGACCTCGCCGCTTGCTTTACAGCTGCTTTTCGTGGCGGACCGTGCGCATCATCTCGCAGCAGAGATCGAGCCGGCGCTGGAAGAGGGCAAGAACGTGATATGCGACCGATACGTGTTCTCTACGTTGGCCTTCGGAGCGCTAGGAGTTGACATGGACTTCCTGAAGACGATCAACACCAAGTTCCACAAGCCCGACATAACGTTCATAATTGACTGCCCGCCCGATGTGTGTATGCAGCGCATAGGCAAGTCGAGGTTCTCGCACACCGAGCTGTTCGAAGAAAAGAGCAAGTTCGACAAGATAAGGGCGAACTACCACAGCCTGCTCAAATACTGGCCGAACGTCTACCTGATCGACGGAAACAGGCCAAAGGACGTTATTTTCGCAGAGATCCGCGCCATCGCGGAGAAGCACGGTCTCTGAAAGAGATTTATACTTTTGCTTCAACTATAGAATATGCATTGGCCTATATTCTACGCCGACGTGCTGAAGTCCGGAAATCCGGCCAGCCATGTTGGCATATGTACGCTCTGGACCGAGCAGGAGAAGATAGTCAACAGCATCGACAAGAGCAAGTACTGCGTAGCCGGGAACCTTTACAGTTCGTACGGCGTAAACGCGATGATAAAGAACATATTCGCGAACCCGAAGATCCGGTACGTCATTCTGTGCGGCGCGGACCTATCAGGCAGTGGCAATGCGCTGATCAGGGTCATGTCCGGTGACATGGAAGGCATACGCATAGACTCCAACATAACGCCCGAACTTCTTGAAAAGTTCAGGACAAACGTAAAGGTCGTCGACATGCGCGGCAAGGAGCCGGGCATAGAAAAGATCATTGATGGCCTTCCGAGACTCGGCGCTTTCTGCGAACCAATGGAGTTGCCGGCTGTCCAAGAGTCGTTTCCGACGCTCTCCTCCTCAAAATCAGGATTCGTCATCACGGTCAATAGCATAGCCGACGGCTGGCTGAGACTTTTAGACACAATAATGAAGTTCGGCGAAGAGAAGCCCAGCGAATACGGAGTGAAGCAGAAGGAGATCCTTGACCTGGTCATGGTCATCGAGGGCGATGACGACGGCATCGCGCCCTGGTTCAGCTTCACGAAGACGGACCTGGAGAAATATTATCCGACTGTTCTCGACGGCACCAAGAATCCGAACGTCCACTACACATATGGCGAACGTCTGTTCAGCCATCCGATGATAGGCAGACAGGACGGTGTCATGAAGATAGACCAGGTCGAGCTTGCGTTCGAGCACATAAAGAAAGTTCCGCATACGCGAAGGGCGATAGCGTTCACATGGAACGTCGAGCTCGATTCGATGTCCCAGCACCCGCCCTGCATCACGCAGGTCAGCTGGAACATAAAGAACGGAAAGCTGTGCCAGACAGCCACGATTCGTTCGAACGACATGTTCAACGCATGGCCCATGAACGCGTTCGCTCTGCGAGAACTGCAAAGAAGAATGGCAAAGCGGCTGGGCGTCGAGATGGGGCAGACAATAATAATCTCCAATTCCGCCCACTTGTACGAGAACACTTGGTCGGGCGCGGCGAAGGTTCTCGAGAAATACTTTACCGGAGAAAGCGAGCAGTTCGCGGAAGACCCGCTGGGCTACTTCATCGTCTCTATCCAGAACGGCGAGATAGTTCTGCAGCACTGTTTGCCGACGGGCGGTCCGAGCCAGTATGTTTTCCGCGGCAAGAGCGCTATAGACGTCTACCGGGCGGCTGTTCACGAGAACTTGTTCTCGAAGTTCGACCATGCCGCATATGTCGGCAAGGAGCTGGCTCGTGCAGAGGAAGCGCTGAAGAAAGGCCAGCCGTTCGTGCAGGACAAGGCCTAGCTTACAAGTTCGCTGTTCCCGGCAGGTATCGCACGCTGGATGTCTTCTATCGGGATTTCCTCTATCAGTGCCGTGTCGTCCGGCATAGCCTTCATCAGAATCTGCCTGCGTATCTCAGCCGCCAGCTGGGACTGTGGTAGCCGGCCAGGCGTTACCGTGACAAAATATTTCGCATGCTCGTTGACGGCCTGCGTGTTGCCGCATATCAGTTTCGCAAGCCGTTTTCCTTCCTTGTCCTTCTCGAACTTCACACCGATCGAGACCTTCAGTTCCATCTTCTTCAGGTAGTTCTTCGTCCCGCGGATCATGAACGAGCCTTTCGGGAGGAACTCGCCCGCAGGCGCTGTCTTGCTGACCTGTTCGGGCTTTATCCAGTAGACGTCCACGCCTCCCAGACCTGCCTTCCAGGCCGATGAGTAGGCGGCTGCGAACTCGGCAGCCTCACGTATGGCGAGCGGCGTGATTTGTTTTCCTTCAGACTTGACCACGGTCAGCGGCGCGCCTGTTATCTCCGCGTGCAGGACAATATCAGTCGGCTCGATCCGTTTTGCGAAAATTATCTCGTTCTGTTTCGCATCCCGGCCGCCGATGACAAGGAAACCTTCTGTCGTGAACATCCATCGGTAGGTCTCGTACCATTTGCCCCTCGCTCTCCGCTTTTTCGGGAGCCCAAAGGTTTTCTGCTCGATCTTCAATTCCCCGGCCTTAGCCTCCTCGATCTTCTTCAGCGTTTCTGCCAATGCCTTCTCCGCAGCAGCGAGCTTATGTTTCGCTGTTTTCGCTTCACCGAAGTATTTCTGAACGTTCTGCCGTGCGGTCTTCCTGAAGTCGATTTCTACTTCAACCATGTTCTCTCCTTCAATACACTGATTATACCGAATGCCAGCAGAACGATACCGACGGCTATTGCGATAACAGCTAACCAATTGATTTGCTGAACAGGCAAATAGTTTACGGAGTAACCAGTGGCGTTTTCAGTAACATTAGTTATGTTAGTCGTGATATTTTCATTGATGGCTGCCACAGCGCCAGTCTGTTCCAGAGCTTTCTCGGTCGTAGCACCAGCAGCCCCGGCTGTCATGTAATAGAACGGCTGATAGATGGTTGAACTGACGCTAAAGATTCCGCTGATCATAAGCAGCAGGCCAAGGGAAAGAATTAACATAAACTGTACGGGCCATTTCGGTCTTACCAGCCCAACACCCTTCTCGGTCAGGTCGTAGTATATCCATTTGTGCCCGGTTTCTATGCGTTTTACAAGTCCTGCGGACTCTAGCACGGACAGGTGTTCAACGATTGTGCTGCCGGACAGATGAAGTTCGCGACTCAGTTCGGCGGGCATCTTCCTACGTTCAGCAAGTGCCTTTAGTATGTCAAGACGTCTGTCGGATGCGAGCGCCTTCAGAGTATTGCGCGTGATTTCCATGATAAGGGTTAACATCTGTAGAGCTTAAATACATTCATGATTATTCGGGTGAAACCGAACAATTTCTGCCCATTATAAATTTCATCTTATGACACAATTTTTTTGGAGGTGAAAAAAAATGCGCAAGATTTTGACTTTGGTGGCATTAGTATGCGTCGTGGTCGTTGCACAATCAACTGCTGTCAGTGCTTTCACATGGCCGTGGGAAAACACAAGCAACACAAGCAGCAACAATGACAAGGTCGCGGAACAGATAATGAGCGCCTTGGCAAGCGGTGCTGTTAACGTGACCACGGGTCAGGCGTTGCCTACGTATCCTTGGACCTATGATGATGTGCGTATAGATATCTATCGCGGTGTTGCTTTGGACATCTATACTGCCAAAAATCTGTACGGATCCATAGACACGAACGCCGCCGTACTTATGAGAATATCACATGGTGGTCAAGAGACCGTATATCTCATAGTCGGCAGCGAGATGCACAAGATGCAGATGCAGGGAATTCAGGGCGGTGGCCAGAACTGGCTCATAAAGCTCAGTGCAGAGGACAACGGACAGCAGCTGTTGCTATTCGCACATGAGGGCAATGGCGTCGCGACCGTTTCCGGTATGTTCGGGGACCGATGGTTGATAAACTTCGAGCCGGTAGGGATCGCTTATGCAGCAGGCCAGGCACAACCAGTCCAGACGACAGTTTGCAAAAGCAGTTCGACCAGCGTAGGTTGCGGTATGATCGAGGAGCAGACAGCTCCGGCAATACCTGTGATAGCAAAGACTCAATCGTCTGCAAGTTCAGAAGTTGAATCCGACGGACCTGCCTTTTGGAAGTGATTGACGACCGGCTCACGCCGGCCGTTTTTTTCTTTATGGAATCGTTCGGAAAGCTCCGAATCAAAAGAGATTATTTAAATATCGGCCAGAGATAATAGAATCATGCGAACAGAACTGATCGTTGTAATTCTGGCCGTAGTACTGATAGCTGGCGCCCTGCTGTTCGTTCCTTTGCAGCCGACCGTACCGAAAGCCAAACAGTTCGCATCCTATGCGGAGCTAGCGAGCTTCATCAAGGAAAGGTCCGAAGGATATTACGGTGGCGGGGTGATGATGCGCGACCAGATGGTAGGCGCTCCGATGGCCACGATGGCAACAGGCGCTGAAGCCGCTACGCAGCCAAAGGCGACCGAGTATTCTGAAACGAACATACAGGTAATAGGCGTCGATGAGCCGGACATCGTGAAGAATGACGGCAAGTATATCTACACTGTTTCTCAGAACAGGATATTCATAGTGGACGCATATCCCGCCGATTCGGCGAATGTGACTTCGCAAATCGATATCAATAACACTTATATTTCGAACATTTTTGTTAATGGCAACAGACTTGTCGTCTTCGGCAGCGGACAAGGATTCTACCCAATGACAGAGACGGCGGTCGCTGCACCAGCGGTATCTAAAGTCAGTACGGAGATTGCTGTTGCACCAGGTTATGGTTACTATCCCTACACAGGCAAATCTGTCATCTACGTGTATGACATAACAGACCGATCATCTCCTGTGCTTGTCCGAAACGTTTCCGTTGATGGCTCGTACTATGATGCGAGGATGATAGGCGATTACGTTTACGCGGTAACAACGCAGCCAGTTCAAATCTTGGACAGCGGGCCAATCCTGCCCGTGTACGCGGTCGGTGCGAAGGAGACGACCGTCGCCGCCACAGATATAACCTATTTTGATACCTATGACACATCTTTCGTTTACACATCTATAATGGCGCTGAACACGCAGAACGACGCGGAGGAGCCGAACGAGAAGGTGTTCCTTTTCGGCTACAGCCAGAGCCTATATGTTTCCCCGGAAAACATCTATACTGTCTACACGAAGACTTTGTCATACACAGAATATTACAATAGGCTTGTGGACCAGGCCATAATACCGAACGTTCCATCCAGTGTGGTCGACCAGATAGCAGCAATCCGAAACAACCAGAGCATGACATCCTATGAGAAGCTGGATGCTATCGGACGCGTTGTCAATGATTATGCACAGAGTCTGGGACCGGAAAACGGCGCAACATTCATGAAGAATATCGAGGACAAGGCACAGCAGGTCATTGCCGAGCTTCAGAAGGAAATGGAGAAGACGGTCGTGAACAAGATAGGCATCTCTGGCTCGAGCATCGAATACAAGACTAGCGGCGATGTTCCAGGACGTGTTCTGAACCAATTTTCGATGGATGAATACAACGGAAACTTCCGAATAGCGACAACTACAGGCAATAGCTGGGACAACACATCTTTGAACCATGTCTACGTGCTTGACAGCAGCCTCGGCCTTATCGGAAGTGCAGAGAACCTCGCAAGGGGCGAGCAGATATACTCGGCGAGGTTCATGGGCGATCGTGCCTACCTTGTTACGTTCAAGCGAACAGACCCGTTGTTCGTAATTGACTTGTCTAATCCGAGCGCACCAACGGTTCTTGGCGAACTGAAGATGCCCGGCTTCTCCGAATACTTGCATCCTTATGACGAGGGGCATCTGATAGGAGTCGGACAGGAGACCGACGAAAGCGGGCGTTCAACGCACCAGTTGAAGCTTTCGCTGTTCGATGTGAGCGATGTTTCGAACCCGAAAGAGCTTTCGACATATCTAATCGGCAGCATAAACGACTACACGTATTCGGAAGCGCTGTACGACCACAAGGCGTTCCTGTTCAGCAAGTCGAAGAACTTGCTTGTTATACCTGTGAGCATGAACAATTGGAATGAGAACAAGTATTCGCAGGGTGCATATGTGTTCGACCTGACGCTCGAGAACGGATTCAGCCTGAAGGGCCAGATAACTCACGTGATAGAAAATGCGTCTGAGAACGAGTGGTATTATGATTACACGTCAGCGGTCAAACGTGCGCTCTACATGGACACGACACTCTATACGGTATCGGATAAAATGATCAAGGCGAACAGCCTTCTTGACCTGAGCGAGATCGCAAAGGTCAATCTAACTCAAGAAGTATCCGGCATTCCCGTTCCTTGATTTCCTTTATTGCCCGGCCTTCCGGACTTTTTTCAGACTTTAGCCGCATTTTGATTTGTTCCCAGCTCTGTCCAGAATCGTGTGCCTTAATTATACCTTTCGTTACGTTTTGGACCAGTTCGATATTCCTTTGCAGCGCTTCGGCCTTCGCCCTGGATTCGATTTCGGTCCGTCTCAGCCTTTCAATGTCCTGTCGCTGCTGTTCGGCGATGCGTTCTATCTTTCCGATACGCTCATCGACAACCTTCGTCCTTTCCTGCTTGATATCTAACACGGCGCCGTGTGTGAAAATCTCGTCAAGCGCGTGCATGAACGTCGGCACGCTCTGCGAGCGTTTGCTCTTGTAGTTTATCATCTCAAAAGGCGTCACATCTATGAGTTTCGAATCGTCAAAAATCATATGCGGGCCGAACTGTTTTATCAGCGAGTGTATCGATTCGTATATAGCTAACATCTCGCTGTCCTTGATTTGTTTGCATAGCTTGTTCTTGTCTATCTGCGCGCGAGCACAGATCTCCTCCGCGTACAGGCCGGATAAGCTGAGGTCGACGGCCAGGAAGCGCACGATGTCCTTGTCGCTCTTGTGGAGCATCTCAAGTAGCGCCAGCTGCGTGAGCTTGAAAGGGTTGACGGTCTCGGGCGGATACAGGTACGGCTTGCGCGGCACCAGTTGCCTGCCTTTCCATATCTGGATCTCGAGGGGCATGACTATCTTGAAAGTCTTGTCGCAGATTATCACGTTGCCCTTGGAAAATATCTCGAATATGACGATGTTCTTCTCGGTTTCCAGCTCGACGATGCGGTCGAAGCCGTGCTGGTGAATGCCGATGACCTTTTGTCCGCCGATATGCTTGCGGCAGAACATGGCAAAGTTCTCGGCTTGCTCGGGCGCACCCCGCTTGTATTCGGTTATGAAAATCTTGCCCGGTTCGGTGTAGAGCGTGAACGCGCCTTTGCCGGGCACGTATATCTCGAACCAGACCGCTTTTCCGTTCTGGTACACCTTCTGAATCTGCCCGCCTATCAGGTTCCTTAGCTCGGTCACGGTGAAGAACACATCGAGCGCAGCCATATCACGCATGAAAAGAATGGACAGACGTAACTTTTATTTCTGCTCTTCTGGGGTGCCCATCTGCTCAAAGAACTTCTTGATGTCCTCCGGGCTCTCTATGCCGAAGTAGGATGCGAACTCCTTTGTGGCGACAAGCGCTTTTGTTCGTCCGGTCTTGATGGTTCGTATTAACCCGCGTCTCTCCAGATCTTTCACGTATTCGTATGTACGGTTACCTATCACGCGGACGATCTGCGACTGCGTTATCGGCTGCTTGTAGGCGACTAGCGCTAGAACGCGGAGCAGACCTCGGGACAGTTCGTGATAGGGCGTCAGCCCGCGCACGGACGCAGTGTACTCTGGCTTCACCCTTAATTGCCAGCCAGCGTTCGAGTCTATCAGGTGCATCCCGTGGCCTGGAGCGGAAAAGTCGTTCTTGATGTCCTCGAGAAGCTGCTTGATGACGTCCGGATCGGTTCTCATTATTTTCATCAGCTTGTCCATCGGTAACGGTTCGGATGCCATGAAGAGCGCCGCCTCTAGCAGGGCCTTTCTCGCTATCCTTCGTTCTTCCATCGTTGGCATATGATCACTTCATCGGCAGCGGCACCGGTTTCTTCACCTTTATCATTATCTCTTTGAACAGTTCGTTCTGCGATATATTAATTTTCCCGTCAGTGCTGAGGTGCAGCAGCGGCAGGAGCGTGCGCACGATCTCTATGCGTTCCCATTTGCTGACGAGCTTAGAGAACTCGACGTCGTTCTGCAGCTCGGTTATCGCGGAATTTATGGCCGCCAGCAGGTTGTCGATACGCTTGTTTATGTCCCCATCCGCGGCAGGAACTGCGCGCTCGACCATTCCGCGTATCCTCAGTTTGCGTCTTTCCCTCCTTTCCTGGACGTCGAACGCCTTCTTCAGCGCGCCTATCAGCTCGTTGAGAGTCACCTCTCCCATCGGTACGCGCTTGAGCGGCGGTTCCAGCGGTGGAATAGCAGCCAGCGTACGCAGCAGCTGCTCGTCCTCGCCTGTGCCAGGTTCAGATATGAATATCCGTTGCGCGCGTTTGGCGGCCAGTATGTCCGACTTCATACGCAAAAGTATCGCCGTTATCAGGATGAAACGGGCAGGAACGCGCAAATCCAGCTGATCCATCTTTGTCAGATAGTTTGTGAAAATCTCCGCCAGCTTGCATATGTCGATGGCCCACGGGTCCATGGCTTCCTCGGCAATTATCTTGACTATCACGTCCTCCCAGCTGGGTTCGGATATCATCAGGTTGATTAGGTCGTCGTTTGTCAACATAATGAACACTTCATTCTGGCATGCGGATGCCGACAATCTTCGATTCGCCGTCCTCCATGCTCACGCCGTATACGCAGTCCGCCGCAGCCACGGTAGAATCGTTGTGGCTGATGACAATGAACTGGGCGCGGTCCGAGTACTTCTTTATCAGTTCGACCACCTTCTTGGTGTTCGGCTTGTCCAATGCGGCGTCCACTTCATCCAGGACGTAGAATGGGGCCGGTCGGAAGCGCTGGATTGCGAAGAGCAGCGCCATCGCGGTCAGCGTCTTCTCTCCACCGGACATAGCGTCTATGTTCAGGACCTTCTTGCCGGGCGGACATGCCTCTATGAGAAGACCGGACTCGATGTTGTCAGACTCCTCCAGTTTCAGGTCACCGTCGCCACCGGTCATGTCCTTGTAGACTATCTTGAACTGCTCGGCTATGGTCGAGAAAGTTGTCATGAAAGTCTGCTTGCGCCTGCCCTCTATCTCGGTGATTATGGTAAGAACGCGGTCCCGCTCGGTCGTCAGTGTCTCGACCCTTTCCCTCAGTTCTACGTACGCAGGTTTGAGCTTGGAAAGTTCTTCGGGCGCGCGCTGGTTGATTGCCCCGAGCTTGTTTATGGCGGAAGTCGTCTCTTCTATCTTCTTCTCCAGCTGGGAAGGCCGCATGTCGGTGTAAGTGTCCTTGACCGCGGTGTAGTTCGTGAACTCCGACTTCGCGTTCTCCAGCTCGGCCTCAAGTCGTGCCTTCTTTATCCTTAGGTTCTGGACCTCAGTCTCGGTTGTCAGCTTCGCTTCGGCGAACTCCTTGCGTTTTAGCCTCAGTCCCATGACCGCCTGATCGAGCGCGGTTCTTTCAGCTAGGTTTGCCTTTAGCTTGGCGCCGCCCTTGCTCTCCTCCTCAGTGAGCTTCGCGAGCTGGGATTCGAGGACGGTCATCTCTTCGGAAATCTTCTTCAGGTCAGACGTGAGCTGGGCTTTCTGCCGATTATATTTCTCTATGTCATCTGTTCCTGTGAACGCCCTCGTATCGCGGTGATAGAAACCGCCGATCATCGCACCAGAACGCTCGATTAGGTCGCCATCAAGCGTGACCATTCGTCCTACGCCTATTCCGATACGTTTCGCGGTCTCGATGTTGTCCACGACCAGCGTGTCGCCGAATATCGAACTGAACGCGTGCCAGTACTTTCTGTCGAACTTTACTAGGTCGATGGCCAGGCCGATAACGCCCGGTTGCTTCATGTATTTCTTGAAGTGGCTGCCGTCTCGTTCCTTGATCTTGCTCAGAGGGAGGAACGTCGCACGGCCGATGCGCGTTCTTTTCAGGTGATTGATACATTCGCTTGCAACGTTCTCGTCCGAGACAACGACGTCCCAGAGGTGGTTGCCGGCCGCGACCTCTATTGCGACCTGATTTTCGCCCGGTACTTTTGACAGGTTCGCAACGGTCCCGTAGACACCTGTCCGTCCGAGCTTCATCACTTCCCGCACAGCGGGCGAGCTCTCGCCTACCCTGGCCTGCAGTACTTCCAGCCTTGCGATCAGCTCGTCGAACCGCTTTATGTCCGACTCGCCCATGACCAGCCTGTCGCGCCTGCGGGCTATTTCTGCGCGTAGCTTCTCTACCTCGCGTACGACGGCTATTTCGTTGTCCCTGTCAAGCAGTTCCCCGCCGAGCTTCGTCATTTTTGTCTCGGTCTTCTCAAGGTCGTGATCGACCTCTGTCAACTGTTTGTCAAAATCGGTGATGCTGGCCGCACGGTCATTGATCTTGTTGGTAAGGACGGACATCGCGGACTCAGCGTCCACCAGTCGCTGCTTGGACAGCGAAGCGCGCAACTTGTCCAATTCGGCCGTGAATACTTTGTAGTCTTCGGCCGCCTTCGCTTCGGCTTCCAGCTTCTCCAGGTTAGCGGACCTCTCGTTAAGAATTATTACCGATTCCTTCAGGCGCTCGTCCACTGTCATGAGCTCGCGCTGCGCCCGGTCGCGCTTCTCATCGAATTCGGAGATGCCTGCGACCTCGTCGATGATTTCCCTCCTTTCCTGGGGGGACATCTCTATGACTTCTGTGACGCCGCCTTGCAATATGATATTGTGGCCGTCCGGCGTGATGTGGGCGGAACGCATGACCTCCAGGACCTTTTCTCGCGTGACGGTCCGACCGTTCAGCTTGTAGATAGAGACGCCGTTGCGGTTGACATTACGGGATATTGCGACGGTGCCTTCTTCCAGCGGGAAGGTCTTGTCGCTGTTGTCGAAGTAAAGAGTGACCTTGGCCGACTCGGCGGGCGTCTTGCCCTTTCCACCGGTCGATATCATCTTTACCATCCGGTCGGCCCTAAGAGTTTTTGCGGACGTACGGCCGAGAACGAAGCATATGGAATCCATGACGTTCGATTTTCCGGAGCCGTTCGGGCCGCAGACGACCGTGAAGTTGCTCGGGAACAGCATGATAGTCTTGTGCGTGAACGATTTGAACCCCTGCATCTCGAGCTTGTCTATGTGGACCATAATCATTCCTCTGCGATCTTTGCAAGCACGTCCGGCTTGACCAGTTTGATGTCAGCGCCGTTGCTGACAACGAGAAGCGTGTCGCCTTTCTTGATGTCGAACTTGTCCCGCACGTCCTGCGGTATTACTATCTGGCCGCGGCTACCCACTTTGGTAGAGCCGCAGCAAACGTTGCTTTTTCTATTCATATTAATATGAATAATCAGAATATTCATATTTAAAGGTTACTAAAGAAGGTGCTTTGCGATTGCGAGCAGTCTCGGCTTTCTCATCAGGACCTTTGCCAGAACTGACAGCCGGGCTCCGCCTGCGAAATCGATTAAATCCTCGGGTTTCAGCACATCGGCGAGATCGTTCATGTCGTCGTCGGACAGCTTCTCGACGACCTCGCGCAGCTTCTCGATGCGGGACAACTTGCCTCCGCGCTCGTTCCACCAGCGCTCGTTGAACTTCGAGAGCGCGACCTTCGAGACGTCTTTCTTTTTCAGGCACTCGTCAATGACCTCGGCTGCTATCTGGCCGGAGATTATGGCCTCCTTGATCCCGCCGCCATGTATCGCGTTCACGTGATGTGCGGCCTCGCCAAGCACGACGAACCCGTTCGCGACCATATCCTTCAGAAGGCCGCCGACAGGCACTATCCCGCCGTTCACCTCGATGATCGAGGCGTTCGCGAGGCCGGGCTGCTTTGCTATCCACTCGTCCAGATATTCCTTCGGCGTCCTGCTCCCAGGCACGATGCCTAATCCGACGTTCGCGGTGCCGTTCCCTTTCGGGAATATCCAGACATAGCCGCGGGGCGCGATTTCGTTACCCATGTAGATGTGGATGAAATCCTGATCGGTTTTGACGTTGGCCATCTCGTACTGGATGCACGTGTCGATTAAATTTAGGCTGCAGGTCGTCTTCAGTCCGGCCGCCTGTGGCAGCGGGCTCTCGGCGCCCGTGGCGCAGACGATGAGCTTTGCCCTAGCCTCGAAGGGCTGACCGATGAACTCGCCTTTGACACCCTTGGCAAAGCCGTTTTCTATTATGAGATTCTTGATCAGCGTGTTCGTCTGGAGTTTTGCTCCAGCCTTGATCGCTTCGGTGGCCATCCACTTGTCGAACACGTGTCTTTCGAGAACGTAACCGCCATAACTTACGACGGCGTCCAGGTATTTGCCGTTCGGTGCGTATACGCGCGCGCCCTTGATATGCTGTGCGATGCACCTTTCGGGTATCGGCCCGATCAGCTGCTCGGCCTTCTTGTCCAGGCCCTCGCCGCAGCGCTTCGGGTTGCCCATCTCCGCCCGGCGGTCGTACATCATCACAGAAAAACCTGCGGTAGCCAGCTTCTTGGCGCAGGCGCTTCCGCCCGGTCCCGCGCCTACGATTATGACGTCGAACTCGTTCACTTGCTCACCTTGATCGCAGTTACCGGGCAGGCCTTCGCGCAGATGCCGCAGAGCGTGCACTTCTTGGGGTCGTTCTCCGGGTGCGTGTGGAGCTCGAGCGCCCCGAACGGGCAGACCGCGACGCAGCCGCCGCACTTCAGACATTTTTCCTTGTCCAGTGTCCAAGCCATATACATCAACTTTTCGAACTTTTTAAAAGTTGTAAAAGTTTGGGTGTCCCTACTTTAAATAATTATCGGTTCTCAATCGACTTTTTGATTTCTTTGATGGCGGGTCCGTGCTTGTTCGATGCGCTTCTGAACAGCTGACTGAATGCTTTGTTATGGAATGCGGTGACGTTGTTCGAAACGGTCAAGCAGCCCCTTTTTCCGTTCGCATAAACGATTAGGACGGCCGTTTCCCGGTCGCCTATAACACAGCTGAACGGGTTCCTTGTTTTAAGGAATCTTATATTTATTTTTGGATGTTTGGAAAAGGCGGACCACTCGCTAAGGTCTTTGAAGGCCGTTTTTTTGTCTTCAGAGAGCAGTTCTTCAGTCGTGAACGGAAGGGAAAAGAGGTATTCTATGCGGATGTTTCTTTTGAGCGATCTCATCAGTTCATCATAGTATTTTTTCTGATAATCCTTCTTTCTTTGAGAAGTTATGAAAAGTGTCGGCGTCTTTGCTACCACTTTCAGCGTCTTAGAATTTTTTAATATTCTTTTAGCCTCAAGATAATACGACGCTTTGTCACCCCAAAATTTAATACTATTTTTTTGCACGTATTACACTCTCGATATCTTTTATGAAATCATAAGGTTCATGCGCATTTGCAAATATGTTGTCATATATTCGTGATATTGTGGTAGTATCACAAAAAGTGTGAATAACACCAACTAGATCGCTATGACCAGGAGATGCTAATCCGAGCATAAATTCTCCACGCCCTATTGCCATTGTAATAACGGAATGGAGGGGGGCATGTTTTAACTTAATATTTGATGTAGCTATAAGTTTTTTCAATTTATTTATAGCAGTTATATTCTTATTTTCAATTATTTTTTGTTTTGTCAGTTCGGTTGAAAATAAATACATTATTTTTAATTTATTTGATTTTAATCTGCCCATAAGAGTTCTGTAATACAGCTTACGCCAACGAGTCATCTCAGCCTCACTTGATATTATAAGAGCGGGGGTTTTAGAAGAAAGTCTCAAGAAGCAGTTCTCATTGCACATTCTTACAAGATTTCTATAGAAATAATCCGGCGTTGTGTATATGAACGTTCTAGTTATTGTCCCTTTCATATTTGGCAGATTATAAAGACTTTCTAAACGTTCAGAAAACTCTTTAAGTTCTTTTATCCATTTTGGGTTTAACTGATAATTTTTATTCTCTTTAAGCACTACACCATCTGTTAGTAATTCTTGTAGGATTTTGTGAACAGCTTGGTATGATATGCTTACATTATAACGTTTTCTCATCAGCGTATATATTTTTTTAGTCGAGACGGGCCAATTGCTGCTTAGCAATGATATTATAATATCTCTACTTTTCACAGGGTTTCCGATTATCGGTAATTTCATAATAAATTATTAACCGTACTAACTTTTAAACTTTTATGTTGATTAGTTATCTACCTAACATATATCTGAAGTTAATTATAAAACGTAACATGAAATATGCTAAAACCGCGTTAACAAATGACGATATTGTAAGATTACTACAGACTCGAAAAATCATTATAACTGCTATTTACGAACAAACCCCATTTCAACTTGAAATAAATTTTGCATGAGTAGATATTATGAATAGAAATATTGTTCATGAATTGCGCGCATTTGGTCTTAGTGAGTGGGAAGCACGAAGTTATTTTGCATTGGCTACCCGTGGTAGTTTGTCAGCTACAACTATATCGACTATAAGTCATATACCAGTTTCAAAAGTTTATGATGTTTTAAGAAATCTCAAGCATAAGTCGTTTGCAGCAGTTAAGTCTACAAAACCATATCGTTGGTGTGCTATTGATCCTGCAGAAGTATTTAAAATAATATTAGATTCTAAAAAGAACACAACAAATACACTTGAATCAAAGGCTCTTATGCTGTCGGACAAATTAAAAATGGCTACAAAATCACTTAATTTTGAGACCTGGATGGCCACAGGAAATAAAGCATTTTTTGATAAATTTGTTGATATGCTTAAACGAACAAATTCCGAATGTTGTATAGTCACAGATAAATTCACAAGAAATGAAGATATCGATGCTGCAATTAATGCAGCTATAGCACGTGGAGTAAAAATACGAATGCTAACAACAACTAAATTAGATTCAATTTCAAGTCCACGTGCTGAATGGTATGCAAACTCGGGGGTTTCTCTCGGACAGGTGCAATTAGACGCCCATCCGGTAATAGAGATTATTGAAAATAAAGAAGCAATAATTCGTATTGATAACAATGATTATATTTGGTCCAACCATCCGGCAGTAATAGTAATTGTGAAAGATTTCTTTGAAAAGATATGGACACATGCCAAACCTTTAAAATTCGAGAATTAAATTGGCGCCCGAGGCAGGATTTGAACCTGCGACCTACTGGTTAACAGCCAGTCGCTCTTCCGAGCTGAGCTACCCGGGCAATAATTACTTTGTCTCCGGCTTTTTAAATTAGTTCGCAAACGGCCCACTATCGATTCGGAATGTCTCACAGCCCACTATTTACTGTACTTCTGATATTCGACATAGGAATAAACAACGGTAAAGACGGTCGTCAGCACCACTGGCACGAGTACAAACCATATCGCATAATCCGGGAGCAGGACGCCAAAAAACGCTATTGCGCCGGAAATCTTGAAGAGCATTCCGCCCAGCATGTTGGTCTTGTTCCAGACTTTTTCGTTGCTCATGGACCAGGGCGTCCTTATTCCTATGAACCAATTCCTTTTGGCTTTTTCCGTCAGAACGCCAACGAAATAGAACAATATCCCAAAGGCCGGAGACATGAACTGTATGAGATTGAATCTCATCCCGAAATTCCAGAAGATTGTCAATAGATGGATGTACAACATGAATAACAATATCAGCACTACGAACGCGTCAAAATATTTTATGAACTTTTTGATGTTTGCCTTCAAAGGATCTATCCTCGGCATTAAAATGAAGAGCGCGAGCAGCGCAGCAGAAATTATCGGCATGAGGAACATGCCATAGAGCTTCGGCATGTAGCCGTTCACTTCTCCCAGGGCGTTCCAGTGGGAAGCCAGCTGTTCCGGCATCAGTGGAAAGAGATAGATGCTTATGGCAAACGACAGCAAAACAATCATTAGGGCCGCAATTTCGCTTTTTTTCATTCGTTTCATCTCCGCAGACTATCGCTTCAACACTATATAAACATAAATGAGCATCCCACAAAACCGAAGATTTTATAAACTAGAACGGAGAATACTCTATAGTGAGAGACGTGAAAGGTGAATATCAAAACCCGGCGTTCTGAAGGTTTTGTTAGCTTCACGGCTCGTGTTGACAGCAAGGGAAGAGTTCTGATACCGGCGCTTGTTAGGAGAAGGCTTTCCGAAGGGCCCATAACGGTTAAGATCGGGCGCTTTTTCGATACAGATAAATATCAAGAATGAGGAGATGATTTCATGCAAGACTTCATAAAAATCCAGGACGTGCTCAAGGGCGGGTTGGACGGTAAGACCGTCAGCCTGCGTGGCTGGGCCTATCGAGTACGAGACCAGAAAGAATTGGTCTTCGTAGTCCTTCGGGACAGCTCAGGTGTCATCCAGGTCGCAATCAAGGACCAGAAAATCCTGCCGGAAGCGAAGAAGACGACTATAGAGAGCTCGGTCGAACTCTCCGGCACTGTTCGAGAGGACAAGCGCGCGCCGGGCGGCTGGGAGATTTCTGCGAAGGAGTTCAAGATAATCGGTCTTGCTGAAGGATTCCCTATCGGAAAGGACCTTAGCGAGGAGTTCCTGCGGGAGGTCCGCCACCTATGGATACGCAGCAGGAAGATGACTGAGATACTCAAGGTCAGGAGCGCGGTCTTTGACGCGATTCACGATTTCTACCGCCAGAAGGGCTATTATCAGGTTCAGTCACCATCATTCACCGGTTCGGCAGCCGAAGGCGGCTCTACGCTCTTCGAAGTCAAATATTTCGACAAGAAGGCGTACTTGACCCAGACATGGCAACTGTACGCGGAAGCGATGATATTCTCTTTGGAGAAGATTTATACTATCGCTCCGTCCTTCCGTGCGGAAAAGTCACGAACGATCCGACATCTGGCGGAGTACTGGCACCACGAGATGGAAACCGCTTGGATGGGTTTTGAAGAGCTGCTGGTTTTCCAGGAAGAGCTCGTCATGTACATCGTCAAACATGTGCTCAAGCACTGTCAGGCGGAGCTGAAGACGCTCGGCCGTGAAACTAAGGATTTGGAACAGCTGAAACTGCCGTTTGGACGGATAACGTACGCGGAAGCGATGGAGAAGCTTGGAAAGAAGTTCGGCGACGACATCACGGACAAGGAGGAGCGAGACCTTGTCGAGACGCTAGGCGGAAGGCCGTTCTTCCTCACGCACTTTCCGAGAGATATGAAGGCGTTCTACATGCGTCCGGACCCGAAGGATGCGAAGCTCGTGCTGGCAGCCGACCTGCTCATACCGAGCGTTGGAGAAGTCACGGGCAGCAGCGAGCGCATACTCACCGTCAAAGACCTGCTCGACTCGATCAAGATTTTCAAACTGGACAAGAAGGACTACGAATGGTATATCGACTTGCGTCGTTACGGGACGGTTCCGCACTCAGGCTTTGGTTTAGGTATCGAACGTCTGGTAATGTGGCTGACCGGAGCGCCGCACGTTATGGATACGATTCCGTTCCCGAGAACCATGGAAAGACTGTATCCTTAGGTGATTTTCATGAAGGATTGCATATTCTGCAAAATAGCACAGGGAAGAATGGAAGCGGCAAAGATTTGGGAAGACGACGAATTCGTGGCTTTTCTAGACATATTTCCGAACACAAAAGGAATGGCGCTGGTCGTGCCAAAGAAGCACTATCCGTCCTATGCATTCGACATGCCGGATGACGTTTATGCGAGGCTAATGCTGGCAGCCAAAAAGGTCGCCTTGCTGCTAGATAAAAAGCTGCCGGTCCAAAGGACGGCGATGGCGATGGAGGGAATGGCGCTCGACCATGTCCACATAAAGCTCTACCCGATGCACGGGTTGGGCGAAAAGTTCAAAGAGGTGTTGGCAGACGAGAAAATATTTTTCGAGAAATACGAAGGCTACATCTCTACGCAGCTGGGACCGAAAGCTGACATGAAAGAGCTGAAGAAGCTGGCGGAAAAGATTCGTAGGTGAGAACATGGATCTGGACAACTTGGTCGACCAAATAAAGAAAGATTTCGAGGTCAGCCGTTTTCCAGAAGACTGGGGATTCGTGACAGAAGGCGACAAGAAGCTCGAGAAGAACGCGACAAAAGAGTTCCTGAAGGAGAACCGCGGTCTGATATTCAAGAATTCGGACGATGTAAAAAAGATATATTTGGCATGCTTCCCGAGCACGTACGTGCTTAAGCAGGTCGCAAAAGATGAGGACGTTCTGCTGATCACGCACCATCCGTTCGATTGGGACGGTACGAGAACGGGCTTCAAGAGATATTCTGACCAGGACTATTCGTTGATGCAGAAGAACAATATTTCCTTGATGTTCATGCACGTGCCGTGGGACAGGGTGAGGAACGAGCCTGACAGGGTATCGACGGCCTACGGAACAGCAAAAAAACTGAATATGAAGGTCAACGGAGAGTTTCTGGAATATCACAATGCCATCGTTTCCATTTATGGAAGACTGCCTGTGAAAAGCTTTAACGAGCTTGTCAGTTATGTAAAGAAGAAGCTCGAAAAAAAGACGCTGAATGTTTTCAAGTATGGCTGTTCGGACAAGGTCGGTCTGGTAGCAATAGTGCCGGGCGGTGGCAACGAGGCCGAGATGCTCGAAGAGGCGTATGAATTGGGCATTTACAATTATGTGACAGGTTGTACTGACAGATGCAAAAACGCGTATTCAAAAGACAAGGCGAAAAAATTCCTGGCAAAGGCGAAAGAATTGAACATGAACGTGATAGGTGCGAGCCATTACTTGACCGAGAAATGGGCCATGCAGATGTCGGTCCCCTATTTTGAAAGGTTTGGCCTGCCTGTAAAGTTCATAGAAGACAAGGCGCAGCTGAAAAAGCTCGACTAGGGTGTTATCCGGTCGCGCGTTCTAGGGAACAGCACGGCTTCTTGAACGGTCGGCAGCTGGAGTATCTGCTGCAAGATTCTGTCGATACCGACACCGCAGCCGCCGTGCGGAGGCATCCCATACCTGAAGGCTTCCAAATAGAACTTTATCTTCTCCGGCGTCACGCCCCGTTCCTTCGCCTGCTTGACGAGCACGTCGTACCTGTGCTCTCGCTGGGTTATGGTCGCTATCTCGACGCCGTTGTAAATGAGATCGCAGCGTTCCGTGGCCTTCGGGTTATCCTGTTTCTGTCGGTGGTAGAACTTGGCCTCGGCCCACGGGAAATCTGTTAGGAAGACGAACTCGTGCCCGTACTTCTCCGCGACGATCTCGCCTAGGGCGCGCTCGCCTGCAGTGTCGATCTCCTGATCCTCCGTGTACGTTAGGTTCTTCTCTTTCAGGAGCTCTTTCGCCTCAGCGACTGTTATGCGCGGGAAAGGCGCCTTCGGAATTATCGGCTTCTTGCTCAAAATTCCGAGCGCGGTCTTCTCGTTATTGTTGACGAACTTGATTATCTCGATCATCATTCCTTCCACGACTTTCATCACGTCCTCCGTAGAGTTGATGAATGACATCTCCATGTCCAGCATGAGTATCTCTGCGATGTGCCTGGTCGTTCTAGAAAGCTCTGCGCGGAACGCCGGTCCTATTTCATAGACCTTGTCGAAGCCGGCCGCCATCATCATCTGCTTGTAGAACTGCGGGCTCTGCGCAAGGTAGGCCTCGCGGTCGAAATATTTTACCTTGAAGACTTCGGAGCCGCCTTCGCTGGCCTCGGAAATTATCTTCGGGCTCTGGAACTCGATGAAGCCGTTGCCCTCTAGGTAGTTCCTGACGGCCGTCGTGACGGCGTCCTTGATAGTGAATATTGCCGTGATTTCCGGCTTTCGCAGATCGATGAAACGCCAGTTCAGCCTGGTCGACAGCTCGGCCGGCGTCTTCTTCGTCTCGATTTCTAGCGGCAGCTGCGCTTCAGACTTGCCCAAGATTTTTATTGCAATCGGTATGATCTCCCTTCCGCCGGGCGCTTCCTTGTTCTTGCGGACGGTCCCTTTGACTGCTATGACCCATTCGCGGCCGAGGTCGGCGATCTTGTTGATTATTTTCTCGTCGACTTCTCCGACCTTTGCCAGAATCTGGACGAAACCCTCGCGGTCCGCCAGCTTGATGAACTTTATCTTTTTCATGTCCCGCAGCTCGCGCACCCAGCCGCAGACTATGACCTGCTTGCCGTCCATCGACGGCGTCACTTCTATCGAATAGTGCGTGCGGTACCAGCCGCCCATGTCCTCGATAGGCCGTTCGACTGCCATAGACTATAGAACGAGGAATCAGAATATAAAATCCTATCTTTCTGCTTTCTCTGAGATTACGGCAGGTATGTAGCCGACTTCCTCCAGCTCACCTAACAAATTCCCAGGCAGCTTCGCTGCCTTTTTGTCCACTATGTACCGGCGGGCTTTTGGCAGCTCTCCTTCGAAATCGTGTATCTCACCCGCCAAGTAAAGGTCCCCCCTTATGACAACATTTTCGCTACTTTTGAACTTCCCGATATATGAGCCGATATGAACATTGAGATTGTTACCGATTTCTGAATATTTGTGCAGTTCCAGAAAACCATATATCTTCGAATAAGCGCCTATCTCCAAGTTCCTGCCAATGTTCGAATGTTCTTGGAGTATCAGGTCCATGTGGATTATGGACTTCTGGCCGATTATCAGGTCCTTCTCGACCATTCCCCCGGCCCGTACCTCTATGTACTCCGTGACCTTGCCTTCCTCGTCAAGAATGAAATTTTTACATTTTGTTATTTCGCAGGACCTGACCATTTTTTTGTCCTCGCCGGTAATGCGCACCTCTTCTTTGTTGTATTTGTTCTTGAGCATAGCTAATTGAACGGAAAGAAAGGATTTAAAGTTTTACAGGACGTTGTAGAATATTATCCAGACGATGAACCAGACGAAGATATAGGCCCATCCGCCGTTGGTCAGCCACCACTTGAACTTCTGGTTGACACCGAAGGGCTTCTTCAGGATTTGCGGTAACCCGACCAGTACGAAGATCGCGATCGCCAAAGCGGCGAACGGACCGCGGTTGTCCGGAATCGCTGTTCCGACCGCCCAGCTCGCGATACCGGCGATAACACCGACTACCAAGAATGTGAGCATAACTTTCGTTTCGACTTTCATCTTCGTTGGTGCTGTCTGTTCAGGCATGTTAGAAGTGTTCTCGGCAGCAATAAAAAGGTTTGCATTCAGGAAAATTCTTTCAGGCCTTTCTGCTTCCGCTTTCCGTCCATAACGGTTATCGTGACCCAGCTGGTGCGGACGAAGTCCGGGTACTTGCCATTGCAACGTTCTAAAAATTCTATGGTGTCGGGGTCGTGCGGATAGCCCGTGCGGACCTTTATCCCGTTCTGCTTCTCGATTTTTCTGACCTCAGCGTCCCGCTCGACCTTTGCCAGAACGGATGCGGCCGAGCAGACAGGATATTTTGTGTCGGCATAGTTCTCGGCTATTATGTCGGTCTCAGTCTTGGTCAGTCCCTGCAGGAGTGCCTTGAACTTGCCGGTGCTGACCTGCGGCGCGTCTACGTACGCCCGATCGGCCTTCATGACCTTGATTATTTCCGCCATCTTCTCGGCCTCTATGCGATTAAGGTTGATCCGTTCGCGCTGTTCGTCTATCTCTTTAGCCGTGATTTTCAGAACTATCCAGTCCTTGGCGATGCGGCGTATGTTCGGCGCTAGGTGTTCTCGTTGTTCGGGCGTCAGCATCTTGCTGTCTTTTACTCCGAGCGCTTTCAGCGTCTTCTCGTCCTTCTCATCGATCAGGACGCCGGCGATGACCAGCGGACCTAGCACTGCCCCGCGGCCGGCCTCGTCAATGCCGAGAATGGTTGCCATGCTATTATCTTTTTAAAGTTAGGACATAAAGGTTAGCCATAGCGGGATGGGGCAGCCTGGAGTGCCCGTCGGGCTCATAGGAATTCTAGGATACCCGAAGGCCGCTGGTTCAAATCCAGCTCCCGCTACCATATTTTTAAGTTTCTGAATGCTATCTCTTTCCATGCTGTCGCAGACGGACGGAAAAATTCTTCTGAAAGCCGCCAGAGCGGCCATCGAGGCGCACCTGAACAAGAAGGAGTTCAAGCCGCCGAAAGAACTGGCCAAGTTCAAGGAGCCGGCCGGCGTTTTCGTGACCCTCCATAAGGGCGAACAGCTATGCGGTTGCATCGGCCTGCCTTGGCCGACCAAACCGTTGTCGGAAGGCCTGCCGGACGCTGCTGTTCAGGCATGCCATGACAATCGGTTCACGCCTTTGATACCGGATGAGCTGCCCGAGGTGACCATAGAGGTGTCTGTTCTCAGCCAACCCGAGGAATTGAAGGTCTCCGGACCGGACGAGCTCCTGAAAGAGCTGAAACCAAACGTGGACGGCCTGATAATACGAAAGGGGAGCCGCGGTTCGCTGTTCCTGCCGCAGGTCTGGGAGCAGATACCCGATCCGACAGAGTTCCTATGCCGTTTGTGCTCAAAAGCTGGTCTACCGGCAGACTCTTGGACAAAGGGCTGCCAGTTCTGGCGTTTCCAAGTGCAGATTTTCAGCGAATAGCTTCACGTGTGAACAAAACGTGAACATGTTAAGAAAATGTCTGATTTTTGCCCTTCCAGCGATACCAAGAACCAGTCGTCAAAAGCCGATTCAACCTCTAGAATAGAAATCTTTAAAAATGACCTTTCCAAAGGAAGTTTCAGGTGAACCTATGGCAAAAGAAACACAGTTGGTTCAGATAGGCGGGTACCTATTCCTGCTTGGCGTATTAGTCGCCATCATAGCAGGTCTAGCACCAGGCGCAGTTCCGAAAGAGACTGCCGCTGTAGTGATGCTAGTGCTTGGTACCGTAATCGGATTATTTGCAATGGGCGGATGGTCAACTCTCACAATGGACGAGGAAAGGACCTTCCTGTTGGCAACAATCGCGCTGATCGCAGCCGGAAGCTCCGGTGCAGTCATGGCCGGTCTGCCGACAATCGGTTATTACCTTGAGGCAATAATCGGTAACATTGCATCGTTAGTTGCACCTGCAGCAGTACTAATTGCACTCTTCATGATCTGGAGAGTAGGTGCAGGCAAACTCCGATTAGGCCGATAGAATTAATTTTTTGTTTTTCTACTTATTTAACTGCTGTTAGGTGACCCTATGCGTTTCTATGAGCTACTGAAGGGAAAACTGGAGGGGAAGCTGCCCGAGGCTGCTTTGGCCGAGCTCCCGAGAGGCTACCAGATAGTCGGGAAGGTACTCCTGCTGAGGCTGAAACCCAAGCTGCTCAGGTACAGGAAGGCCATCGGACAGGAAGTCCACGAGATGCTGCCATACGTGCATGCGGTCTATCTTTTCAAGAGTATCACGGATATCGAACGGAGGCCCAGGCTGGAGCTTTTGTGGGCCAGGCCGGGTCCGCACCCAGCTCCGCTGACCCAGACCGTCCACTCCGAGCACGGCTGCCAGTTCATGCTCGACCTTTCGCAGGTAATGTGGGCTGCCGGGAACAAGGGCGAGAAGCTGAGGCTTCTCAAGCAGGTGCGAAAGGGCGAGACGATAGTGGACATGTTCTCCGGTATAGGCTATTGGACAATCCCGATAGCCAAGCACAGCAAGGTCAAAAAGATATATGCCATAGACATCAATCCGAAGGCCGCCGAGTTCCTGCGCCGGAACGCCATTATTAACGGCGTAGGATCGAAAATAGAGGTCCTGGAGGGCGACTGCAGGCGTTTCGCCCGACCGCTCAAAGGTCTGGCCGACAGAGTAATCATGGGCTACTTACAGGAAACGGAGAAATACCTGCCGGCCGCGATTGCGATGGCCAAACCGAAAGCTATAATTCACTTCCATCGAGCCGTGCCAGTGCGGGACGTGGAACGACTGAAGTCGAAACTAGTCAAAATAGCCGAGAAAAAGGGGCGGAAGGTCAAATTCCTGGCCGTTCGCCGCGTAAAGGGCTATGCGCCGGCCGTGGATCATATGGTATTCGATTTGCGAATCGAGGGATAAATTTAAATTGGCGTACTTTCACTATCAATAAGATAATTATGTCGCATATGCCCGATGGTCAGAGCTACAGCGTCACTTCCATGTCCGGTCGGGGCATATCGAAGATCAACCAGGTTCTCCAGAAAGTCCCCGAATTGGTAAAATACAAAAAGGTATTCGAAAATTGGGACGACAAAAAGTCAAACATTGAATTAAAATCAGAAATCCAGAAGGTCTTACCGAAGGCATATGGTCTGGATATTCAGAGCTATCAACCAGAACTGCAAAAAGAGCTCGATAAGACGCGCGAACAGTTCCTAAGTGAAGCCAAGAAAAAGGAGGCGGATTTGAAGAACATACTTGAAATCGGATACAAACAAGAGCTTGATAAAAAAGATGAAGAGCTAAGACGCGCATGTAGGGTAATAGATGTGCAGAACGCCGTCTTATCCAAAGTTTACGAGAAGAACAAATATATCATATTGAATGTTATTCAGGACGCGGAAATCACAGAAGACGAACTAAAGGCACTGCAGACGCCGATTCTGACGAATAGATGAATAAAGATAGGTTTATATTCTACCAAAACTAATTACTATTTGGTAGTTAATATGCCCGAATACTCCTTCGCAGACGTCAGAGAGATTGCTAAAAAACAGGAGCAGAACCCTGCGGACTTCCTGTACGACCAGTTCAAGAACCATAATTACATACCTAACGATCCTTTGTACGAAATTTTTGCACGCCAAATAATAAGCGATTGTTGCGATGCCGAGATACCCCTGAAAGATATACAGAGTGAAGTGCTCGAAATAATGAGAAAACCCAGGGGCAAGATCGACAGGATGTTCGAGATATACTTCAGGGCCGAATGCAACAACCCGAATAGCAGGATAAGCAAGACGATAAACAGCATTGTGGCGGAAAAGGAGGATGAGCTCTATAAGAAATTCGAGGACAGGAAGAAGCTCGAGAACGGCGTGAAGTCCATTGAGATGGTCGCACTTGAAAAGGAACTGAAGAATAGGGAAGCCTCCTATCTAGAGCGCGAGAAGGTCTTGCAGACAAAGGAGACAAATTACGATACCAGAAAGAAGGCTATCGATTTTGAAACGCAAAGGCTCATCGAAAGAAAAGAAGCTTTCAACAAAGAGAAACAAGAGTTCGTCGACGGGCTATCGACAGAAGAAAGGGCCAGATATGACGATATGCTCAGGAAGAAAAAGGAACAGAACAAAATTATCTAGAGAACCTTGATATCGATCCTTGCCTTGACCTTGTACGGTGCGAACGGCAGCACTTTCTGTTTGCCGACTATCCTTATTTTCTTTTCCGCATGTTCAGCTATAGCTTTCGCATGCTTTACCAGGTCCGGGAAGTTCTTTTCGTGCTCGCTGATGCCGTACAGATGAACGGTCGCGCCCTTCAATGCGGCCGCCAAGGCCACATCCAGGAAGAGGTGAGCCGACTCCGGCAGGGGCATCAGTATCCTGTTGAATTTTCCCATTTTCGGGACGATTTCGCGGGCATCGCCGCTGTAGTTTCTGATCCTGTCCTGCACCTTGTTCAGTCTCGCGTTCTCGTCCGCGTACTCGACCGCTTTCGAGTTTATCTCGACGCAAACGACTTCCGCTTTCGGCTGGGTCTTGGCTATCGCTATCGCATACGGTCCGGCGCCAGAGAACATGACAAGCACGCGTTCCTTGGGCTTTGCTTTATTTGCAACGCGCATCCGCTCCTCGGCCTCCCTGGGCGAGAAATAGACCTTCTGCGGGTCGAGCTTCAGCAGATATCCGTGCTCCTTGTGCACGACTTCCGTATTTTCGTCACCTGCTATCAGGCGGAACTTGTAGAGCCTGTATGGGTCGAGACGGCCGGATTCCTTGGCGATAACGGATTTCACGTGCTTGTACCTGCCCATGATGTCCTTGGCGATGGCGACCTCGTCCGCGCCTTCCGGCAGCTCCACTACGGCCACTGCTTTTTCCTTCGAGCCGATGATGTCGAAAGCGATTCTAGGCATATTTATTATTCTGCACCATAAAATTAAGCTATGCTGTACCTGATTGGGCTCGGACTTTGGGACGAGACGGACCTGTCCGTCCGAGCGATAGAGATAGCGAAGAATTGCGCGGTTTACGCCGAGCTCTATACCTCGGCCTGGAAAGGTTCGGTAAAGAAGCTGGAGGAACTGGTAGGAAAGAAGGTCCGTGTGCTCGGTCGGTCCGATCTGGAGGAACATCTACAGACGCTGCTGAACACTGCGAAGGAAACGGATGTTGCGCTGTTCATGCCTGGTGACCCGCTGGCCGCGACCACGCACATAGACGTCTGGATAGAGGCCAAGAAGCAGGGCATACCAGTGCAGGTCATACATAACGCGTCTATTTTTTCGGCTGTCGCTGAGACTGGCCTGCAGCTGTACAAATTCGGACGTGCGGCCACGGTACCGTTCACGAAACAGCTGGCCGCTGTGAAGGACGCCGTCAAGACGAACAGGGCGGAAGGCCTGCACACGATGCTCCTTCTGGACATAGACCCGGCCAAGGGCCCGATGACGGTCTCGACGGCCATAGGCCTGCTCGTGGAAGGCAAGGTCCTGACGCAGCACGAAAAAATAATCGCTGCGGCCGCGCTCGGCTCGGAGAACGTAAAAATAGCCTATGACAGCGCAGACGCTCTTTCGAAGAAGCATATGCCAGTTCCGGCCGTTCTGATTGTTCTTGGCAAGCTCCACTTCCGCGAGGAAGAGGCGCTGGAACTGCTATAACGGTAGAAATATTAACGGGCTAACACAACTGTATGGCATGTTTCAGGTCCTAACAAAGCTGATGATGTCTCGTCAGCTGGTATTTGAAGAGGGCGAGATCAAGATGCTCGGCCAGAACGTTTCAATCATGCCAGTCACTCTATTTGTCGAGATGTTCAAGCAACTCAAAAAGGCAGAGCCAAAAAAATACGGCAAGATAATATATTCGATAGCCGAAGAGGTCGGTTATGGATGGAGCAAGAGGCTGAAAAACAAATACGGGATGAAGACCGACGAACTGATAAAGTGGGACTTCAATACGCTCGCTCTTGCCGGTTTAGGCAAAGGCGAACTGGTCAATATGGATTCTAAGGGCAAGAAGGCCGTCATAAGGGTCTACAATTCGACTATCGCTAAATTGATGGCACCGTCAAAAGAAGTGGTTGACTTTTTGATATCCGGCTACATAGGCGGTTCTGCAAAAATAATCTTTTCATCTGAAAAAATGATGTGTCAAGAAAGGGCGTGCAAGGCAAAACTGGGCACACATTGCGAATACAATATCTTTGAGAAGAAATGAGATTTGGATGTTCCTCACACCTTTTTATATTATTGTTTACTAATAGGCGTTTATGCGTAATCTGATAGAAGTGACGGTCCCTTACTATATACCGATCGCATTGGTAGCTGCGCTTTTAGGTCTGGCTGCCAGTGGCGGTAGCTTGACTATGGATGTTTTACCGGCTGCAATATCGCTTGCAGCGCTTGTTGGCGGGTTCAATACGCTGAACGGTATAACCGACTTACGAATCGATCGCATCAACAAACCGGGCAGACCGATTCCTGCCGGCGTTCTCAGCCGCAGAACAGCTGCCATATGGGCAGTAATATTATATGCCGTGGCTTTTGTCGCAGGCATTACGGTTTCACCACTCTTCTTTTATATTCTGGTCGTTTCTGCTGCCGTGACAGCGGCCTATTCCTTACCACCAATACGTCTCCGCCGTCACTTTATCGGTGCAAACACCAGCGGTACGCTGCTTTATGGCATTCTATGTCCTCTTGCAGGCTGGGCCATATTTCCGTACAATCCAATACCGCTTACTATTTTGCCCTTTACGGGGTTGCTGACTCTGAGTCTTTCCGTGACAAAGGACCTTGAGGACATAGTCGGTGACAAGGCCTATGGTATAATGACCCTTCCTGTTGCCATCGGCGTCAAGAATTCCGCAAAGCTGACGGCCATCGGAGTCGTTATGGCGTTCGGTTATCTGGCAGCCGCGACGTTCGTAGGCCTGCTTGCGACGCAGTTCGCAATAATATTGATAATCCTTCCTGTCATGCTCCTGCTGATAAGAGAGGTATGGACGCGCGGTTCCGACCACCACATCCACCGCGGTCTGGCCAAGCGCATATTTTTGGCCTTGATCGCGCTCGGTATTGTCGCGGAGCTGGCGCTAGCGATCATAGCGCTGATGTAGAATCAAAGTTTCTTTATTGTTATGCCCTTGTTGCTGATCTCCATCGGGAAGACATCCTTTGCATGCGCTGTCTGACGCATCTTTCGTACCTGCAAAGAATTGTATACGGACTCTCCGATGCCGAGATAATGGAGCATGATGACGCCGTCGGTGATGAACTCCTCGACGCCGAAGCGCGACAGTTTGCCGCTCTCGTCGGCTATCTCCGCCGTGAGTACGGCAGTCGCACCGGTCTCTTTCAGGGCCATCAGAAGCTTGAACAGCTGCTTTCGGACCTCGAACGGGTTGTTGAAGTAAAGGCCGAGCGTGGACGTCGAGTCGATTACCACGCGCTTGATATTGTACCTCTTGATCTTGTCTATGAGCGGAGCGACGATGTCGGTCACCTCGAACGGGTCGCGGTATTCCAGGAACAGCTTGCCCTTTTTGGCGTACTGCCCGAGGTCCCAGCCGAAGGCCGCCACGTCAGCGATTATGTCCTCCGGCTTCTCCTCAAGAGTTATGAACATGCATGTGTCGCCCTTCTGGAGTCCTTCCCAGATGTATTGGGCGCAGAATATGGTCTTTCCCGTACCGGGCCCGCCCGATATCAGAGTGCTAGAACCCTTTACAAAACCGCCGCCGATGAGCTTGTCCAGCCCGTTTATTCCGCTGGTAACACGGTCAACCCCATGGTTTGGCATGTCTAGAATATCGCAAGATTGTCTTATAAAGATTTTCATGCATATTAGTTGGATGTCTTTGCGCTGGGTTTGGTACCTTCTGACTTTTTGCGCCGGTCTGATCGTCGCATCTACCTTATTCATTTTCTCACAACCTTCTACCGGTCCGACCGGTTTCGCCATCGCGGACACGTCCTTACCGGATATCAATGAGAGCGTGCTGGCGGACGAGAGCATGAGCACCGTCTCAGATTTCCAGAACAACATCAGTTCGATAATCTCAGGCAAGTGCGAGCGCAACCCGTATACGGCGTTGCGGCGCAATTATTCGCACCTCTGCACGCTTTTCTACAATTCTTCCGTCGGGATAAGGTCGGTCGGGTACAGCGGCAGCATGTGGCCCGCACTGATAGGCGGAGGCTACGCGATATTCGTCAACGTGACGAACAGTTCCGAGCTCATGACAGGCGACATCATAATCATAAACGAGACCGTGTACGGACAAGAGGTCGTGCACAGGATCATTGAGATCGCGAACGATACGGACGGGCTGTACGTCATGACAAAGGGCGACAACAACACAGTTCCGGACGGCAAGCGCGTAAGATTTTCTGAAATAGTCGGTCGCGTCGTGGGCGTCCTTTACTAGCGTAGTCGCACAGTTTCGAGGAGCTTCGGAGCGGAAGACTCGCAGCGGAAGAACTTGTGCGCGATTCTAGCGAATTCCGCACATTTCGAGCTCTCGCCGTGGTTGACCAGCACGCGTTCCGGCACCTGCCTCAGACGGGAGAGCCAATTGAGCAGCTGCTTGTGGTCCGAATGTCCGGACAGGCCGTCGACTGTCACCACTTCCATCTTCATCGGGACAGCGACCGTCCTTCCCTTATGCTCCATCGGAACTTCCTTCCAGCCTTTCTGAATGCGTCGTCCGAGCGTCCCTTCGCCCTGGTAGCCTATGAAGCACATCGTGTTCTTCGGGTCGTCCGCCATGTTCCTGAGATAGTTCAGGGCCGGTCCGCCCGTCAGCATGCCGGACGTCGAGACTATCACGCAGGGGTCCTTGCTGTTGATGATGTTCTGGCGTTCGTCCTCCGAACCAACGCGTTTGAAAATAGGATTGGTGAATGGGTTGTCACCCTGCTGGAGTATGGACCGTTGGATCTCACGGTTCATAAATTCCGGATAGGCCGTGTGGATGGCCGTCGCGTCCCATATCATTCCGTCGAGCCAGATCGGAACTTCTATGCCTGCGTTCGCCAGTATGACCTGCACGTCCTGTGCACGTTCGACCGCGAAGGAAGGTATCAGTATTTTTCCGCCGCGTTCAATGGTCTTCTTAACGGCGTTGGCGAGCGCGCCCTCGGCCTCAGGCCTGCGCGGAAGCACGTCCTCGGCCGAGCCGTACGTCGACTCGATGAGAACGGTCTCTGCGCGCGAGAACTCCGTGCTAGCCGGTTCATATAGCGCAGTGCGGTCGAACTTTATGTCGCCTGTGTAGAGGAAGTTGTGGAAGCCCTCGCCGATGTGGAAGTGAGAAAGCGCCGAGCCTAGGATGTGGCCGGAGTTCCAAAGCGTAAGGCGGATGTCGGGCGTGATGTCGTTCACTTCACCGAACTCCAGCGGGATGCAGTGGCGGACGGCCTCCTTGATTCCTTTCGTCGAGTAAGGTGCCGTTCGGCCCTCGCGCTGGCCCAGCTCGATGTAGTCCATGCACAGCAGCACCATCAGGTCCCGTGAGGGCATGGTGCAGTAGAGCGGGCCGTCGTAGCCCATCTCATAGAGTGCCGGCACAAGTCCGCAGTGGTCCATGTGCGAGTGGCTGAGCACGATGCCGTTCAGGCTGTGGATGTCGAATTCAGGAATATTAAAGTACGGGAACTCGTTGCTGCCGGGCTTTACGCCGCAGTCCAACAGCAGTTTCGATTCAGGTGTCTGCAATAATATACACGAACGTCCGACCTCACGGAAGCCGCCCAACGCGGTCAACCGGGCCCACTCGGTCGGTTTCCAGCCGCTGTGGATGCGCTTGCCGACCTTGTCCAGGAAATCCTTGCGGAACGCGCTCTCCCTGTAGATTAGCTCACGGAGTACCTTGATTATTTCGCTTGGTATTGCGGGCGCACGTCGCACGATAGGCGACCATAGCGTCGCTTTTTTGATCGCTCTTAACGTCTCTCCGCCCTTGCCTATCACAAGGCCGGGTTTGTCCGTCTCGATCGTGACCTTGCTTACCTCTGGCTCGAATTCGATGTCCCTTATACCGGCGTCTTCCGGCACTATCGAGCGTATCTCCTTCTCCGCATCTTCAGCGTCCTTGCAGATCGAAGGGTCCGGTCTGAGCAGTATCCGCTTCTTGAGAAGACCGACCAGGTTCTTCAGCGTGTCGCCCGGGTCTACGAAAAAGTCCTTCGATTTGGTGTAGACGACTATCTCGCATCCTTCGAAGCGGATGTCCGAGATGCTCGCCGAGCTGGGCAAAGCTTCACGCACTTTTTCGAATAATTCTGCCGATTTCTGTTCTACGATGTTTAACACCTGTCAGTTGATGGAGAAAAGTAACGAACGTTCACATGTATTTCTTCAGTTCGACCATGTTCAGCTCACGGTATCCGTTCTTGTCTATCACGGCCACTATTATTTCACGTCCGCCCGACCCTATGTCACGCTCGATCGCCGCCTTGACCGCTCGCACTGCGAGCGCGATCGTGTCGTCGGTCGACATACCTTCCTTGTAGCTGGCCTCGAGCATTCCATAGACGAAGGGCGAGCCGCTGCCCGTCGAATAAAACTTGTCATGACCATCAAAACCGCCGTACGGGTCGAAGGAGAAGACCGCCGGACCCCTCTCATCGTATCCGCCTAGCACGAACTGGTTCAGATACGGGAAGTACTTGCTGCCCTGGAGTATGTTCGAGAGCAGGGTGGCCGCCGCCCTTGTCGTTATCGGTCCGCGCTCCAGCCTGTAAAGCTTGTACTGGGCCTTCAGCAGCCGTACTATGAGCTGCGCGTCGCCGACCATGCCGGCTATCGTCAACCCGAGATGTTCGTCGACCTGGAATACCTTCCTGGCCAGCTTGGATTCCACCATGTAGCCCATCGTGGCCTTCGAGTCGGCCGCTATCACGACCGCATCCTTGGCTATCATACCGAGGGTTGTCGTTCCAGTTTCGAGCGCTTTTGGGTCTGCCATAGAATCAGCACTTGTCAAAGCTAATGTTCACGACATATTTAAAGATTGTGGTCGGACTCAAGCTTTAAATATCTAAATTCCTCAATTAGAGTTGTCCTTTTAGTAAAAAAGGGCGAAAAGGTGAAAAACAAAATGGCAAACTTAGACGACACAGATAGACTGCTAATAGCTGTGATAGCGATACTAGTGATTGCAGTGATGGTAGTTGAGCTGATACCTGCCCCAGTGGTAACAGGGATCGGCACGAACGTTGGTACGTTCGCACAAACACCGAAAGAACTCAACACAGGTACAGTAGCAAGCGTTCAAGTTATGCGACCATTCGGCACCACTACAATGGCGACAGTAAACATAATAGGGGGATAAAAAAATGGCAAAATATCTAACACCCGTGCTGATATTAGTGGTAGCTGTGCTAGCAATAGCCCTGGCAGTGAAAGGCGGAGAGATGATAACAGCGATGTCCGTCTCGACGCTGCACCCGTCCAACTTTAGCGTGTTATCAGGACAGGTAACACCTGTAGTTGGTACGGTGGCTTGCGCGGAGACAACAACTGGACTAGAGAAGTTGGTAGGTGCAATAACACTTAGAGGAAACAACACCGTGACCGTAGTCTGTAACACGACAGTCAAAGACCTGAACGGTTGTGCAGACTTTAACGGAACAGGTGGCGGTTCGACAGCTCGAACTGGCTGGCTGTTTCTAGACACGACTGGATCTGAGTGTACACCAAACAACTTGAATTGCTACGGTAATGCAACTTGTGCACCAGTAGGAACCTGTGATCAGGATACAAACCAGACAGTCGAATGCACATACACATTGGAGTACAATTCCGACAACACCTCAGCCACCGCTTGGGGTAGCGTTATCAACGTTACCGACAAAGATGGCAACAAATCTTCAGCCACGAAGAATGATCTTGGTGTTGAAGCATTGCTTTCGATCCATGTTGATGACACGCTGGACTTGGGTACAGTGGCAGCAGGTTCGGACCAAGCAACTATAGCAAAGACTATCTACACCTACAACTATGGAAACGTGCAGATAGACCTTCAGCTGAACGGAACCGACCTTGATTGTACGCCACCATACACTGACATACCTGTAGAGGAACTGCAGTACAACTGTACACACACAGGTCAGGCATATGACGCTGGAACCACATTGACTCATACAGCCGCTGGAGTAAACTGCACAGGCTTCGATCTAGCCAAGACCGTGAACACAACAGGTACGCCCATAGCAACACAAAAGTACACATACTGGGGTATCGGTGTTCCGTCTGGATCTGGCGGAACCTGCACAGGCACAGTCCACTTCACAGCAGTCTCGGGATAAAACGAACAGAAATTTCAAATTTCGGGCAGCATTCGCTGCCTGAACTTTTTCTTTTTTATTAACACATTTGATTTAAATATATAAAGTTCTCAATTATAGCTGGTAATAAAATGGCGAAATATCTAACAGCAATGTTGGTACTGATAGTCGTTCTGCTATCTATAGCATTAATAGTCAGGGGCGGAGAGATGATAACAGCGATGTCCGTCTCGACGCTGCACGAGTCAAACTTCAGCGTTTCCTCAGGAAACGTCACGCCGACAATGAGCACACCGAACTGTTATCAAACAACTGGAACTGTCCAATCTTTAGGGTCCGTGGCCTTAATTGGCAATAATACTGTGGGTATACTCTGTAACACCACTGTCAGCGACAGCAACGGTTGTGCAGACTTCAACGGAACAGTGAGCGGAAACTCCTTGACCGGTAAGGTATACGAGGACTCGGTTGGCATAGGATGCAGCGAAAGTTACTTGGACTGTTACGCAAATTTGACCTGCAAAGCGGTTGGAAGCTGCACGGGTGGCGGCGGTACACAGCAGGTAGTCGAGTGCACATACGCCATGCAGTGGAACGCGGACAACACCTCATCAAACGGCTGGGACGGTTTCATGCAAATTGTTGATTCTGGGGGCCTGCAAGTCAATGACAGTGACAGTACTGTTGATGTCGCTCCTTTGCTATCGATCCACGTGGACGACACGTTGGACTTCGGCAGCGTTGCAGCCAACACGAACCAGAGCTACAGTGCAACAAACCACAGTACGTGGAACTACGGGAACGTGCAGATAGACCTTCAGCTGAACGGAACCGCTCTAGACTGCCCGAGTTCGTACACCGACATACCAGTCGGATTCCTGCACTACAACTGCACGGACTACAACCAGTCGTACGCCACGTTATCGGCCATACTCACAGGAACAGCCGATGGAACAAGCTGCACAGGTTTCAATCTTGCAAAGAGCGCAGACACGACAACCGGACCAGTAGCACCACCAAAGAAAACCTACTGGGGAATCGGAGTAATATCCGGAGCTGGCGGAACTTGCAACGGTACGGTCCACTTTACGGCGGTATCAGGATAAAAAACGCATTCTGACTGAAAAAGGTTTAAATATAGGCCTGATAATAAAGTAGCATGATAAAGGGAAACAGAAGCATTATTTTGCTCGCAATACTCGTTTCGTTCATACTTTCATCTTCAGTCGCACTCGCAAGCGTAGGGGTCAGCCCAATAGAGATAGACTATAAGGACCTTATGCGAGGCGGATATGCCGAGACCTACATAACCGTCAGCAACCCGAGCACCGACGAACAGGTGGTCACGATAGGCGTTGAAGGGCAGAGCGCCGCATGGTCCAGGGTCGAACCAAACAATTTCAACGTCGAAGGTCATGGCGTGAAGATAGTCCGTCTTATTGTCGAGCCGCCGCTCGATACTCCGAACGGCATCTACAAAAGTACGATATACATAAACGCCGTGGACGTGTACACGGCGCAGGCGGTGGCCCAAGGGATGGGCGTTGCAGTCACTTCTGGAGTAGGCATATTGCAGTCCGTCAATGTCACGGGCGTGCAGATACGCCAATATAATGTGGAAGGCGTGAACATACCCGATACGGAGGAGTGCAGGGACATTCAGGTGATCGTGAATGCGCGCAACTCCGGTAACGTCCGCCTGAACGCGGACATAGGCATCGATATCTATACAGAGTCGGGCGAATACATGAGGAGCTTCAATTACACTTCTGCCGAGATGATGCCGACGAAGGTCTATAATTTCATAATCAGGATGCAGCCGGGCTTCGGAAAATTCACGTGCATGCCCGTAGGCGTCTACAAAGCAAAGGTCACGGCGTCGCTGGACGGCTCGACGATCTTCACGACGGAAGTGCCCTTTGATGTGCTTGAGCGCGGCACGCTGACCATATCAGGTGTGCTGCAGAACATGACGCTTCCGTCCAATGTCACAATGGGCGATACGGTTAAGATAGAGGGAACATTCAAGAACACCGGCCAGTTGCCGGTCCTTGCCAAGCTGAAGTCGGAGATATACAAGGATGGCAAGCTCTCTACTGCCATTGAGGGAGACCAGCTCGAGGTCAATATAGGGGAGACAAAGACCCTTACGGCATATTGGAGGACCGGATGGATAGGCGACTACAATGTCAAGTCCACAGTGTTCTACGAAAGCAGGAACACTGATACGAAAGAAGCCGATGTCAAGGTCGTGATGTCCCAGACAATGATATATTCAATAGCCGGCGTGGTAATTGCGATCGCAATAATCGTTCTCTATGTAGTTTTGCGCAAACCGAAAAGCAGAAAGGGCGAGATACAATGAAAATGTTTCTTGGTGTGCTGTCGGCCGTACTGCTGTTCGCAGCTCTCGTCAGTCCGGCATTCTCATTCGTCATAGGCGTTTCTCCTGCAGACCAAACCGTGTGCGTCGCGCCCGGCCAAGCAGAAGCAGCCAAATATTATCTTTCTTCCACTTCAAATGTCACCGAACAACTTCAGGTCAGAATAAGTAATTTCACGTGGATCAGCGCCGCAAGCGCGATAGATGTCCCGCCGGAGATGCAGATACCGTTTGAGATGATTGCTAGCCCGCCGTCCGACCTGTCTGAAGGCGATTATGTGTCGCTCATAGAGTTCTGTTCCATCACTGGCGTGAAGAACGGAATAAACATAGAGAGCTGTCTCGGTCCGAAGCTGACAGTGAACGTGACCAGTGACTGTATGAAGGTGACCCCGGAACTGATGAAAGGATGGTTCTATATCGGGGCCTGCTCGTTGATAACAGTACTCGTCGTTCTGTTCGTAGTAAGACAAATCAAAAAAGCCAAACGCCGCCAGAAGAGGCGTCAAAAGCTCTATACATAAGTTAAAATAGCATGCGTGCGCATTTCTTTCGGTCGAAATGTCATTGACAAAGAAGCAGTGGCAACGCTGGAAAAAGGAGAACCCGGATGTCGCCACCGATCGTGCTGCTAAGATAGCCGCTGCACACAAGGGGAAGAACCTTTCTGATGAGCATAGGAACGCGATCTCGCGCGCAATGTCCGGGAGAAAGATATCACAGGAGCACCGCGCGGCAATAAGCGAGGCGATGCGCGGACGCAAATACAGTAAGTTAAATCAACGGCTGGCTGTAACAGCCGTATTTCTATCTTTAGCGCTTGTTACAATGTTCTACATAGAAAGCATCGCTTTCGTCACGACAGGTTTCGAATGGACCAAGTGGTGGGAGAACAGACAGGAGGTCGTTCTTTCTAGCTCGACCGAGTGGACCAGCGAGCATGTGGTGTTCGGCGAGCACAGGACGGCCAACTGTTCGGACAATATGGTCGTGATGACAGGCGACCAGAACATAAATTTTTCAATCGAGGGTGAGATGATTGTTGACGGCATATGCTCCGAGGCCGACGTAAAGTTCAGGAACATCTATTACACGCCGTATGAATTCGATACGTTCTTTGTCCCGCCGACTCCTGCGAACGATTCGGTCGTCAACAACAGCTGGGCCGTCGTCAACCTCACGAGCACAACTGACATCACGCTCGCCCTGCTCGAGGTGAGCGGAGCGAATAGTACCACAATGAACGTCATGTCAGGCATGTGGCGCGAATGGTTCTACAACATAACGGACCTTCAGGAAGGCGACTACAGTTTTCGGGCGTACCTAAATGACAGCTACGACAACGTGAACGCTACCGACATGTTCGTGTTCCATGTCAATTACAGCTCTCCGGCCGGCGAGCCGGTTGCAGAACAACCGGTCTACCTGACAGAGCCCATCCAGTCCTCGACATACTACATCTATTACGGCCGACTGCCGTCAAAGATAAGGAACGTTGAGTTCGTCCCGCCGACACCGGAGGACAACAGCATCGTGACAGACAATTTCATTTTTGTGAACGCTACGACGGATGCGGACGCCACAATGGCGGTCCTGGAACTCATCGGGCAAAACGAAACGACCATGACCGAGATGGCCGGCTTCGAACGCAACTGGTGGTACAATATAACCGATATTCCAGATGGCGTGTACACGTTCCACATATTCGCCAACGACACGGAGGGCTATGCCGGTGCGAGTCCGTCCAGAACAGTCACCGTAACCTTGGCGAACATTACGGAAATCATAACGGAAAACGTGACAGAGAACGTCACTGAGAACATAACGGAGAACGTGACAGAAAATATAACCGAGAACATCACGCAAACAATAGAATTTGTTTTACCAACGCTGGATAATGGGTCGATAACAAATCTGACATGGACATTCATCAACGTCAGTCTGGGTCTGAACACTACAGATGTGCAGCTGGAATGGAACGGAACTAACGAGAGCATGGGCGGAGCGGAGACGTTGTGGTGGCTCAACAAGACGAACCTGACAGAAGGCGTCTACACGTATCGGGTGATAGCGGATAACACTTCCAGCGACACTCGCACGCTAACGGTCAACTACAGCTGGGTGTCGCCGTTCGAAGAAATCATCGCACCGATCGCTGCGGAAGGCTTCTCATACGGCAGCGAGAAGCACAGGAACCACGTGTACTTCGAACAGGGGACCGGCAAGGGCCAGGGAATTGAGTTCGAAGTCGAGAACAGTTCGGTGACATGGCAATTGAAAAATATCCGATGGAGCGACAGCGACGGGAAGGAGAAAAAAGTAGTCGTCATGAAAATATCCAACGCTTCCGATGCGGACGAGACAGGTGGTACTGCAGAGTCCACTGGCACCAAGATAAAGGAAAACAAAATAAAATATAGCGGAATATCCAAAGTGATTGATCTGGAATATGTCTATTATACCGACCTCTTGAAAGAGTACATCGTGATAGGCAACAACAGCGTGCTTCAGACACCGAAGGGTCTAAAGGACAACATAACGCTTGACATAACGTTCAAGCTCAAGTGGTCGGAGGGACTCAGCGTTGAGGTCGCTGGTAATGTCTGGAACGAGTCGGATGTCGTAACGGAGAACGTGCTCTTCCGCAAGGACGGAAAGTTCATGTTCATTTTCCTCCAGCCGTACGCCACGGATGCGGTCGGAAGCACCGTGAACGCGACATACAAGCTGACGAAAAAAGGCAAGAAGAACCTGATATCCATACAGGTGCCGTACGAATGGCTAGCCAACGCCACTTATCCGATAACAATCGACCCGACCATGTCTTCGTCTGAATGGAGCGTCACAGAAGTGGTAGCGCTAGGCAGCGGTCGTTCGGACAGCTCTGGTGGCAACCTCAACCTGACAATGGTACCGGGTGAGCCGGCCATCGGTCAGTCCGCCGCTACTGGACTGTTCACGGCCTGCTTGGGCTTTTTCTGCACCGGGTACGACATCACATCGCCGATCGTCGGCACACCTACGTTCAATGTCAGCAGTCCGACGAACAAGAACACCGGAATACAGGTGAATGCGACATGGTCGGACAACGTGGCCGTCGATGCCTGCAACTACTCCGTGTCCGGCGCGACCACGATAGCCGCCACGGCGATGACGCTCTACAACTCGACGTCCGACTACATGCAAGGCACGGCCTCGGCCGTCGTTACGGCCTTGAACGATGGTGCGAACACGTTCACCGTTGTCTGCAGGGACACGTCCAACAACACCGGTACGAACAACGCGGTACTGACAGTCGACACCCTGATACCAACAGTAACTTTCCAGCTGCCTACTCCGACAAATGCGACCACCATAGGCAGGAAGTTCGTATATGTCAACACGACCGTTGACGGCACAGGAACGAGCGTGAGC
The DNA here is from genome assembly GCA_964353775.1 of uncultured archaeon. GTDB lineage: Archaea > Aenigmatarchaeota > Aenigmatarchaeia > Aenigmatarchaeales > JAHLMS01 > JAHLMS01. The sequence goes on along the minus strand of CAYGWB010000003.1, from coordinate 1,646 downwards.
GTATGCCAGCTCAACTGGAACGGAACGAACGAGTCTATGACAATGTCAGGCAGCGGGACAAACGTGGTCTGCTACAATAACAAGACCGGTCTTACGGACAGCCTGTACGTCTACAAGGTGTTCGCGAGCGATAGCGCTTCGAACGAGGGTGTTTCCCAGACACGAACGGTTACCGTGAACACAAAACCGGTTGTGTCAAACGAGGTCTTTGATGACAGTACAGCGAATCCAGCTAACCAGATAGACTTGATAGGCAACAGTACGAGAACGGTGTGGTGCAATGCCACGGTCAACGATCCGGAGGGCGCGAGCAACTTGAACGTTTCATGGGCCCGCGCTTACTCGTATCAAGGCGGCAGCGGCACATGTACAGGCAACTACACCAACTGCTACTATAACAGCAGTTGCGAATGGATAACTATCCCAGGCAATACGACCGCGAAGACCGCCTCATGCACGTTCCAGTTCCAGTACAATGCGGTAAACAGTAGTACGGATTTCAATGGTTGGATTTGCAATATGTCTGCAAACGACACCGATTCTTACATAGGATCAACTGCCTCTGCTGGCGTCAAAAAAGTCAACGCCTTGCTCGCGATACATGTGGACGATTCGATAGACTTCGGTACGGTGAATGCCGGTACGAACGAGACCTACGTTGCCCACAACAACACCGCCTACAACTACGGCAACGTCAAGATAGACCTTCAGCTGAACGGAACGCAATTGACGTGTCCGGCCGGCTATGGTAACATATCAGCCGGGTTCCTGCACTACAGCTACACGACTTTCAACGCAACATACGCCTCATCCACTGCGCTGAACGCGACACCTACAACCTGCGATTTCAACCTGCCCAAGACCATGAACGCGACAGGAACAATGGTAGCAACATCCAACAAGACCTACTGGGGCATCGGCGTACCTGGCGGATCGGGCGGTTTGTGCACAGGCACGGTGCACTTCACGGCGGTCGCCGGATAGCTTTAAATGTTTATTACTCCCAAATAGTTATGTGGTTCGATGATGGACCGTAAAATCGACGAAAATCAACCGGATTTTTTACAGCCAGTCGTTGAAAAACAGAAATATATCGACGCGATCGTTAAGGACACGGCTGTCTACTTGGCAAACCATCCAACGGGTATGCTTGCCTATATTAATTATAATTCTCCGGCCGAACAGTTCAAGCGTATGATGCAGGGCGAGCCTGAGCTGCAGAAGAAGTTCAAGCCCAACGGCGACAGGCTAGAATATGACGGAAAGAACATTCTGGACGACAGCCGCGAGCTCGTTGCGGCCGTTTATGACAAGAGCCCGGGCATGCTCGGTTTTGATGATTTTGACGGATTCCTGAAGAAGAACGTCAACGGCTACACAGAGGCTTATGACGTCGAGGTCAAACGCATAGCCAAGCTGAACGAGCTCGTCAGGAACCGCATAGTCCGCTCGGACGGCGAGCTGACCGAGAAGGGACGGGACCTGCTGAAAGGACTCGATCAGGAGTCAAAGGCGTACAAGCATGTTTCCAAAAGATTGGCCAAAGACATCGCCGGCACCAGCAACCCGCTGATGCTGCCGCTGTATATCGCAGCGACGGTCGCCGGGGAGAAAAAAGGCCAGAAGGCAAAGGAGCTGAAAGAGAA
>CAYGWB010000002.1:0-205556 GCA_964353775.1 uncultured archaeon | reverse complement strand
CCGCAGGACGGTGTCGTGAATATGTCGAACGCTGTGGGGTTGACGTAGCCGGGCAAGAATGTGGTTGCCATCACGGCCATGAGCATCAGTATGATGGATATGAATATCGGTAATGTGCTCAATCCGCGGCTTTCCATGCTACAAATTAGCGATTTAAAGAATTTAAAAGGTCTACTCGTGCCTGCTCTGTTCGAGCTCGCTCTGCAGCTTCACGAGATGCGAGACGGTCGTTTGGGCCTCGGCCGTTATCTTGTCCGCCACGTCCTCCAGCTCCTTGATCCTGTCGGTCATGACTTCCACGGCCGCTTCCACGGACTTCTTTATCGCGACTCCGCCCCCGATGCTCACCAGTATGTTCTTTGTGTCAGTTATCTTGCCAGGCACGAAGTTGTCCCCGCCCATCGGTATCATGGCGTTCGAATCGGGCTTGACACTTTTCAGCTCCTCCAAGGCGAACCTTGTCCTGGCCAGCTCCGTGAGCCTCTGCCCGACTATCTCCTCGCGCTTCTGGAGCTCCTGCAAGTGGCCCTGCAGCATCTGGAACTCGAATACTTTCTTTTGTGCGCTCTCATCCATCGTCTTCACCGAAAACGCTCGCAATGCGGTCCAGCTCCGGTCCGGTCGACATCTGCGAGACCGCTATGCCTTTGCTATTAACTATCAAACCTGACTTTATAAAAGGGCTGCCGAAACTTACCGTCCCGACGTCCGTTCTCACCTTCAGCACGCTCTCCACGGCCTTCAGCTCCGCTTCCGTGGCCGCCCTGTGGCAGAGGCAGCCCAAATTTGAAGCGACAGCCGCCGAGCCGACGATATCGAAGCCAGCTATGGTTCCGGTCTCAACGTCCACTCCCAAACAGTCCGCTATTGTCTTACTGTACTTTTTCAGCGCAGGCGAGACAAGGCAGCCCTTGTCGTTACAGAGAACTATGTTACCGATGGCCGTGTCCCTGGCCTTGATTATTGCAAAATTTATGTCAAACATCTTCTTCAATTTCATCAGTTCGTACTTCTCTACGATCTTCGTCAGAAGAATCCCGTTGCTGTTTCCTGCGACAAAGATGCCGGCAAGCTCCGACTCCGCTATCCTTGAGAAATGCACGGGCACGGACAGCGTCTCGTGTATCTTTTTTACTGCGCCCTTCTGCGGCTCCCTGCCCAGCAGACAGTACTTATCTGTGGCAAAGCCGTACAGCCCTATGTTAGGGTCCCCGTCGAGCAACAACCGCGTGAATTTGAATGACATGACTAAAATCCGTAACCAGAGTTTAAAAATACGATATCTAGTGGTGCAGCTGCTTTGATTCCATTGCATGGTCTTCCTTCGGCCTTTCCGTTTCTGGTGTCTTCTCCTCTATTTCAGAAACGTTGTCCTTGACCGCCGTATCTTCCGAGCCCTTCTCTCCTTTCTCGGCCTTCACTTCTTCCTGTATGGTCTGCTTCCTGCGCTCCTTGCGATCTTCCTTTATCTTCTTCATCTTCTCGACAACCTTGGTCTGTTTCTTCTTGACTTCCTCGACTGACGCAGGCTTTATGTCCACGCCGACGATTTCCGCGTAGACGGTCTTCTCCTGCTTTAAAACATGAACTCTTACCTTTCTTGGCGGCTTCTGTATTCCTCTCGCCCAGATCGCCTTGTTTATCGACTGCCCGAGCTTGACCTCCTCGGTCTTCGTGTGCTTCTGCAAGAACTCACGCACGAGCCTCGTGGCTATCTTTGCGCGCTTCGGCCGGTTGCCCGGGCTGAACACGTCCCTCAGCGGGATTGTGAATATTTTTTCTTCTGTCTTTTCAGCCATGTATCTCACTTTGCCTGCGGCAATGAGTGCCTGCATATCTTCAGTCTGTGCTTGTCCTCGATTTCTTTCATTTCCTCATCATGTGCCTTTACCCTATATACTATGTTGAAAGCCTCTTCCTCCGGATAGTATGAAACGGTAACCCTTTCCTGGAACTCCGGATCGAGCACTTCCTGTAATGCCGCCTTCAGCTCCCCACCAACATAATTCGGATTTTCATCCAATGCTGATACCATTGCAGCCGCATCATTGCGTTCTATCATCGTGTTGTAGCTGATCATGCCCATGCTCTGCACGGGGTGCAGATGCTCGTCTGTGACGCCGCAGTTCCTTACCTTTGTCAGGAACTTGCCGAACTGGTCGATTTCCATGCTCATCGTTTCAGCCTCCCACGTCTCCAGTTCTTTGTTCGCGCTGCGCGTATCCTGCGCGTACGGGCGCGCTTACTGTACTTCTTCAGGTCGGCCCATCTGGGCGCGGGCCCGTGCTTGCGCGCGGCTATCAGCCTAAGCTTCTTAGGTAAATGTCTTACGGCTCCCATTTTCATCCACCTTTGCAGAGTATATCTCATTATCTTTGATGTAAAAAATCTTGTCGTCCACGATCATAACGTTGCTTCCCAAAAAGCTGGACGCACCAGCCATTACCTTGAGCATTTCAATCGGCACGCTTCCGCTGTTCTCCCTTATGTCCGCCAGTTTCTCACCGACCTCTAGACAACCCGTATCCACATCTATGCCTTTGTATGCAGAGTCGCCCAGGATCGCATATCCCTTTATTGTGACCTGCATATTTTTTCTTCCGGTCGTTTCTTTTGAGTAGACTTCCGCCGCGCCGCCCAATACGGCCAGCATCACGTCATTCTCATTTCCGGATTTCTCCAGAGCTTTAATATGACCTATTCTTTCCATTTTATCTCCTCTTTATCGTCGTCTTTCCCTTTTCCGTAAGCACGTTGAGTATCTGCTTGAGCTTTTCGTCCGTCAACGCTTCCTTCAGCTGACCGGCCTGGTACAGTTGCATCAGGTACATTTCCAGCTGCGCGGCGAGCATAGGGTTCGCCAGTCGTACACGCCCCAGCCTTTCCAAAGCCGCCTTGTCCAGTATCTTTGGCAGCATCGCCTTCTTCATCATCTCGAGTTGTATCTGATCGTTCTGATCCATGCGATCACGCCATCTTCGCTGCTATCTTGTCAACGAATCGCTGACCTTTCGGCGTGATGATCCTTCCCGCCCTTGGCTTGGCCGTTTTTGTGACAAAACCGTCGGACTCCAACTGTTGAAGCATGAGCCTGATTACCTTTCCGCCTGCCCTCATTGTGGTCGGTGGCTTGTGTCCGTGCCTTCGCCTGCCTCCGAGCGCCGTTCTCATCCTCTGCGTTCCGACCGGACCTGTCATGTAAATTCTGCGAAGCAGAGCGGCTGCCCGTGAATACCACCAGTCTGGCTGGCTAGGCGGCCTTTCTGTGGAGACGCCAGTCTTAGTGTATGCCGCCCATGCAGGCGGTTTGACCTTGTCGGACTTCTTCAGCTCCGCAGCTATGCGGATGACCAAAGCGCCCTGTGAAACCGATCTTACGTCTGGCATAGCTATCAAGTAACAACTCAAGCCTTAAAAACCTTACCTTTACGCGTTCAGCACCCAGATCGAGTAGTTCATAATGTTTATTCAAATTCCTTTTTCATCTTCTCAAATTCTTTCTTAGAAATCTCGCCTTTGGCATATCTTAGCTTCAGTATCTTCAATGGGGTTTCATCATCTTCCACCGCCTCGCTGGAAGCTGAACCTTTGTATTGCTTTATCAGTTTTACCCACTTGTCGCGCTCTTCGACTTTATTCTCTATTTTTTGAAAGGCAAAGGCGATTTTGTCGATCTCTCCGCTCGGAGACCTTACGGCAAGGTCTACGGTCGGCATGACCAGGAATTTCGTACTGGAATATATTCCTTGTATGTTTTCCAAGTGAATGTCATTGAAAATGCCCTGTAGCTTGCCCGTTATGGTTCTTTTTACAAAGACTATTCGCCTGTTAGTCAGATATGCGTGACAATTCTGCGCATCGGCAATGCTCTTTTCGCGTTTCACTAGCTTGCTTCGACTAACCCCACCAAACCAGTTGGAACCGCTGACATTTCCACCAACGACTCCGATACTTACGAGCGCTACTCCGAAATATTGGGCCTGAACGTCTCTGATCAGCTTTTCTCCTCTCTGTAGAATAAACGGAAGGTCGGCCATAAATATATTTTATCATCAATCTTAATAAAGGTTGTGAAAACATCGTCTAATAATTTGGATTGGTGCGCCGACAGGGATTCGAACCCTGGTCATGAGCTTGGAAGGCTCAGGTCCTACCGCTAGACTATCGGCGCAATTGGTGGGGTCGCCAGGATTTGAACCTGGATCCGCTGGTATCACCATTTTTCATCGGCACACAGCAAGACGACCGAAGGTCGTCAGGCCGTCCGCCTCAACGCTCCAGTAAAATTCTGGAGCCAGCAGTCCTGCCTGGTTAGACTACAACCCCAATCAAGAATTGGTCAACAACCGTTTTTATACCTTTGCCAGAGCGAAAGCGAATCTGAACTTGTTGAACGACTTGAGCACGGTCAGACCGGAGTTCTCGAGCGCGGCACGCAGTTCCTCGCAACCGAACGGGCTTTCAAAACCATACGGCCAATTGCCTTTCTTCTCAAGTCCCTTCCTCCATACGTTGTAGTACCAGACCGGACGTGGCACGCAGACGAGAACGTAACCGCCCTTCTTCGCGCACCGCTTGTGCGCGTCTATGGCCGCCTTCCTATCGGCCCCGACAAAGTGCTCAATCAACCCCTCGCTATGAACTATGTCGTACTTCTTGGCCGGCTTGAACTTGAACATATCCGCGTGCACGAACCTGGCCTTCAGACCGTGCTGCTTGAATATTCTCTCCGCGAGCGCTAGAGCAGGTTTGCTGCTGTCCATCAAAGTGGCCGTTCCGCCATACGTCTTCAGAATTCGCGCGGCCAACTCGCCAGAACCGCACCCAATCTCAAGTGCGTCCGGCTCGGAGATTCCGATACCGTCAAGCAATTTCCTGTAAGTTTTGAAAATCATGTTGTGCTGGAAATCGGTCGAAAAACTCGTACCCCCGTAGGTACTCCATAGCTTGTCCCAGTTGCTAGCCATAACCGGTCACTAAACGGGAATTGAAAAGTTCGTCGATCGCGGCGTCTTGTACCAGCCGAACGGCCTGTCGAGTTTCTCATCTATCCAGGCCTTCGGAAGAACTACGAAGGTGTAGATGTTGTCCAAGATGAACATCATAGGCATCATTGCCAGGTCGCGCAAAGGCTCTTTCATCACGAACCTGGAGCGCAAGAACAGTGCGAGATTGAACGTGAACAGGGCGAACAACGGCAACAGAACTACAACCGGCAGTTTCATATAGACGGCTGCAGCGACCATCGATCCGACCACAATGCTGAACGGCGAACCCAGGTAAGGCAGCGTATGCATAAGATCTGCCATGAAGTCCTTCACTGGCTTTTCGCTCTTGATATTTTTGATTATTTTGGCCGCACGGAAAGTTCCGCGTGCCCACCTGTAGCGCTGCTTGAACCACGCCTCGAATGTCGGCGGTTCCTGCTGCCATGCGACCGCCGCCGGCTCAAAAACAACAGTATAGTCCCTGTACAGTCGTCTTACACGGGCGGCGAGCTCTATATCCTCCACCATCGCATGCTCGTGGAACCCGCCGCTCTCCTCCAGAACTTTCTTAAGAATGAACATGTTCTTGCCTGAAAACATCGCGTTCGCGCCTAGTTTGGAAACGAACAGCTCGATATAGTTGCTGAAGCAGTTTTCTATTGCCATGGACTTGGTGATGAAATTATTGTCCTTGTTAGAGGACTTGACCATGCCAGAAACGCCTATGACGTTCTTCTCGGAGAAGTGCTTTGTAGCCTCCTTTATGGTCTGTTTCTCGACCAGAGAATCGGCATCATAGATGGCGATTACGTCGCCTTTGGCGGAAGGCCAGACCGTATTGAGAGCGGCTGCCTTGCAGCCCTTAGGGTCGCTCTCAACGACCTTCACAGGGTATTTCTGGGCTATCTTCACCGTATTGTCCGTACAGCCATCGACCGCAACGATGATTTCCAGCTTGTTTTTCGGGTAGTCGCTTGCCAGGAGGCTCTCCAAACACTTCCCTATGACGGCCTCCTCGTTGCGCGCCGGTACTATTACGGATACCACCGGAAGCATGCCTAATACATTCCCGCAAGGGATATATAGCTTTTGTTTTTTTAGAAATGGAGCCCCGGGCCGGATTTGAACCGGCGACCTGCCGCTTGCTTGGTTGATCGCTTCCATAGCAACGCGATTGCGTTGACTTGTGTTAATCATCCTTACAGGGCAACTCAAACGGCTAACCACTTAGTGGATGCGCCATAGCGAGTTGCACACGTACAAGGCGGCCGCTCTACCAGCTGAGCCACCGAGGCAAACTGATTTATTAACTCCAGTTTTTAAATATCTGCCTATGGTGGAGGTCAGCGTTGTCGTCTGCGCCAGGAACGAGGAGCAGGAGATAGGCGGATGCATGGAAAAGCTGAGGGCGCAGACGCTGAAACCTGAGATAATAGTCGTGGACGGCCATTCTTCGGATAGCACAGTCAAGATTGCGAAGAAGTTCGCTGACAAGATCGTCTTCGACAACAAGGCTGGGCTGGCGGACGCCCGGAACGTCGGAGCGAAAGCCGCCAGCGGGCGAATCGTGGCCTACTGCGACACCGATTGCCGACCTTTTCCGGATTGGACCGAGAAGATATCTAAATCAATCTCCGGCCAGACGGTCGCTGTCTCCGGACCTCTGTCCGCGATAGACGGCGGATTCAAGCAGAAGTTCGGCATACGCGTCTGGGCGGACCTTGTGCCGCGGCTGTCTGCCGGCCTCGGCTATCATTGCCTCTGGGGAGCGAATATGGCAATCGAACGTAAGACCCTGCTGGCCAACCCGTTCAATGTCCGTTTCCTTGAGGACTTCGAGCTCGGCAGCAGACTGAGAAAGTCGAAAGGTGTTCTGTTCTCTTCCAAACTCCGTATGCCGATGTCGACCAGGCGCTTCGCCAAGTCCTTCCACAGAACGTGCATCAAGTACTACATCGGCGGCGCATTGAAAATAAAGTTCGGGAAAGCCGACAGCGGATACTACAAATGATTGGTGTCGGGGGCGAGGTTTGAACTCGCGACCCCCAGATCTCTCACAGGATTTCTCCTCGAAACTCATAAACAGCAAGACGGCCGGAGGCCGTCATTCCCTTATGAGTCTGGTGCTCTACCAGGCTGAGCCACCCCGACGACGATAGTTTAGAACGAGAATTTATAAAATGATGGTGGGCCCAGAGGGATTCGAACCCTCGGCATCTCGGTTTTACTCATTGCCAAAGCGGCTAGTATTGCTCTTTGGGAACAAAGAGCCGAGCGCTCTACCAGACTGAGCTATGAGCCCGAAAGAAAATTGTAGGAGCAGAGCTTATAAATTCATTTCTTTGCCGGCCTTGCTGTTTTCCAGATAATCTCGAAGTAGTTTCTGTACGCGTCTGCCGCCGATTTGCTCTCGATGACCACGCCTTCCGGCGGGTCGGACCAAAGTATTATCGCTATTTTGTTGCTGTAGATGCTCATTACGGCGTCCGATGGTAGGCCCCGCTTGACGTAGCGGACCTGCGTAGTCCTTGACGGACGGACATCGATGCCCTCGCGCACGACATGTCTGATGGGTATCCTGTGTTTCTCGGTCTGCCGCACGAAGAACCTTGCAAAATCCGGCATGCGCTCGGTGAACTGGCACTCGGAATCCAGCACGGAGCATGGCTTGCGCTCGCGTATTATGTCCAAGAATATAGTCTTGATGCCCCGGTTGCCGAAATAGAGCGTGACGTTCTGCTTCTCCGAAGGCTTAGTATAAATCGCCATTAGGGACGGGACGAGCTCGGATGCCAATTCCTCCTTCTCCTTGATCAAAGACAATAGCCTGTCAGGCTGTACGGGCGAGAATACTTTCCTGTTGGCCTCGACCCTGTAGCCCACCAGACCCTTCTCGAGCAGCCGTTTCAGTCCGTCGTAGGTTGATGTTCGGTTGAGCCTAGATTCCTTGGCTATCCGACCGGCCTTTGCCTTTCCCAAACGCAGCAGAACGATGTAGATACGCGCCTCCGTCTGGCTTAGCCCCACCCTTTCCAATTTTTCATGCAAATCGACCAGGTTCACCATAATAACGGTTGCTGCGAACCCCATTTATAATCTGTTGTAAAAAAACTTACAACATTTGCTTATATACATTTACCACCTAATAGTGAATAGGAGGTGAAGATGTGGGAATGAACAACATGGCGAACTACCGCGCATGTACACAAAGGACATACCACAACAAAAGGGACCTGAAAGTGTACAACAGCCAGCGTGGTGCCATGGACGCCTACTTTGCGAAGAAGGCAAAGAGGGATGCCAAATACAGCGGTTTCACCTTCAGGCCCGGAAGGCTGGCCTACAGTGCAAATGGTGAGGTTGATGCCTTCACCACACTGATGGTATTCGGAACCCTGCTAGGACTGACCATGGCAGGATGCGGCTGCCTTGGGGGCAGAAGCGAGGACGACGTCGCAACTGGAGACGTGATAGAGCTCAGAGGAAAGATGCTGGACGAGAACCACTGGGCAGGACAGGACCAGAAGATAGGCACGAAGGACGACCTGTACCAGATCCACATGAGCTCTGAAAGCGGCGACAAGGCAGTGGACTTCCATGGGGAGAAATGGGACTGCAGCGAAGTGGACAAGAAATTGGGACCCGGAGACAGCCTGGCCTTGAAGGCGATGAAGGAATCCAGAGGGCACTACGACGCTATGGAGATAGAAGAAGTATAGAAAGCATGAGTTGTCGGGCTGCTCAAGCGGCCCGTTTACTTCTTGCGAACTTTCGTCAGCGGCTGCTTCCACTGCCAGCGGAACTTCCTTAGCCTCTTGTCCGGGTATCCGCAGTTGGCGCACCTGTGGTGGTTGATGTGATAGGCGCTCCTGCCGCAGCGACGGCATCGTATGTGAGATATCTTGTTCTTCTTTCCCATCGAGGGCGTTCCTGAGCCGACCATCCAATCACCTTATGTAATCCGTTTCCTCTTTCTCAGTTGTGGAGCGAGACTTTAAATAGTATATTGTCGCCATGACCGCGACCGTTCCGTGGTCCTCTCCGCACATGGTAGCTGCCTTGTGCAAGGCCGTCTTCAGGCCCGAATTCTGCTCGGACAGGCCGAGTATTATGCGGCCTATGTCGGCCACGTACGACTCATAGTCGAACGATTCGGCATCCCCCTCCGAATGCCATTTGTAGTCCAACATTGTGACGTGCCTGTCGATGTCATTCTTGACAGCATCGATGGCCTTTGTCACGTCGTTCTTTTCCAAAAAGGCCGTCTCTTCCGGACCCAGTATATACTCGGACATAGGCATAATCCCGCCAGAAAGTTTTTTAAACTATTCGGATGCAGGCGATGCGAAGATCACAGTGTCGCCGCGTACCAAAGCTGAACCGAGCTTGACGACCTTGTCATCCTTCCTTTCTTCGGCGTCCTCGAGCCAAATGTTAAGGTGCAGGTCGAATGCCTGCAAAACACCGGTCACTTCCGAAGAGTTCTTCAACCGGAGTATGATTCTCTTTCCCTTGGCCCTATCAAGCACGTCCAACGGTCTTGCACTTGTCATATCTCTCACATGGTCCTCGTGTATTTATAAATCTTAATCAAGCTTTATAAGCCTTGGAGAGAAGGCAGTTGTTATGTCGATATATCAGTTCAGATCGCAGAGAAAAAAGACCGGTGGAAGATACAACAAGCTCTCGAAGAAGAAAAAATACTGGCTCGGAAGCGACTTCCTTCCCGTGAAGCTGGCCGCCAACAAGGCGAAATCCGTAAGGAAGATGGGCGGCAAGACCAAGATGCGACTGATGTCCGCAAACACGGCCAACATAATCGACCCTTCTACGCACAAGACCACGGCGAACGTGAAAATAATCACCGTGAAAGAGAACCCTGCGAACCCGCACTTCGTGCGTATGAACGTCATCACGAAGGGCGCGATAATCGATACTGATATGGGCCTGGCTAAGGTCACGAGCAGACCGACGCAGCACGGCGTCGTGAACGCCGTCCTCGTCAAGAAATGATTTCTAAGTGAATACTTTGATCTGCCTTTTGCTCGCGGCCGCTCTAAGCAGCGCCTTTCCTATCTCGCTGCCCTTGCTGACGCGTATGTCGCCCTTGCGTCCGACGGTCGCCGTGAACAGGTATTCGTCCTCGATGTACACGTTCGCCGTCTTCCCGGACATCTTCTTGTTGAAGAAGAGCGCCATGTAGCCGCCGGTCTCGCTGAGTTCGAACGGAACAGTCTTGCCAGTTGTCGCAGCTATTGGCTCGACGTCGATATGGATTCCGAGCTTGCCCTCGAGCGCCTTGATGTTCTTGCCTTCCTTTCCTATCAGTCTCGCGACAAGTTCGTTCCGGACTCGCACAAGCACCCGCTCCTCGCTGAGCATCTCCACCTCGGCCGAAGGATCGAACTTTTTCAGTTCTTGGAGCACATGCTCGGCCGCAAGTCTCTGCGCGGCCGGCTTTCTCTCTGTCGTCGTCACGGGAACGACCACGGTCTGGTCGCCGTACGTGTATATCTCGTACTCGAGCTTGTCCGTCTCGAAATCCCTGACATCAACTAATGGTCGGGCCAGATCGGCTTCCGTCATTCCTGTCGGGACTCGCACAGTGAGCTTCAGGTTGTACACCTTCTCCACCTTTCCGTATTTGATGAAGATTATGGTGTCGACTATGTGCGGAATCACGCCGAGCTCTATGCGTCCGATGAAACGTTGGACCGAATCGATTGGATTCGTAGCGTGTATGACGCCTACAAGTCCGATACCGGCCAACCGCATGTCCGCGAAAACCTCGAAATCCTTCGTCTTCCTTATCTCATCGAATATGACGTAGTCCGGTCGGACGAGCAGGAGTATGTCCGCTGTCTTCGCGAACGAGCCGTCGAGCGGCGCGTACTGCGTAACCTCGGGCGGCACCTGCAGGTCGCGCGGGCATTCCATCGTCTTCACGACAGCGCCCTGCTTCAGGAAGAACTCTGCCATGGAAGCTGCGAACGTCGACTTGCCTGAACCGGGCGGACCGGCAAGCAGAATACCTTCGGCCTGACCGGCCAGCCGTTCCTTCAGCTTGTCCGACAGCTTGTAATCGTCCATTGTCAGCTTCACCGTCGGTCGGACAGCAGTTATCTCAAGGCCGTCGCTGAACGGCGGCCGAGTTATGGCTATCCGTATGTTCTTCAGCTGTATCACGGACGCGCCGTGCTCTCCGAACTCTATGAAAGAGTCATCTTCGTACTTCGCGGCGTCGAATATCTCCTTCGATATCTTTTCCATGTCCTCCGCCGTCAGCTTCTCGTCCGACAGTTTCACCAGCTCGACCGCGCCGGGCTTTCCGCGTTTCGCGTACGGCACGGTATTCTCCTTCAGATGCAAGGACATAGTATCCGGTGTGAGGAAGCCTTCCAATTTTATCTTCTTCGCCTTCTCCCAGGACTCGTAGTACTTGACCGAAATACCGATCGCCTCGGCAACGAGCGCCTGCGGCAGGTCCGTTGTCAGCAGGACGGCCGACTCCTTTTTCGCCACGTCCTGTATGAGCGCGTCTATGCGCCCGGACTTCGCAAGCAGTATGTCCTCGTAGGAGGGCCGCTCGCCAACGAACCTCACGATTATATTGTGCTCTTTCGCCAGCTCCCTTACTTTCTTTATCTCATCGAGACCGATGAATCCGGTCTCCTTTCCACGGGCCGTCTGTCCTTGCAGTTCGCCCATGACTATCTCGGGAATTATGATTTCCGAGCCGTCCAGTTCTCCGTCCGAAACCAACTTGCTAAGCCTTCCGTGTATTATCGCGGACGTGTCCGGCACTAATTTTTGTATTTTTCCAGCTAACTCTGCTGGTTTTCTTACTCTAGTTCTCAATTTATCACCTTTGTATTGTTTTCTAATGTCTCTTCGTTATTTCTAAGAAGGAACCTGACATTAATGGGTCCGCAGACTTTAAATATTTAAGCTTTTTAAAGATTTTTTCAATTCTTTTCACTCGCTCAATCGTGTCCATGCGACAAAAAAATGGATTTTGCAGCGCAGCAATGCTTAAATATGTTAAAAAATAAGATTTTCTTATGCGAATGAAGTGCCCGGAGTGCGGATCAGGAAAAATTTCCCGGCAGATAAGGGAAGTTTTCTGCGGCGAGTGTGGATTCGTGCTCGACGACAACGTCTTCGTGGGCAGTTGAAAGTCGACAATCAGCTGTCCTTCGTTTCTTTAGGCCAAAGTGCGCGATAGCTTAGGCTCTCAGTAACATTTATTTGCCAATTTTGACCACTTTTACTGTGAGAGGGGTATCAACGGTCATAGTTGCGGTGCTGCTCGTGGCGATCGGCTCTGTTTCAGCTGTCGCCGCCTACACCTGGGCATCCCCCAGGATATCGTTCTCGTTCGATCTCAGCGAATCGGACGCCGTGCAGAGGGCCTTCGAGAGCTGCAACGACCGGATAATCGAAACGGCCCGCACGGGCAGTTCGAGCCACTGCATTATACCGACGTCCAGAGGCGAGCTGACTGCCCAGTCGGACGGCCTCTACTACACGCTATCAAGCAGCGGCCGTCTGTGCGACCAGACATCGGACTGGGTCAGCATAAACGCCGAGAAGCATGTCGAGCTTTTGTGCAACGTCCAACCAGGCAATGCCACAATGTTCAACCTGCGATGGCGATATCCGAAGCTTGTCAGTATATACGCTGTAACTTTAGAGGGAAACCTTACAAGGGACTCTGATGTGACGCCAGTTAAGTTCAACACGACGTCGTCCTTCCGGACCGTCAGCGTGTTCGTCTACCTGGTCGTCACTCCAGGCGGTGGCGGCCAGAACATCGACCTTAACCGAATAAATATAACATCCGAGAACGTGACTCTTGGCATAAGAATTTATTGAGGCGAATCCATATGCAGAGCATGCGCGCCCTCGCAATAGCGATTTTCGTTTTGGCGGCTGCGGCAACGGTCGCTGTCGCGATGCCGACCTATCCTCTTTCGCCCGGCAGCGCCTCTTTCAATATGTCGTCGACATCGATTGGCAGCCTTCTGACCGCCAGCACCACATACAACAAGCTGGAAGGAATACTATACGAGATAACTGGCGAGATCGGTGCAGGAAACTACCGCATGTGCCTGGGCTGGTACTGTCCTTCGGCTCCGCTGCTCACTCCGTACAGTCTCAGGGTCAAGGGCGTGCTGAACTATTCGACCGGCGACCTTGTAAAGAACGCCAAGATAACTGTCACGACCTACAACTCGACAACCAGCACGACGGCCAGCGTCGACGGGTTCACTAATGACTCAGGCTATTTTGATATCACTGTTTCGAACATTCCGTCCGTTCTAGTGGACTCAGGCTTCGCTGTAAGGATATCGGCCTACGGCAATGTGGAGGCCGTTTTTGATAAACCGTGCATATATCAATTACCTCAAAATGAATATAGATGTGGATGAGTGGTGATATGCGGGCAAAAATTGCAATAATCGTTTTGATTGCATGCTTCGTATTTCTGGTCGGCATCGGATCCGCGCTTGCGGCCACGCCAAACCAGTCGATATCGGTCCAAGGCGTGCTCAAGAACTCGAGCGGCGCGCCTGTTCCTAACGGCGTCTATTCCGTGCGCTTCAGGATATATGACGACGCGACGGCCGCGCCTGCCGAACCTCTGCCTTGCACACCGACCTCTTCTCCTTGCGTATATGAAAAGACCGTTAACATCATGACATCGAACGGCGTCTTCAGCACTGTGCTAGACACCGTTCCGGCAACTGTCTCGTTCGACAAGCAGTATTTTCTCGGAATAAAAATAACCGGCGAGACCGAAGAGATGAGGCCGCGTTCGAACCTGACCTATTCCGTTTACAGCTTTTCCACCGACAGGCTTCTGCCGACCATATGGAACATATCTTTCTCCAATCCGGCTGTCTACAGGACAGGCATCTACTGGGGCGGCCTTTTGACTACCAGCCCGCACATCGACATCTCACCGACCGAAAACAACCTGCTCTATGTTAGCGGCGGAGGCGCCAACGGCGCCGGCGTCCTGCTCGAGGGCAACATGACGACTGTCTACAAGAACCTGACCGTCAATCAGCGCGTAGGAATCGGTACCGCTCCATCAGATGCGCTGGTGAATATTGAAACGACAGGGGATAGCGGCGATGATCTTTTCATAAGCTTGGATGAAACCGGCGGATACGGCACAGTCGACTTGATTAGTCATTATATCGGTGTTGGGCAGGCCGGACTCATAATAGGAAGACTCGGCGCAATGAACACCGCTTACTTCGACACTTATTCTGGAAGGGTCGGTATAGGGACGACGAGCCCGAACTCTATGTTAGAAATCAACGGCACTGGTGGCGATTGGTCGACCAACCTTGGTTTCAAGCGAGTCATCTCCGGCAAAGTCTATGACAGCCGTATTGCTGTCGCCGCAGACGGTTTGTTATTCAGGAATTTCAACGCCACAACCAACGACAACATCTCTTTTGCTTTTCGCAATTCGGCCGATACTAACATTGTCACTATGATGGGCGGTGGCAACGTCGGTATAGGGACGACTACTCCAAATACCAAATTGGATGTTCGTTCGGCAACCACCAGTACAAGTTCTCACGTTTCCGCTGGAAACTCTGATAACTCGAGTTGGATTGAGCTATGGGGCGGCTATTCTGGAAATACGCCCGGATTATTTTTTGATAGCTCGCAGCCCTACATGAAAATCGGTTATGGAGACACTCAAACGGGCGGTGTAACAAATGTGCTTGTTGCAACAAACACTGGCAACGTAGGTATAGGAGCGATGACGGCTCCGCCTGCAAAACTTACTATAACTGGCGGTACCGGAGGCAATGCGCTCGCTTTTGGAAATGATGAAACTCACATGTACACTTATTTCGGAGCGGCCTATTCATCGAGTTTCCCGTTCATCGGTCATATGGTAAGATCCAACACGACTGGTTCAAATTACGTGAAATCTTATGGATTGACACCGGCTGGTCAATCACTGATAGTTGTTGGCGATGACATCAGCTTTGCTACAAAGACACCTAATGCAGATCCAGAAGGAACTAATTTTGTCGTGTCAGACAACACTAAGCTTATAATAAAGAACAACGGCAACGTCGGCATCGGGACGGTGACCATTGATCCACTGACAAAAGTGAACATAACAGGATCGGATTCAACACCTTCTGAAGCATCGAAGGCACTTTACATCAAATCCGGAGCCAATTACTACAGCTGTTTCCTACCAGGAACTGCTGTAAGCACAAGAGAAGGTGTGACACCGATTGAAGAGCTGAAAGTCGGCGATAAAGTAATGTCATACGATTTGACGAGCGGGAAAATAGTTG
This sequence comes from uncultured archaeon, assembly GCA_964353775.1. GTDB lineage: Archaea > Aenigmatarchaeota > Aenigmatarchaeia > Aenigmatarchaeales > JAHLMS01 > JAHLMS01. The sequence goes on along the minus strand of CAYGWB010000002.1, from coordinate 190,231 downwards.
AGTCGATCGTCTCAAAAACATACAAAAGTATGAGCGATAATTATTATATCATAAATGAAAGAGTAAAGGTAACCGCCGAGCACCCGTTCTATGTCGTTGGTGGGGCTGCCAAAGATGGCAGCTGGGTCAAAGTTAAGGATCTCAAGGTTGGAATGACTCTATTTGACGGAAAGCGGGTTGTTTTGATAAATACGGTTAGACTCGCTAATGAGCCCGCTGAGGTATACAACTTACAGGTTGACGGATACAGCAACTATTTCGCCGAAGGCATACTTGTCCATAACAAGCCAGTTGTCATTGATGTACCAGCCTATGCAATTTATGCCGAAGGCGGCACGGATTCATATTTTAGCGGCAAGGTCGGTATCGGTGTATTAAACAATCCGAATAAGTTAGGTGTCAATAGCAGCGTAGCAATAGGATTGACATACTCGGGTATCAGCGCACCAATAAATGGATTAATTGTTGAAGGTACTGTGGGAATAGGAACTACTTACGTGGCCAGCGGTATGAAACTTGATGTGGCCGGCGACATACATTCAACCACTAATGTAATAACGCCGTCTTTAACATTGAATACGACATCTGCCAACGCCCTATGGGACGGAGGCACTGGCGGCATGACCGCCAACATGGGAACCGCGGTTGGTGGCCAAACGTTTGTTATGAGATTCGGCCAGGGAAACCACAAGATAAACTTCAGATATGGAAGCTCTGGTGCATCAATCGCAACGGATCCGTGGGGCGATAATGGCGGTAGTTTAAACATATCGTCAGGTGAAGGATATGCATACTCAGACCTATTTCTGTACGGCGGTTACGCTAATGAAGATAGCGGACAAGTCTACGTGCTCGATACTCTGAATGTTGCCGTAGGGAATTCTATATGCCTCGGTGGAGTTTGCAAAAGCACTTGGCCAAGCGGCGTGGTCGGCAGCGGAACAGCAAACTATGTTCCGAAATGGACTGCGGGCACTACTTTGGGCAACTCGGCAATTTATGAAAGTGGTGGGAATGTCGGCATCGGGACGACGAGTCCTGGTCATAAATTGGACATATTTGGTGCCTCGGATCCTCTTGTACTGGTCCAAGATACAAGAAATAATGTGAGAACCATAATGGAATCTAGCGACACATTCGGCTGGGTCGGAACGGCGAGCGCTGACGACTTTTATTTGGGAACAAGTAGCGGTTGGAAGATGATAATAAATGACACCACTGGAAATATCGGTATCGGAACGACCACACCGGCAGTCGGTCTGATGGTCCAGAAAGACAACGGTTCTGGATATTCTGCTTGGTTCAGGGCGTCCAGCTCTTCGAGCGGCGTCGGCATCGGGACTTCTGGAACTGCAGGAATGTTACAGGGCCTGACGTCAGGCGGCGGTGCGGCCACCTTGGCGTTGAATCCTGGGGGCGGTAATGTCGGCATCGGGACGACGAGTCCGCAGACGAAACTGCATCTGCTCGTTCCTGACGACAGCGGATTGCGTATCCAAGCAGGTGAAAGCGGTTGGGGATCGGCCAGGGTTGAATTTTACAGCGACCCTGTTGGAAGCGGAGTCGAATGGCGACCTGGATACATAGCTTCAGGTGACAATGGTGGTTATACCGGCAGGCTGGATTTCTACACAAATGGCGCAGGCTCTGGCAACAAGATAGGTTCGGTGTTGGGTATGAGTGTAGTAAACGGCAATGTCGGCATAGGCATATCAAATCCTGGACGAAAACTGGACGTCTTAGGCGATGCGTGGATCAACGGAAATATGAACGCAGAAACCTATGCCATTCGAGACACAAGAAACATAGCAACAACTCCAGGTTCGTATGACAATGAGTTTACGATACAATTCAAGAACTCAACATTATTCGGGTTGCCAGGATCGCCTGCATACTCTGCTGTAATGGGGGTAGCACCTTGGAGTGACACTAGCGGCGGGCCGAACCACGAGGTAGCTTTCGCCAGCGACGGTGCACTTTATCATCGTTACGAAAACACGACATCGGGTAGTTGGCTTGCTTGGAAACCAATAATGGAACCACGAAGCGGTGTTTTGATCACAACGGTCTCTAACACTATAGCAGTAGCTGCTAATGATGGTACACAGGGCACTATATACAACAGTCTGTCTCCTAACGCATGGTATAATGTGTATTGTGATATAGGGGTTTACAATAATGATAATCAGCAAAATGCACAAATAATGTTTTATTTGTCAGAACAGTATGCTACAGGTAATTATAAGTCCGTAGCAGTAGCTGGGGATTATCTGCACTACTGGTGTACATTGACACCTCCAGTTGGCAAGGGCTGTTCAGAAGGTGCTGGATATGGCGCAACCGAATTCCTTTCTGGGCCAATCGCTGGGACTCTAAACGGAAGAGTATATTTTACTATGTATAATGATGATAGTCAGGCACAGACATACTGGTATAGTTGCGATATATACAAAGTATCCTAAAAATTATTTTTTAATTTCGTCTATCTTTATTTTTTTCTCAACACCAGACAGCATATCGCGCATCTTGACAGAACTACTTTTAAGTTCTTCCGGCCCTACAATCGCAACGAAAGGAATCTTCAACGCGGCCGCATACTCGAGCTGCTTGCCCAACTTCTTGTTTAGCAAGTCCGTCTCGCAAGCGACTCCTCGGTCGCGCAGATGCTTGACTATTTTGAGAGCATCCGAGCGCACGGCATCGTTCACAGGAGCGACGAACACCTTCGCCGTCGGCCTATCCTTCAGCATGCCGAGCTCTTCCGCGATGCCGAAGATGCGGCTGATACCGAGCGATATGCCCGTGGCTGGCATCTCCTGACCGCCGAGCGTTTTGACGAGGTTGTCATACCTGCCCCCGCCGCCTGCACCGATCTTCTTGTCGCCTATGGCCACCTCATATACCAAACCAGTATAATAATCGAGGCCGCGCACCAGCGACATGTCCAGCGCCAACCACTTGCCGATGCCGTACTGTTCTGTCATGGCGAACAGCTCGGTCAGCTCGTCCAGTCCGGCCACGCTGCCGTAGCCCTTCTTCAGTTTTGCCAGAACATTTTTGTCGCCATAAAGCCCGATGAAATCAAAAATCTTTCCGATGACCTTTGCGTCAATGCCCTTCAGCTCCTTCTTCATGTCGTCGTCCGATATCTTGCCCCGTTTGTCTATACTCCTGAACACGTCGGCCATCTTGGCCTTCGGTACGCCCAGTTTCTCCAGCACGGCCTCGGTCAGCTTGCGGTTGCTGATGCGCACTTTGAAATCGTCAAAACCCAGCGCACGCAGCGCATCCACCGCGGCTGCCAGCAGCTCTGCGTCAGCCATAGGTCCGGCCGCGCCTACGATGTCGATGTCCGCCTGAATGAACTCCCGGTAGCGCATCGCCTGCGGATTATCATAGCGCCAGGCGCAACCCGCCTGCCAGCGCTTGAACGGTTTCGGAAGGTTCTGGTTGCTGAGCACGAAACGCATGAGCGACATCGTCAAATCGAACCGCAATCCGAGCTCGCGGTCGCTCTTGTCCTTGAAATAGTATATCTCGTCCTTGACGGCCTCGCCGAGTCCGCCCTTCGCAGAAAGAAGTTCGAAGCTCTCCACCGCAGGCGTCTGAAGGGGCATGAAGCCGTATTTTTCAAAGCTGGACCTGACGGTATCCAATATCCAGTTCATCTTTACCGCGTCAGCAGGCAAAAGGTCGCGCATGCCTTTTGGCGGAGCGAATCGTTCAACCATCTAACCACCATCTACCCACTTGATACCTGTCAGTATTAATATTTGTTCGTATTCTGTCTTTGTAATCGTTCCATTGGCGAGCTTCCTATATATTTTTTGGAGTTCTCCGGTTCGATAATCTTTCATGGCTCCATGACCTCCAATTTCTTTTTCATTGCAACGGCCTTCTCGAACTGCTGTCCAAACTCGCGTTGATACGCAGATATGGCCATGCAGGAACCTGCCAGTCCAGCATCCGAATCATTTCTGTAGATTATCGCAAGATATTCGCAACCTTCACAGCCGTTCTGCTTGCACTTGTAAATTTTTTCTTTGTTGAGCTCGGCTATCAGTTCGAATTTGTTCTGATCCAACTCGCTGCCTATCACATATCTGCCTTCGCTGCACCATCTGACACTTTTTTCTTCCATGTTATTCACCTCTCTGAATGGGGCCGCGACCGGGAGTTGAACCCGGCCCTGCAGTTCCACAGACTGCTGTGACTACCGCTACACCACCGCGGCCATATTGCGAACTGACGACCGAAGGTCGTCTAGCTGTTCTCGAAACAACTCCTGAAAGAACATCATCTCTGCGGACGCTGGCCGGAACGCCGAATCGCCCGCGCTCGTCCACGCGTACGCTAAAGATGTCAGAACTCGTCCTAACCGTGACCTCAGAACCGAAACGAAGGCCTAGCCGTCTACGTATTTCAGCAGAAATCAACACTCGTCCTTTTTTATCAATGTTAGAGGTGAAGCTAGCAGAATCTAGACGCTGCGTGAAGGCAGCCACCAATGAAGTAATTCACCTTTCACATGCTCACCAAATACTAATTGGTCTCCGCATCTTTTAAACCTATGTGGGAAATGCCGCTGTTCCGACTATCCGCATCTTCCTTTCAGGCATCAACATGACAATCGGCAGGTAAATCGCGACCTCTGAGTCGAATATCAGCCTGTTTCCATCAATTTCCGCCCTCACGTACTGCATCCCGACCAGGCACATGACGCTCTTCGGTATCTCTTCCCGGAAGAATTTGTTCTTGGTTATCCGAACATGTGCCTGTTTTGCACACTCGATACTGTCGGAAACGATATATCCTCTCTTGATCTCGTCGGCCTCCACGCCCTTCAGGCACAGCCCGACCCTTTCATAGCAGCTGGCCTTCTCGTACTCCTTGTCATGTATCTGGATCGACTTTATCATAACTTCCTTTTTTACTGGGAACAGCGTCAGCTTCTCGTATTTCTTTATCTCGCCGGAAACGACCGTACCAAGAGCGACCGTGCCGACGTTCTTCACGAGAAAGAAATGGTCTATCAGGACCTTCGGCCTGCCTTCGACCTTCGCCGGTTCGGCCGTCGATAAGAACTCGAATATCTTGGCCGTGTTGTTCTCGACTATCGGAAAGTCTTTTAGCGCTGTGCCGCTCAGCAAAGGGCATATCTCCTCTTTTTCCTTCCCGTCCAGAACTATGATTCCTTTCCTTCCCAGCATGTCGAGCGCCAGTATGCACTCGCCGAGAACGTTGTTCGGCAAGTTCTTTGTCACGTAGAGTATGGAGAACTGAGTCATGGCTATCGCTTGGAAGAGCGTCTGCACCTTCTCCGGATAGATCTCCGGCTCGACGAACGTGAAGTACTTCCCTTGGAATGATGTGTTGTAAAGCGTTATGTCCGAACTCGTGCCCTTCTTGGCTAGTTCTTTCGCTAGCCCTTTGCTACCGATGACCGAGATGTTCATGATTATCAGCCAAGAAATCGCTTCGCGAACGCAGAATAAATATCGGCCGCCGCCACTAGCTCGTCTATCGCGACCGTCTCATCGACGATGTGACTCATGCTCGGCTTGCCCGGACCGCACGCGACAGTCGGTATGCCCTCGGCCTTGAAGACTGCCGCGCATGTTGCTCCGTGCTCGCCCTTGATGTCAGGCTGTTTGCCCGCGACTTTCTTCACTGTATCGGACAGCTGCCGGATGAACTCCGCCCCGGCATCCGTCTCGACCGGCGGTGCGTACAGCACCTCCTTCATCTCTATGTTCATGTCCGGATCAGAAGCGTGCATAATCTTTATCAGGTTGTTTATCGCCTTCTTCACTTCGTCCTTGTCCTCGCCTGGCACCAGTCGGATGTCCACGGTCGACTTGGCTGTCGCCGGAACTACGTTCGTCTTGTACCCGCCGGACATCGTGTTGATAGAAATGGTGCTCTTGCCAAGCAGAGGATGGCTGGTCGTCAGCGGCATCTTGCGGAGCTCGATGAGGAAGCTGCCCAGTTTCTCAATCGCATTTATTCCAAGCCAGGGCATGCTGCCGTGCGCCTCCTTTCCTTTTGCCATGAACTCCAACCAAAGAACGCCCTTCTCAGCAACGATGATGTCAAGACCAGTGACGTCGCCTATGATCATACAGTCTACCTTGCTCAGTTCTCCGGACAGCTTCTTCGCAACGAAACGAAGGCCGATCTTCTCGAGGTCGCCCATCTCCTCGTTCGAACAGAACAGCAGAGCGAGCGTACCCTTCGGCTCCCATTTGTCCTTTTTCAGCTCCTCGATCATACTGACCATCGAAGCCAGGCACCCTTTCATGTCCGTAGAGCCGCGACCGTATATCTGGCCGTTGACTACTTTCCCGGAGAACGGATCGTTCTTCCAGTTGTCTGCCGGACCGGTCGGCACGGTGTCCATGTGACCGTTCAGAAGTAAAGTCTTCCCTTTCGTCTTTCCTTTCCATATCGCCAGGACGTTCGGTCGGCCGGCTGCCGCCTCGAACGTCTTTATCTCGAGACCGGCCGCCTTCAGCCTTTTTATCAGAATGTCCGCGACCGGCTTCTCTACACCGGGCGGATTGCTCGTGTTGGCCTGTATGAGCTGTTGCGCAAGTTTTACTATGCTATCACGGTTGGCCATACCAGAGCAATGGGCACATTGGTATATAAACTTTCAGCCGATTACCTCGGCGACATCGCCCATCGTGAGCTGCTTTTTCTGTGATTTTGCCTTGAACTGGCCGATTTCCACGCTCTCCATCAGTGAGATGCCCAGGAACTTCTCCAGCTTGCGCGCAGTCGCTATCGGCGGCGTCCAGCCCTCCTCGATGCGCTGAACGAACGAAACCTTTTCAGAAATCTTCTCCGCCAGCTGTACTTGATTCAGCCCGCGCTTCTCCCGCGCCTGCCTGATAATCTTTGGTGCGTCCTGTTTGAAATTGAGTTCCAGCTCATCCGGCATTGACCGCTTTGGCCTTACGACCGGCCTGACTGTCTGTGTGGCCACTTCCTGGCCCATCGAAACGCACTTTTCGCAGACGGATAGCACGGCGCCCTCGACCCTCGCCTTCATGTTCCCGTTCTTAGCACCGCAAAGTTCGCAGTCCGACATGAAAACTATTGTTGCGCTGAAGCATATAAAATTTTATAAATCGCCCTGCACAACTTTAGGAAGGCTTTTGCAAGAAGAAAACCGAATTCTGGACAACGGCAGGATACGTTATCAGGGCAAAATCTGGAAACAATGCGGATGGAAGGGCTACGACCCTGTGTACAGTTCTGGTAAATACCTGCTGATGCCGGACAACAGTATAATCATCGAGAACGAACTCTAGATATGCATGCCGAGCTTCTCGAGCTCGCGCCAGGTCTTGATAGTCGTCCTTATCACTATCTCCTTCAATTGCGGGCACGGTATCCAGTACCTTCTCTCGGCCATCGGGCTGTTCAGGTACTTGATAATCTCGTCCAGGTTCCTGCGTGTCGGCCTTATCTGGTCGGCTATCTGCAGTATCCTTCCTTCCAACGTCTTCGGTATGGTCTCGTGCGGCTCGGGCCAACCGAGCATTTTCGAAGTCTCTTCCGTCACTTCGAAGTGCGATTCGCATATGGTCGCTAAATCCGCCCAGCCGAGTTCGCGCAGCAACCTGCCAGTCTCGTAAGCATGCATGTAGGATATCTCTTTCTTGTTGTGCAGGTACTTCCACTTCCCGATGTCGTGCAGGATCGCGGCCGACCTTATCAGCTCTATGTCGACCTCGTGTCCGGCCGCCTTGATCTGTTTGGCGATTTTTACCGCCAGGTCAGCGACCCTTTTCGAGTGCTCGATTATCTCCTTGGGCAGCCTGTATCTGGCCAGCAGAGCGAGCGCCTCCTGCTCTTTCAGGTATCGCATGCATACAATTTTTCTCGCTACTTTTAAATACCAAGCTGCCGAATACTCTTTCCATGGCAGACTACCAGTCCGCATTTCCATTGGTAGAGGAGCACATAGGCAGGTTCTGGGAAACGGCTGACATAATCAGCAAGATAAAGATCGCTAGAAAGACGAAGAAGAAGTTCTACCTGCTGGACGGCCCGCCTTACATCAACGATGTCTCGCACGTCGGACACATCCAGATGACCACGTCGAAGGACGTCTGGGCGAAGTTCAAGCTCATGCAGGGCTTCGACGTCTGGCTCCAGCCGGGCTTCGACTGTCACGGCCTACCGGTCGAAGTGAAGGTCGAACAGGAACTCGGAATAAAAACGAAGGACGACATTGAGCGTCTTGGAACTGCAAAGTTCATCGCGGCCTGCCTTTCGAAGGTCCAGGGCAACGAAAAGATATGGATGCAGACCTACCGCGATCTCGGCGTCTGGAAGGGCTGGTTCGAACCGTACCTGACTTACAAGAATTATTATATAGAGTCCGGATGGTGGACGCTGAAAAGATTGCATGATCGTGGACAGCTCGTGCAGGGCACAAGACCGATATTCTGGTGCGCGCGCTGCGCAACAGCACTGTCAGGCTACGAAGTGACTGACAGCTATCGCGACCTGAAGGACCCATCAATCTATATCAAGTTCAAGATCACCGGGCGGCCGGAATGGCTGCTCGTCTACACAACCACACCTTGGACCCTTCCGGGAAACGTCGCGATAGCCGTGAACCCGACCGAAGATTACGTCAAGGTGAAGGTCGGGAGCGAAGTGCTGATAATGGCCGAGAAACGCGTAAAACCTGTACTGGAAGAAATGTTAAAAATCGGTTACGAGATAATCGGGAAGTTCAAAGGTGCAGAACTGGATGGTGTCCGCTACGATCCGATACTGGACGTGCCAGCCCAGAAGGACATCGAACACAAGGTAATTCTTTCCGTTCCTATCATGAAGTACAAGAAATACAAGAAGCACAAGATGAAACGCGAGGAAGGAGAACAAGAGGAAAGGGAAGAGAAGGAAGAATTCGGTGAGTTCGTCACCATGGACGAGGGCTCGGGTCTAGTTCACACCGCACCCGGCCACGGCTCGACCGACTTCGAGGTCGGCAAGTACTACGGCCTGGCTGCGGTCAGTCCGGTCGACGACCATGGGAAATTCACTGCCGACGCCGGCAAGTACGGCGGCATCTTTGTCAAGGACGCTGATGCGAAAATAATAGAAGACCTTGAGGCGCAGAACAAGCTGCTCTGGCACGGCTCGATAACACACAGCTACCCGGTCTGCTGGCGCTGCAAGAGCCCGCTAATCTACCGCTCTAGCAAACAGTGGTTCCTGAAAATCGAACCAATAAAGGACAGGATGATTCTTGCGAACGAGAAAGTGAAGTGGCTTCCTGGGTTCGCCGAGAAGCGCTTCCACAACTGGCTTGTTGACGCGAACGACTGGTGCGTGAGCCAACAGCGCTACTGGGGCATACCGCTGCCAATTTGGTTCTGTGAAAAGTGCGGAAAGAAGCTCGTCGTGGAATCCGAGGAGCAGCTGCGCAAATGGTCCGTGGACCAGCTGCCGCCGGCCATCGACCTGCACCGTCACGTCATTGATAAGATAAAGTTCAAGTGCGGCTGCGGTTCTCTGATGCATCGCGTGCCTGACACCTGCAACGTCTGGTTCGACTCTGGAATATCGCCATGGGCGTCGCTCGGCTACCCATTCAGGAACAAGGACGTGTTCGAAAGGATGTGGCCCGCTGATCTGGTGAGCGAAGGTCAGGATCACATCCGCGGATGGTTCTATTACCTAATGTTCTGCGGCATGTCCGCGTTCGACCGCTCGCCTTTCGAATCAGTGGCGATGACCGGTTGGACCGTCGATGAGAAGGGCGAGAAGATGTCGAAGAGCATCGGCAATGTCGTATGGACCAAGGACGCGCATGAGAAGATAGGTTCGGATGCGCTGCGTCATTATTTCTGCTGGGACACGCCCATGTGGGGAATCCAGAAGTTCTCATTCAAGACCGCAGAGGAGGTCCAGCGCGGCCTGAACGTCCTATGGAACACCTATTCTTTTCTCGAGACTTACTCGGCAGCGGCCGGCTGGACGCCCGGCAAGACAGCGAAGCTGGAGATCGAGGACAGATGGATACTGTCGAAGCTGAACTCGCTTATAACCACTGTCACGGCCCATATGGAGAAGTTCGAGTTCCATCTCGCCGGAAAAGCAATAAACAAGTTCGTTACCGACGACGTCTCGCGCTGGTACGTCAAGCTCATCCGCGACCGTACGTGGCCCACATACAAGGGCGCGGACAAGGCAGCGGCCTTCAACACTTTGTACATAGTCATGCGCGAGGTCAGCAAGCTGCTCGCGCCGATATGCCCGTTCATAACCGAGAACGCATGGCAGCGGTTGTTCAGCAAGGAAAGCGAGTCCGTGCATATGTGCAGTTGGCCTGTTGCGAACAGCAGGCTGATTGACAAGGAGCTCGAAGAACAGATGGCGATCGCGCAGCGCATAGTCGAGGCGGCTGCTGCAGCAAGAGCGGACGCGGGTGTCGGACTGCGCTATCCGCTGCCGACACTGATATTGTCCGGAGACAAGAGCGTGATGAAAGCGGCGAAGACATTGAAGCCGTTGATAATGGACATGACCAATGTCAAGCAGATCAAGACAGGAAAGGTAAAAATAAAACTTACGGTCAAGCCGAACTGGCCCGCGCTCGGCAAGAGCTTCGGCGCAAAGGCGCAGGCGGTCGCGGCTGCAATCGCAAAGGCTGATGCACCAAAGCTCAAATCCCAGCTTGCCAAGAAAAAGGCGACGATGGCCGGCGCCGAGATAGCTGCGCAGCACGTGATTTTCACAGAGACCTCTGAAGCGGCGGGCAAGGGATTTGGTGGCGGAAAGGTGTTCCTGAACAAAAAGGCCACGCCGAAGCTGAAGGAGGAGTGGCTAGTGCGCGAACTGATCCGCGCGGTCCAGGAAGCCAGGAAGTCTCTCGGCCTGAAGGTCACAGACTCGGTGACGCTGTACCTGCCGACTGAGAAGGCATTTAAGGCTTACAATAAGATAATATCCGGAGAGACCGGAAGCAAAATCAAATGGGGCGTTTCCGGTAAGACATATCCGTTCGAATTCGAAGGCAAGAAGTTCCAGTTCGGTGTACAAAAATGAAAAGGATAATCGAGCTTGCAAACAGGATAAAGGACAAGACGCTCAGGGATAAGACCCTGAAAATTTTGAAAAGTCCTACGATGTCCAACCCCGAATTCGTCTATCCGGCGGCCGACTTTGCGAAAGCGCCCGTCTGGATCGGCGCGCATCACAACTATGACGGCGGACTGCTGGAGCACACGCTGGCTGTTACTAATTTAGCGCTGAACTTTGCGGACACTGCCGAAAAGATGTATGGCGCAAAAATAAACCGCGACCATCTTATTGCAGGCGCGCTTCTGCACGATATCGGAAAGGTTTTCCTGCTCAAGAAGGTCGGCAAGGAGTGGCAGTTCACGGGCTGTATGATGGATCATGCCGCCGTATCGGCCAACGAGCTGTATGCGCGCGAGTTCCCGGAGGAGGTCGTGCACATAGTTGCCGCACACGGCGGAGACATGGGCGCGGCGGGCGCGAACCCGCGGACTCTCGAGGCGATAATCGTTTATTATGCGGACGTTGTTGACTCTGCGCTCGAGACGCAGATACACGGCGCACCACAACTTCCGCTGCAGCTCCTGCTCATGGGTGCCGGAGCCCAGGAAAAATCTGATTGAGTAGGTATCCGGATGAGAACCAGCGAAGCTGTCAATTTCCTGAAGACCGTGGAAGGGAAGGTCGGAATATTCTTTCATGACGATGCTGACGGATGCTGCGCCGCTGCGATCGTGCTTTCTTTGCTCAGGAAGCGCGGGCTGAAGCCTGTGCTCGACACGGGCGAGATAGACAGTGAGTCTTTCGCCAGGTTTGCAAAGAACGATCTTGACGCAGTGATAGTTCTCGACTTCGCCGTCGACCAGTATCCGGACTGGCTCAAGCCTTGGAAAGGAAAGCCTGTGCTTATAGTCGATCACCATCCGCCAATCAACGACCTCAACAAGTCGGGCTTTCTGTACATAAACCCGCGGACCGAGGACCCGAAGCTGTACATATCTACGTCCCAGCTCGTGCATCCGCTCTGTACGAAGGCCGGACTGAAGGGTGGGGACTGGCTGGTGCGCGTCGGCGGTGTTGGCGACAGGGCTCTGGAAGGCAACGATGATGAGAAACGCGCGGCTGAGCTGATAGATTCCGTCAAAGCGGTGGAACACGAGACCGGTCTTGTAAAGCTAGCCAGCATTCTTGCCGGCCTAGAGAAACTGGACAGGTTCATCTACAACGAGAAGTACTTGAAGATGCACCAGAAGTACGAGCACGAGATCAACAAGCAGCTGGACAAGTTCAGGGACGTTGAACGTGAGGACGTAATCTGGTTCGAGGTCAAATCGAACTATTCCGTAACAGCATCTCTTGCGTCGAGGCTCTTTGACATCTATCCCGATAAGACGCTCTTCATTTACAGGAAGGACAGCCAGTCATGCAAGATTGCCGGCCGATCCAGGAAGTACGATCTAGGAAAGATATTCAGGGAAGTGACCGCTGTCGTCGGTGGCAAGGGCGGCGGACATCCGGTCGCGGCCGGAGCCAAGATACCTACCGGTAAGATGCCAACGTTCAGGAAGAAAGTCATGGCATCCTTGCTAGAATAAAACCGTGCCGTTCCTCGAACGGTTCGAGATATCTGAGGTCCAGAATCTCAAATCCGGCCTTCTCAATCTTCTCGACTTCCTGTTCCACGATTTTTTTCGCCTGCGCTGTCACGTCTATTGACTGCGTCTTTATCGCGAGCATGAGGTAGCCGTCCTTCTTCAGGAACACCTTGCAGTTCCGGATAGCTATCTCTGTCAGGTCCGGCTGCGCGATATCCACGTAGACGATGTCGCATTTCTCTATCCAACTGTAGGTCTCCGGTTTCCTTGCGTCAGCGAGCATCGGCACGATGTTCTTAGCCTTCTCTGCCACGGGCAGAAGTTCCGTGAACACGCGCGATGCGAACTCTATACCGTAAATTATGCCGTTCTGTCCGATTATTGACGAGATGAACGATGCGGTGAAGCCGTGCGCTATTCCAAGATACAATATCTTGTCTCCTTCATGGATCGGAACGTCCTTCAGTCCCTTCATGATCGCTGCGGCGAGCTTGCTTCGGTTCGGATCCCATAAGCGGTACTCAGCCTTTTCGACAGTGACCAGCTGCTCGCCGAACGGCCTCCAACCGTTTATCTGGTTCTTTACTGCGAGCTTGTCATCGACAATGAATATGCCTGGAAACTTCTCTTTGACTGCCATACCCATGTATTAAATCCTTTTGCCTTTATAACTTTCAGCATGCCCGATGAGAAACCCGAACGAGCGACACCGGAAATGAAGGAGGTCTTCTACACGTTTCTTAGGGCTGGCTACTCGAAACTTACTGACGGCTATGAGGAAAGTTTCACCAATTTTGTAGACGGCGTCATGCAAGGAAATCCGGAAAGAATTAGCACATATCGAAGGGGCGCACAAGGAATCATAGAAGCCGGTGAGACTGTTCTCGAAGAGTTGGGCATTAGTTCTGCAGAATACGAACAGAAATTTGAAATGATAAAGCATGTGGCGGATCGCGCAAGGCTCGGCTAGGCCTTTTTCAGCTCATCGACCTTCTTTCTGTAGTCCGCGACCAGGTCGGCAGACATATCCTTCTTCGTATAGAAGTCCATGCGCAAGGCTATCGAGACCTTGGCAGACAACAGACGTGCGATCTTTCCCTGCTGATCCTTCGGCGCGCCGCTGATGTCCGGGTGCGTGAACAGCACGCCGTACTTCGGTATCCTGATTTCCTTGCCTTTCGTACGCAAGGCCTTGAACAGCGCCTTCTCCGCGCCGAGAAGCTGCACGGTCGATGAGGGCATCTTGGCCAGCCTCTCCAGATTGCCGGCCTGCGCTAACAGGCGTGCGGCCAGCAACGGACCGAGCAGAACGGACGTGTTAGGCATCTCGATCGGCACGACCTTGTTCAGGTACTTCTCGAGGTCTGAACGCATATTATATAGGTCCGAAAGCCTGGCTGCATACTTCCGTATGATCTCAAGGTCCTCTTCGGACAGCGGCATCCCCATGCTCGTCTTGAAGTTCTCAAAGTTCTCCCGATTTCCGAACTTGGCGACAGCGTCCGCATACTTCTGGTGATCGCCTGGCTTCCATTCCGGGTAGTGCAGACCGTACCATTCTCGGAGCCTCTCAGAAATTAGGTTTAGGATCTTGTCCATGTCGTTCAGCGCTGAAACGGACTGAACGATCAGCTTGTCTCTGCGCTCCGTGACCGAGATGGCCGTCTTCGCAGTTGCGGTACCGACCGCTGAGAGCATGTTGTTCAGTTCCGACTGGTCATTCACGAACTTGAGGTCAACGGCCAGCTTACGGAAGTTCTTCTGAACGAACTCCGATGCGGGGTTGGGCTGTACCGTCGAGACGTCCTCGTAGCCTTTCTTGCGCAGTTCGCCTATCAGCTTCTCCAGCTCATCGAAACTCTTGCCTGCGACGAACTTGCCGATCATCTCCGCTATTCTTGAAGGCTCTTTCGGGAAGAGCCTGTATGCTATCTCTTTTTCCTTCTCATCCACCGCAAACAGCCCGATGACGCAGGCCGCGACATAAGCGCGCATAATATCAATCTATTTATACCTACGCAAAGAGATAAAAGTCATTGTGGTTGCTATGGGAAGGATACGTACGCACTTCGTCAAGGGGGTGGCCGAACGGCTAGTGAAGGCCTATCCGAACAAGTTTACGGCGGACTTCATCATGAACAAGACCGCCCTCAATGAGCTAAAACTGACGGACGAGAAGTTCACCAGGAACAAGGTCGCTGGCTACATCTGTTGTGTCGTGAAAAAGAAAAAGTTCTGATTTTGTCAAACTTTTAAATTATTTATACCTGAACTCACATTATTCTAACGAGTAATTTGATGTGATAATGTGACGAATGGAACAAAAATGAAATTTCTTTTTGTCTCGACAGAGGGTCTTATAGGCGACCTTGCATGGAAGGTCTCGAGGGAAGGCCATGACGTCAAATATTATATTCATCAGAAGGACCAGAAGGATGTCTGCGATGGTTTTGTAGGAAAGACGGACGAATGGGAAAAGCTCAAGGACTGGGCGGACGTCATAATTTTTGACGATATAGGATTCGGTGAAATAGCGGACAAGCTTCGAAAGGAAGGAAAGCTCGTCATCGGCGGCAGCAGCTACACCGACAAATTAGAGGATGACAGGGAGTTCGGGCAGGAGGAGATGAAGGCGGCCGGCATAAACATCCTTCCGGGCTGGAATTTCACGGATTTCGATGAAGCGATAAAATTTATCCGGAGCAATCCGGGCAGATATGTCCTTAAACCGAGCGGAAAGGCGCAGAACGAGAAAGAGCTCCTGTTCGTCGGACAAGAGGATGACGGCGTCGATGTGCTGCAGATACTCGAACATTATAAGAAGAACTGGTCGAAAAAAATCAAGATTTTTCAGCTACAAAAATATGCCGCCGGCGTAGAAGTTGCGGTCGGCGCGTTCTTCAACGGAAAGGATTTCATTTTCCCGATAAACGTCAACTTTGAACACAAACGCATGTTCCCGGGAGACATCGGCCCCTCTACGGGAGAGATGGGCACGTCGATGTACTGGTCCCAACCCAATACCATTTTCAACGAGACGCTCGCGAAGATAAAACCTAAGCTGGTCACTGCCGGCTACGTCGGCTACATAGACATAAACTGCATAGCCAACGTGCGAGGCATCCATCCGCTAGAGATAACGGCAAGGTTCGGCTACCCGACCATCAGCATCCAGATGGAAGGCGTGATATCTAACTGGGGCGAATTCCTGCATGCGCTCGCGAAAGGTGTGGCCTACGACCTTAAGACCAAAAGGGGTTTCCAAATCGGCGTGGTGATAGCGGTGCCGCCGTTCCCTTTCAAGGACCCTGACGCCTTCAGGAAGTATTC
This sequence comes from uncultured archaeon, assembly GCA_964353775.1. Taxonomy (GTDB): domain Archaea; phylum Aenigmatarchaeota; class Aenigmatarchaeia; order Aenigmatarchaeales; family JAHLMS01; genus JAHLMS01. Next base: position 174,260 of record CAYGWB010000002.1, on the reverse strand, counting down.
CGAGGATGCGACAATCCTGTTCAAGAAGCCGAACCTTGAAGGCGTGCACATCTGTGACGTCAAGCTGGTAGAAGATGACTGGCGGCTGGCCGGCAACTCCGGATATGTGCTGATCGTTACGGGCTGGGGCAACACCATGGAAGAGGCGCGTCTTATGGCCTACAAGCGCGTCCGCAACATCATGATTCCTAACATGTTCTACAGGACGGACATCGGTACGCGCTGGTACCACGACTCCGACAGGCTCCAGACATGGGGCTATCTGTATTGAAACACTAATTATTTTAAAAGGTAGTTTACCCATTTTAGAACTATGATTCTTGATAACGCTACCGATATGGTCGTCAACACGACAACCTCGATGGTTTCTCAGATGTCGTTTCCGGACTTCATCGCGACCGTAAAGCCGCTGACCATTTTCGTAATAGGCGTTTTAATTTACGTGATATTCATTTTCAAGTTCTACAGATCCATTGCGAAAAAGGACATCGTGAAACTGGATCTGGAGAAGTACGTCGATGTGCCCGGCGACCCGCACAGGAAGACGAAGATGATATTGCTGAACTTTCTTGAGAACTTCATACTGACGCCAATAGCTGTCCTGGCCTGGGTCGGCATAGTTGCCTTCATAATGCTGTTTTTGGCCGAGAACTATACGGCTGACATGCTTCTGATCACTTCGGTAGCTACGGTGGCCGTGATTAGGGCTGCAACGTACTATAACGAGGATCTTTCGATTGAACTGGCAAAGGTGCTTCCATTCACGCTTTTGGCTATACTGATTTTCGATGCCTCGCAGTTCTCGATTGAAAACTCGTTGTTGGTAGCTACCCAACTGCCGGTTCTCTGGAAAAATATTATGTATTATCTGTTATTCGCAATGGGTTTGGAAATCATCATGAGAATAACGCGAACGATGGTCAAACTGGTAAAACAGAAATAACTGGTGCGGGGAGCAGGATTTGAACCTGCGAACCCTCTACGAGACAGGATTTCACTGCATAGCCAGACGACCGAAGGTCGTCAGACCATCGCTCAACACTCAAGCGCACTTGAGTCCTGCGCCTTAGACCTAGCTTGGCTATCCCCGCAAAACAGGTTTGTGTTCCGAGTCTTTTAAGTTTAACCTGTCGTGTTGCTAGCTATCTGCTGGAAGCAGTCTTTAACACAAGGACAAGCGACGTTGACAAGACCGAATGTCTGATTGCCTATTGTCAACGGCACTGCATTACAGTTCAAGCTGTTCTGGACAACATCCACTATTGCCTGCTGATAACCAATCGTATAGGCCGCCTGCTGTTGAGTTACCAGCCAGCCCATCGAATAGCCGTAAACTACGATGCCTGCTAGGACCACAACGGCCGCTAGCAGTACACCGACAATAATCTTAGTCTTCTTGTCCATTCGGGTCTTCTCCATTATATATCGACCGGTCTTATAGTCGCTCTTCCGTTCTTCTTCGCTCTATCGGCAGCTTGCCTTACCTTGTCAGCCACTTTCTTGTCGAGCGCATCGAAGAAGTCTCCGCTGAATCTCATACCTTTTACTACGCCTTTTACTTTGCTTCTAACAACCAATGCCATTAAATCGCCTCCAATTCGCATTATAGAAGGGTTCTGAAAACCCCTGCCAAATACTGCTTTGCGCTGATTTATAAAGGTTTTGCCAAATGGTGCCCCCGATGGGATTTGGACCCATGTCAAAGGCTGTCCTCGCTCATCGGCTTGCGCCTTGCATCCTTCATGCGGAGCACGAAGGGCCTCTATCCTTGACCGGACTAGACGACGGGGGCCTGAACTGATTGTCGTTTCGTCTTTTAAAAAGTGATGGCGTATTTAACGTTTTGCAACCAAGCGACTTTTATGATAATCGAACTGACGATGGGCCCGAACGGACTGGACGATGCCGGCATCACGACCCTAAAGCACCATGACATCGACAGGCTCCTCTTCGTGGACGCGAACGTGGTCATCTCCGGTATCTGTGACGAGGACATCACAAGAAGGCTGAATAATTCTAAAGAATCTATAGAAACCGAAGTTAAGAGACTTGTGGACGAGGGTTTTGTAAAGGGCGAGGACGCGGATGCGACGATAGAAAAATCGATGAAAAGGGCCTGCGTATACTATGTTCATGCTTCTGTCGGCTCGATAAAATTCATGGACGCGATCACTAAGTGGGGAAGATACAGGAAATCGTTCGAGCCTTTCCTTGAGGATTTCGCCGAAGGCAGCACTGCTCCGGTACTGACGGACTTCATAACGGTTGAGATCGAGAACGCCATATACAATAGATATCTGCGCGGCCGCAAGACCGATCCTATAGGCAACTGCCATTCGGCCAAGGATTATATCGAAAGGGTGAGATCCTCGGACGATGGCATGCTTGTCACACTCGGGACGCCTTTCCATGACGAAGGCGCAAGGATGCAGATTCCGGAATTTCTGCCCGATGGGTTCGCGGACATAATCAATAACTACGGTAACAACGACCGAAGAAACAAGCATGACAACGAAAGGAGCAAGTATAACGACATCGCGCTCTACTATGCGGCATATAGCTTAGCGAAGTCCAACCGCCTAAAGAATTCGGTCGTTACCCTTGACGGAGGGCTGCTAAAATTCATTTACAGGGCGAACAACCTGATTAGGAGACCGGAAGTTCGTACGTACGTACCCTGGGAAGTTGTCGTGTGATAGAAAAGCATATAAACTGTAGGGAAAAATAACAATCCATGTTATTCAAGAGTGGCAAGAAATGCGCCAGCTGTAACGGTGAAATGTCGCCCGAATGGGCGTTCTGTCCGAACTGCGGGCAGTCGTTGACTGAACGGAGGCGCGAAGCATCCATCGGTTTCGACAACATCTTCAAGCAGATGGACAGTCAGATGACCGAGATGGACAAGATGTTCGGCCAGTCCTTCAAGATGCCGAAGGTCGTCATGAGACCTGGCGGCATGAGCATCACCATCGTCAGCGGCAGCGGTCAGAAACCAAAGGTATCTGTCCAGACGTTCGGCAACGCCAAGAAGATGGAACCGCAGATAAAGGAACAACTGGGCGTGCAAGCTGTTGAAGGCAGGAGAACAGTTGCAAGGCCGAAGATTACCGAAGAACCGGAGATGGAGATGAAAAAAGACGGCACGAACATGATTTATACGATAAGCCTACCCGGCGTCGAGAAGAAGAACATCGAGATAAGGCGCCTACCGAACTCAATCGAGATACGGGCCGTTGCCGGGAACAAATTGTTCTTCAAGCTCTTCGAGGCGCCGCAGAAGCTCAGCATAATGGACAACAAGTTCGAGAACGGAAAGCTGACGTTGGTGCTTGCATAATTGGTGGGCCGAGCAGGATTCGAACCTGCGGTATCCACCGTGTGAGGGTGGCGTCTTAACCACTGGACCACCGGCCCAAACAGAATTGGTTTCAGAGCCTTTAAATCATTTTGCAATTTCGCCCGTTTCCTCGGACCACCAGAGCAGGTCGAGCTCGTCAAGCGGTATCCCGATGCGCACGGCGAAAGACGCCATCTTGTTCTCTATCTCCAGATACTTCTTCGGCGTGAGCGCCTTCGGTATTTCATCTATGACGCCATACCGTTTCAGATTCCTCAGTATGTGTCTGTCCAGAATCGCCAGCTCGTCGCCCTTTCCGATGTTCCTCAGGAAGTGGCTGGCCTCCTTGAACGAAAGGCCCTTGAAGCATTCATGGTCCTTCGCCACCTGCGCGCGCACGATAACTTCGTCCCCGTCCAGCAGGCGCCTGATCCTTATTTTTCCGTTCTCCGTCAGGCTCTCGCGGTCCTGAAGGATATACTTCGTCTTGTTGTTCCTGAACCGAACGCCTGCAAGGCATTTCAGGACTTCTTTCTTTCCGCCCTTGGTCAAAGCACCAGTGCTTTCCAGCAGTCTCTGTGCTTTCAGCGCGGCCTTTGCCGAACCGTTCGCTGTCATTATGCAGTAGCACAGCTCAGAAAATATCTTCTCATCCGGCTGCCGCCAGACCTTCTTGAACTCGGCGAGCCTCGCCTTTATTGCCGCCTTCTTATACGCGTAGGATTCTAGCAAATCTTTCATGCAGTTATCGCCCACGTGCCAATGAATATTAGGACGATGGCCAAAAGCTTAATCAGCAACATATTTTTGGACATATCCTCCTTCGGATATTTTGGCAGGAATACGTGCAACAACAGAACATAACACAGAACTATTGCCGGCTGCACGGCAGGTATCGCGGCAACGAGAGAGACCGGCCCGATTGAAAGTGCGAAGTAAAACGCTATTATGCCGATGAAATACGTCGCTATTGTCAAACCTCTGAATCCATATACTTTTTTGTCGAAGCCTCTGGCATCGGCAATGAAATCCTTTCTAATCTTTGGGATTGCCAGCATCAGCAATCCACCGACTATCGCGCCAACCGTCATCCAAAAGGTGAATGACCATACGTCCACGAAACCTAGCGTCCATTTTTCCGTTACACCAAAACCTGCCCAAATGATGTCCCATAAAATTATTAGGCCAACAGCCAAGGATAGTCCTCGAACCCAGCCGCCTTTTTTATATGAAACCAGAACGCCTCCGGCGACCAGTAGGAACACGCCAAGATAGTTCATCGTGCTTACGATCTCCCCAAGAAAGAGTATCGCAAACGGCAGTATGAGCAGCGGAGTTAGTTGCATCAATGATATTATTCTGGTAGTTTCTTCGAGCATGAGGGCCTTGTTATACAGCACGTATACGAACGTGGCAAATGTGCCGAGTGAGAGAGCCGCTGCCACGATGATAGGATCGAACGATATCGGAACCGCCAGAAGTAGTATCGGAAGCGCAACAATATTGGAAAGTCCTATCAGGACCTGATACGAGAAGGGCGACCTGAAGTACTTCAACAACAACCATTTGTCAACTATGTTCGACATTCCCCAGAGCACAGGGCCGATCAGTGCGAGCAAAAACCATTCCATGGTATCACTGCTTTCGTTTCTTCGCGACCATCGGTTTGATTTCCTCGCCCGGATGAGGGTTCAGTTCGTGCTCGAGCTCGTCCAGCTCCTCGCCAATCAGTTCCCCGCGCTGCTTAATCTTTTTTCTTAAAATATCTTCCTTCGTCATACAATCACATCTTTTGAGCGAACATATGAATCCAGACAGTTCCCTCGACTTTTGTCTTTATTGTATCGAGCACCTTAAATCCCGATCGGGTGACAACTTCCTTCAGCTCATCCTCGGAATAATACGTGAAGAACCTTCCTCTGACCACTCTTTCTCCGCCACCTTCTTTCATCGCAATGTAGAATTTTCCGGAAGGTTTCAGCACCCGTCTAATCTCAGCCAGCGTCGAAGGCACCTCTGACCTCTTGAGATGCAGCAAAGAGGCGCATGCCCATACGCCGTCAAAGCTGGCCGCATCGAAATTCAGCTCGCGCATATCCATCTTGATGAACTTGCCTTTCGGGACCCGCTTCCTGGCCTCAGCAAGCATCCCGTCGGACAAATCTATGCCGACGACGTCCAACCCGTGTCCGAGAAAATATCTGACGTCATGCCCCGGCCCGCAGCCTACATCCAGCACCTTGCCTCCGCCCTTCATCAGTTCGATGAATTTTTTGTAGATGGGCTCCATACCGACCTGTTTTGAGAAGAACTTGTCGGCCCATTCCTTCGCTATTTTGTCGTATGTCCCTATCGTATCGTCCATAATATCACAAAATGGCGCTGGGGATGGGAATCGAACCCACGATCCCTTTCGGGAACTAGCTTAGCAGGCTAGCGCCTTACCGCTTGGCTACCCCAGCATTTAGAGATTATGCCCCAACTTCTTAAAAGGCTTTCCTAGAAACAAACAAATGACATTATAAGTCTCCTTATAATCGTCTTAAGTTCTGCCAAACCTTTAAATATCAGGCTACTCAACTTATTTCAAGTTATTATAATTGGAGGTGCTACCATGGCAATAACCGTCAAAAATATCAGCGAGATGTTCGCCAAGGATTGTTTTACTAACAGAGGCGTATACTGCGGAAAAGTGGCTGACGTCGAGATCAACCTGCCCAAGTTCCGCCTGCGCTCGCTTGTTATTGAGGCAGCCAAGGGCTCCTTCCTCGCAGGAATGGTCGGCGGAAAGCGCGGAGTGATCGTTCCGTACCAGCTTGTCGAGAACGTCGGCGATGTAGTCATCATAAAGCACATCACGACGCCTTCGATGCCCGAGGAGAAGCCGGAAGCAGAAGAAGCATCGGTAACACCGTTCTAGAACCTTGGTTTCTTCTTTTTGTTGATGTCTACGGCCGTCTCTATTCCTTTATTTTTTCGATTGTTTTAAGGGCCAGCTCCTGGATGTCGCCCTTCTCTTTCTCAACTACTTCCATGAGCACTTTCTTCAGAACCGGAACGTCCTTTCTGTTGTAGAAACCCTGGTCGACGTATGCGACCGCGGCCCTGAACCTCGCATAGATGTGGCTGTCCTTTACTACTCCGTTCCAGAGCTTTTCCTTTAGCTTCACCTGGTCCGATTTGGATATCTGATGCTTGTCCAGTCTGTCGGCTATCGTGCCGGCCAGGTCTCGCACATCATCGTTTTTGTCATCAAAAAGCTTGTAGAGATGCTTCAGAACTTGCGCCGTCTTGTAGTCAGGTATCTTGGGCACGATGTCGCTGTCAACTATGTCCCACTTGCCTTCCTTGGCATACTGCTGTGCTTCAAACAACATCTGTTTTGCAGTTTTCTGCATAGTAATCACTTTATTGACAAACTTTAAAAATGGCTCTCAAATTACGGTGTTCTGCGGTCTGCCGCTTGCAAAAGCTTCGATATTTCCTACAAAAATTTCCTGTTTCTGTATCCTCGCTTCGCCCGTCACATAGGCGATGGGCGGATAGATTATGCAGTTCTTGTATTTTGACAGTCTTTTCAGGTCGCCTGCACTCATCTCATCGGAATGATCCAAAATGAAAGTAATGTCGCCCTTTCCGAGTCTCTTTTCCAGAGCGTCTATATCCACAAGCTCCATCGGAACGGTGTTTATGACGATGGCTCCTTTTTTGATGTTCTGTATCCTTCTCTCGTTAAGGAAGTTCTCGGTTTCTTTCGTCTGAGCAAGATGCAGAGAAAGTATGTTACACTTAGGAATCAGGACGTCCGCATCTTCGTACTTTATGCCCATTTTCTCTAGCTCCGTCTTCCTGTGCTTAGACCAATACCTGACGTCCGCGCCAAAGCCTGTTGCAATCTCCGCTACCCTGCTTCCGATCCTTCCAAGGCCTAGAACTCCGAACGTCTTGTCTTTGATCTCGGAAGCTGTAAAACCAGCTTGGGAATAATTTCCTTCTCTAGTCTGCTTCTTGCCCCTTTCAAGCTCCCTCATGTGTTCTAGCAAAACGGCAAAAACAAATTCTGCCACAGCCTCCGTGCTATATCCCGGTATGTTGCAGACCACAATTCCTTTCTTTTTAGCGTAATCGGTGTCGACCTTACCGTAGGCGGTGGCCAGCACGCCGACATATTTTAATTTTGGTGCCGCATCCATCATTTCCTTATTGACAGTCACACCGAACCCTGTGAGCAGGCAGTCCGCATCAGCGAGATGTTTTTTGATTTCCGGACTTTCCTTGGGCAATTTGTTTGTTCTCTCCGCCAGAGCATCCAATCTCATCCAACACTCGGAATCTAAGCTCGATTCACTGACTCCCACCATGAGAATTTTGTTGAATTTCATGTTATCACCTTTTTCAACCGTACGGAAACCACCACGGCTTGCGGACTGACTTGTCGGAAGACTTGACAACAGTCTTCATGTTGCAGAACTCTCGGATTCCGTGGACTGATAGCTCGCGGCCGATGCCGGATGCCTTGACACCGCCCTGAGGACACTGCGGATAGGGCGTGCCGAAATCGTTTACCCAGACCATACCGCTCTCGATGGCCTTTATCATTGTTTCAGCTGTCCTGTCATTTTGTGTCCAGACAGAAGCGCCCAGACCGTAAGGTGTTTTATTGGCCAGTTTTATTGCCTCCCTTATTGAGCCGAACGGCACAACAGAAGCGACTGGTCCGAATACCTCTTCCTTCAGAACTGCCATATCCGACTTGACATTAACGAGCACGGTCGGTTCGAAAAACCAGCCTCTGCCGTCAACCCGCTTGCCGCCGCAGAGAACGTGCGCACCCTTGTCAACAGCATCTTTGACCTGCGCCTCAAGAACCTCGCGCTGTCTCTTGCTTACCATCGGCCCGATTTCAATCGACCTATCAAGCGGATTGCCGACTTTTAATTTTTTGACTTTGGCGACAAACTCATCGACAAATCTGTCGAAAATCCTCTTGTCGACAAATATCCTTTTTGCCGATGTGCAGACCTGACCGCAATCCAGGAAGCGTCCGAACACAGCGGCGTTGACGGCCTGATCGATTATTGCGTCCTGAAAAACAATGAACGGGTCGCTGCCGCCAAGCTCCATCACGGTCTTTTTCAGGCCCTTGCCGGCCCTGCTCAGCACTTCTTTTCCGACCGCGCTGCTGCCTGTAAACGATATCATGTTGACCTTAGAACTGACAAGAGCCCTTCCGGTCATTTCGTTGCCAGTAACGACATTGAAAACACCGTCTGGCAGGCCGGCCTCTGTCAGCAATTCACCAATTTTCAGACCGCACTGCGTTGACAGTTCGGACGGCTTGAAGACAACCGTGTTGCCCGTGAGCAAAGCAGGAAGTATCTTCCATAATGGCGTATCTATCGGGAAATTCCATGGCGTTATCAGGCCAACGACACCGACGGGCTCGAATGCTATCCTTGCACTCACACCCTCGGCACCGACATCAACGCTCTCGTCCTGTATCGCTTTTGCTATCTCCGAAACGAACCATTTTATTTCACTGAGAGAACCATCGATCTCGCCTTCTGACTCGACAACCGGCTTTCCCATCTCTCTTGCAATTAACTGTGCAACATCATTCTTTTTTGCCGCCAGAACGTCGCCAAATTTGTTAATAATATCTTGCCTTTCAGAAATATCAACTCTTTTCCACTCTTTGAAAGCCGTGCGCGCCTTTTTGACAGCAGCAGCAACGGCCTTTCTGTCCGCTATTTCAAAATCGCCGACAGGCTCTTCTGTGGCTGGATTTATTGATTGCATACCGCTCATACCTTTGAAAAGGTGCTGTCAATCCTGCGCTGGTTTCCCTGCGCACGGACGACCTCGGCCATAGCGGCATATATCAGTTTTCCGGCCGTCATCGCATGGACGTCCGTACAGCAATCCGTCGGAGTGAACTCGACAAAGTCCATTGCAATTATCTTCGGCGCCAGCGCGTGTATGGCCTCCAGTACGTCCAAGAACCGCAGACCGGCTGGTTCAGGGTTGCCGACGGCCGGCATCACGTTCGGATCCAGCACGTCGAAATCTATCGACAGATACACTGGTTCCTTTATCCGCCACAGGTCCTTCAGCGTCGCGACGTGTATCCTGTTTTCGGACAGCCATTCGTGCTCGGCCTTGGACAGTGCCCGCACACCGAATAAAGTGACGTTCTGCGGCCCGACAACCTCGGCTATCCTGCGTACGACGCCCGTGTGGTCGTACGCGTCCTCCGCATCGGGATGCGCATCTATCACAACGACCCTTCTGGGCTTCAGCGCCTTCACCGCGGCCAATGTTACGCTGTGCTCTCCGCCTAGGATGATCGGGATATTCCCTGCCGGAACGTCGTTGCTGTGCAACGCGGCAAAAATATTGTTCGTGACCATGTCGAAGTTAGGTACCTTTATGTTGCCAAGATCCTTGAGAAAGGCTGAGTCGGCCAGATCGACACCGGCATGCCACGTCTCCAGGTGCGGCAGGACCTTCCGTATGGCGTCCGGCCCCTTTGCGGCCCCCCTCCTATACGTTTGCGTCTTGTCCCAACAGATACCAAGAAGGCTGAAATGCATGACATTAATCACCCGTGCTGGAATTTATAAGTTAATAGTCTTCAGTCTTTCAGTTATCAGCTGGCCGAGCCTGGCCATGCCCTTTTCCATCCTCTCCGGGGTCTCGTAGCTGAAGTTTATCCTCATAGACGAACTGCGCCGTCCGTCCGCATAGAATATGTCCCCGGGAACGTAGGCGACCTTCAGTTCTAGCGCCCTCGGCCACATCTCCCTGGAGTCTATACCGTGGCCGAGCGTTATCCAGTTGAACAGCCCGCCCTCCGGCCTCTCGTATTCTATGTCGTACTCCTTAGGGATGTACTTGTCCATGCACTTCATCATTATGTCCCGTTTCTTTCCGTAGCATTCTATTATGTTCTTGACGTGCGGTTCGAACTTTCCCATTTCAAGGAAGGCCGTTGCTATGTATTGCCCGACCGTGTTCGGGCAGAGGTCCATCGGCTGCCTGATTATCTCCAGCTTTTCTATGATATCGCGTTTCGCCGCTATCCAGCCAACTCGCGCACCCGGAAACATGGTCTTGGAGAACGTGCTGACGTATATTACCCGTTCTTCATCGTCAATCGCCTTAAGCGGCTTCGCACCGTTGCCGTCATACCGCAGCAGGCTGTATGGATCGTCCTCGATGATCGGGAAGTTGTACTCGTGCGCTATGTTCAGGAACTTCTTCCTGTGCTTCGCCGGCATCGATGTAGCTGCCGGATTGTTGAACGTCGGTACGTCATACGCAAGTACTATGTGCTGGTCGTGCCTGCGCATCTTTTCAAGTTCGTCCTCGAGCAAACCGACCTCCAGACCGTCCTTGTCAACCCGGATAATCGGCTCTGGGACAGCGCCCAGGGCCTCGGCGGTCTGCCAGTATGCCATGTAGGTCGGTGCGCCCAACGCTATTTTTGAGCCCGGTTTTGTTCCAGAAGGCGGGTTTATCAGCGCCCTGTTTATCAGGTCCAACGCCTGCTGCCCGCCGTTCGTGATAAGGATGTTGTCTGCGTCGATGTTCTTGACGCCCCGCTTATACATTAAATCGGCTATCTGCTTGCGAAGTTCTGGCTGTCCGTCAGAAAGACCGTATTGCAGAAAAATTCCTTTTTGATTACCTTTTTGATTATAGTTATCATAGGCATAACTTACCAGCTCGAGCAGCTCCTCCTTTGTCGGGAACACCGCCGGATCGGGCATGCCTCCGGCGAATGATATAATATCCGAATCCTGTCCGAGTTTCAGAAGTTTCCTTATGTCCGAACCCCTTGTCCTTTTCGCTATGTCAGACCATTCGGGCCAGTCAGGCATACCAAAGATAACCGTGAAAAAAGGATTTAAGCTTGAAAAATCACTTAGCGCGATACAGCTTTCCGCCACCGTGCCCCCGCTCCGGCGTTTCATTGATCTTGCCACGGTCAGCAAGGTTCTTCAGAACCTTCCACAGGTCGTTCCCGATGCCGATTGTGTTCGCATATTCGCGCAATTTGTAGCCGTTGACCCAACCGCGTTCCTTCTTTAGGAACCAGTACACCTGGTCTTCTAGTTGGTCGGACATCAACAATTAATTGGTCGCCAAAACATTTATCCGAGCTTCCTGTCCAGCTAATGCTTAAATAGAGGGCTGTCCATCTTTTAGGGCATGGCAATTCTAGGTATGTTCGGCAAGAAGCCTGCTCCAAGACCAAAATCACATAAACCTGAAAAGAAGCATCCGAAACCGGTAAAGAGACCGGCACCGAAGCCTGTCAGGAAAGTTGTCGTCAAGAGGCCGCAACCGAAGCCGGTTGCAAAGGCCCCTCAGATGCCGAAACTACCGCCTGTTATCAAGGTAGCTGATTCTAAGGCATACGAGATGCTGAAGGACACAAAGGTCCCGATGGCGCCTTTCGTCTTTGTCAAGCGCGACAAGGACCTGGCCGATGCCATAAAAAAGATAAAGTTCCCCATCGTCATGAAGGTCGGCGGCCCGATGATACACAAGACCGAGCTCGGCGGTGTCGTCAAGGACATCAATTCCGATGCTGCAGCGATGGACGCCTTCAACAAGCTCATGTCGATCAAGGGCGCGGAAGCCGTCATCGTCCAGAAGCAGCTTTCCGGTCTCGAGCTTATCGTCGGTGGCAAGTCCGACCCGCAGTTCGGCTACATAGTCAGCGTCGGCATCGGCGGCATTTACGTTGAAATTCTGAAGGACGTAACCTTCCGAGTCGCACCCATAACTGCAGCGGACGCGGCCGCGATGGTCCGAGAACTGAAAGGGTACGAGATACTCGCAGGGGCGCGCGGCGCAGCACCTATAAAGTTCGAGGCGCTGTACGACGTTCTCATCAAGGTCTCAAAGCTGATTGGAACGGCAAAATTGAAGGAACTCGACATAAACCCATTATTTTGTACGCCCGATGGCTGCTGGGCAGCCGATGTAAGGGCCATCAAGCAGTGAGAAGATGGCTTTGAAGAGTCTCTGGACGCTTCTTGTCGCAGTCGTAATCATATCTGTCGCCTGGCTCATCGGTACACAACAGTCGGACAGTCTGTCCTGCAGCTCGGACAGCGACTGTGCGCCAGCGAGCTGCTGCCATCCGAAGACTGTCGTCAACACGGCGAACGCCCCGGACTGCTCGGATGTGATGTGCACGATGGTCTGTGAACCAAACACGATGGACTGCGGATGCGGCTCACCCGTCTGCCGTAGCGGCAGATGCGAAGTGAACTGGAATGATTATTGCATAAGCCCGATAACAATAGATTGATGCTGATATGAAAAATTATGGGGGTGAAAACATGAGGATGAGACGATCTGAAGGAATGATATGGTTCGAGAAGATGGGTCATCATGCCAACTTCGTCGCAGGACTCGGAATGATATGCGCGATTCTATGGTACCTGTCCGACACGGTGGCGGCATACGTGCCTGATGCAATGACATCCGTGCTTCTTGCGGCCATATTCAAGGGCGTGTTCGGCTTCAGCATGCTGCTGTTGCTCGGTAACACACTGATAATCGCGAAGAAGATGACGGACAAGCTTTGGAAATAGAAAAATTTGATGCGATGAGTAAAAACGAGCATCAAACTTTTGAATTTTAAGACTACCTTTTTAAAGTCCGGTTCTCGATTCCTATCTATGCGAGACATTTCGAAGACGGCCGGCGAATCTCTGGCAATCGGCAGCATTCCGAAGGGATGCGACCGCTGTATCGAAGGCAGAAAGACCGTTCTCTTCGTCACCGGTATGTGTTCCCAGAACTGCTGGTACTGCACCATATCGGAAAACCGCTGGCAGAAGGATGACGTATGGGCGAACGAACGGCTGGTAAGGACGGATGAGGACCTGATAGACGAGGTAAGAAAGTCCGGATCGACAGGCGTCGGCATAACTGGCGGCGAGCCGCTGCTCAAACTCGATCGCGTCATTCATTACATCAAGCTTCTCAAGAAAACCTTCGGGAAGGATTTTCACATTCACATGTACACCTGCGGCGTCGGTGTGGACCCATCTGTTCTCAAGCAACTTTACTTGGCCGGCCTGGACGAAATCCGCGTGCACGTCAACACCAAACTGCTTGAGGAGGCCGTAAAATATTCCTGGAACGCCGGCTGCGAGATACCTGTCGTACCAGAGAAGGAGAACGAGCTGTGCGTACTTATCGACTATCTGGAAAAAATCGGCGCGCAGTTCTTGAACATGAACGAGTTGGAGTTCAGCGAACGCAACGTCGAACCGATGGAGGAGCGCGGGTTTGAGCTGAAGGAAGGGACGCTGACGGCCGTCATCGGCAGTGAAGAGACCGCGAAGAAGGTCCTGGAGTATGCCGGAAAGCATTCGAAAGAACTTTCTATACACTTCTGCACCGCGGCGCTGAAACTTAACTACCAGCTTCGGAACCGCCTGATAAACCGCGCAAAAAGCATCAAGAAACCCTTTGAGAAAGTGACCGGGGACGGCTTCCTGCTAAAAGGAGTGATATTTGACGGGGAACTCGAAACCATCAGGAAAGAACTGCAGAGGCTGAAAGTTCCGGAGAATGACTTTTTCATCGCGACGGACAAGAAACGCGTGGAGACCTCGGCTGAGCGCGCGAAACATCTTGCGAACAAGTTGAAGTTCAAGGTCGCAATCGTTGAGGAATACCCAACGGCCGAGCCATGGGACTTCGAAACAACCCCTTTGAACTATTGACCGCGAGCACCGAAAACAATTTATACTTGTTTCTACAAAGAACTGCATGCCAGCATATCTGTTCGTTCTCGGTGGAGGTTACAGTGGACTCGGAAAAGGCATAGTCACCGCTTCTGTCGCAAGAATTCTGGCCAGTTACGGCCTGCACGTGCGGACGATAAAGATAGATCCGTACTTCAACATGGGCGCTGGCGACATGAATCCGAACGAGCACGGCGAAGTGTTCGTCACGGAGGACGGTGGCGAAGTCGACCAGGACTTCGGGCACTATGAGCGCTTCACGGGCATTCCGTGTTCCCGTTTCCAGAACATCACTTCAGGCAAGGTGTTCAGCAGCGTGATCGAGAAGGGCAGACTCGGGGAGTTCCTCGGAAAGTCCATACAGGTGATACCGCACGTACGCGACGAGTTCAAGGGATTCATACGCAAGGCGGCCGACGAATGCGACGTCGCAGTGGTCGAGGTTGGCGGGACGATCGGCGACGACGAGGCCCTGATAGTCACGCGAGCCATACAGTCGATGATGCAGAAGGACAAGGAGAAGGCAACTGTCGGCGTTCTCGTACCGCTCGTGTTCAACGAGGAGGTCGGCGAGCCGAAAACGAAGATCGCGCAGAACGCGATCGTCAAGCTGAATGAACTGGGCATATGGCCGGACTTCCTGTTCGTCCGCTTAGCGAGCGACTTCATGCTCGACATGAAGCGCCGCGAGAAACTCAGCCTGTATTGCGGCGTGGAGAAGAGCAATATAATATCCGACCCGTCGACATCGAACATCTACGAGATGCCGAAACTGTTCGAATCGCAGGAGCTAGGCAAGAAAATAATGAGCAAGCTCGGGATCAAGGCGGACGGTTCGAATTGGGCCGCATATAATTCTTTCCTGATGAAGCTCGAGACCATGGGAGAAAGAATACCCATAGCGTATGTAGGCAAGTATGTCGCGGAAGGCCAGGGCATACACAAGGACGCTTACATCTCTGTCGAAGAGGCGCTGCGCCGGGCCTGCGCAGAGATGGGCTTCACCCCGGAGATCCACAGGATAGACGCTGTCACATGCGAGAATGATATTTCATTGTTGAAGAAAGTTGCCGGAATAATAGTTCCGGGCGGCTATGGCAGCCGCGGGATCGAGGGCAAGATAGCCGCTATCAAATATGCGCGCGAGGCCGGTGTTCCATATCTCGGCCTCTGTCTCGGCCTGCAGCTCGCCGTCGTCGAGTTCGCACGCAACGTTGTAGGCATAACCGAAGCGCACAGCGACGAGTTCGATGAAGCCGACAAATGCCTCGGCCCGAATGGCCACGTAATTTGCGCGCTTCCGGAACAGGAAAGGCTGCGCGCGACTCAGGGCTTTATCGGAACACAGAGGCTTGGCGACTTCGCATGCGTGCTTGAACGCGGCCACTTCATACAAAAATTGTACGAGCGTGTCGGCAGGCCGGACAATTACGAGAAGGGCAAGTTGAGCAGATACGACCTCATGCGGTTGGGCACCATTCGGCCGGACGACTTCATTGTCTTCGAGCGGCACAGGCACAGAAGGGAAGTGAATCCGGCCTTCCATGACAAACTGCTTGCCGCGGGGATGCAGTTCCCTGGCGTACATCGCTCGATGGACGGCACGCTGCTCGTTGAGATGATATCGTTGAGGGATCATCCTTTCTTCGCGGCCACGCAGGCCCATCCAGAGTTCACATCAAACTACATCAGGCCGAACCCGCTGTTCCTAGGGTTCGCAGAAGCTGTCAAACAGATGTCAGGAAACTTTGTCTAGAACTTGTTCTTCGGATGCCACACGAATTCTTCCGGATACAGTCCTTCCGACTCTATCGGGAATATCTCCCCGCATTCTCCGCACACATATTCGAGAGCAGAACACGGTACGCGGAAAGCGGCGCTGCAGTTCGGACAGTTAACGAGCCTCGTGGTCTTCGTGATATCCTCGTCAAAACACGGCTCATCCGGCTTGCGCATGGTTAAAACTCCGTGATTAAGCATTTATAACTAACTTTTGGTCTGAAATTTATTTTCAGACAGTAAATAATCCGGTTTGCGCAGAAATTTAAGTCGGCCATTGCATTATCTTGACATGCCAAGGCACCGTTCGCCGCTTCGTGCGACGATTTCTGAACGTGAGATGGAGCTGCCGAAGGGCGATATGGGCAAATTGATCAGGATACTGTCGGAGAGGAAGGACGTGATTTCCCTCGGTCCGGGCGAGCCTGACTTCGGACCGCCGAAGCACGTAATCGCGGCCGCCAAGAGGGCGCTCGACAGAGGATTTACGCATTACGGTCCGGTCGAGGGACGGAAGGACATGCGAGAAGCCGTTGCGAAAAAATTAAAACGCGAGAACAGGGTGAACGTCGATCCGGAGGACGTGATAATGACCTGCGGCTCAAACGAGGCGATAATGCTGGCGCTGATGGCCACCATCGATCCGGGCGAGTCCGCGTTGATACCCGACCCGGGTTTTGTATCTTACGCTCCTGCTGTTGAGATGCTTAACGGCGTTCCCGTGTCAATCGCGGCGCGCGCCGCGGACAACTGGGAAATAAGCCCGAAGACCGTCATATGGCAGCTGAAAGAGCCGAAGAGGGTGCGCGCAATAATCCTCAACTCGCCGCACAATCCGACCGGAGCTGTCTACAGCAAAAAAACTTTGGAGATGATAGCGGACATAGCTGTCGAGCACGACCTGCTGATAATATCCGACGAGGCCTACGAGAAGTTCGTGTACGGAAAGAAGCACATCTCTCCAGCCAGCCTGAACGGAATGTCTGATTATGTTCTCACGTTGCAATCGTTCTCAAAGACCTACGGGATGCCTGGCTTCCGTCTCGGTTATGCTGCCGGGCCGCACAAGGTGATACAGGCCATGATCGACCTGCACCTGTACTCTACTCTGTGCGCACCGACGATTTCGCAGATGGCCGGCCTAGCTGCGCTGACAGGACCGCAGAGCGACATCAAGAAGCACGTCGCGGACTACAAAAAACGCCGCGACTATGTCTGCAGGCGGCTCTCGGAAATGGACAAGTTCAGCTGCGTTGTTCCAGACGGCGCGTTCTACGTGTTCGCAAAATATTCCTCAGAAATGAGTTCTACGAAGTTCGCGCACTGGCTTTTGGAAAAAGCGAAGGTCGCCGTTGTTCCCGGCCGCGATTTCGGCCGTTATGGCGAAGGCCACGTACGGTTCTCATTCGCGACAGACTTCAATCTGATCAAGAAAGCTATGGATAGGATTGAGCGCGCCGCAAAGTTATTGAAATGAGAATTCTCTTATTTGCAGCAACTGCAGCTCAATTTCATCCATGTGCCGTATATCACTGCAAGAACACCGAGTGTCATGAAGGCAATCTCCCAGCTGTAGCCCATGTATTTCACGAGGCCGAATATGAACAGTCCGAGGCCCATTACCATCTTTTTCCTGCCGTGTCCGCACATGCATGTACACCCGCATCCGCAGGTGCATTTGTTCTGTCTTGGCATGCTAGTTATTTGCCTGGCTGGTATAAAAAGCTGAAGCAAAGTTTTATCTGCTTCGGGCGCGCATCTATTTTATGCCACAAAAAATACCGATAGGCAAGGTGTCGCACTTCTTCAGCAAGATAGGCGTAGCCGTTATCGACCTGACGGAAGAGCTAACAGTCGGTGACCACATCTCGATCGAGGGCCGCGGAAAGGCCGTCGAGCAGGTCGTGCAGTCCATGCAAATCGAACACGACACTGTAACGGTCGCAGGACCTCCGAACGCTATAGGACTGAAGGTCAAAGAACCGGTGAAAGAGGGCGACGCGGTCTTCAAGCTGGTCTGAAGGACAAATCATTAAATACTAGAGGTGTGCATTATTGCGCATGCCAGACCTAGAACTTTTCTTCAATCCTACTAGCATAGCCGTCATAGGCGCCTCCAGGACGCCTGGAAAGATAGGATATGCCATATTTGAGAACCTAAAACTTACTTTTCAAGGAAAATTATACCCTATAAACCCTCAGGCTACAGAAATACTTGGTTTAAATGCTTTTCCTTCTGTAACAGACGTTCCTGAGCCAATTGACTTGGCCATAATAGTGACTCCGGCTGAAACAGTAAAAAACGTACTTTCTGATTGCATAAAGAAGAAAATAAAGCACGGCGTTATAATTTCAAGCGGTTTCTCTGAGATTGGAAAAAAAGAGCTTGAATTAGAGCTTAAAAACATGTGCAAAGGTAAAATAAGGATAATTGGTCCGAACTGCGTAGGCATTTATCAGAAAGGTATGGACATGCTCTTTTTTCCAAGGGAAAGGCTCAAAAGGCCTCCTGAAGGCTATATCTCTCATATAACTCAATCTGGAGCCGTAGGCTCAACGCTTCTTGACGTGATTGCTTCCGAGAACGTTGGTGTCGCAAGGTTCATATCAATCGGCAACAAGATCGATGTGGACGAGGTCGAGCTGCTCGCCTACCTTGAGAAGGACATAGCAACTCGCGCCATCTCACTTTATATCGAATCGATAGGACGCGGCAAGGAGTTCGTGGAGGTGGCGAAGCGCATCGCAAAGAAGAAGCCGATTGTCGCGCTCAAGGCCGGCAAGACATCGAAAGGACAGGAAGCTGTAATGTCTCACACGGGCGCGCTTGCCGGACCGATGGAGATTTACTCTGCCGCTTTCCGACAGGCCGGAATAATCGAGGCCAAGGACACAGAACAGCTTTTCGACTTCTCTAAAGCTTTGGCCAACCAACCGCCTATGAACGACAACCGACTGGCGATCGTAACGGACGGCGGAGGCTTCGGAGTGATTGCGACCGACGCCGCTGTCGCTGCGGGCTTCGAACTGACGCAGTTTTCGGAAAACACCATCAAGGTTCTCAAGAACAAGATGCCCGCATATGCGACCACCAAGAATCCGATAGACCTGACCGGAGACGCAACAACTGAACGCTATCAGGCGGCCTTAGAAGCTGTGTTCAAGGACAAGAACGTGAGCGGAGTGGTCATCATCGCGCTGTTGCAGGTTCCGACGCTGAACGACGGCCTGCTCGATATCATACGCGACTGCAAGATGTACGGCAAGCCCTTCGTCGTATGCATCACGGGCGGCACCTGGGTGGCCGAACGTGCGAGGAAGCTGGAAGGCTGGGGCATACCGGTCTATACGATGCCCGAACGAGCTGTTAAAGCGCTGGCCGCTCTGCGCGACTACGGCCAGATTCTGAAGCAGAAATAATTT
The DNA here is from genome assembly GCA_964353775.1 of uncultured archaeon. Lineage (GTDB taxonomy): Archaea > Aenigmatarchaeota > Aenigmatarchaeia > Aenigmatarchaeales > JAHLMS01 > JAHLMS01. Next base: position 154,946 of record CAYGWB010000002.1, on the reverse strand, counting down.
TCACCACCTGTCGTGGTCAATAAGCTATTTGCTTGGCGTATGCCAAACATCTCTACCTGATTTCAGGCACCGCTTTCTCATACCGGAGTGATTTCATGAACAAAAAAATAATCATAGTTGCTGCGGCATTCGGAATTTTCGCGCTCATGGGCATCGCCGCGGCGGTCATCAGCAGCTACGGCAGCATAAGCGGTGCTGCGATTGTGCAGCCAGCGATAAGCTGGGACGTCCTGGAGAGCTACTCGGACGTCAACTCGACTGCGACCAATGACACCGCTTACGTTCTGGAAACTGCATATCCGGGCGAAACGAAATGGATAAAAATAAGGATTGTAAACGCCGGCGATGCCACCATACCTGTCAATATATCTGTAGCCAACAGCAGGCCTTCTGACGTGACCATCACCGTGATGGACGAGAACAAAACGCAACCACTGCAGAGCCCAGTGCCGATAACACATTCAGGGCTCTACATCTGGCTGAAACACGACTTCAGCACGGGCGCCGAACCTGGTAGCTACAGCTTCTCTGTCGGTCTGTTACCGGGTTGAAATTGCAATATCCGATTCTTCAAGAAGTTCGAGTTCTGATATGACCGTACGGACAAATCTTCAGAAGCGGGCATGTTCCGCATCTCGGATTCCTTGGTATGCATATTTCCCTGCCGAACTGAACCATGCCGATGTTGACCTCGAACCATTTTTTCTGCGGAAAGAACATCTGCAGCTTCTCACGGACGGCTTCAATATTGTCCTTTTCTCCGGCCAGCCCGAGCCTTTTGCTTATCCGCTCGACGTTGACGTCGACCGCTATTATCGGTACGCCGAAGCCGTACGACAGAACGATGGCCGAGCATTTCGGACCTATACCGGGCAGTTCCATAAGCTTCGCCCGGTCCTTTGGAACGCGATTACGATATTTTTCCATTATGATTTTTGCGATCGCTTTTATGTGCTTGGCCTTCTGCCTGTAAGGGCCGGAAGATTTTATCAGCCTCTGCAGCTTCACCATGGGTAGGCCCGCTATCTTGGCTGGCGTGCTCGCAACAGACAACAGCTTCTTGCTCACTCTTTCTGTTGTCTCATCACGGGTCCGCTGACTTATCACGCAGGATATGAGAAGCTTGAACGGATCCTCGTTATATCTGTGCTTGAACGGTCCGTACCGTTTCTCTAGAAGCTCTATTATCCGTTTTGCGTTTCCGACCATAACAAAGCATATAAGATGTGCAGATTTATTACTTTCAGTCATTCACAGTCATGCCATCAGCGACTTCACTGGAAAAAACGGGAACCACCCCTGTGTTCAACTTGTTACATAATAAGGTGGGTCAGCTAGCCGTATCCAGATTTTCTGAACCGACGCCAATCCAGCAGCAAGCCATACCGGCTATTCTCTCGGGAAAGAACACGCTGGTCATTTCTGAAACCGGTTCTGGAAAGACCGAGTCCGTGCTTTTGCCGGTGTTCAGCAAGCTGATGGAAAGCGAACACAAACCGATCGCTGTCCTGTATATCACTCCGATGAAATCGCTGAACCGTGACATGCTCGAACGCATCCTGTGGTGGGCGAACAAGCTTGAGTTCGGCGTTTCTGTGAGACATGGCGACACCACGACCAGCGAGCGCAAGCTCCAGACCGAGCATCCGGACGAGATTTTCATAATAACCTGCGAGCAGCTGCAAGCGATGCTGACCGGCAAGCGGTTGCGCGAGCACCTACGGAACATAAAGTACATAATAGTCGACGAGGTGCACGAGCTTGTCAACAGCAAGCGCGGCATCCAGCTGACGCTCGCGCTCGAACGGTTGAAGCAGCTGGCAGACAAACCGCAGATGATAGCGCTCAGCGCGACAATCGGTTCGCCCGAGCTGGCGGCCAAGTTCATTTTCGCGGACGGCAAGTTCGAGATAGTGAACGCAATCGCAGGAAAGGCTCTGGACATCAAAGTTGAGAGCCCATTCCCTACGAAAGAGGACTGCGTACTCGCAGAAAAGGTGTTCATCGGTGAGGCCGTTGCAGCAAGGTTGCGCAGAATATACGAGCTGATGAAGGAGAATAAGGCGGTTCTGGCGTTCACGAACACGCGCGAGGCAGCGGAGATATTGTCCAGCCGGTTAAGGCTGTTGGACAGTGAGTTCCCGCACGAGGTCCATCATTCATCTCTCTCGAAAGAAGTTCGCGTGCGTGCTGAAACGGACTTCAAGAGCCAGAAGCTCAAGGCCCTGATTTCCACTTCGTCCCTCCAGCTCGGCATCGACATCGGAGCTATCGACCTCGTTCTCCAATACCAGTCGCCTAGGACGGTCACGCAGCTTTTGCAGCGCGTAGGCCGCAGCGGCCATGGCATCGGCCGGCTGTCGAAGGGAATAATAATCTCCGCCGAGGTGGACGACATCTTTGAGGCTTCTGTAATCGCAAAGCGCGCACTGGCCGGTGAGCTCGAGCCTCTGCGACCGCACACCAAGAGCATGGACGTGCTTGCCCACCAGCTGATCGGCCTGGCCAATGACGAGTTCAGGATCGACCCGAAACGCGCATATGAAATTGTCAAGCGTGCCTGGCCGTACCGCGACCTGACCGAGAAGGAGTTCTACGGCCTGCTGAACTTCATGACCGAGCTCAAGCTCGTCTGGTCCGATGCTGGGCTCAGCCGCGGAAGGCGCGGCCTGCAGTATTACTTTGATAATCTCTCCGTCATCCCGGACAACAGGACCTACCGCGTGATAGACATGACCGTGAACGCTCCTGTCGGTTCGCTTGACGAGGAGTTCGTGGCCGAGCATAACATACCCGGCTCTACGTTCATCGTACGAGGCAAGCCTTGGCGGATAATCAGCGTCGAAGAGGAGAAAATCTACGTCGAACCGGCCAACGAGATCGAGTCCGCGATACCAGCCTGGGAAGGCGAGCTTATTCCTGTCCCGTTCGCTGTCAGCCAAGAGGTCGGGCAGCTGAGGGCATTGATTGCCAAGGACCTGAACAAGGATATGAAAAGTTCTGAGATATCGGAACACATCAGGGAAAAATATCCTGTCAGCGCTCCGAGCGCGACAAAGATGATTGACCTGATCAAGCGTCAGCTGACCAAGTGGCCTGTTCCGGACGACCGGAATATCGTTCTGGAGAGCTTCGGCGAGCACATCGTTCTGCACGCTGCCTTCGGTTCGTCAACGAACGAGACTTTGGCGCGTTTCATATCCGCACTTCTCGCTGCCGAGTACGGCGATGCCGTAAACAGCAGGTGCGACCCGTACAGGATAATTTTCAGCGGCTGCAAAGCAGAAGACGTCAGAAGGGTCCTCACATCCTACAAGGCCGAGGACGTTTCCACAATACTTGAAAAGTCGCTCCCGCGCAGTTCGCTCTTCAAGCGCCGCTTCGTTCAAGTAGCGAAGCGCTTCGGCGCGCTGCGCAAGGGTGCTGACCTGACTAGAATCAACGTCGACAAGCTCGTCGAGCTCTTCTGGGGCAGTCCGATACATTCGGAGACCATGGCCGAACTCTACACGGAGAAGCTGGACGTGGAGAAGGCTGCGGAAGTTCTGGCCGGCATCCAAGCCGGCAAGATAAAGATAGTCGACACGCAAGGCATGTCTCCGATAGCAGAGCTCGGCTTCCGATACGAGCTGCACGATATCGCAAAGCCGGACAGGCCGGAGAAGGAAATATTCAAGCTGTTTAGTCAAAGGCTGATGAACACTCGCGTACGAATCGTCTGCGTTAACTGCGGAAAATACTCCGTCAGCTCGACCGTCAAGGAGGTGGACGATGAGCCGCGCTGCCCGAGTTGTCACAGCAAGCTTATGGCCGTTGTCTATCCGGGCGCGACCGAGAGCCAAGAGATTGTCAAGAAGAGGCTGAAAGGAAAGACGCTGACTGACGACGAGCAGAAGAAGCTCGAACGCATCAAGCGCTCGGCCGACATGGTCATCGTATATGGAAAGAAGGCCGTCATCGCCCTGGCCGGCCGCGGTGTCGGCCCGCAGACCGCCGCCCGCATACTCGCTCGCATGCACCGCAACGATGACGCCTTCTACAAGGATATCCTGAACGCGGAGCGCGAGTTCATCCGGACGAAAAAGTTCTGGAGCTAATTATTTTTCCCCTCGAGCCCTGCGCGCAGTGAGATTGTTCTTCCTCGCCAGGCTCAGAAACTTCTCCTTGTCGACCAGATAAGGTTCGCACTTTCCCGGGGCCGCTTCTCCGATCGCATTCTCAATATTGTACATAACTGCGTCGTGCTCTTTCCCATCTGCCACAATTTTTACAGGAGTCTTATTGTACCATAGGCCTTCGAATTCCCAATCATCCAAGACCTCCATGCTAGTATGATCCAGCACCAAAGCCTTGCCTTCTATTTTCGCTTTAGGGTCGTGAGATTTTCTCGCAAAGTATGTCTTGAATTCCCCAGGAGGCCAGCTGTTGTCCAGGACCTTTCTCACTGGCTGTGGTATGTGCTCATAATTTTGTATACAAATTTCATAGCCGGACAGGATTGCTTCAAAATGTTCTGGCACTGCGCCTAACAAAGCCTCCAGATATTCTGGCTGTGCCAGTGTCGCGCATCCAAACATTAGTTCTCCTTTATTGATTTTTATCATTTTATCACCTAATAGTAATTAGTATCGTAAGAATTAATCTATTAGCCCATTTTATGATTAAAATATCGTTATATTTATAAATAATGAGTATTATTTAATGAAATAAGGTGTGATTATGGAGAGAAAAACTGAAAAAATAAGAGAAGTGGACGAAAAGGACAGAAGAATCATCAATATCCTGGCTGAAAACGGCAGGGAAAAGCTGACATCGATCGCTAAGAAAGTCGGGATTTCCGTTGACGCGACGAAGAAAAGAGTGGACAGGCTCATCGAGGACGGCATAGTAAAACCGACCGTCTTGCTCAACTTCGATGCATTGGGTCTGCACGCCAATTCGCACGTTTACATAAAGGTCGCCCCGCCCAGCGAGGCCAAGTATGACGAGCTGATAGCATACCTGAAGAAGCATCCGAGGGTGCTGTATGTGATGTTCATGCTCGGTGACTATGATATTTACATCGTTTTGGTGGCCAAGGACACGAAAGAGCTTGGCGAACTCAAGCATGAAATAAGACAGAAGTTCCCGGAGGCGATCGCCGACTGGAAGGAGCTGCTCGTGTCGGGCTGGACGAAGTATGAGGAGATAAAGGTGTGATTATGCGCCTGCGCATGTACCTGTTCGATGCGGACCATATCGAGTGGGACAGCTCTTCGGCTGTCCGGTTGTGGGGACGGACTGCGGAAGGCAAGTCCGTCTGCGTCCTCGACAGCACTTTCGAGCCGTACTTCTACGTGCTGCCGGTCTCAGGCAAGGAGAACGAAGTGAAGAGACGTATAGAACAGAATTTCAAGGTCCGCGGCATCGAAACGGTCGAACGCAGAATCGGAGCCGAATCAAGAAAGTTCCTTAAGGTTCGTTGTTTCGAGACAGGCGACCTGCAGAGGATCAGGGATAATGTGAAGCTCTTGGAGCGCAAGCACGGCGGAGCCGGACTCGTCGAAGAGGAGTACGAGTATACGATACCGTTCTTCAAGCGCTACATGCTTGACAAAGGGCTGTGCGGAACGGGCTGGATCGAAGTAGAGGGCGAGCAGATAAGGAGCGACTGGTCAGCGGACATCGTTCTCAGGGCGAAGACCGTGAAACTGGTCGACTGCTGCGACTCGCCGAAGCTGAATGTTCTTGCCTTCGACATCGAGAGCGTCGAGGAATCTGGCAAGCAGAAAATAACCATGATTTCTTTGGCGGGACCGAATTTCAAAAAGGTGCTGACCTATCAGAAGGACCATTACAAGAGCTATGTCGAAGTGGTCAAGGATGAACGGCAAGCGCTCGAACGTTTCGTCGAGATAGTCAACGAGAACGATACCGACATGCTTCTAGGCTTCAACTCGGACACGTTCGATTTGCATATAATATCTGAACGGGCGGCTGAACTGAAAGTTCCGCTGAAGCTCGGCCGCGACCATTCACAATTGCGATTCATCCACGGTAAGACCGTCAGCCGCGCCCGTATCAAGGGCCGTGTGCATCTGGACCTTTTCAGTTTCATCCTCAGTATAATGGCGCCGCAACTGCAGACAGAGGTCATGACCCTCGAGGCGATCGCATCCGAACTGCTCGGTGACGGAAAGATCGAGATGGAGTTCGAGGAGATTCTTGAAGCGTGGCGGAAGAAGAAGGACCTGTCCAAGCTCGCTGAGTACTGCATGAAGGACTCGGAACTTGTGATCAGGCTTTCCGAACTGTTATTGCCGCATATACTCGAGCTGAGCCATGTCGTCGGACAACCGATCTGGGACGTGAGCAGGATGACCTACGGCCAGCTCGTCGAGTGGTACCTGATGCACAAGGCGGTCGAGCTCGGTTACATCATACCAACAAAACCGAAGTTCGACGAGATTGCCGAGCGGTTGGGCCGCGTACCTTACGCGGGCGGCTACGTCAAAGAACCGCTGCCCGGGCTGCACGAGGGCATCGCCGTCTTGGACTTCCGCTCGCTGTACCCGTCAATAATCGCAAGCTTCAACATAAGCCCGGAGACGCTCGACCTAGGTCCGAAAAGTTCGGGCTGGGAAGTTCCGGAAGAACGCTACTGGTTCTGCAAGAGGCCGGCAGGCTTCGTCTCAACTGTGATCAAGGACGTCATAGAACGCAGGAAAGAACTGAAAACAAAAATGGCCAAGGCGAAAGGCGAGGAACGCGCACGACTGGCCAACGAGCAACAGGCGATGAAGACCATCGCAAACGCGACCTACGGCATGCTCGCGTTCGCTGGCGCGACCTGGTACTGCGTCGAGTGCGCGCAATCCGCGGCCGCGTTCGGCCGCTACTACATCAAGAAAGTGATAGACATGGCCGGCAAGAACGGATTCATAGTTGTCTATGCCGACACGGACAGCTGTTTCGTAAAGTTAAAGAGACCAGGCAAGCTCGAAGCCTCGGTTGAGAAGTTCCTGAAGAAAGTGAACTCTGAAATGCCAGGCGTACTGGAGCTGGACATCCAGGGCTTCTACAAGCGTGGCATATTCGTACCGCTGGGCCTGAAGCCCGGCACTGCCAAGAAGAAGTACGCTCTTATCGATGAGAAGGGCAAACTGACCATCCGCGGACTGGAACGCGTGCGCGGCGACTGGTCAGAAATAGCCCGCTCGACGCAAGAAGAAGTTCTGAAGCTCGTGCTCGCAAAGAAGGACGTCAAAGGGGCGATAAAGGCTGTCAAGAACTCTGTGACAAAACTGAAGAAGGGCAAGATTCCGCTTCGCGACCTTGCAATATACGAGACCCTCTCAAAGCCGCTGGCCGCCTACAAGGTCATCACCCCGCACACTGCGGTAGCAAGAAAGATGGTCGAAAGGAAGAGACCTGTGGGTATCGGAATGGTCATGATATACGTGATAACGAAAGGCAAAGGCACGATAAGCCAGCGCGCAGAGCCCATCGAAGACGTGACCGCAAAGGACATCGACATCGACTACTATATCGAAAAGCAGATAATCCCGCCGTCGTTCCGTGTTCTTTCAGCACTCGGCGTTACTAAGGAGCAACTCACGGAGTAAGCTTCAACTTGCTTTCCAGCTTTTTCTTTCTGGCTTTCAGAATTCTCATCTCATATCTGTAGTGCAGCAGCCTGCGCAATGACTCGACGACCTCAACTAGGCCGACTATCATGAATATGTAGCCGACCGCCTGAGAAGCGAACTGCGCAAGAACGTTGACTATTACAAGACCGACGCCTGCGAAGGCAAGACCGGTCTGCATGAAAGAGAGTATTGTCCGTTCCCGCGCCAGCAGAGTCTGCTCCTGGCTAAGTATCAGACGTTCCTCTTCTATGAGTATTTCCTGCTTTGTCATCATAACAATAATTCGGTGCTATATATAAATTAAAAGCTGACCTGATACTCTCATGCTTAAAGCTGCCATATTCGACGTCGATGGCGTGTTGCTGGACGACGGAACGCAGGTGATCAAGGCGTTCCAGACGACCGCGAAGGAACTGGGCTTCCGGATACCGTCCGAGCATGAGATACGCTCTCTGTTCGGCCAACCGTGGTGGGTGTTACTTACCAAGATGTTCGGTCACGCACCGGACGAGAAAGAACGCGAAACGTATCTAAAGATATGGCGCGGCCTCGAACCGGAGATGCACATCATGGAAAACGCTCAAGAAATCCTTCCGAAACTAAAAATGCCGCTCGGTCTAGTGACGTCAAAACAGCGTACGACTCTACAGAGACAGCTCAGTTCGATATTGGATAATTTTACGTCTGTAATAACGGCGGACGACCAGACGCCCGGCAAATACAAACCTGACCCGGAGCCGATACTGCTCGCCTGCAAAAAGATGAAGGTCAGACCGCAGGACGCAGTCTACGTCGGGGACACGCTCAACGACCTGAAGTCGGCCGTGGGTGCCGGGGCCGCCTTTGTCGGATTCCTCGGCGGCGGTGCGACCATGGAAGAGTTCAAAAAGGCCGGAGTGAAAAACGTCGCAACCTCGATGGAAGAACTGTTAAAAATCATAAAGGCGCTTTAAAATGGAAGATGAAACGCTTCAAAAATATCTGAAGGCCGGCAAGATAGCGGCCGAGGTGCTGAAGTACGGCCGCGGTCTGGTGAAGGAAGGCGTCGAGTTGGTCTCGATCGCAGAAGCCATAGAAAAGAAGATCGTGACTTTGGGCGGAAGGCTGGCGTTCCCGGTGAACATATCAATCAACGAGATCGCTGCTCACTACAGTCCGACGCTGCACGACAAGACGGTTGTCAAAGCGACCGACTACATCAAGCTGGACGTCGGCGTACACGTTGACGGTTGGATAGCCGACACGGCCACGACCGTACGCCTGGCCGGAGAGGACGAGCTCATCAGATGCGTAAACAAGATGCTGGCGACTGCATTACCGATGTTCCGACCTGACACGTCACTGGCGGAGATAGGTGAGGCGATCGAGAACGTCGCAAAAGAGTTAGGATTCAACCCCGTTCGGAACCTGACGGGCCATTCGCTCGGACAATATGATTTGCACGCCGGTTATGTCGTGCCGAACATCCGCACGAGCAGCGGCAAGACAATAACGGAAGGCGAGGTGTACGCTGTCGAGCCGTTCTGCACACCGGGCGGCGGCTGGGTCAAGGACGCTGAACCACCGATGATTTTCCGGTGGATCGCGGACAGGCCGGTGCGTTTGCCTGAAGCCAGAAAAATATTGCGGCTCGCAAATAGCGACTTCTCTAAGCTTCCGTTCGCAAAGCGCTGGGTCGAGAAGCAGATACCGTTGAAGCTCGAGCTCGCGCTCACGCAGGCGATATCGTCAGGCTCGCTGCATCCGTACAACATTCTGAAGGAGAGTTCAGGTGCGGCGGTCGCGCAGGCCGAACACACTGTAATCGTGGCCGATGATCCGATAGTCACGACAAAAATTTAGTCTTTTCGTATCATCCCGGTCTTTATCAGCACGGCGTAGGCCGCGGCGCCAGCAATCAGAACAACACCGACCAATAACATCATGACCGGTTCGAACTGGGTTAACATGAAGACGCAGATGGCGGCGGCAATGGCGGGCAGTATTGGAAAACGGCCTATGTTCAGAGGCACCCTGAACGATCTTGACTCTTTTGGTCTGGTATATCTCATGGTTATTACTGCGGAATTGACTACGAAAAATATCAGGAAGGCTCCCAAGTCCGTCAGCTCGGCGACAAATTTTATCTTGCCTATCAGCGCCAGCGCGGCTGAAAACACGCCTATCAGCAGGACGGCTACCCACGGCGTGCATCTTTTTGGGTGAATCAATTTGAATATCCTTGGCAACGAACCCTCCGCAGCCATTCCGTAAGAAAGCCTTGAGCCGGCTATCAGGAGCACAAGAACTGTGCTGGCTGTTGCGCAGAGCGCTATCAGTGATATCAGCCAACCTGAACCTGGAAGTACTGACGTGGCCACATCCGCAAGCGGCGCGGACGAAGCTGCCAGCTGCTGCCAAGGGATTATGCTTACGGCAGAGATGGAGACCGCCATGTAGATCGCAGTTGTAATGGCGACGGATATCAGCAGCGCCAGCGGTATGGTGCGCCTCGGGTTCCGCGTCTCCTCGGAAAGGCTGTCCATATCCTCGAAACCAAGATAGGCGAAAAACACCAGTATGGCTGCAAGAAAAATGCCGTTGGGGACGCCTGCCGTCTCAAAATAATTTACAGAACCGAAATGGCCGAATCCCAAACAGATTATCAACAGGAGGCCGAACAGCTCGATCGCCATCAGCGTTATGTTCAGGCGCGAGGACTCCTTGATGCCCCATATGTTGAAGGCCGTGAGCAGCGCTATCAGTCCCAACGCACCGACTGCCATGGGCGCGCCGGTCAGTGCTGAAAAATATCCGGCGAAACCGAGAGCGACCGTCGCTGAAGCTACGACCGTCACATACAACATCAGCCAGCCGATAAGGAATGAAAGAGACCTGCGGTTGAAGGCCTTCTGCGTGAACATATATTCCGCGCTCGCCTTCGGGAACATGGAGGTCAGCTCGGCATAACTCAGACCAGTAAGCGCCGCAATCACGGCAGCAATAACGAAGGACATCCAGAGCGCGTTTCCGGCCAGTCCGGCTGCCGGGCCTATCAGCGCATAGATGCCTGCACCCAGAATTATGCCCACTCCGTAGGACGTGACTTCAAAAAGTCCGAGCGAACGTTTTAGCTTGACCTCTTTCGCAACTGTTCCGTTGCGTTCTGCTTTCGGCATAACCTATAAATATGGGCGATTTAAATAAGCTTTCATGCCACGCAAGCGTTCTCTGATTGCAGCAGCCACGATGGCCGACCTTCTGAAGCAGGCTGGTGCTGAGCGCGTAAGCGAAGGAGCGGCGCAGGCGCTTTCAGCCGTTCTAATGGAAAAGGGACTTGCCATAGGCAAGAATTCCGTGAAGTTCGCCGAGCACGCTGGGCGCAAGACAATAAAGCGCGAAGACATCGAACTGGCACGTAAGAGCTCCTAGATCGATTCTTTTGCTATCCTATGTACCTTACTTCCTCGGGCTTCTCCGAGACCTTGACCTTCTTTATCTCTTCGACGACCTTCTGGTACTTGGTGAACATGTCCTGCGTTATCGACGGCCTTATCTTCTTCATCGCCTCGTCGAAATGCTTCTTTGTGACTTCCTTGGCCTTGATGTTCTCCCGTAGAGCGGCCAGTCCTGCTTCTCGGCAGATCGCTTCTATATCCGCACCGCTGTAGCCTTCAGTCTTCTCGGCCATCTGTTCAATCGATATTCCTTTGGTCGGCATTCCGCCGGTGTGTATCTTGAATATTTCCATTCTGGTTTTCTTCTCCGGTGCAGGCACGTAGATGAGCCTGTCGAAGCGTCCTGGTCTGAGCAGCGCGGAGTCGATCATGTCCGGCCTGTTCGTCGCTGCCAGAACAACAACGCCTTCCATGTCCTCTATTCCTGACATTTCCGTCAGCAGCTGTGAGACCGCTCGTTCAGAGGCGTGCGGCTCTCCAGCACTGCCGCCTCTCTTTGGCGCTATGCTGTCTATCTCATCGAACATGATTATTGCGGGCGCGACCTGCTTGGCACGCTTGAACACATCGCGGATGTGGCGCTCAGTCTCGCCGAACCACATACTTGTGAGTTCCGGTCCTTTTACTGAAATGAAATTCGCACCAGCTTCGTTCGCAAGCGCCTTCGCTATGTAAGTCTTGCCGCAGCCAGGCGGACCGTACAGCAGTATTCCACGTGGCGGTCTGATGCCGACGCGCTTGAACGCTTCCGGGTTCTTCAGCGGCCATTCGACCGCCTCCTTCAGCGACTCCTTCACTTCCTCCAGCCCGCCTACGTCCGACCACTTGACCTTCGGTATTTCTATGAGGACTTCCCTCATCGCAGAAGGCGAGACCATACGTAACGCGTATTCGAAGTCCTCCTTTGTAACAATCAGCTTCTCCACAATATTCTGCGGCAGTTGTTCGCCCGGCTTTAGCGCGGATATCTCTGGTAGGATGCGATGCAGAGCGGACATGGCGGCCTCCTTCACGACACCAGATATGTCCGCACCTACGTAACCATAAGTTATCTCCGCAAGCTTATCGATACTCACATCCTTTGTAAATGGCATCGATCGCGTGTGAATCTGGAATATCTCCTTCCTTCCCTGCTTGTCCGGAACAGGAATCTCTATCTCCCTGTCGAACCTGCCCGTCCTTCGCAACGCAGGATCGAGCGCGTTCGGCCTGTTCGTCGCCGCAATCACTATGACCTTGCCTCTCGACTTCAACCCGTCAAGCTGCGTTAGCAGCGTCGAGACGACTCTACGCTCGACCTCGCCGGTCACTTCCTCGCGCTTCGGTGCGATGGCATCTATCTCGTCTATGAAAATTATCGCCGGTGCGTTCTTCTCTGCCTCTTCGAACAGTTTGCGCAGGTTTCCTTCTGATTCTCCGTACCACTTTGACATGACTTCCGGTCCGGCAATGCTGATGAAGTATGCGCCTGCCTCGTTTGCCACGGCCTTGGCTAGCAGGGTCTTTCCTGTGCCTGGCGGACCGTGTAGAAGAACTCCCTTCGGCGCCTCTATTCCGAGTCGCTCGAAGACTTCCGGATGTCTGAGCGGCAGCTCGATCATCTCGCGGATCTTCGGAACGGCGTCTCCCAGTCCGCCGATGTCCTCATAATTAACGGCCGGTACTTTCGCAGTGTCCGGCATTTCCACTGCTTCGGGCAGCAGTTCGACCTCGGTCGCGTCCATTATCTGGACGATTCCGTCCGGATTTGACTTGACTATGGCCAATCGCGTCTCGCCGCCCATCGGAAGGAACACTTCCTCCGGGAAGTTGACGCCGAACAGCTGTTCGAACAAATCGCTTCCGCGGTCGCGTCGCCTGAAGACAGGATTCGCGATTATCAGGTCGCCCTTCGTGACAGGACGCATAAAGATGTTCTGCTTGAGCAGGTTCGGTGAAAAATGTAATGACAGCCCTTTCTCGGCTGGCGCGAGCACTATCTTCTTGGCCTCCTTGTGCTCGGCCTTACGGACCATGACCAGTTCTCCGATAGAAGTGTCCGCGTTCTTCCTGACAAGACCGTCTATTCGAATGACGTTCAGCCCGACGTCCGCAGGGTAGCTCCTGATGGCGACAGCCCCGGTCGTCCGCTTGCCCACTATCTCGACAACCTCGCCTTCCCTCAGGCCGAGGTTCTTCATAGTGACAGAATCGATACGGGCAATGCCTCGACCGAAGTCCTCTCTTCCCGTGAGCTCACCCACCTTCAGTCTCGCACCCTTACCGTTTTGTGGATCATTCGCCATCATAACATCACCTACTCTGTTTCTTTTTCAAGTTCGCGCTGTTCGTTCCTGTTCAGCATGACGGGAATCGTCTTGAACATCACCTTCTTCTCCCATTCCCGCATGAACTCTTGCATCCTTCGCATGTGCTCCTGCGCGATTATGAACACGCTGTTATCGACCGGAATGTTGGGTATCTCGTCCAGCAGACCGGGCCTGTCATATTCGTATCTTTTGCCGGCCTTTATTATTATCTGTTTCCGGCCGTGCAGATCGGTGAAGAAACGGACACGCTCGGATGGGCTCTCGAAACGCTGTGCTTCCGTGTTGAAGCTGATCAATATCGCAGCCCCGCTCTTCCTGATTGTTAACCTTACCATTTGGCCTTCACCGTGTGTAAACTTTTACTATATGGATAGGACAACTATTTAAAGCTGATGGTTTGGCAAAATATTTATACTTGACGGACAGTCTCTATGCATGCGATTACCGTTCTGCGTTCCGATCGACAAGCTCCTGACAGGCGGACTGGAGTCCGGCTGCGTTACGAACTTCTACGGCCCGAGCGGGACCGGAAAGTCGAACATCGCGCTGTCGGCGGCAATAGCCGCTGTTAAGAGCGGGAAGAAGGTCGCGTTCGTTGACACGGAAGGCAGTTTCTCGGCCGAGCGTCTCGGACAGATGACCAACGGAACAGCGAAGACCGTAACGGATAACATGATACTGCTCGAGCCTAAGGACTGGGAGAGCCAGAAGGAGACCATACGGAAGCTGGAGAAGATCTGCGCGAAGGAGAACGTCGGGCTTGTTGTGGTCGACAGTATCGCCGCGCTCTGGCGGATAACGGTCACGGACGCGAACGCGACGGAAGTGAACCGCGAGCTTGCGACGCAGCTGTCCGTGCTCGCGAACATAGCGCGTAACAGAGACATTCCAGTTCTAATCACGAACCAGGTCTATGCGGACATTACGACCGGAAAAATAGAGATGTCCGCCCGCAACATCGTCAAGTGGTGGTCCAAGAACATCATCGAGCTTTCGCACGCCGGTCGTACGGGCTGCAGACTTGCTATGATAAAGAAGGCCCGCTCATTGCCGGAAGACAAGGAAGTACAGTTTGAGATAGTGGAGGACGGCCTGCGCGAGCCGAGGTTCAGGCTGTTCTGAATTTAAATCCTTTACTATTCTAATCCAGTTATGGACGCGAACGAATTCCAGAAATTCCTTGAAAAACAGAAGGATTATGTACAGCTGACATACGGCGACTATCAGGAGTTCATCTTCGGGGAGGAAATAACCGCATATCTGATGGAGATGCCCTTCGGCTGCAAGCGCTGCGGAGGTTGTTGCATAGACTCCAAGAGCAATGCATGCGGAGAGCTAAAGACAGTCGAAGGAAAGAAGGCCTGCAACATTTACGGGACCAAGGAATATTCAATGACCTGCATGACATATCCCATCATTTTGGATGAGAAAGCGGTCGAAGGCCACGGATACCGCATCACCATCCATCACGACCCGATAAGGCACGTGCCTGAAAAATACGTTTATTGGGAGTTCGGCCTCGCCGATATCGCGCTGACGCTCATGTTATACCCGAACGATCCGTGCTGGGAGCAGCCTGGCAAGCCGCTGCGCGAACATTATATGGAATTGTTGAGTAAGCTGGCCAACGATTTTGACAGGCCAGTCCAGCCGCCGCACGCCTCGCTCGCACAGCTGATGGATTCCAATACCGGCATGATGGTAGAGGCGGACTCGTTTGAGAAAAAGAACGAGATGATGGAAGACGCCTCGGTACCGTTCAAAAGACGCCTGATGGCAAGAAAGGATTATTTCGACATCAAACTGTTCAAGATCAGGCACAAGGACTACAGCCACGGAATATAATTTTCACTGCGCAGTAGCAGACATGGAGTATAAATCCTTTTCTTTCGGTAGTTTTGGCAACGGGGTGGTGTGATGGGTGAAATAAAGGAATATGGAATAATTCTTTCGAACGACGTGCTGGTTCCTGAAGACTCCATGTCAATAATGGAAGAGGTCGGGCCACATGTTGACGGAATAAAAATAGGCATCGCGAGCGTCCTCGAGCCCGGTCTGCAGTTGCTCAGGAACGCCAAGAAGATCGGCAAGCCCATACTGGCGGACTTCAAGGTAGCCGATATCGGTTTTCTGAACGAGAAGCTCATTACTCCGAAATGGGAAGGCACAAACAACAAGATAGTCGGCCAGGCTATTGACGCGGGTGCTGACTATGTCATATGTCACACATTCCCAGGAACGTCTAGCATAGAGGAGGCCATTCAGACCGCGCACACGCACAACGGAAAGGTGCTAACGCTCCCATACATGACACATAAAGGTGCAGGCATGTTTTTCAACCACCCGCTTGACAAGGCGCACGTGAAGAAAGTGGCCGTCGAACTTGGAATAATGTATGCCAAGCTTGATAAAAGAATCGATGAGTGCAATACAATATCCGACATGATACTTGTGCTTGGCGAGCACTACAACGTTGATGGCTTCATCGGTCCGGCGAACAATCTTGACATCCTTAAGAATTACAGGAAGTTCACGGAAAGTAAAATATGCACGCCTGGGGTCGGCAGACAGAACAAGGCCAAGACCTACGAGCAACAGCTGCAGGACGTTTATGAGGCCTGCGGTCCGAACTCGGCCGTCATAATAGGGTCGGACATTTACAAGGCCGACAACCCTGTGGACGCGGCGAAGAACTTTGCCGACATCAGGGACAAGGTAGTCAGAGAACTTTGAGGTGCTAACATGGGTAATGTGACAACAAGACTTAAAACAGTCAAGAATTATTTTTGTGAGATTGCCAAGAGGGATCCAGCACTCGACGGAATTGATGTCGATGGGATTGTTTCAGTCGGCACGCCGGTCTACCAGCGATACGACAGGGATAGCGACGCATGGTTCCCTTATCTTCACCACCAGACCGTCCTAAGGGTTGGAGGCAACGATGAAAGAGCGATAAAAGTCAGCTCAAAAATAAAGGAGTTCGTATCCGGCTATGACGG
Organism: uncultured archaeon; assembly: GCA_964353775.1. Classification (GTDB taxonomy): domain Archaea; phylum Aenigmatarchaeota; class Aenigmatarchaeia; order Aenigmatarchaeales; family JAHLMS01; genus JAHLMS01. Next base: position 138,573 of record CAYGWB010000002.1, on the reverse strand, counting down.
CATGATGACAATAAGGAAATCGTTGAACCCCTTTCTGGAGGCCGCTGGCGAATATACCGCGCTCACGCTCCTCGAACTTGGCGCCGTAAAGCTGAACGTGAAAGAACCTTTTGTGTATGCAAACAAGAACAGAGGTCCGGTATATGTTGACAACAGGCTTCTCGTGACTGAATCTAAGCACAAAGGAGCCATAGCATCCTTCATGGCAGAGATGCTGGACAACGAGATTCATTCAGACATAAACATGATTGCCGGCGGTGAAACCGCAGGAATGTCGCCCGCCGAGAGGTTGGCACAACTCGTTAACCTGCCGTACTTCTATGTTCGCAAAGAACCCAAAGGGCACGGCGGCAAGAACGTGGTTGTAGGCAATCCTGATAGGATAAGCCCGCCTGCACTCCTCGTTGAGGACCTGATAACCGACGGCGGAAGCAAGCTCTCCTTCATAGACAACATGCGTGCAGAGCGCGCGTATTGTAACGTCGCTTTTGTCATATTTGATAGGTTGCAGGGCGGTCGCGAAAGTTTGCTACAGGAAAGGAACTGTGAGTTGTATTCCATAACTGATCTTCAGCAGACGCGTGACACGGCCGTTAAGAAAGGCTACTTGTCAGAAGAAGAGAACGCTGCTATAGGAGATTATCTGGCAAACCCGAAAAAATGGAATCTTGAGCGCGGCTTTGACTGGCATGAAAAAGGCATAGTGGTGGAGCCCGCTACAAAGGCTTAAATCGACGCCCCATAAATATGCCCATATGCTGCTCTGGCTGTTCGGATTGCTCGACATTTTGGCAGGCGCCGGCCTGCTCTTCATGGGCAGCGCGCCCGCCGGTCTTCTGTTCTGGCTCGGGATACTAGTTCTGCTCAAGGGCATCAGCTCCGTCGGTGGCGGGGCGATGAGCGGTTTCTTCATGGATTTCATGGGATGGATAGACTTGGCGGTCGGTATATGCCTGCTAATGCACTGGTCAGTGCCTTTGCTTTGGCTGCTGATACTGGCAAAAGGATTATGGTCTTTATTCGCCGGGTTCGCAAGATAATGAATTCTTCTTAAAGCTTCTGCCGACGTTTTCGTGCTTAAATCCTTTTTCACCGAGACAATTTCATGTCCGATAGCCCGACCAGACAGTACCGACATTATGTTCCAAAGATCAGAAGGGCGATAGAAAGGCTCTGCAAGGACCCGAACCTGACGAATAATGAGATTGCAGATAAGTTGAACGAAAAGTTTCCCGACCTGAATATGGACGGCCAATTGCTGAGCAAAGTAAAATATGGCTTAAACCATTCTAAGGAAAAAACTGGCGCATATGACAAATATTCTAAGAAATTGTTCAGTAAAGTCAATAAAGAATATAGGAATATTGGGACGCTCGTAAGAGATGTCAATAAAAAATACGAAAAGTTATCGCGACTCATTGATAAGATCGAGAAGCATGAAAAGGAAATAAGCAAAATATGTTCTAGTGCCAAAGTCGAAAAAGAGCGCAAGTACGGCAGCCCTTTTGACGATATCATAATGGCCGGTTTCCACCAGTATCAGGGCGAGATACTTAGCATGATATATTCTGAAGACGAGGACGCCGACGTCTCGTACAACTGGGTCGGCGTGCGGAAGGCTTTTCTGAAGAAGAAGTACGGCGTCCCGAAGGCGCCGAAGGAAGAGAAAACTGTCGAAAAGCCTGAAGGTGAAGAGCGCAAGTACGTCGCGGGTGATAAAAAAGTTGCAGAGAAAAAGACGGACGGACGTGTGGATGGCGTACAGACCGATAGAAAAATGGGCAGACCGCTTTCACCGAAAATGAAATATGTCGAAGCACATCTTGATACGCCCGCTGGCGAGCTGGCCGAATCTTTGAACGAGAAATTTCCCGACGTCAACACCACTGAAAATTATGTTTCCCTCATGAAAAATAGGATCAGAAAAAGGCTCGGTACTGAAACGTCTGGCGCTTCTTACGAACCAAAATCCACTGGGCAGGAAGAAACATCAGAGAAAAAGCCCGTAAAGGTCGACTATACGCATAAGGACGTTCTGGAACCCGAAAAGATTGTGGAGCCGAAAACTGGCAGACGCGGAAGGCCGCCTTCTCCAAGGATGAAGTTCATCGAAGAGAACCTCGAAATGGACAGCGCCACACTAATCGATGAGGTCGGGAAAAGATTCCCAAACACGAAATCCGACTACGTCTATGCGATAAAATCCGTGCTGAAGAAAAAGGTTGCGACGGAAAGGAAACTGAAATCGCAGACGCATATCGACACATATGAAGAGAAAGTCGAAGAACCTACGAAAGATTATGGTACGCCGGCGTGGAAAATACCTCTGAAGCATGAAGTTGATGTTATGCAACCGACCGTGGGAATAATGAGAAGCATATATGTTCCTACCGAAGACCTGAAAGTAATAAATCTCGATACCCTTTCAATCGCAATAAAGAATTCTATCGACGAGGTTGCGCGATCCAGGGGTTATGATGGCGTGACAAACGAACAGGCAGGCGAGATGGCACAACATGTACTCAACTTTTTCGGCTACAGCGACTTCATAATTGATAATATACTCGAACAGGAAGACAGGGATGCGTTCTATATGCTCGAAGACGCCGGACTTCTCAAAAACGAGAGGGAGGAGACAACGTTGTACGACGGCAGGGAGTGGCGCATACACTACTGGTTATTGAACAGAAAAAGAATAAACGAGCTTGCAAAGAACTATCATCCTGCGAATAATCGTAGCCCAGAAAATGTCCCGGCTGATGAAGTTTACTCGGATGAAAATACTTGGAAAAGTATAAAGGAAGTGAATGGATCGGGTGTTCAGCAATTGACCGGCCAAGAGAGGGACGTGATATACCGCAAGAAGCGTCGTGGAGAATTATACGTTTCGTCGCAACCGTTCGCCAATTCTACTTCTTAGTTGTTTTCTTCTTCGTGCCCTTCTTTGCGCGCGGCTTGCCCCAGTCCGCTTTCGTTTCGCACTTCGGATCAAGGCACATGCGGAAAGGTCGTTTGCCCTTTCTGACTACTTGTATCATCGGCGTCTTGCACTTGTCGCAAATCTTGTCCAACCGCTGAATCGTGGCCATCGCAGGCAACGGGTAGCCGGTCGAGCAGGTCGGCTTCCATTCCTTAGCCTTCCACTCGCACTTGCACTTGCCCTTCTCTCCTCCGCATATCGAGCACTTGCACTTGCATGCCTTCTTCGTGAAATTGCATTTCGCGCACCTGCTGTAGTTCGAACAACCGACGAACGACTTCTTGGTCCACGGCGAGAACAGGACCTTCAGGTTCGCGCCGCAGTTCGGGCACGGTCCGAGCGTGTTCGCGTCCTCCTGCGTTGTCACGACCGCCTTTCCAAGTTCGCTTCCTATCTTGTCCTCGTTCTCCCTGAACTCGTCGCATATCTTCGTCACGATCTTCTTCGCCTTCTCTAGGACCCTTTCCTTTTTTATCTTGTTCTGAGTTATATCCTCGAGCTCCTTGTCGAACTTGCGCGACAGCTTCTCGTCAACCAGATCCGGCACATACTTCTTCAGCGTGTTCGCTACACTCATTCCTAAGTCGGTCACGCGCACGGACTTGTCGAGCACGTACTTCCTGTCGTACAGCGTCTGCAGTATCGCGGCCCGTGTGGCACGCGTTCCGAGCTCCCGCTTCTCCATCTCCTTGATCATGGCTGCCTGCGACCAGCGCGGCGGCGGGGCCGTCTGCTTCGACAAGAAATCAAGCTTCTTCGTTGTCAGCTTGTCGCCCTTCTTAAGTTCTGGCAGAACTATCTCGTCGAACTTCGCATACGGTCCGTAGAACTCCATCCATCCCTTTTCGATGGTTCGGCGGCCGGTCGTGCTGAACTTGTGGCCTGCGACCGACAGCAGTATCTGCATCGACTCCCGCATCGCCTCTTTCGCGAAGTTCGTCAGGTATCGCCTGCATATCAGATCATAAATCTTGGCCGCTGGTCCGCCCAGCTCGCCCCTCGGGGGCTCGACTGTCGGGTGTATGGCCTCGTGCGCCGGATCCGTACGCTTGCCTTCCGTCGGCTTCAGCGCCGGCAACGCGAGCAATGTCTTGCACAGCTTCTCGTACTTCTTTATCTTTGACAATGCTTGCAGGATTCCTTTGTAATCAATCTGCGGCGGCAGTTTCTCCGAGGACGTTCTCGGATAAGAGATGTGCGCGCTGGTGTAGAGCTTCTGCGCGATCGCCATTGTCTGTTGCGGCGAGTAGCCGAACAGTCGGTAGGCCTCCGTTTGGAGGCTCGTGATGTTGAACGGGACGGGCGGAGCCTGCTTGTATTGCTTCGTGACTACATCGTCGACAACGGCCGGCTTGCCCTTGCAGGCCGCGAACAGCTTCTTCGCCTCGTCCTCCTTCCATATCCTTTCCTTCTCGTAGTTCGCAAGGACTTCCAGTCCGCCGATGTTCAGCGGCAGTTGTACCTGCCAGTACGGGTCCGGCTTGAACTTGGAAATCTCGGCCTCACGTTCGGCGAGCATGCAGAGGACAGGCCCCTGCACACGTCCGGCTGACAGAACAGCGAACCTTTTCGCGTTCTTCTTTATCGCGAGCGTCAACGCCCTGCTCGTGTTCACGCCGTAGTAGAAGTCCAGATGGTGACGAGCCAGCCCGCACTCCAAATTTTGAAAGTCCAGGTGCGGCATCATGTGTTCGTACGACTCTATGAGGTCCGGCTTCGTCAGCGTAGAGAACTTCATCCTCTTCGCATCCTTCTGGTGGAAGATGAACTGCAGGATGTTCGCACCGATGACCGTTCCCTCGTTATCGAAGTCGCAGGCGACTATGTAGTCCTTCGCCTTCCCTTCGAAGCTCTCGAGAGTCTTGAAATATTTCTCTGAAAAGGCGGACTGCTTCCTCGCCTTGAAGGACGGCACCCACTGGACATCGAATACCGGATACTTCCAGCCCGTGCCTACCTGCTTGAGATTGAACAAATGACCGACCGCGGCGACGACTATGTGCTTCTTACCGCCGCGCTCGAATTCCCAGTACTCCACGCCGAACTCGCTTATCTTTTTCGCCGGCCTTCCCTCGGCCAGCGCGGCTGCGATATGGCTGGCCGCATCCGGTTTTTCCGCAATTATCATCGTAGTTGTCATTGCCATCGCTTTGTATACAAGACTATTTAAAGATTAGTATATAATATAGGTATAAAAAGCTTACTTCTTCCCGATCGGTTCCATTACTTTTAATCCGCCCATCCATTCCCACAGCGGCTTTGGCAGCTTGACGGTCCCGTCCTTCTGCTGGTGCTGCTCGAGTATCGCCATCATCGTACGACTGGTCGCGAGCGCGGTGTTGTTCAGCGTGTGCACGAAGCCGGCCGGCGCCTGTCCCTCCTTCAGCCTGAACTTGACGTTCAATCGTCTCGCCTGGTAGTCCGTGCAGTTGGAGTTCGAGCCGACCTCCCTGAACTTGCCGTCGGCCATCCACACCTCCGTGTCGTATTTCTTCGCCGCGATTATGCCGATGTCGCCTGTGCAGATGTTGACGATCCTGTGGTGCAGCCCCAGTCCCTGGTAGAGCTTCTCGGCGTTCTGCTGCAGCTCGTCATGAAACTTCCACGAGTCTTCCGGTCGGCAGAATATGAACTGTTCGATCTTGTTGAACTGGTGCATGCGGAACAGGCCCTTCGTGTACTTGCCGTGCGCGCCCACTTCCTTTCTAAAGCACGAACTTATGCCGGCGAATCGAATCGGCAGGTCTTTCACGTCCAGCACCTCGTCCATGTACATCGCTGCCATCGGATGCTCGGACGTTGCTATCAAGTACAGATCCTCACCGTCTATCTTGTACATGACGTTCTCGAAGTCCGCCAAGTCCGTGACTCCCTCGTACGGCTTCCTGTGAAGCATGAACGGCGGCTCGATGAGCACATATTTCCTTTTAATCAGCAGGTCGAGCCCGTACATCATTATTGCATAGTCGAGCCTCGCTAACGGCCCCTTAAGATATAGAAATCCGTGACCGGCTACCTTGTTCGCCCTGTCGGCATCCATCCAGCCGTTGGCCAGCGCGAGCTCAAGATGCCCTTTCGGTTCGAAGGCGAACTTTGGGGGCTTGCCCCACTTCTTCACTTCCACGTTCTCGGTGTCGTCCTTTCCGTACGGCACGGACTCGTGTAACAGATTGGGCAGACGCATGTGCAGGTTCGCCATCTTCTTCTGAGAGTTCACCAGCTCATCTTCAGCCGCCTTTATCTGGTCAGGCAGCAGCTCGGCCTCCTTTCGAAGCGCGTTTATGTCAGCGCCGCTCTTCTTCGCCTTCGATATCGCTAGAGAAATCTCGTTGCGCCTGGCTCTCAGACCGTTGACCTTGCCCGTCAGTTCGCGGAGCTGCTTGTCCACGTTCAACAGCTCATCGAGCATCTTCAGCAGGTTCGGGTCCTGTCTGCGTTCGAGGTTCGCACGCACCAGCTGCGTATTCTCCCGTATGAGTTTTAGATCTAACATAATCAGTCACTTGGATATGCGCTCTTAATAAGTTTTTCCTTTCCGGCAAGATCTTTCCTGACCGTTGAAAGCAAGACGTTCACTTCTTTCGCGAGCGCCGCCTTCAGGTCCATCGGGTGTACCTTGCCGTTGACAAAGTCGCTCTCGATCGTCTTGTAGTCCTTGTAGCGTATCGGCCCGCCGAACTTCTCCGGCCTCTCGACTATCAGTTCCTTCTTGTCGTCCTGCTTGAGCGGCATGACGACGTACTTGAGGAAGGACAGGACGCCGTTGCCTTCCGCTTCTTTCGCGGGGCAGTAGGCGTTCTCCACCTTTTTCTTTACTGTCGCCTCGTCATCCACTATGTCCACCTTCGATTCCGGAACGGATGCAGACATCTTTCCAGAACCGACCAGGCCAGGAATGAGCGGCATGAACACGCATATGGTTTTCTTGTAGCCGATTTCTGGCAAAATCTCCCTTGAAAGCATGTACGGCCCTCGTTGGTCTATGCCTCCGAACGCGACATCCGCTTCCAGAGCGGGCACGTCCTCCGATTGCATGAGCGGATAGATGAAACCGCCGAGCCTCGGTTCTTCGCCGAACCTCACGACCTCGGCAGCTGCGCGCTTGCACCTGGCGAGCGTGGTCATGGAAGCCATCCTTAGCACGTCCTGCACGTACTTCTTCTCGAACTGGAACTCCGACCCGCGTATGAACTTGACCTTATTGACGTCCGCACCTATAGATTTGAGCATCGCAGTTATCCCGCACTTATAATATTCGGAACGCGCGTCCAGCAGTTCCCAGGGCGATTTGAGGTCGTCCAAGTGAGAGTGGATGTCGGCTATCAAGAACTTGACAGTAAAGCCTGCGCTGATCAGGTCAGCCAGCTTCATCAACGGCACGAAATAGCCTATGTGCAGCTTGCCGGTCGGCGCATAGCCTATGTAGGCCACGGGCGCCTTCTTTTCCTTTAGCAGCTGCCTGAGCTCGTCCTCTGTCACGATCTCCTCAGCGTTCCTCGTTATCAGCTCGAGCCTCTTCTCGATGTCCATGACCTAATTTTCAGCATCCGCACTTTTAAATATAGAACATCGCATACTTGTTTCAAGCAAGGTGCTTTTGATGGTCAATAAAGAAACATTGTGTCTGGCTGCCATGCTTCTGGGAAGCATAGGCGGAGCCCAGATATGGCTTTCGGCCGGTCTGACCGCCGGTATGGGGGCGTTCTCCCCGCTTATCTGGCTGGCCGGGGCTGCAGTCATGGCTATGGCTGCACTTTGTATCCTGCGTTGCGCGTCGTTCGGACCGCAAGTGTCAGGTGGCTCGTCCTGCGTGCGCACGGCATACGGCCACTTCTACGGTTTCATTGCCGGCTGGTCCACGTTGTGGGCCGAGTCCGTCATCCTCGGAATGATGGCCATAGCGGTCTCCGAGTTCATCAGCCTTTTGATCCAGCTGCCGTTCATCGCTTCCGTCGGCCTGAAAGCATTATTTATTGCCGCAGTCGTTGTCGCGACCGTCTTTGGTTCAAAGACCCCGCGTGCCTGGTCGATGTTCAGGCTGCTGTTATTGTTCATTTTCATGGCAATGGGGGCGATATTTGTCGCTGCAAGACCAGGAACACTATTTTTCCCATTGACGACAGACTTGCTTGGCATACTTCCGGCGCTGGCGATCGCGATGTGGGCCTTCAGCGGATTCGAGATAGCGCCGTTGCCTGTCATATCCAATGAGTGCGATATCCGGAAGGCGGTTACCTACGCGTTTGGCGCTGCTGTCGTGATATTTGTTCTTTTCAGCTTGTTTATACAGGCAGCCTCAGGGCAGACGGAAATTTCGGTGTCTGCCGCGGCCGCTGGAATGTCTACGGCTATTGGCCTCGGAATGATCGGTATCGCCATAGCGGCTCTTGCGGCCATCACGGCGTTTGCCAGCCCGAACGCGGCCAGGGTTCCGCAAGTTTGCACAACGGCAATGGCCATGACCGCCGACGGCATGCTGCCGAAGATAATCGCAAAATACAGGCGAGGCGACATATTGCTGATACCGCTTGCAACGCAGGCTGTCGTGGCGTTTGCTGCCAGTCTCAGCAACGACATCGGTGGGCTGATATTCTTCTCGTTCAGCCTGCTAGCGATATCGCTGATATCCGGTTGCCTGGCATACGCTCGGTTGCTACGTTACTACACTCGCAAGCCGTATGAGAAGCCGAAGCCTGCATATTCGGTGATCGTGATAACCATTGTTATCCTTGTCACGCTCACCCAGCTGCCACCGACGCCTCTTCTCGTCGCCGTGATGGTGATGCTGCTCGGCATACCGTTCTATATACACTCGACGACCAAGTGCGAGCTCCCTGAGCTTAAAGAGCGTGTCATGTCAAATGACTACATAGAAGCGTGCTGCGACAAGGCCAAGAATTCATATCTCGGTGCGTTGTTCAGCCTGTTCAAGAAATTAATGAGGGAAAATAAATGATTATAAAATGTTTCGGTGGATTCAGAGAGGTAGGACGAAATGCAGTTCTACTGCAGACCAGACAGGGGCGCCTGCTGCTGGACTACGGACTGAAAGTTGAGACAGGCGAAACGCCCGTTCCTACCGCGGCCGATGCGGCCGTGATATGCCATCCGCACCTCGACCATATCGGCTCTCTGCCCGCGCTTTTCCGAAAGGGGAGCATGGACGTCTACGCCACTGCCGCCACGATCGACCAAGGTCGTCTGCTGCTCAAGGACAGCATAAAGATAGCCCGCCTAAAAGGTCGACCGGAGATTTTTAGCTTCCGCGAGTTGGACCTGATGGCCAAGCAGGAGAACCGCATAACCTACGGCCAGCGGCTCGAAATCGGGCCGTTCGGACTCGACGTGCATGACGCCGGCCACATACCCGGATCGATAATGGCGCTGGTCGAGGCTGAAGGGAAAAGGATACTTTATACGAGCGACTTCAACACCCTGCCGACCAGGCTGCTGAACGGCGCGCAGGTGAGCGGACTTAAGGACATCGATGTCCTGATGATGGAGAACACTTACAGCAACCGCGACCACCCGCCTCGTAACGAGACCGAGAAGAAGCTGATCGAGACCGTCCAGAACACCATCAGCAACGGCGGGATCGCTCTTATCCCTGTCTTCGCTGTCGGACGCGCAGCCGAGATATTGATGGTCCTGCATTCTGCGAAGCCCGATTATCCGATTTACATAGACGGCATGGCCAGGGAGGCGACCGACATAATCCTTCACTATCCTGAGCTGCTCCGCGATCCGACCGCACTGAAAAGGGCCATGGACAAGGTCATACCGCTGTACAGCGACGATGAGCGCAGGGACGCAATAAAGAAACCGTGCGCTATTGTCACGACCGGCGGCTGCCTGGACGGTGGACCGGGTGTGATGTACATGCGGCATCTGTACGGACGGCCGGAGTGCGGCCTTCTGTTCACGGGCTTCCAGATACCTCGCACGGCCGGACGATACCTGCTGGACACGGGCAGGTTCGTGATGGAGGACGTGGACCTGGCGGTCAAGATGAACATCCAGACTTTCGACTTCTCTGCGCATGCCGGTCGAACGCAGCTGCTTGACTTCGTGAAGAACATTAGACCGAAGCAGGTGGTTTGCATGCACGGCGACTACTGCGATCGCTTCGCGACCGAGCTGAAGAGCCGGTTCGGCATCGACGCCATCGCACCGCACATCGGCGACGAGATAAAACTCTAAGAACTCAATTTGTACCTGCCCTTTTCCGTGACCTCCAGCATCGTTTCGTCCGGAGTCACGCTGCAAAGTTCAGGACCGTCCGTTTCTATGCAGCCCATTCTGCCCAGCATGAGCACGTCGAGCTGTGTTCCGTTTTTATCCCGAATGTATTCGAGGAAAGCTCCGTAGCTCATGGGTCCATATTCGGCCAAATCCAACAGGTAATCCATGCGTCTTGCTTCGTGTTCGTCCATGCCCATGAGTGACTTGTTAATATTTATAAAGCCTTCTACAAACTCTTGTCCATGCAAGTAGTTGTGGTTATACCGGCCTACAACGAGGCCGATACGATCGGCATGGTCATCAAGAGGACGAAAAAGCTGCCGTCAATTCAAAAAGTAATTGTCGTCGACGACGGCTCGGAAGACGGGACCGCTGATGTTTCAAAGAAGGCTGGCGCTTCTGTTTTGAAGCTTCCGCACAACATGGGCGTCGGCGCCGCGTCTCGGTTCGGGCTTGCGAAGGCCATCTCATTGAAGCCCGACGCAATAATTTTCGTCGACGCGGACGGCCAGCTAGACCCAAAATATATTCCTGAGTTCATATCGAAGCTCCGTACGGGCTATGATTACGTCGCTGGTTGGCGCGATCTCTCGAACTATCCGTTAGACCGAAAAATCGGGAACTGGGGCCTTACGTTACTTACGAATATACTATGTCCGACCGGCCTGCACGACACTGAATGCGGCTTCAGGGCCATGACATTGGACGCGGCAAAGAAGATGAAACTGAAAGGGATGCGCTACGAGCGTGAGATGGATGCTGCATACGAAGCATGGAGAAACAAGTTCAAAATCGCTGAAATAAAAATAAAGGTTCCTGTTTTCCACCCGAAGGGCGCGATGATCAGAGGGTTCAAGAACTTCTTCTGGCTCCTGAAAAGAAGGTTCGGCCTGATATGATAGAACTGGACGGCGCAGAGGCTGGCGGACAGTTCGTACGCACTGCCGTTGCCTTTTCTGCGCTGACCGGCAAACCTGTCCGTATCAAGAACATCCGCGGCTCGCGAGAACCGCCCGGTCTGAAGGTCCAGCACATGGAAGGCATAAGGTCGCTTGCCGAGCTCTGTGACGCAGAAGTTAAAGGGCTGGCAGTCGGCTCGTCCGAGCTTGAGTTCATCCCAAAGAAGCTCCAAGCCAAAGACCTGAAAATAAAAATCAACACGGCCGGCTCCATCGGACTCGTGCTGCAGGCTCTGCTGATTCCAACTTCTCAGCTGCCCAAGTCTATCAATATAAAGTTCGAAGGCGGTGGAACGTTCGGCAAGTGGGCGCCCTCGCCTTACTATCTGCAGCACGTGCTGTTTCCCCTGCTGGGCGACGACACGAAAATAAATGTCGTCCGTGACGGCTTTTATCCGAAAGGCGGCGCGCTAGTAGAAGTCACGACCGCGCCGCTGAAGCCTAAAGAGCTGCAACTGACAAACGCGGGAAAACTGAAAGAAATATTCTGCCTGTCCATTGCCTCGCAACGGCTGAAGGAAAGAAAGGTTGCCGAACGGCAGGCGGAAACTGCTGCCAGGCTGTTGACAGAAAAGTTCGGCTTGAAGCCGAAAGTAGAAATCGTATATGTCGATTCTATTTCTCCGGGCACTGGTCTGCTGTTGGTCGCCAAAACTGAAAATTCCGTCATCGGTGGCGATGCAATCGGCGAAATCAGCAAGTCTGCAGAGGACGTGGCCAAGGAGGCCGTGAAGAACCTACTGGCAGACATTGACAGTACGGTCGACCGACATGTGGGTGACATGCTACTCCCGTACATGGCGATTGTGGGCTCAGGAACAATCGCGGTCGGCCAGATAACCCAGCACATGCTGACGAACATCTCGGTCATCGAGAGCTTCCTTCCAGTAAGGTTCAGGATCGAAGGCGGGCCTAGAACAATAACCGTCACTCGGGCTTGATTTTTTCCCTTATCGTTTTCTTGAGCAGTTCGATACCCTCTCCTGTATCGGTGGACACCGGGATTGCTGGCAGCCCTATCTCCAAGACAGGCCTGCTGCCGACGATGTCTATCTTGTTCGCAACGGCAATGATGGGCTTATCGAACGTCTTCTTTATGTCATGATACTGCCTGATCTGCTGCTCGAGCGAATAGCCGCAGGTCTCGCTCGGGTCGAAGATGTAGACTATCAAGTTGGCCAGCAGCTTCAGCACGGTCACGGCCTGCTTCTCTATGGGGTTGCGCTTAGATGCCGGCCTGTCCAAAAGGCCTGGCGTATCGATGAACTGGACCTTGTGGAACCCGAATTCGGTGTAGCCAAGCATGAGACCTTTTGTCGTGAAGGGCCAAGGCGAGATTTCAGGCGAACTGCCTGTGAGCGCCCTCAGCATGCTCGTCTTTCCTACGTTCGGCAGCCCGACTATGATGATGTTTGGCAGGTCCTGTATGTCCGGTATGTCCCTCAGCAGCGTCGAGGCATCTGTCAACACTTTCAGCTCACGGCTGCAGCGCCTAAGATAAGCGGACGTCCTTCCGTAGAAATACTGCCGCACGTTCCTGGCATCGAACGTCGTGCGTATGTGCTCCAGCCGTTTCAGCGATATCATCTGCAGGTCCTTTATCTGGTTGGCCGTCCACACGCAGAACTCGGCCGACTTCCTTATCTTGTACGAGCCGACCAGCACTTCTGAGAGTTCCCTGTATATCGCGGGCATCCTATAGAAATGCGGCCAGGACTTCGCAACGGCCTTCAGCTCGCCGCTGATGGACGAACCGACCATCTTGATCCTGACGCCCTCCTTCTGGGCCGCCTTCTCCGCAATATATCCTTCTACCTTCGCCCGCTTCGCGGCTACGCCAGCCTGCCTGAACTTGTCCTCCATCAGCTGTTTGGCGTCCGCACCTCTGGCGTACCGGAAAGGATTTTGCATAACTTTAAATAGCTATGACAAAGCTAAAATAAGCATGGGTTTATTGGAGGTGTCGCAATGATCAAGCCAAAAAAGATGCTGAAGAAGCCTGTGGTACCTGAAACGGAAGAAGTCCCGGAACAGGAGTTCGTTGTTGAGGAGGCGCCGGAAGAGAAGACCAACGAAGAGGAAGAAGAATGGTAGCTTCTTTATCCTACCTTTTTAAACTTTCCAATTTCTAATTAGCACACGTGGTATGATGGACAAGGAGAAGCTGAAAGCGTTCGCTCTGAAGTGGTGGCCCGTCGCGGCGCTGGCTATAATCTTTCTCTTCAGCTATTACATACGCGGTATTAACACTATTCCGGACAGATTGCTCGGTTATGACCCAATATATCAATTCAGGTTCACGAGGTATCTCGCTGATTGGGGAACATTACCGGCATGGGACGAACTGACATATTACATGGGGCGGGCGGTGGAGTTCAACACTAGTCCGCCTTTGTTGTGGTTTCTGACTGTTTTTGGATGGTGGCTACTCAAAGGCCTGGGGTTCAGCCTGATGGCGATTGCAAATTATGTGTCGGCATTGCTCGGTGCGGCCATAGTGATACCTGCGTTTCTTCTTGGCCGTGAGCTGTCGAACAAGTGGGGCGGACTTCTTTCAGCAGCACTAGTCGGGACTGCTCCGCAGATTCTAATACGAACATTCGGTGCCAGTTTTGACACAGACCAAATCGCATTGCTATTCATTCTGCTGACATTATGGGCCGGCATATACGCGATCAGGAAACGTACGCCTGCCAGTTTTTGCCTGGCGGCCGGTTGCTTTATCGGCTTCATGATGTCGTGGGCGATGTTTTTGTACAGCTGGTTCTTCCTGATTGGAGGAATAATGATATACTTTTTAATGACTACGGTTTTGGGAGAGCACAGCTCAAAAGACGAGTTGTCAAAACCAAAGATGGCGACCCGCGCTGTCATGGCTTGGAAGCGTTCATCAAAAATGATTGCTGTTATTATAATGCTTTTTGTTGCAATGGGCATAGCCGGATCGATACTTAGCATAAATGTGGTGACGGCACTCTCGTATCTGACAGGCTTCGCAACAAGGGCAGAATCATGGATAGTCAACATAAGCATAGCCGAACTGCAATTGGTAGACCTCACGAGCATCGGAACGTGGATGATGGCCGCCGGACGGTTTGTGACCGGCGAAGGCATGGTCGACATCACGCTGTTCATTACTTTCATTGCGCTTGCGATATTTGGTCTTTGGCAAAGTTGGCGTCAGAACACTCTTAATGCGAGTTTCCTGATTGCGCTATTGGGAATAGCTGTTATAACAACGCTGCGTGGAATCCGATTTACTGAGTTCAGCTCAGCATTGATACTGATCGCTGTCGCGGCCGGTTGGGGATACTTCATGAACTGGTCAAAACGTGACAAGTTCTTGCAGTCGTTCGCACTGGGACTGGGGTTGACAATTATGTTGATTGCGGCCGGCATAGGTCTTCAGGTCGGCCAGCAAGTGGGACCGGACGTGAGTCCGAACTGGGACAACGCATGGTTATGGATCAAAACGAGCACTCCGGAATCTTCGATAATCGGAACGTGGTGGGATCCCGGTCACATGATCGCCGCGCTTGCAGAACGAAGAAATATCGGAGATGGTGCTCACTGCGGTTATCAATGTATGTGGAACATAAATGACCGTATAACGGACCTTGGCAAGATCATGGCAACTTCGGATGAGAACGAGTCAGTGGAGCTCATCCACAAATATCAGGGCACGTCTGAAAAGGCTTATTGGATTGCGTCGAACGACCTGATCGGTAAGTTTCAATGGGTCCAGTACTTCGGCACCGGCTGTGACGCTCGAACCGAGAGCCGTTGTCCATTATATGGCATGATCGGTCTGGAGAAGTATGCCTACGGCCAGGACGGC
Organism: uncultured archaeon; assembly: GCA_964353775.1. Lineage (GTDB taxonomy): Archaea > Aenigmatarchaeota > Aenigmatarchaeia > Aenigmatarchaeales > JAHLMS01 > JAHLMS01. The sequence continues at coordinate 123,554 of CAYGWB010000002.1, read as the reverse complement.
AGCATAGCGGCCCGCTACTATTCAAACATAATTGTTTTGTCAGGTACGCCGCCGATACCTATAGTGATACAGGGCAGGAGCGCGGCCATATTCAACGAAATCATATTCTACAACGGGACGACTCCGGTCACAGCAAAGTTCTCTGATTATAATGTCACAGCCATCACAGAACAGCTACAGCCGCTTGAAAGCCAGCTTAAGATCAAGTTCGTCAACCAGACTTCCCCGTACACCATCTGGATGCCGTCTGATGGCAGCTATATTGTAATGATTCCGCCGACCCTGCGGGAAGCCGTCTTCACAAAGATGTTCATGCTCGAAGGCCAGGGTCTTGAGCACTTCAAAGAAGTGTTCAGGAACGAAGAAGTCAAGATATTCGAAGTGATTTAGTTATTTCTCGTATATTATTTTAAGCTCTTTTGACTTTCTTTCGAAGAAATCATATGGCAAGAATAAAATGTGCCAGATGAACATCATAGGCAACATTAATGACAACAGGGCTATAGAACCAAACAACGTTATTATTAGACATAGTGTTCTGGAAAATGTCCCTCTTTCTTTCGTAAGTGACATAAATCTATCTTTATTAAAATCGTATATGCTGACGGACCTGAAGAGATACAGCAATGGCGGCGGTATGTGCTCGTTTAAAATTACATTTCGACCGCTGTATCTGAAAAGTTTCAGCGTCTTTAGATATTTTCTCTTTTTAGCCTCATAGGCACCAGAAATATCTAAATTACAGACATCAGTTATCCGTTTGCGGGAGTCAGGCTTCATCATATTAATTATTGTATCCGAACGCGCAATCAATGTATAATTATTGGTGTTTGCTGGCGCTTCAGCAAGCTGCTCGCCAGATATGGTTCTATTAAGGCAGTGCGACTGACTGACATTGGCTTCTGCGCATACTGGCCCAAAATTAAGATGAATAAAATCTGACAGCGCTAGCTGTATTGCTCTCCTAAAACCGCTTCGTTTCTCTAACAGATGTACCCAAAAATATCCAATAAGTAGTAATGGGAATATTACTGTTGGACTTGTTATCTTATTTATATTTGAACAAGAACCAAAACAATGATTTCGAATAAGATAATATGTCTGTCTTGGAGACAGACCTGAAATAAACATTGGTGGATGTCTATAAAGTTCAGGGCTGTGTACAATCTTAAATCCGGCAAGTCTCACTCGACGTGTAAAGTCTACGTCTTCACCAACCCTAAATATTGGTGCAAACGTGAACCCTATTTTTTCAAACACCTCGCGTCGTATGACACTGAGCTGGGCTATGTCATATGTTTTCGTATTGTTGATTTGAGATGAAATCACGACACTGGCTGCGGTATCTTTCTCAAGCGTCTTGACTGCAACTTCTATAAGTTTCTTTGACTCCGGAAAAGCATCATCATCAGCTATGATTATGTATTTGTAACCAGCGTCATATGCGAACTTTTCGCCAACAAAAAATGTGCCTGCGGGTCCTACATTACCGCCCTTTATCTCTATTATTCCTATGTTTGGAAATTTTTTCTTAAGTTCCATAGCTATTTTTGAGTCCGGACTGTTGTCTGTCACTAGAATGTCAGGTTTGTATGTCTGGTTCTGTAGCCTGTTCACAATGTCAATAACATAATCGACCCTGGCAAAGGTTATTATCACTACGCATATGTCAGACTGTTTCTTGAGAGGTGAAATTATCTCTACATTAAAAGACTGATCAACGTTTTTCATCGTATTACCTGTTTTTCATAAAGTCAATAATTGTGTCTCGCGTCTTAGGTATTTTACAGTATTTTGATGCTTTTGATACATCGACTTCATATTTTTCGGCTGGAAGTTTGTAGCACTCCTTTGGCAATGTGACGCCAGCTATTTTTGCTATCTCCTCGACAGCTATTGCCCCGTCCCCGCAAACATTAAAAATGTCATTTTCTGTCTTTTCTGAAAGTTGATGTAAGATTCTGCCAAGATCAAGAGTGTTCATGTACTGATATTCTGATTTCGGAGACACGAACGTCTTGCCGAAATTGAGAATATCGAAAACAGCGTTCTTGCTCATGTTTCTGCCTACCATTCCAGCCGCTCTGACTATGATCCAACTCGGGCAGTATTTCCTAACTATCTGCTCGGCAAAATATTTATCAAAGCCGTAATTGCTGAGCTTCAAAGGCTCTATGATTGTTATCTCCTTCGGTTTCGATGATACATTGTTGTAGACGTCTATCGTCGATAGGTAGACGTATTTTTTCGCCTTAAAATCGAATATGGAATTTGCGGTATCGACAACGTTTGCCGCAAAATCTATCTTTGGATCAGTGGTCGCCAGCCTCTTCTTTGAGCTTCCAGCCACGTTTATGAAAAGGTCACATTCCTTACCAACAAGACTACCATAGTTGCTTCTGTCTATGCCTTCGAACTCGACGCCTTTGGATGTGAAGTAGTCAGATATGCCGCTCCCGACAAACCCTTTATGACCCAATATGAATATTTTCATATATCATCACTTTATGCACACAACAATCATAAACATATGGTTTGGTGAATATGGTGATATGCTATAATCTAAACTTATAAGGCCTAATAGCCTCAACAATCTTTTTATACGTGATATTTTTCTGAACTGGCCGAAGAATTCTATATTTGAAAAGGATGATAACATTTCTTCCAGTTCATTCTTTGTAAAGAATTCTTTAACATGAAATGGATTACGAACACGCATTGCTGGTGTAGAAATTATTAGAACTCCTCCAGTCTTCAACAAACGTTTCGCTTCACCAACAAATTTTTCAGGGTTAGAGAGATGTTCTAGAGTTTCTAGAGAAACTATCACATCAAAAAAATTATCCTCGAATGGTAGCTGCTCGGCATTCATGACACGAAAATCTATGTTCCTATAGTGTTCTTTTGCAAATTTTATTGCCTCCTCAGATATATCACCACCATATATGCGTTTGGCACCTCGAAAAAGAAGTAGAGAAGACCCGTAGCCAGTACCACAAGCGATGTCTAGAACCGTCTTGCCATTGACATATTTGCTTACCCATTCGTATTTGGTTATGTGCTCTTGAAATAGCTCATTAGGAGCAACGCCTGGAACAACCCTTTCAGTTGGAAAGACAATATTTTTTATTTTATTGATTATATTTATTTCTTTAGCCAAGAGGACCGCCTATATTGTACCTAGTCTCGTACATCTTAAAAAATGAGAGGTTCTCTTCGAAAAATCTAATTCGTAGTATCAATCTCTCGTTTATAAATTTCATATCAAATCACTAAATATTTTTAACGCAAAATAATTGTCTTGCCTTTTCTGGTCTATTCCATACATAAAACTCTGATACGAAGGATACCAAAATCCAAAAAACCCATGGTTTGCAACGAATCGTACCATATTCACCGCGCATCCATTTCAAACCAAGTAACCCATTCACACAATATCCTCTATTTTTTAACTCTTGAGGAGTCCAACCGGATCTATGTAGTTGTAATGGATTTTTATCATATAAACTTTGTGCAGCGAATCCATTTGGAGTTGAAATTATAATCTTTTTCTTTGCAATTCGCTCAGCCTTTTTTAATATAATTTTACCACTTTCTTTGTCTAAATGTTCTAAAACATCTATAAGAATTACTCCGTCAAATGATTTTGGTTTAAATTTTTTATCGATGTCCATTATATTCATAAGCTGATACGAATTGTGTATCCGATGTTTTTTACTAATCTTTATATAATTACTAAAGGCATCGACACCAACAGAGTAAAACCTTTTTGAAAAAGGTCTTATTGGTGACGACGGACCACATCCCAAATCTAAAACAGTTTCACAATCATTAAGTTGTTTTTTTAGGTTTTTTTCAAACCCGGGATGAGAAATCCATAAACCCATTCTTCTTATTGAATATGGTATGCGATATGCAACAACGTGCTCATACTTTTTCATGTAAAGAACCTAAATGCGTACCTTTCCTAATGACATATTATTTTCGAACCAAGCTACTGTCTTCTTGATGCCCTCATCAAGCGTCGTCTTCGGTGTGAATTTGAGTATTTCTTTCATTCGCGTGACATCAAATATCTTTTCCATCTGTCCGTCCGGCTTCGTGGTGTCCCAAACTATCTTGCCTTGATATTTGGTGTGTTTAGCTATCGTGTTCACCAGTTCCTTTATCGGCGTGCGCACACCCGTGGAGATGTTTATCAGTTGTTCTCCGTTATAATCCTCAAATGCCTTTGCTATACAGTCGGTCGCGTCTCTCACATATATGAAATCGCGAGTGGGGTTGCCGGTTCCCCAAACCACAACCTGCGGTTCGTTGTTCTTCTTCGCGTTGTAGTATTTGTGTATGAGGCCAGGTATTACATGAGAATTGTTTAGGGAATAATTGTCATGTGGTCCGTAGACGTTCCCGGGTATTAGCATGACTCCGTTGAATCCGTACTGCTGCCTGTAGCTGTTCAGCTGGACGATTGCCATCTTCTTGGCGACCGAGTAGGGCGCGCTCTCCTTCTGCGGATAGCCGTCCCACATGTATTCTTCTTTGATGGGGTTCGGCGCATGCGTCGGATAGCTGCAACCGCCCATGAGCGTCAGGAACTTTTTCACGTCTGCGTTCTTGGCCTCGTGTATAGTTAGCGTGTTTATTATCAAGTTCTGATAGCAGAAATCTGCCGGATAGCTCTTGTTTGCCAGTATCCCGCCGACATAGGCGGCCAAATGTATGACCTTCTCCGGGTTGTATTTCTTGAACATTGCTCGAACTTGCGTCTGTTCCGTCAGATCGAAGTGCTCCGAACCAAGCGCAACGAAATCCGTTATGCCACGATCGCGTAGCGACTCCTGTAGGTTCGTACCGATGAATCCTGTAGCTCCTGTAATCAACAACGGTGTCTTATAATTCATGTTCTCGCCTATATGTTTTTGTATTGGTTGTCACGCAGAATCGCATAACCTTTGAGCAGCTCTACTATACCATCTTCAAGACCGTGTTGGAACTTAAAGCCTGTCTCGAGTAGTTTGTCGTTCGAAATTATGTAGTTCCTTTTGTCAGGGTCCTTGTTTATTTCCGAGCAGGTTATGTAGAAGTCCTGTACGAACTTCTTTATGAGCAGTGTCAGTTCCTCCTTCGATAGGTTCGCATCTGGTAGTCCAGCATTGAATGTCTGTCCCTTCATTTTGTCATAATTATTTATTGCGTGTTCGAAGAGCCTTGGCACATCGCGTATGTGCAAGAAGTTACGCTTGAAATCTTTCTCGAACATTACTATATATTTGTCCTTGAATGCTTTGTAGACGAAATCATTGACCAGCAGGTCGAGACGCATACGTGGCGAAAAACCGAACACTGTTGCGAGACGAAATGTAACCGCATTTCCAGTGTCTAATAGCGCTTTTTCAGCCGCAACTTTGGTTACACCATACAATGATATTGGTTTTAGTGGAGTCTCCTCGGTGCAATGTATATCTTTCTGCCCTATGCCATATCCGCTGTTAGTTGTCGGAAAGACTACTTTCTGGTTCGGCCTTATTTGTTTGGCTAACCACTCTATGGACTTTTGATTTACTGCAATCGTCACGTCCGGCGCCTTTTCACATGCCGGTGCCCCGACTATCGCAGCAAGCGGGAATATGATATCAGCCTTTTCAATCATCTTTCCAAGCAGATCGTGATTCCTTACATCCCCGTATACAAAGTGAAAATTTTTATGATAACACAGGTTGAATAGGGAGGTTTGATTATAAAGTAGATTGTCATATACCGTGACATCATAACCTTTCGATAGGAAATACTCTGTTACTATCGATCCCAGATAGCCCGCTCCGCCTGTTATCAGTATCTTTTCCTGTTTCATCCAAATCACTAGCCCTATAATTATCAAAACGTCGGTTTGAACTATTTAAACGTGTAGGATGTTCACTTCAGCTTAAGTATCCAGTTGTCCTGGTTGGAGTAAACTGTTTCAAAGTCTTCGGTATCCTTGCTGACAACATCTACAAAATTATATGTAAAGACGCCCCAAAGGTTGCTCTCGGGAATGATATAATTCTGTGCCACAGTCGCACGCCATATCAAGATGTAGCTAATATTATAATGTTTTAACGTATCTGCAATGTAGGTTCCGTTGTTTGAGTTCATGAGTTCAGGAAACTCCTTAACCTCCCATGTCCATATGCTCTCTCGTTCACCGAAGTATTTCGTACTGCCGCCATATGTCGTGAAAAGCAAAGCGTCAGAGGTCGTATTGGCCTTTATCCAATGCAACGCATCTATGTAGTCTGCTGGATATCGTTGCGAACCATGTGTTGAAAACACCGTTGTGGCACTGACATAGGTACTAAATAGCAAAATTGGTACTATTAATAGTATCAGCCATTTGTTCCATTGATTAATTTTCCAGATGAAGAAACCACCGAGTAGCACAATTGATGGAAATATAATAGATAGGTATCGAGATTCAAGTGGAAAGGTTCCAAAAAAATATACAATGTTGAAGACTGCTATGAAGAAAAATATTGTCAAAAGTTGCATGATGAGAAGATCACGTTCCTTTTTTTCATGTTTCCAGTTTGTGGCCAACCATCCAAAACCAAATATGCCGAGCACTATGGCCAACCATCCAAATGAGGATATATACATTTCCATACCAGGCCGCACCGGAGAAACCGTTTTGAATACATCAGATAACCATGTTGGCCATTGAAGAGGTGAAGCTCCGAAAAGTACATTCAATCCTTCGACAAAGGGATAATGATACAATAAAATGTTTCTAATAGCGAATGGTGCTACTAACGCTACAAACGTCAATATCGATACTACGGCAAATTTGACATACTGCTTGTTTTTTTCATAGAGCCATAGGAAAACTCCGTAAACAAATGGCACGGCAACCAGCACCAAGGCACTGGCCTTTGTATAAAAAGCCAAGCTCAGTATCGCTCCTGTGAGAACCGCTTTTTTTGTATTGTCCAAAGTCAGATAACAATATATTAACAGTGCGGAAAAGAACGTTATTGGTGTTTCGACATATGCCAGCATCATGAATTGTGTAAACATCTGAATTGACAGCAGAAGGATTGCCGCGAAAATTCCGTAATATACATTAATTTTTTTCCCTATCAAAAAAACTATGAATAATGACAGTATTCCGAATAATGCAGACACTGCCTTCAATGCTCCTAAGGACGAACCAAAAATTAGAAAGAACGGTGTGGCAGTAAGCGACATAAGAACCGGACTCACGAATGGTTTATCAGCCGGTAAAAATGCCCTGTAGGTTCCTTGTGCAAACTCGTTCGATGCTCCGTAATAAACAGCCTCGTCCTCACCTAGCATCTGGGTACTGTATGCCAACACTACATAGTAGGTTCCTAACAATAGCAGGAATACTATGAAAAGCATCTCTATATTTTTTTCAATAGTTTTGACGTCCATATAGCTCGCCTAATATGTTTGTCGCTAGCTTTTTAAATATTAACTAGCTGATAAGCTATAACTTATAACAACATATAATTATAATGGAGCGAATAAAATGTCCCTAAGAAAAAAACTAATAATGGCTACGAGCATAGGCAAGCAACAGTTCTCAGATATACCTTTCCCAGAATATATTGGAATAGAACTCAACAGCAAGTGCAATCTGTCCTGCCCGTTCTGTCCGAACAACAACCCTGACAGACGACCAGAAATATGGATGAACAAAGAGATGTTCAACAAAATAATAGATGAGGTAAAGAAAGAAAATCCACACATCAAGGAGATCGCACTACACCAGTTTGGTGAACCTCTTTTGAATTCTGAAATATTCGACTTCATAAGAATAGTCAGAAAAAAGATGCCTAACACAAAAATAGATTTCTCGAGCAATGGTTCTCTGCTCACAAAAGAAATTGGAAAAAAGATTATCGATTCGGGTATGACCTTCATATCACTATTTGAAAAGCAACAGAACAAGCAAACATGGCAAAAAATAGCTGACTTTCTTGACCAAACAAAAGGAAAGAACATTCAGGTAGATATCGGTGTGTTGTTTTTCTCAAATAACGATCAAAAGGAATATATTGATTTTATTCGACCACACATGCATGACAATTCAAGGTTCGCATATTTTGAAACACATGATTGGGCAGGGCAGACGAATTACCCGCATTTAATAAATCGAGCAGGTGGCATATTGAAAACTCCATGTAAGATGCCTTTCAGGCATTGTTTCGTATTCGCTGACGGCTCAATTATTCCGTGCTGTTTTGACTATTATCAAAAGAACTGCGTAGGCAATGTAAACGACATGAGCATTAAGGAGGCATGGACAAGCCCGAAATGGAAGGCTTTACGTGAGCGTCTGCTAACAGGAACTATCGGTAAGAACGAACTATGCTGGAACTGCCATTACTATCGACAAAAAATGATAAAGGTCTTGAAAATGATTCTAACAAATAAATCTGCTTACAGCAAAAAGAGTGATATTAAAAAATATCAGACGAACGAAGTATTTATTCGGTAGAATCTAATATCGTGAATGCAAAACAGATACGGCCTTCATTCTTAACACTTAAAATTGTCTGAATATTTAGACTTTTAATAAAGCACTTAAATATATGATATTTTAGATTATGATGTGATTTGATGCATATCTCATTAATCAATCCACCAAAAAAAACAAGATTCCCACAGCCACCATTGGGTCTGGCCTATGTGGCGGCTGTGCTGGAAAAGGCTGGGCATACGGTTGACATAATCGACGCACCTGCTGAACGACTGACTATTGAGCAGATTAATCAAAGGGTCATAGCTGGGGGTGTCGATGCTGTCGGTATCACTGTCATGACGCCCACAGTCAGCTCTGCTATAGCAACCGTAAAGGCTTTGAAGGCAGCTAATCCAAACCTGTTCATTTTCATGGGCGGCCCGCATGCAACATTACTGCCGCAACAGTTATTGGAGGTCGTGCCTGAACTGGATTCAGTTGTTTTTGGCGAGGGTGAGATAACAGCACCAGAACTGGTGGCTGCGATTAAAAAGCGTGATTTCAAGGATATTCTCGGGATAGCCTGGCGAGATGATAAAAACATTGTGATGAATCCGCCGCGACCCCATCTGACCGACCTTGACGGTCTGCCGATGCCAGCATATCATCTACTGCCGATCAATAAGTATCGACCATATCCACCACACGGCAAGCGATTACCCTATATGGCAATAATGACAAGCCGAGGTTGCCCATATCGATGCGCATTCTGTAGCAAACCCGTCCATGGTAGGAAATTTTTGGCGAAGAGTCCGAATGCCATAATTGCAGAGATAGAATATCTTCATAACAAATTCGGTATCAAGGAACTACTTTTCTACGACGACAGTTTTACTGTTGATCGAAAAAGAGTAGTTGAGCTCTGTGATCAGATGATAAAAAAGAGAATGAATATTCTTTGGAGCTGTGAAACCAGGGTAAACCTTGTAGACAAGGAACTATTGAAAAATATGGCAGCTGCCAAATGCTACATCATCAGCTATGGTGTAGAAAGCGGCAACCAACAAATCCTGAATAACCTAAAAAAGGATATAACCATTGAGCAGGTAGAAACGGCATTTGCACTTACCCATGACGCAAAAATTCTTACTGTTGCCTATTTCATGCTTGGTTCTCCGGGCGATGATGAAACTACCATGAGGATGACCATTGACTTCGCAAAGAAGATTGACCCAGATTTCGCCCAGTTTTCAATTTGTACGGCCTTCCCAGGAACAGAGCTGGCAGACATGGCAAAGAAACGCGGCATTGAATTACCGGACTGGGACAGAATGAGCTACGTCACCTCAGGGGCACGACCAGTTTCACTGGCAGAAAGCGTAACCCCCGAGCAGCTTGTTGTCTGGTACAACAAAGCCTATAAGGAATTTTATCTGCGCCCCAGATATCTGCTCAAAAAGCTGTTGTCTATACGCAACCTTGGCGACATACGCATCAACATCAATGGGCTGAAGATGCTGACGGATGTCGTTAATCGTTGAACGACTGAGAAACATCAATTTTACAACGCATATCGTATGATGGCCTTCCCGACTTCTATCCCCTGTTTCATGGCGCTCCAAAAGGTCTTTATTCTGTGCGGTTGTTTTATTTGAATAGGAACTTCTGTAAATTGATATTCCAATCTCTTTGCTTTTATCGGCAGCTCAACGGAAAACGCCATGCCCTCTTCTGATAACTTGATGCTTCTCAGCATTTCTGCCGAATACGCCCTAAACCCGGATTGCACATCTGTCATTTCTATACCAGTAAAAACTCGTAGCTGTATGGCAAGTAGACGTAATGCGAGCATGCGTTTCCATGTGCCCCAACTATTACCTGTCAAGAATCTTGATCCGACCACACCAGCTGAACCTTTATTGAGCGCGTCAATGAACTTCGGTATATCATTAGGATCGTGTTGCCCGTCCGCATCCAATGTTATTATTGCATCGGCACCACGTTCAAGCGCAGCCGAAATTCCGTCCCGAAGTCCGCGGCCATAGCCCATGTTTGTAGCATGCCTCACGACCTCGGCCCCGGACTTTTTGGCAACCGCTGCAGTTTCGTCCTTACTGCCGTCATCTACTACCAGAACAGTGCAATATTTTTTGGCAATTTTAACTATTTGGCCAACGGTAGCGGCCTCATTGTAAGCCGGTATTACGGCATATACTTTCATAACGAGTATTTTTTGTCAAACCATTTAAAAGCATTATTTTATGCAAACATGCCAGCCATGGCATTAGCTAACTTTTTCACTGGCCCGAAGCTGTCCGGAAAATAGTCCAGCAGTATCAGCTCTTTCTTACCAACAACCTTTGTAGCAAGAAGCACGAGACCATAGACTGCTAGTGCAACAAGAGCTATCAGCACCTTCAGCCAAACCGAACTGACAAAATTGTGCGTCCACAATATTGCTCCGAACACGATTGCGGCCGGAATCACCATCAGGCTGCGCTTGGAGAAATGCAGACGCGCACTGCGAGTGACCACAACGAGCGAGGCCAGCAGCATCACGACCTGGCTGGTCATGAATGCGAACGCCGCGCCTGTCAGGCCGATAGCTGGAACGAGAACGAAGCACGCTCCGATGTTGATTATCGCCCCAGCGGCGATTATCGCGAGCCTAGTCATCGGTTTCCCGATCGCATACAGGGTTATTAGCAGTAGTATGACTGGCCCGTACAGGAACGAGGCCGCCATATACGCAGGGAAAAGCGTTGCGGCTGATATATACTGCGAGCTATAGACCAACTGCACAAGCAGCCTGCTTCCGAGAATGAACAATATCGTGAACGGCAATACGGTCAGGAACGTCAGCTTTATTGAAGCCGATAGCAGCTTCTGAACCTTTTCCTTGTGCCCAACCCAGAGCTCGGAGATGCTAGGCAAAAGCGCACCAGCGATGACGGTCGGAATGAAAATCAACACCTGCCCGAACAGAACGGCCACACCGAAATACGCCACGGTCTGCGCGTTCGTAAGGGCCGCCAGAACGAGCACCCCGCCCTGTAGTATCAGATAGTATCCTAGCAGCGAGAACATGCTTGGGGAGCTGAATCGCCACAACTCTCGCCTATCGAACTGGCCTGCCGGATGGGCCTTCAGCGCAAGAGCCCCGCATATCACAGCCAGCACGGCAAAATAGAACACCCATGCGGCCAGACCTCCGATTGCCGCCCAACCGAGCGTGACCAGCCCGGCGGCCACAAAAAGCCTGCCGACGCTGCCGACAAGGTCCGAGGCGAACATGGCCCTGAAATTCTGCATTCCTTGCAAAGCCGCCTTTGCGACGTTTCCTATGTTCGCTATAAACAACATCGCGGCGAGCGCCTGGAGCGGCATCGCCATCCCTGTGTTGCCGTAGAACATCTGTGACAGTTTGCCAGCACCGAACCATATGGCCAGAGAAACGAAAACGCCGAAAACTGTCGCGATTTTCAAAGCGTATTTAATCATTCCGCCAAGCGCCTCTCGCCTGCCCCTTGAGAGTAGCTCGGGCAACAGCTTTGGCAGGGCCTCCGTGAACCCGAGCATCGTTATCGTGCTAACTACATAGAACAACGCGACAACGGCCGTGAGCACTCCGTACTGCTCGGGCGGAAGCATCTTTCCCATGAGCATCCAGAATATGTAGCCCGCTACCGTGACCGTTAGCAAGTCTAGAAAATAATAGAATATGTTGGAGATTATCTTCTTTCCGTCAGTCACTCGAACACCCAGTCGCTGTCTATGACCATCTGCCTCGGCAGAAGACCGGGCAAATGGAAGCCCGTCCAGACCGCAACGCGCGTGCCGATATCCGAGAAGAACGTGCGCGGACCGAAGTGCTGCTCCAGCTGCCGGTTGTACCGTCCGAAGTTAGGGAAGCTTTTCACGAGCAGCCCGCTCGCTGTCAGCCCCCAGACTATTCCGCCGAACGACCAGCTCTTCGTAAGTCCGATCGCATCGCCGACAAGCGCTATGCTGCCGGCGCTCGCATGGACCAGGCCGTGCGGTATCGTTGCCGACAGAATATTTTTCGGCTTTACCCTGTGCGCAGCGCAGAATATGCCGAACTGCTTCTTCGCCACCTTCGGCCTCTCAAGCGTTCCGTACTCTATGCTGTCGCCCCTCGGTATTATCCAGCTGAAGCCGCGCTTGTGCGGATATACGTCGACGAAGTCCGAAGTGGACTTCTTGTCCACGTAGCAGAACAGGCCAAGCATGAAATCGGGGTCCGGCTGCCCCAGCTGCTTTCGCAGAAGCGAGTGCGGACCGTCCGCCCCTATCAGCTGGTCGAACTCATAGACGTGGCTGTGCTTCGCCGGCACGGATTCTGTTGTCATATCCGCCGCAACCGCTATCTGCGGCCTCTTGCTTTTTTGGAAGAACAATTTAGTGAACGAGTGACCGAGCAATATCTTCGCGCCGGCCGCTGTCGCGAGCTCGGCCACGTACCTGTCCAGCTCGGCATGGTCGAGCACGAGCATCTTCGGCTCGAACATCAGCTTGACGGTCTTCTCTGGGAAGTGTATTCTCGCTCCGTGAATGATGTTCTTGACGAGCTCGGGCTTCTTCGGCACGAACTTCCATATGCGTTCCGATACCATGCCGGAGCAGACCTCCTTGCCTATCGTGTGCTTGGCCTCAAAAACAGACACGTCGTGCCCGCGCTTGGCCAGCTGCCATGCCAGCCACAGACCGTTTATTCCAGCTCCGACAATGCCGACTCGCATAGACAGTTAAAAGCCCGCTTACTTTATATAGTTTATCGAATTGAATGTGAGATTATGGAGCCGCAGCAGACCGCTCAAAAGGCCAAATTCAGCCTTCCTGAGGTAAACTACAAGCTTTTGATGCTAATCCCGATTGTGATGATGATAGTGGCGGCCAGCTACGTCGTCTGGCTGTCCGTCGGACCTGGCCTCGCCTTGGACATAGACTTCAAGGGCGGGACGCAGATAACGGCCGACACGAAAATCGCTCCGGACGCCGCTGCGATAGAGGGCGCCCTGAAGAGCTATGAGGCAACAGTCCGTACGGCCCGTGGCATTACTGGCTGGACCGTAATAATCGAGCTGCCAGCTGATGCGGACACGGACGCCGTCATGTCCACTTTAAAATCGTCCGGATGGGACTTCTCGAACGTCGCATCCCAGACCATCGGCCCGACGCTCGGAGCGTCTTTCTTCCAGCAGGCACAGATCGCACTAATCGTCGCGTTCATCTTCATGGCTATCACCATCTTCATCGTCTTCCGCATACCGATGCCCAGCTTCTATGTCGTCCTCTGCGCGTTCGGTGACATAGTAACCGCCTTGGCCGCTTCCCAGTTCCTGGGAGTGAAGCTGTCATTGGCCACGTTCGCCGCGCTGCTCATGTTGGTCGGATACTCGGTCGACACGGACGTGCTGTTGACGTCCCGAGTGCTGAAGACTCCAGAAGGCACGTTCAAGACAAAGTCGCGGGGCGCCATGCGCACCGGTCTGACCATGACCGGTTCGGCGTTGGCCGCACTTCTTGCGCTTTACATGATATCGTCATCGTCCGTGATAACCCAGATCGCTTCCGTGCTCTTGCTCGGCTTGGTGGCTGACATTCCGTACACATGGCTGATGAACACGGGTCTTCTGAGATGGTACGTCGAGAGGAAGGCGAGTAAATGATTATAAGAGAGCTTCTCAAGGACTGGCGGATACTGCTTGTCATAGTCTGCGTTCTGCTCGCAGTCGCCATGGTGTTCCCGTGGCAGAAGAGCGGTGTTGTCGTCAAGAGCGTAGCAGCGGACAGCCCGTTGGTCGGCAAGCTGCATCCGGGCGAAATACTGACATGGGCCAATGAGGTCGACATCAAGACGCCCGAGGACCTGCTCCAGTTCGAGAACTTCACCGGAACGTTCCGTTTCATGCACAAAGGAGAACTGGATCTGGCAGAAGTCTCGGAACCCGGACTAAAGATAACCGTCGGCAAGCAGTCCGCATCAAAGCTCAATTTGGGAATGGACCTGGTCGGCGGTACGCGCGTGCTGCTCAAGCCCGTCGGGAACGTCAGCCAGGAACTCATAGACCAGACCATTACGACGCTTGAGACGCGAATAAACACGTACGGCCTCCGCGAGACCAAGTTCCAGTCAATCAAGGACGTCGCCGGCAATTCTTATATCCAGATCGAGATGGCAGGCGGCAGCCGTGAGGAGATAGACAATCTGCTGGCCAGACAGGGCCACTTCGAAGCGAAGATACCGAAAGTAGTGACGCTCACGAACGACACTGGCAGCCTACGCATAGGCAACAGCAATTACACTGTAACAGTAACGGACAACGTAACCGTGATAAACGGACAGAACGTAGCGCTGAACTCCACTTTCGATCTGGCAGGCATACACTGGCAACTGGCAAATGCCACTTCAGCTGGCGCGGTCGTGGTCGCCACCGTCTTCAATGGAACTGACATAAAAACGGTCTGCATGGTTGAACAGCAGGGCATATGTCGTTCCAACGTGATGAAGGCCGGCGACATCTGGCAGTTCGCGTTCGACATACAGGTCAGCAACGAAGGTGCGCAGCGGTTCGCAGACGTCACGAAAGGTATGCGAGTTATCGTCGACCCTGGAACCGGAGACAGCTACCTCGAAAGCAAGATAATACTTTTCCTGGATGAAAAAGTGATAAACGACCTGAACATAGTGTCCGATCTCGCAGGCAAGGCCATGACAACGGCCACCATAACAGGCGCCAGGGACACGCAGCAGGGCTCGCTCCAGGAAAGGCGCATGCTTCAGTCAGTTCTGTCCTCGGGCGAGCTGCCGATACAGCTGGAGATAGCCCGAGTTGACGCCATCAGCGCATCGCTGGGTGCGGAGTTCGTCCGAGCCGCCATGCTAGCCGCACTGATCGCATCGGCCGCTGTGATGGGCGTAATCTACTTCAGGTACCGCCGAATCAAGATACTGATACCGATGATGATCTGGTCCGTGTCGGAGACCGTTCTGACGTTGGGTGCCGCCGCTGCCATCGGCTGGACGCTCGATATCTCGAGCATAGCGGGCCTTATCGCCGCCATCGGCACGGGCACGAACGACCAGATAATGATGATTGACGAGATACTGCTCGGCCGAACAGGTGAAAAGAGCGTTTACACGATACGCCAGCGTCTGAAGCGCGCGCTGTTCATAGTGTTCGGTGCCGCAGGCACGATAGTCGCGGCCATGCTGCCGCTATTGTTCATCGGTATCGGAGTGATGCGCGGCTTCGCCATAACGACGACGCTCGGCGTACTGATAGGTGTGTTCATCACGCGACCGGCCTTCGGACACGTGGCTGAGAAGATACTCGGCGCGGAAGAAGCATAGTGTATTTAAGTTTTTGTTCTCCAAAATTCTGTATGAACGGCGGTTCTACATCGTTCGACTTCCATTATATTTGCGAGAGCGACAAGTGCGAAGATTGCTCCCTATACAAACCACTGAGCACCGACTATGAAAATGCTAAAAGGAATTATGAGAGCAAGCTCCAAGCTATTGTTTCAAAAATAAGCGAGGAATTTTCCAGGAACAGGATGAAGGACGGCGTCTTCCCGACCATGAAAAGTGTTTCCATCAGAAGGAACACGCACTGCTCATTATCGGTCGAATTGACCTTCAATGACTACATGGCACAAAGATTGAAAAGCGAATATGTTTGGAAAATTGGCGAGGAACTGAAAAAATTCGAGGGCGCAAGCTTCGTGAGGCCCTAGTCCTTTTTCAGCCTCATTATTGCGGCCGCGATGTCGCCCGTCTCCTGCAGGACTTTCTTTGCGTCGGCCTCGTTGGCGCCTGTCGAATCAGCGACCATCTTGACGTCCTCGTCCGAGAACTTCTCCTTCGTTCGTTCGGACACGTCGCCCATTATCTGGAACGTATCCTGACCTGAAATCTTCACCTTGGTGACGTGCGGCTTGTCAATTACAATCTCTTTGTTCGGACCCCTGATTATGACCTGGTCCGCAGGGACTTCCTCTGTCGATATCCCTAACTGCTTCGCCATCTTCTCCATCTGCTTGCTTCCTAGATTGAACATACATTCTGATGGTCCGGTGAAGGTTAAAAAGTTCACTACTAGTCGTGGTGAAGAGCGTATAAGCCGATTGCACCCGCTCAGAGATTATGATCGAATTTTTTATCTGTTTCGTCCTTGGCGTCGTAATAGGCGTGGCCGCCGGACTGCTACCGGGCATACACCCGAACAACACGATACCGCTCGTGCTGGCGCTTTCAAGTTTCTTCCAACCGTTGGCCGCCTCGATAGTTCTGATCACCGCAGGCATCGTGAACAGCTTCATCGCTTTCATTCCGTCCATATTCCTGGGCGCGCCGGACGACGCCGAAGCGATGGGCGTCCTGCCTGGCCATCGCATGCTGATGCAGGGCCGCGGACTGGAGGCCATACGGCTCACGGTGTTCGGCGGGCTGGGCACAATAATTCTCGGCATAGCCGTTCTGCCGCTGGTCTGGCTGATCATACCGCCCGTCTACAGTTTCATCCGGCCGAACACGCACTGGCTGCTGATAGCCACCGTGTCCTATCTGCTGTTCTGCGAACATGGCGCGAAGAAGATGGCGTATGCGATGCTGGTGTTCGCTCTAGCTGGCATCCTTGGCTACGCCGCGCTTGACTATTTCGTCATTCAGGACGGACTGCTACCTCTGCTTTCCGGTCTCTTCGGCGTGCCTACGTTGATCGTGGCCCTCTCAGAAAAACCGCACTTGCCAGAAACTGTCGGCGAGACCGGCGGCGAGAAGCTCTCGAAACATCTGCCGGGAATTTTTACCGGGGTAGTGGCCGGCCTGCTGGCAGGTCTCTTGCCCGGCATCGGCTCCTCGCAGGCAGCGATGCTCGTTCAAGGCAAGGACACGGACGATGGAGGCTGCCGATTCCTCGTGGCGCTCGGCGGCATCTCCGCCGCCGACGTCATCTACTCGCTGTTCGCGCTCTGGCTGATAGGCAACCCGCGTTCTGGCATAGCCGTGGCTGTCGGACAACTGATGAAGGTCGGACCGACTGAGATATTGATTTTCTGCATTGTAGGTCTGGCCGCTGCTGGCGTGGGCGCTTTTCTGACTTTGCGGCTCGCGCACCTGACGTTGCGATGGTTGCGACGCATAGATTATCAGAAATTGTGCACATGGGTGCTGTTCGGGATAGTGTCGGTCGTAGCGCTCTTGTCCGGCGTTGCCGGGCTCTGCATACTAGCCGTCTCAACAGCAATCGGCCTGCTGACCACAAAACTCGGCGTGCGCAGAAGCTGGGCAATGGGTTGTCTGATCGTACCGACGGTTATTTTCTTTTTCAGTATTGCGTAGAACTATGCCGTCAGCCGTTCGACCTCAGAAAGTAAGACGTCGGCGTAATAGGCCGCATTGGCCGGGTCAACTACGGTCGCAACTGGAACATTGCTGGGCATCCGCATACTGGAGTGTATGTCCACTGAATAAGCTGTCATATCCGCAAATGCCGGGCAGTTTATAACAGGTCGCTTGTTCTTCATGTTGCCCGCGACAAAACCGCCCAACGCATTGCTCCTGCCGGCAACGGTGATTATGGCAAGCGGCTCAAGCGAGTTCTCCAGCTTCTTGAGCAGCGGCAGCAGTTGTTCGGCGTCCTTATGAGCGGAATAGTGGAACACGTGCGCCGCCCTTGTTTTCGGCAGGCGCTCCGTTATTTTATTGTAGTGGTCGCTGTCCTTTTCGCTACCGGCGATTATCGACACGAAACTGCCCTTGATGTAACCGTGTTCACGGAGCGCGTTGATCACGCGCTGGCCGGCATTGACGGTTTCTTTCTCAAGTTTCAGGCCAGTAACGCGCGTGTAAAGTTCCGTGTAACGTTCCGATATATTTTTGACGAGCTCGTCTGGAAGGTCTGGCGGATGCTGATTCTGGCCGCTGAAGCCCATCGCGCGCAGCTCATCGCGCAAGAACTCTTTCGAGAGCTGCTTCGGATCGCGGCCCTCTTCCATCGCCTTGTCGTATTCGGCATGCTCCCAATAGCGCGAAGAGTCCGGCGTGTGTATCTCGTCTGTGAGCACCAGTTCGCCGTCTTTCAGTCCGAACTCGTATTTGGTATCGACAATTATCAGTTTCTGGCCATCGGTGATGTTTTTACCGCGGCTGAAAAGACGAAGCGCCACTTCCTCTATCTGTTTGTATGTTTCGGCCGTAACAAGTCCCTTATCAATTATGTATTCGCGCGATATGTCCATATCGTGCTGCCCTAGAGCGGCCTTTGTTGTCGGCGTGATAATCGGTTCGTCGAGCTTCTGGTTGCGTACGAGCCCGTCCGGCAGTTTCACCCCGGACTTTTCCCGCTTTCCCTTCTCATAATCGGCCGCCATGCTGCCGGCCAAATATCCGCGCACTATGACCTCAATCGGAAGCGGATCGCACTGCTTCACGGACCATACCACCGGGTCTATTACGTCGTTGATGTGGTTCTGAACGATGTCCTTCGTGTTATTGAACCAGTAGAGCGATATGCCGTTAAGCGCCGCACCCTTGCTTGGTATGCCCTGTCGCATCACGACATCAAAAGCAGAAATACGGTCTGTTGTTATCATGATGCGCTTGTCGCCAGCCGAATAGTTCTCGCGCACCTTGCCCGGCTCGTATTTCATTCCTAGTACGAACTCGAGCTCTGGAACGTATGCGGACATGAGAACGTTCTTTTGCATGGTTAGACTGCGATGAAAAAGTATTTATACCAGAAATTCTTCGCGTTCAATAAAGGTTTATATGTTCCCGTTCTTTGAAATTCTCATGACGTTCGAGTTTGCTATGCTCGCGGCCTTCGGCGCGATGCTCTGCTGGGGTTTCGGTGACTTCTTCATCCAACGAACTACCAGGAAGATAGGAGATGTCGAATCGCTTGCCATGATCGGAATTATCGGGACGATCGGGCTCTTCCCTTTCGTAATGAGCAGCCTGTCGTTGCTTTCCTCGCCGATAAATCTTTTTATCCTGTTGGCGCTAGGCACAATCACATTTTTTGTCGCAATGGCCGATTTCGAGGCGTTGAAACGCGGAAAGCTGTGCGTAGTCGACGTGGTTCTTGAGATCGAACTGCCGATTACCGTCGTCTTGGGCCTGTTGTTTTTCGGTGAAATTTTAACGGCGCAGCAAGTAATCGCTATATTTGTCGCGTTCCTAGGAATAATTCTGATATCTCTGAGGCCGCACTCACTGAAGCACATGTTCAGCAAATTTGAAAAGGGCGTGCTAATAGCGATAGTTGCGGCTGTCGGGATGTCTTTCGTCAATTTCCTGACCGCGTTCTCCTCAAAAAATATATCTCCGTTGATGGCAATATGGGTTCCTTGGGTAGTCTGTGCGATGATATCGCTGGCCTTCATAGGCAAACGTGAGGGCGTCAAAAAGCTCGCAAGCAACGTGTCAAAGTTCAAGTACATGATTCTGGCGATGGGAATATTCGACACGCTTGCATGGCTGTGCTTCTCGCTAGCAGTGTTCGGTGAAGAGCTGTCGATAACGATTGCGATAACCGAGAGCTATCCGGTGATAGCGATATTCCTGGGGCTGATGATAAATCATGAGAAGATAGGGGCGCATCAATATCTGGGCGCGGCCATCGCATTGGGCGCGAGCATCTTTCTCGGCTTCTTTTCCTAAGATTCTGCGCCGATGAACTTTCCGATCGAGCCGCCGGACGAGAAGAACAGTTGGCCGCTGCATGAGGGGCACATTCCTGTCAGCGTCGGGCGCCTGAAGGTCCAGTCGCATTTCCTGCAGACGATCGCCTCATAGTTTTTAAGCACGGTCTTCTCGGGCGCGAGCACGGGCTTCTGCCCGTTCAACGCAGCCAGCAGCGACATCTGCTTCGTTCCGTGTATGAGTTCGGTCTTCGTGACGCCGCAGGCCTCGAATATCCTCTCCAGCGGCGGCAGTATCTGGTTATCGATGTAGTAGTGCGAATCTATCTCCAGGCCGTTGTCCTTCACGAACTGCGGGTCCTCCGCACGTTTGGAGAGCATAGCGTTCCCTTTGATTATCACGTACTCCAGCCGTTCGCCGACCATGTTGCGCTTCGATGCGTCGCGCGCGATGATCTTCTTGGCGAGCTCGACGTGCGGCTGTATGCCGTCGTATGCGTCTATTTCTTTCGTTATTCCTTTGACCACTGTCAGCTTCTCTATCGGGACCTTTCCTGCGGCCAGGTCGGCTATGATCTCGCGGACGTACTTCGAAGCCTTCTTTATGTCGCCCTCTTTCAGGATAACCTGCAGGACGTGGTTCATCGTTTCCGTTGTCAGCGTGCACCAGTCCCTGCGAACGGTCTCTATTCCTTTCATCTCCATCTTGCTCGTCCAGTTCCCGTCCTTGTCCTTCTCCATGGAAAGTGCGGCATATCTTTTCTTCGTCTCTATCAGGAACGTCTTGAAAAGTTTTTCGAACTTCAGCTCAAGCCCGGGCAGGCGTTCTGTGACGAACTTGGAAATCCTTTCGCCCATCGCCTGCGCTTCTTCCAGGTCCTTGATGTCCGTCTTGATGAACGTTGAGTCGGTGTCCGCATAGATGACCTTGTAAGGGAAGTTCTCCTCTATGGTCTTTCTCGCTGTCGTGATTATGTCCCTGCCGTACGCCGTTATCGTGTTCGCGATGTCCATCACATATATCCGGCCGTGCGCGAAGCCCGTGTAGCCGTACAGCGAGTTGGCCATGTCCTTGAGCGCCAGCTGCTTCGCGTTCAGTATTCTTTTCTTTTCTATATCGGGTTCTGTCCTGGCCTGCTTGCGGACTACCGAGCGCGTGCTTATCAGTTCATGAACTATCGAAGGCAGCACGCCCTCGCGGACAGACGGAAGTACGAAACGTGTGTTGAATGGGGAAGTCAGATGTTCTGGCGGGTTCTCCGTTCCTTCCTTTATCCAGGTCGTCGGGCAGACGTTGAACGTCTTGATGATCGACGGATATAGTGAAGTGAAGTCCAGCACTATCGTGCAGCCGGCCGAATGCAGGCCTGTCTCCGGCTCGAGGACCAAAGCGCCTTTCAGCCCGGACGCCTCACGTTCCTCCTTGCGTTTTATTATCTCGTTGCCTTCAGGCTTGCACGGCATGATGAACTTTCTTTTCCTGAATTCCTGCAGCAGCTTGAACTCGTGCCTTGCGGACTGGCCGCCGAGCGCGTCCTGCAGCACAAGGCCGGAAATCTTCGCTATCTCGAAGAACTTGTCCAGCATTCCTCTTTCGATCACCAACCGCATCGCGAGCTCGGAGTCCTTGCGGTTGTAGTCGACCAGCCGTTTCAGGTCTTCCGGGCTGCCCTTCCACAATCTCGTTATCTCGGCCGAGCCTGACATGTCGTGCTTTTCCGTGTTCAGCAGGTTTTTGGCGACCGTGCGCAGGTCGTATCGTTTCAGTTTGACCCACGGGTCGCGCTTGATTATGTCGTACGGATCGACGACCACCCTGCCTGTGACCGTTATCGCATGCGTTAGCGCGAGCTTGCGCGCCCAAGCGGACTTGTCCGAACGCCCGAGGTCCCTCGGAAGGTTCAGCATCTCCAATCGTTTCAGTATGTATGGCATATCGAAGTTCGTGATGTTGTAGCCGGTGATGACGTCCGGATCGTAGTCGTCGATTATGTCCTTGAACTTTCGCATCATCTCCTCTTCGTTCTGGCAGCCGATGCTGTCTGCAAGGTTCGACTTCTTTGACAAAATAACAACCGACGTCTTGTTTTTCCAAGCGGGCCAGAACGACAGGCCTATCATTATTATCGGCTCGTCCTCCGGATCAGGAAGACCGCCATGCGTCGGCGCGCACTCGATGTCCAGCGCCATGTATCTCAGCGGCGCGTTGTTCAGGAGCTCGATCGGCCGTATCTCATCGGCGCGTATCGTCTTGCACTTCACCGTGTTCGTCTGCACAATCTTTCCTGAAACATCGAACCAAGACATGCCGCGCAGTCCGTTGTCCACCATGTAACGATACTTGAAAAGCACATCGGCCTCGTACGGCGTGCCGAACTTGCTAACCCACGCCCGCATCTCCGGTATCTTCGACGGGTCGCGACCGGTGATTTTGAGAACCTGTGCCGGTTTCGGCGACCAGCCGATCGGCAGGAAGCGTTCGACTACCTCGTATATCATGCCGCTCTTCTCGAGCTCGTACTGCACGTCCTTGATATCAAGTTCCGGATTGGGATGCAGATAGAAATAAGGCTGGTAGCCTTCGACCATCGCGCATGCGGACTCGCCCGATTCCGTCTTTCCGAACAGGCGGACGATCGGCCTGCCGTTCACGAGCACGTAGTCCGAATCGAGAAGTTGGAGTTGCATTTTATCAGCATCATTCCTTCGTCAAGTAAGCATTTAACGTTTTCTGTGTTTAATCGAACGGTTTGACATCACATGTGGCCGCATCGACCGTTCCTTTTCCGACTATCGTAATGCCTTTGTAATTGTAGGCATCGTTCGTTGATGTGAATACCAGGTCCGGAACGGTGTCTATCAGGAAGTCGGAACCATTGACGACAATATATCGTCTGCGAAGTATGTCGGCCGCCTGTTCAGGACCGAAGTAGACTAGTACGACGAGCCCGTCTACCTCTAGCAGACATGGCATCTTGGTGCTGACCATGTTCGGATCGCCGGAAGCGTTCGCGTCCGTGACTACCCATTGCGCACCGCCCTTTGCCGCAACAGGCTCCCACCCGGTGCAATTATGAGCGAGCACATAATCTGCCGTTTGTATGCTCTGGGCGATTTTATCGTCTATTTGGCAATTCGCAAGCAGTGCTATCTTCCCGTAGCCCTTGGTGGCTGTTCTCAGAGGAATGTCCGGCCAGACCAGAGTATCGGCCTCGAATATGTTTCCAACAAGCCTTCCCGTAACAGCTACGACATCATCTGCCATTATTTTACCATTAAAGGCGCTTTTTGACATAGAAACAGAAACATGGGCAGTCATATCCTCCATATCTATTATAACTCTTTCTGGACCTTCCTTAACCTGTTTTACTAAGCCTATTATGGTAGAGTATTCTGAGCTTAAGTTTTTGATTGAAATAGTGTTCTTTATGTCACTTTTTTCAATTAGTATGCTTTGTAATGCGTTATATTTAAAATTGAGCGTGTTTGTCCATTCTTGTATGTTGTTTATGCTTTTATTTTCATATTGTCTTATGACTCTAACTGGCGGGTACAAAAGATTGAAAAGGAACGATTCTGTTAAAACACTAACCTTATCTGTTTTTATTTTATCTAATACCTTGTTTAATAAGGTTTCATCTAAATTAGACAGCTTTTTAACCGCATTTTCCTCTATAATCAGTCCTGAAGCGACTAATTGTTGTATCCTTTGGTTGATATGTTATCACCCATTAATCATAGAAATATCTCAAGCATAGTGCTTTTGAGCTTTTTAAGCGTGAAATCTGACAAATTAATGTTTATAATCCTTGTTCTGCCTCCTCTGCCCCTTGAAATGACCTTCGCTGATATGATTCCGAACATATCCAGCTCAGCGACCAGGTCGCTGACACGCCTCTGTGTCAAAGGCTTCAGCCCATGATTATTGCATATATTGTTGTACAGGTCGAAGACCGCACCGCTCTCGATATTTCGAGTGTTCTCGGATGATTGCAGCACAGCCCAGAGAACGGCCTGGCTCTGCCTTGGTTGCGACTTTACTATCTCCAGCACGCGGTCCTGGTCGATCTTGTCCTGGGCGACATCCACCTGTACGACAGTGACAGAAGCTTCTGCGACCCGCTCGGCCAGCTCGCCGGATACCCTTAGCAGGTCCAGTGCCCGTCTGGCGTCGCCATGCTCCTGCGCAGCCAACGCGGCCGCCTTCTCGATGACGCCGTCACCGAGCACGCCGGGCGCAAAGGCCATCACGGCCCTCTGCTTGAGTATGTCCTGCAACTGAACGGCATTGTAAGGCGGGAATATCATCTCCTCTTCCGAAAGGCTGGATTTTACCCTTGGGTCGAGCCTTTCCACAAACCCGAGGTCGTTCGTTATTCCTATCATGGCCAGCTTTGCCTTCTTCAGCTCGCCGTTCGCCCTTGTCAGGTTATAGAGTATCTCGTCCCCAGTCTTGGCGACCAGCGCATCAATCTCATCTATGATCAGAATCACGGTCTGCTCCTTTGCATCGAGCACCTCAAAAAGCGTGTGATAGAGCTGGTCTGTAGGAAGACCGGTGAAAGGGACGCTCCTGCCAAGCTCCTTGAGCAGACCGGCCAGCAGCCTGTATTCGGTGTCAGCCGCCTTCTTCATCTTGCAATTAATATAGACCAGTTTTACGTTCTGTCCGTTTGCCGCCTTGCAGAGCTCGGAACCGACGAACCTGGCGACAAGCGATTTGCCCGTGCCGGTCCGTCCATAGATGAAAATGTTGGACGGCCTGCCTCCCCTGAGGACCGGCGCCAGTATCCTGCCAAGATCGGCTATCTGCTTCTCCCTGTGCGGTATCGTCTCCGGCGTAAAGGCTATTGTAAGGGCAGAACGGTTGGTGAAAATCGGCTTGTTCTCCATGAACTGTGTGAATATTTCCTGTAGTTTTTGTGTCATGTACGTCACTTGCTACCTCTGTTTCCTTTCGAATAGCCATCTTACTATCGTGAAGATATATATTTCTATCTTCACGTTAACCCCATGACTTCCTGTGGAAAGTTAACATCCCTTAGAAACCTTCATTTTACCCTTCATTTTTGAAAAAATGACCTTTATAACACTGTTATAATACCCTCCATCGGAAGCAGACACCCGCATGTTTCTAATGCAAACATTTTTAGAAAAATAAAGCAAACATACCTTTACTTCTTATAACAATGTTATAAATAATAATAATAACTGTATTTTTTCTGTTGTAGTGATGTTCTATAAGAAGTGATGGGGAGGCTAGCCGCTGAAACTCTTCTTTAATGCGTTCAGAATGTCCTCGACGTTCCTGATCCTTGTGACAGCCAGCGGTATTTCTTCTATTTCCGCTATTCTTTTAGCCAAATCGTCCACCCCTTCCGCACCGTGCAGTATAACCAGGCCCGGCCTGAGGTTTGTCACCTTTATTGCCACCATCGAGGATTTTCCGCTATGTGCGCCTGTAAATATTAACGCCCTTTCTGTCGTCAGCCCGTACAGCTTGACCAGCTCTAGTGGCGGAATGCCGGTTATCGCCTTCATGCTGTCTATGACTGTGTATCCGTGCAGTTTGTTATCCGCCAGGTCCTCTCTGGCGACCACGGCAGCGTCCATGGCCTTGCAGAAGTCCCTAACAGTAACAGGTGTGGAAAATTCCTTCAGGTCCAGCACGGCCTCCGACAGGCCGAATTTGCTCGGCCACTCGCTGAACTCCTTTATCACCTTTCCGCCGATCTTTTCGTCCATGCTCAGCATCGCAGAAACCATCTTCTTTACGACCTTTATTCCAGGGCTCTTGCGCCTGCCGTTCTCATAGTCGCTTATCACCGAAGGCATTACGCCCATCTCGTCGGCCAAACGCCGCTGCGGTATCTTGAAGATGTTTCTCCACTTCTGGATCACTTTGCCGGCATCATCACCCAGAACGATCTCACCCGCGATCCGCTTGGCGAGCGTCTCGCGCGCCAGCGCCTGTTGGTCTATCATAATGAGTCTATCTATTGTCGAATATCAATATATAAATATGTGTTGATTTAGCTGTAAGTCAGAATTTCCATATCAGGCAAAATTATGCCTTGTTTTGCGGCGTTTTCCCGAGTTATGCTTATGTCTTCCTGCAAGTCACGGTACTGATCGACAAGCTGCCTGTAATGCCAAGAAGGCTTCTTTTCAATTTGTTTTAGTACTTCGAGTTCCTCAACGACCGAATTGTTCATGTCAACATCGCGTTCATAGAACTCGACGGTCTGCTGGCGTTCCATTTCCGGCGTGCGATCAATAAATTTTTCACCGAACAGCATTTTACCGATACCCATATCAAAACCCCTTCAAGTTATTGTAGCTTTACGCCGATTTCGCCCTTATTTCTTACTATCGCCAGCACGTATTCTGTTAATTTCTTGTCCTCTTCGCTGAAGTCTTTCATGGCAGACTCAACAACGCTTATGTACTTGTCATAAGCTTCGGAATAACCGCTGGCCCTGTAGCCTATAAAACGGCTGCTGCGCAGGAGCCCGTCCTCGAACGTCTTTTCCTCTACGCCGTCCTTACGATATATGATGGTCCTGCCGTCCACGACAACTTTCAGGTTGCCTTCGTTCTTGTCGACGTCGATCTCCTTTATGTCGCCCCCGTTGGGCGGGCTATATTTTGCCATAATAATTATTACTACTGATAAGTATATAAACCTTTACATGCTACTAATAACATGGCACCGGACACGTACGAGGATGACGTTGCAGAATCGGAAAAGTGCGGTGAATGCAACGGAAGGATAGTTTACCACAAAGACGAGCACATCTGCGAGGATTGCGGTTTGGTCTATGATAAGGCAGTAAGGCCACAATCTGGAAACAAGGAGCCGTTGGGCTCGGTTATCGACGGTGTAGGGCCGAGCGATTGGAAAAATGTCACTGTTCTTAAAAAGCGGCATAAGACGATGCATGAAGAAATTGCCAATGAGGATATTGGTTATCACAAGAAAGATGCTGACGAGATAGAATCGATATGCTCGGCAATGGATGCGCCGGACTACATAGTCGAGACTGCAATAGGAATATTCAATAAATTTAAAAACGAAAGAAAAAGAGGATGCAGCGGGCTTGGAATGAAAGAAGTTTATGCCGGCAGCATCCTTGCGGCCTACAGGGAATATGGAATGCCGATGTCTGGCAGGGAAATAGGAGATGGGGTGGGTGTTTGGAAGGGCAGCGTCTTCAATGCCTACAAAAAGATAATAACGTTGGTCAAACCTGTTCAGAGAACGATAACGCCAGAATCATTCGTTCCTAAAATTATGATCAAACTGGGCATGCCAGATGCAATAGACATCCAGAACAAGGCATGCGAGATTATAAGAGAGGCCCAGATAAAGAATCACACCCCAGATATAATTGCGGCCGGAGCCGTTCACAGGGCATCTATTGAATGCAAAAAGCCTTTAAAACAGATTGATATCTCACAAGCGACATCATTCAAAGGCCAAACAATAAGAGAAGTGTCAACCGAGCTCGACTACGCATACTTTCGCAATAAAAACTATAAAAAAATGGAAGAAGAACTTGCGAAAAAGATCATAGACCAACAGTAAACCGCGCAAAACCTTTAAATAATCATGTGACATATTCTCACCATGCCAACTGGAATCAAAGTGTCGGAAGCCATGATAAGCACGGTCGTTTCGGCCAAGCCGAGCGACACTGTTACGATGGCCAGCAAGGCCATGCGCGACGAGGATGTCGGCATGGTGGTCGTCTGCGAAGGCAGCAGGCCGGTCGGAATCGTGACCAGGGAAGACATAGTCAACAAGGTCGTGGCGGACGACAAGACAGCGTCCAAAATGATGATCAAGGAGATAATGTCCTACGACGTCATAACCTGCTCGCCGGACGACGACATGGCCGATGCTGCGAGAGTGATGGCCAAGCACGGCTTCGAGCGTCTACCTGTCGTTCAGATGGGCAAGCTGGTCGGCATTCTGTCCGACCGGGAGATAGCGAGGGTCGCCCCCGCTTGCATAGAGATCCTGCGCGAGCGTCTAACCTTGGTAGAGCCCGGTTCTGGGATAGAGGAGTTCAATTCCGGCGACTGCGAACTGTGCGCTAACTATTCTGAGAACCTGCATTACATCAACGACCGATGGGTCTGTGATGCCTGCAAGAACGAGGCAGCCGAGCTCTAGAGTATCATCTGCTCATTTTTCCGTACAATTTGGATATCAGAGAATAGCCACCGGCGCCCGCGCCTACCTCAAACCCCATTTTCGCATTCTCCATATCTCCGCGATAGGCTGAAAATAGTCCCATGCAAAGAAACAACGGAGATACCACAGGGAAGAGATAGCTGGCGAGTATGTCATGCTCATCCTTCAGGACGTCCTTTACGGACGAAATCGCGTTCGATGCCCATTCATTGCGCTCCATAGCCAATAACAGATTTTAAACCTTTAAATCCTTTTCTCTCGGTTATTTTTCATGCCAAATGAAAGCACCCCGAAGAAGCCCGAGACACAGGAAAAAAACGGAGAACCCACGATGTACGATACATTGTCATTTGTGCTCATTTCCTCTGCTCCGGCCAAAGAGCATGAGGCTTATCAAATATTGGAAAATATACAGAAACTGGAGAAGGATCCGACACGTATGGAAGCTTTGCGGAAAACTGTGGGAGATAACCTTTACGGCGAATATTTGGCGCTTAAGGGAGTGGAGGCCCATATAGAGGAGTTGACCCCGCTATTCGGAGAGTACGATCTGGTAGTCAAGGTCAGCGGTAAGGACTTTCGTGCGGTGGGCACCTACATTTCTGACGTTCTCCGCGAAGTGCCCGGCGTCATAAACACGATGGCGCTCACGTGCGTCAAGTTCTAAAAGATACGTTTAAATAACGTGAAAAGCAACTATCTGTAGAAAGAGGTACGGAACGAGCCCTTTACATCAACGAACGCTCGGTCCTTTCAGTCTCATATCATAATCAAGCGGGTTATTCCGCAAGCAAGGGCGTACGGCGTCCTAAATACGATATAGACGCCAGATGCGTTAAGGACTGGGCCTCTTTCTAAGAAAATAGACAGTGAAAAAATGAAAACGATAATCAAAGGAGATGATCAATATGGCGAAGCTAGCACAGGCTGCTTCAAAATACACGATATTCGCGAAGTTCGAGGCCGACGGAACGGTTGAGAAGCCGGACGTGATCGGCGCCGTCTTCGGACAGACCGAAGGTCTGCTCGGACCGGACATGGACCTGCGCGAACTGCAAAGGACCGGCCGAATAGGCCGAATAGACGTCGAGTTGAACACGAAAGGCGGGAAGACTTCAGGAACGATAATGATACCGAGTTCTTTGGACAGCACGGAAACGGCTCTGATAGCCGCTTGCATAGAGACCATCGAACGGATCGGACCGGCGAACTCACGATTGTTGATAGACAAGATCGAGGACGTCCGTTCGGTGAAGAGACAGTACGTGGTCACAAGGGCGAAGGAACTGCTTGCGAAGATATTCGAAGAGGGCATTCCGGAGGTCGCTCAGCTTGCTGAAGAACTGAAGGAGTCCGTGCGTGGAGCGGAGATAACGAGCTGGCAAGGGCTGCCGGCCGGCCCGGCAATAGAGAACTATGACAGCATAGTCATAGTCGAGGGGCGCGCAGATGTCATCCATCTGCTCAAGCACGGAATCAAGAACGTCGTAGCCATCGAGGGCACGTCCGTGCCGCCGGCTGTTGCGGAGCTGACCAAGCAGAAAGAAGTGACAGTCTTCCTGGACGGCGACCGAGGCGGGGACCTTATCTTGAAAGAGCTGATGGCCACTTCGGAGATAGATTTCGTTGCACGCGCGCCGCGCGGCAAGGAGGTCGAGGAGCTGACCAAGAAGGAGCTCTTCAAGTCCCTGCGCGACCATGTTCCGCTCGATCAGGCGAAGATGATTTCCGAGAACGGCGAGCGTCCCGAACGCCCTGAGAGGCCGGAACGCGCTGAACGTTCGGAAAGGCGCGAGGAGCGCAGGCCTACCCGTAAGTTCGAACCTGGCAAGGCCGAGCTGCTGAGAAGCACCTTGGAGGAGCTGACCGGAACGCGAGCTGCCTACCTGATGAAGGAAGGCGGAGACATAATCGGCAAGGTTCCGCTCCGCGAGGTCTTCAACGCTTTGCGCGAGCTGCAAGCGGACATACTCGTGCTGGATGGTGAGGCCGACCAACGGTTGGTCAACTTTGCCGCGCAGCGAGGAGTCAAGCTGATAGCCGCGATGAAGAGCAGCGTACGCAGCGTGCCTGAGAACACCCAGGTCGTTACGGCGGCTGATTTGAGCTGACGGTGGCCTTTTTCTTTTGGCCACTAGATTAAATCAGCATGGACAACCGCATTTCCGAGCTGCAGCGCGCGCTGCGAGCCCGCAAGCTCGATTTTCTTATTGTGAGCAGCAAACCGAATCTCCTGTGGCTCACCGGCGAATGGGAGCTGGGGGCGCTCCTGGTCATCCCTGCAAGAGGAGAGCCGACCATAATCAGCACGGAGTTCGAGCATGCCAGGATACCTAAAACTTTCTTATTGAAAATAAGCCACAAATGGTGGCGCACGGTCGCAAAGATGACCGGCAGGAGCCGCATAGGCTATGAGGATGATGAGATTTCTGTCAGCATGATGAAAAGAATACAAAAAATTATAAAAGGAAAGCTCGTTCCAGCGTCAGACATCTTCACACGCATGCGGAGCGTGAAAACATGCGGCGAGATCAAAAAGACGATCAAGGCCGCGAACATAGTTGTTTCCGGTATGAAGGCGGTCGCCAAGGCGATCAGACCTGGCGTCACGGAGCGCCAGCTGGCGGCGGTCGCAGAATCGACGATGCGCCGCGCCGGAGCCGACCGATATTCTTTCGACAGCATAGTCGCCTCGGGCGACAGATGCGCGAGCCCTCATATGGGTGTCAGCGACCGGAAGATCGGACAGAAGGACCTGGTGATAATCGACATCGGCGCGCAGGTCGAAGGGCTCTGTTCTGACATGACGAGAACGTTCTGTCTGAAGCCCGGCCAGAAGGAAAGAAAGGTCTACAACACTGTTCTAGCCATGCGGGCGGCCGCGCTGAAGAAAGTGAAGGTCGGAGCGCAGGCTGCCGCGGTCGACCGCGCAGCACGTGACGTCGCGCGCAAGCTCGGTCTGGGCAAGGCGTTCACGCACAGCCTTGGGCACGGCACGGGTGTTGAGATTCACGAGAGTCCGTCCCTTTCCAAGCGGTCCAAGGACAGGCTGAAGTCTGGCATGATTTTCACCGTCGAGCCGGGCCTCTATTTCAGCGGCTGGGGCGGTATACGCGTAGAGGACATGTTTTTATTAACAAGGAAAGGCCTCAAACTACTAACGAACTATCCCCGTAGGTTGATTCCATGAATTTGAAAACAGTCGCGCACGACCTTCTCGCCAAGTCAATACCTGTCGGTCGCAAGCCGAATCCTGGGATTGCACTGGCACGCAAACGGTACGGCAAGGCGGTCGATAAGATAGTTTCCAAAAAATACATCGACCCGACCAGATTTAAGAACAAGAAGCTGCTCCAAAAGCTGGCTGACACGGACTACGGCCCTCTGCTCGTGAAGCGCGGGAAGAAATATTTCGTCAAGAAGACCGTAGGCGAGCTCGTCCGGATGACATATAGTGATAATGAGCCGGAATGCGTCGAGCTGGCCCGCCTGATAAAACAGGAGGCGTGGAAAAGGGGCGTTCACATAGCGACAATACCGTATAGTTCGGCCGACAGCAGGGCGCACCTGAAACTGATGCCGTGGGATACCGCGGCAGAACTGCCGCTTTCCGCAAAGCTCACGGCCCAGACGTTCGACGCCAGAATTTTCCTTGGCGGTGATGAGGACGACAACTGGGTGCGCGGTCTTGAGGTGAAGGAGAAGCTCGGAGCGCCAGGCTCGAGCAAACTGCACCAGATAATGGACAAGCGAAAGATGCGTTGGTGCCTCTTCGGCTGGCCCGTCCACAAGAAGGAATACCTCGTGAGCCCGGCAAAATACAGGAAGGTCTTCTTGGACTCGATAGCCGAGACGTTCACTCCGAAGGTCAGGCAACTGTGCAAATATTACAAAAAGGCGCTTGCGAACACGGACAAAATAACAATTAAATCCGATGACGGCACAAACCTGACGTTTTCTATCAAGGGCAGACCTGTGCTTCTGGCGGACGGAGTGATTGATGCGCACGATCTGCGCAACGGAGACATCGGTCTCAACATCCCGGACGGCGAGGTCTTTCTTGCTCCGCTCGAGTATTCCGCCAACGGAACGATAGTATTCGATTACGTCGTGACGCATGGCTACGGATTCGTAAAGAAGCTTAAGATCACGTTCAAGGACGGCAAAGTTGTCAAGTACTCAGCTCCCGGAGACGGAGCGAAAAAGTTCAAGAAGTTCTTGGACAGCAACACCGGCGAGAAGGACCGCATAGCAGAACTGGGCATCGGAACGAACCCGGCGGCCGCCTTCATCGGCGAGACGATCGTCGACGAGAAGATATTCGGCTCGATTCACATCGCCATCGGAAACAACACCGGCGCCTACCACGGAAAGAACATCGCCAGCTCACACCTCGATATGATCAAGATCATGAAAGGAAGGAACGGCAACATGTGGGCGGACCGAAGACTTGTAATGAAGAACGGCATGCCGATTAAATCTTGAATCCCAGGTTCGACGCTTTCAATTGATCGATTGAGTAATTTAATATCCTTTTTTGCGCGTTCTCGCTCATATTTGCACATTCATGGCCAACAAAATTTTCCAGATCAGCAGATAATGTATTGTCCAACCTGGAATATTTGAGATTGAAGGCGTAGGCGACGGTGCTGTACACCTTCCGTCCGAGTCCGGCAGTTTCTCGCATGGCCGCCTCTGTCTTGTCAGCGTCTTCGCACGCAATTGCGTATATTTCATCGACCAGTTCATTATCTCGGAAAGATTTTGCCATACAATGTCCGTTTCCCTTGTACACCCAGCCGCGCAACCTGTCGTAAGGCTCGCCTAGTTGCATCATGAGTGTGCGGTATATTCCGCTGGCCGCGCCGTTCCTTTCCACTGCCTCGCGCACGTAATGATAGCGCCAATGCGTCGCTGTCAGTTCCGTCTCAAGTATCGAGAATTCTGTTTTGCAAAGCTCTTCATTTATGAGCTTTCTTTTTACGTCATCGGGCTGGCATCCGTTCGACCAGTCCCACAGGGTGCGCCCTGGTAGTTCTATATTCTTGTTGAAATGCGCGGACAACGCTTCGTTTATGTCGTTGGCGTATATTTTCTTGTTCAGGCCGCGCTCACGGTGCCTTTTGATGATATCGATGGCCATTATTTTCGGCATAACGTCAAGCGTGTACTCATAAACGAATTCAGGCTTCAGCTCATCATACCTGTCCTTTTCCATCGGTTTGCTTTTCTGAAAATCAATATAGTCTCTCTTTTCCCTCCACGCGCGTCTCCAGTTTTTCATCACACCCTTACCAATTTCGAAATGGCCCAAAATATAGTCTCTCGGCGCATCATGGTGCTCCTTATAGAGTCTTCTGATAAAACCATATTGCTCGTTTTTGTCGAGACGCATTAAGGCAGTTGAACACAAAAGGATTTAAACACTTTCAATGGCAGAAAGTATCTAAATATAAGTTTTTTATACCAATTATTTCTGAGGCGGATTGATGGGAAACACGGACGAGTATAGGCTGCGACCAGAACAGACGGCTCAGAACGTGTCACTGTGTCCGGCTTACCACCCACACAGATGCGAGATAGACAACATGAAATGCCACTCGTCCGGCATCATGTACGACTTCTTTTGTGAGCAGAAGAACCTCAACAGCGACCAGGTGCGCGAGCATCTCAGGGAAAAAATACACGGCGCCGTCCCGTCGACAAAAGCTTAAATACATAATTATCCCCTTTCTCAGACATGACAACAAAAGCCATAAAAGAGATGAAGGCAGTCGCAGCAACGCCGACGCTGATCATACATCCATTATTCGGGCCGGGCTTCACAGTTTTCTATACTGCATCTGCGTGCAGAAACGTCTACAATCGGTTGAAGGAGCGCAAACGGCCGCTGTACTGCGGCTTCAGCGAAGACACCGTGGATTTAACCTTCGATTTGCTTTACAAATTGTAGCTTATCACTGATCGAGCGCGTTCTTCAGGTCGGCGAGCGCCTGTTCGTTCGTCAGCGGGTTCTTCTGGTCCTTTATGCTCTCGTAAGTTTTTTCACCCAGACAGTCGATCAGTTCTATATCCAGTTTCTTGCATGCGGATGCCAAGGCAGTGTAGCTTTCTGAATCAGGCTTGAAGAAGTTGTAGAACTTCTTATAGTGCTTTCCATGAGCATGGAAATATTTCTCAATGCGTGCTTGCGTCACTTCGATATATCTTTTCTTTATCTCGGGCGTCTCCTCCCACTCAGGCCAGTCGTAGCTCGTGAACGGATAGTGATTGGAGAACTCGTACGGTATCACACCGGGCGAGCTGATGACTATTACGTGCAGCCGACTGAAAACCTTCAGCTTCTCCAGCACACCGAATATCGCCTTGTGCAGCTGGCTGAAACGGTAGGGCTTCCTGAACGCGCACGGGACGAACAATGCGACCTCCAGCCCGGCCGGAGGCTCGTAGAACCTGGCGAAGTAGTCCTGCCACAGCTCGAAGTGCGGGTGCAGGAGTTCCTTCTCGGTCGCGCCCTTTATTTTTTCCTGCTTCTCCCTGTGGAACTTCGGCACGAACGCGAAATTGTTGAATTCCGTTTCGCAGTCCGGATAGTTCTTGATGATATCCGCGAACTGTCTTTTATCGAGCGGTCTCCACTTTCCGCTGACCCACAGGTCGAATATCGGAGCGGCAGAATGCGGGAACGTGTTTATCAGGACGATGCTGTCCGAGTACTTGCGCGCGAACTCCACCGATCTTTTCGTCGTAGCCGCCTGGTCGGCCGCGAACGGAATGCCCACCATCAGGTACGTACGTGCCTTGCAGCCGGCGGCATGCAAGGTCTCAGCTGCCTTCGCAAAGTCTTCTGTCGTGAACCCCTTGCGATATTTTTTCAGAAGCTCGTTATCAGCGACCTCCAGCCCGATCGCGACCGTAAGATTGATGTTCTTGAAATCGGCCAACCGTTCGGCCGTGACGAACTCCGGCCTCGACTCGACCGTCAGCTCGTGTATGTCCTGCTCCAGGCACTTTTTGGCAATATACCTTCTGATCGTTGCCGGGAACTGCTTGTCGTCCAAGAAAGAGCCGGAAGCGAAAATCTTAAGCCTGGAAATCTTTTCCTTTCTGAGCTCTCGGAACTTCTCGTCTATGATATCTTTCAGCCTGTGCATGGACGGCGGCGGCCCCGTCATCCTGCCCCATCCGCACGCGAAGCACTCCCCCCACGCGCACTTGCCGCTCGACATCAGCATCGTTTTTTCCATACTCATAGTCTGGCAGCTCCCTAATATTTAGGCTTATCACATTCAGGAACGTGTGCAGTCTTTTGTTCTCGATCGGGGCGTAACCGTGCTTGTAGTAGCCAACGTCAACGTCCTTCATGAAGACCCGTTCGCCAGGATAGTCGACCTCGAACCTCGCATCATACGTGTGCTCCCACGTCTCCCTTTCAAGCAGTTTGCATTTCATAGGCACCATGGTAATGGGAAATAAACGTCTGTTGTCTATCGAATCCTCGCAGGCCGTGACCCGCCTCTTCCTCTTCCATTTTTCAATGTCAACATACCGGAATTCGCCTTCGAGGAGTCGCTGGGCGTTCATCATGACGTATATCAGTTCCATCCGCTTCACGGAGTTGTCGTTGTGCCTCAGCTTTCCGAGCACCGGATGCCTGATTCCTGCGTCGTCGTACTCGATTGTATTGTCACCAAAATATCGGACTTCTTGCATAAGAAGAACGAGAAGTGCCAAGTATTTAAACTTAAATCACAGAACCGAATAGCTATTATGCAAAAATACAAGGCGGTGTTCTTTGACTTCGGCGGTACGTTGGCCGACACCACTCCGGTCGAGAGGGACATCCATCACAAGTTCAACCTTCCGATGTGGCGCTCCAGAGGGTACATAGGTTCGTACAAGGACTTCCTTGTAGTCGTCCGTAAGGTGGAAAAGATGATGGACAACTACAGGGCGTCAGCAAGAGGGCGTCCGGAACTGCGCCCGATGTTGATCGGCCGCGGGCTCGGGATAAGAATTTCAAAGAAGCAGGCACTGCAGGACTTTGATGACTACATCAAATTTTACCTGAAGAATGTCAAGCTCTATCCGCATTCCAAGGAAGTGCTCGCGTACATCAAACGCAAAGGGATGAAGATTGTATTGATATCGAACGGCTGGGCGAACGTCATGCCGCGCAAGATGAAGAAGTTCGGCATATGCAAATACTTCGACCTGATTCTGGTGTCAGGTGACATAGGCTCGAAGAAGTCCGACCTGACGCCGTTCAGGATCGCCATGCGAAAGATGAAGCTGAAACCGTCGGAGTGCCTGATGGTCGGCGACAGGCTGGACGAGGATGCCTATGCAAAGAAGCTCGGCATCGATGTCTGTTGGGTGCTGACCTATCCGAATTTCAAATACCCTAAACCTGTGGAAAAGTTCGACTATAAGGTCAAGGAGATATCGGAACTGAAGAAAATTCTTGCCGATTCAAAAGATGGCATAGTTTGAAATACGGCCGAACAAGATACTGATTATGCTCGAACTTATCGACCGCGACGCAGGCGGGCGTATCTGCAAATGGTCGGTCGGCAAACATATCGTCCGCACGCCCAACATCGCGATTGTCATAAACCCCAACAAGATGCCCGTTACCCCTTCTGAGCTCCGCAAGGAGTTCGGCGCCGAGATAATCATCACCAATTCTTACATCATCAACAAGCATGAGGAGCTCAGGAAGAAGGCGCTCGAACAGGGCCTGCACAAGCTTCTGAACTGGCCCGGGCCGATCTACACGGACTCCGGGACGTTCCAGATGTTCAGCCAGGGCGTGTCAGACATCGACCCGAAGGAAATTGTGAAGTTCCAGCATGCGATCGGCTCGGACGTGATCACGCCGCTCGACCTGTTCACGTTGCCGGACGATCCGGCTTCGGTCGCGAAGAAGAAACTGGCCGAGACCGTCCGCAGGACAGCAGCCGCCAGGAAGGCCGTTCCGGACCGCTGTCTTGTCGGCCCGATCCAGGGTGGCATGTATCTCGACCAGCGCGCGACCGCATGCAAGCAGATCGCCAAAATCAAGCCTGACATCTTTGCCATCGGCGGCATAGTTCCGCTGATGGAAGCTTACCGCTTCGATGAGCTCGCGGAAATCATAATCACATGCAAGAAGAACCTGCCGTTCGCAACGCCGGTCCACGCCTTCGGCGCTGGGCACCCGATGGCGTTCGCGTTTCTGACAGCTCTCGGCTGCGACATGTTCGACTCCGCGATGTACTCGCTCGCCGCCTATCGTGACGGCTACCTGACAACCAGCGGTACGCTCAACCTTTTCGACCTCGTCGAGTTCCCATGTTCCTGCCCGGTCTGCTCGAAGGCGGACCCAGCAGAGATAAAGAAGCTTGCAGAGCCTGAACGCGTCAAGTTCTTAGCAAAACATAATCTGTATGTTACGTTCCAAGAGTTGAGAACGATTCGCACGGCAATCCGCGGCCAGTGGCTGTGGGAACTCGTGCAGGAACGCGCACGCAGCCACCCAGCCCTGCTGGCCGGGCTTCACTGGTCGCTCGCACGCCACGGAAAGTGGCTGGCGAACTTCGACAGGGTGTGCAAGAAGTCCGCTCTGCTCTGGTCAGGCGAGGAGAGCGGCCACAGGCCGGAGATTTTCCGAGCTCTCGAATGGAGGAAGCGCGTAAAGTCAAAAAAATATTTCACAAAACCGCCGTTCGGAAAGATTCCAGTCGGGCTGAAATCTGTCTATCCCTTCGGTCAGTCAATCCTTCCTGGTCTGCCCGAGCCGAAGGTCAAAGCGAAGACGAAGGACATACTCGCTGCCACATTGGACTACGAGTTCGGCAAGGGTTCGGCCAAGAAATTTGCAAAGGCCGAACTGGAGATATCCAAACGCACGGGCAGGATCCGCCGCGTCTGGACAACCGGTCGCAAGTCCTTGCTCGGAACAATCCGACCATCCGACGGTTTCTTCCTGCCGACGGTCGATGGCGCAAAGATGCTGGGAAATAAGATGAAACACGTCGCGATAGCCGACCCTGATGTCGCAAAGATAGTCGCGAAGGGCGGCTCCGTTTTCGTCAAGTTCGTGGGCACCAAGGACCAAATATTTCCGGGCGAAGAGGTCGCCGTCACTAGCAAGAAGAACGTCATTTCTGTCGGCCAAGCGCTGCTGAACTCCGAAGAGATGAAGCAGTTCAAGCGCGGCATGGCCGTCATCGCAAGAGCTTAAATCCTTTTGCTTCGAATCTGAACTCATGTCTTCCGACGCAGAACATCCTGAAATTCAGGCCAATGGAACGCCTGAAATCGCACAGCTTGAGAATATGCTCTCGGAGCTCAATGGAAAGAAGGAACAAAAACGCAAGACTATGGTTGTCCTGAAGGCTGTCAACGACGAATATATGGAACGCCAGTCCGCCGTTTACCATGATATGATCAATTTCTATCGGTCAGCGTATGAGAAATTCAATGGTGTCGCAAACAAGAACAATGTTGACTTCGAAGGGTTAGTCCACAAGAGTTACACGGAAGTCGGCGCAAGGGTCTTTATGGCATCAGGGAACCCGCGCGGCATGGTATCAAGCAAACAGGAATCGGTGAGAATTTTAAAAGAGATACTTTACTGGAGCCGCAGGACCAGAAAGGGCATCGCAAAAGCACCGGGCAAGGCCATGAAAGGCTTCGGCCGAAACCAGGTGAGAGCCATCGAGAACAGCGCCGCCGTAGCAGCCGTAAATTTTGGTGATTTCACCGGTTCTGTGATGGAGAGCATGCGTTCGAAGATGGCGGACGTCATACCCGACGAAGAGAAAGAGTATGTGGAATCGCTTTTCAGAAGCGCAAAAGAAAAATACGAAACGTATAACGACATCGCAAATAAAGTGTCGAAATTCCCGAAACATTACGGCACGGTCGAGGCGGAATACAAAATGCTTGAAGCGGAATGCGCGGAAGTTTCTAAACAAATAAAGGGCGTCAATGCGCTGCACGAACGTCAGGCCAAGGACGAGATGACATCTAAATTGAAGCTGAATTATCAGAACATGCTGCCAGCAGCGGCCCGCGACACCATCGTGGTCCTCAATCATCTCACCGCTAGGAACAGGAATCAGCTGGAACGGGCTGAAAAAGAGAAAAGGGATGTCGAAAAACAGACCGTTGAAATCGATGACGAGCTAAGGAGCGAAAAGTACAGGCCGCTCGATCAGATATCGAGCATCTACGATCATCTGAACGGCGACAAGAACGCAAGGGCACACCTGAAAATTATGCAGATGATGCGCGAGATAACGCAGGAAAACATAAGATACTTCCGCGACTGCATGGTTAATTACGCGAAAGGAAACGAGTTCATTCTCGCTTCAGGACTGAAGCACGCCGGCCTCAAGCTCGACGGTCCGGGCGTATCAGAGTTCATGACAGCGCTCGAAACATTTGAGAAAGACAAAAGTACGATAGACAAGTACAATGAGCTGCATAAGAAGACAGGAAAGCTCATCGAACGCTGGAACAAGGTTGACGAGAGGATCGGTCTTTTGTCAGACTTCTTCAATCGCTACAAAACGTAGAAATAAATACCTTGAAAACCCATTTCTATCGGTGTCTAGTATGAGTAAACCCATGTTTGCATAGGAGATTTGGCTAGACCCTAGAATTCTGCACCACAATCAAGACATAGCGCCGACATATCGCCGTTTTCGATGTCGGAGAACGAGCGTACGAATCTGAGGTTTGTGCTCTTACAGTGGCAGCAGACGAGCGCCATAAAAAAATTTGGTCTGGCAACCTTATAAATCAGACCCACGAAAAATGAACTAAAAGAGGCGAGTGAATGCCCGAAAACATAATCGAAGTAAAAAACGTGAAAAAGGAGTTCCGGACGCTGAAGAAGAAGGCCGGGCTCAAGGCTAGCCTGGCGACTCTCCTCAGCCGCAAGTATAAGGTGATCCGCGCCTTGAACGGCGTCTCCTTCGAGATCAAGGAAGGCGAGTTCGTCGGGATGATCGGACCGAACGGCGCTGGTAAATCGACGATGATAAAGATAATGACCGGGATATTGACGCCGTCTTCAGGCAAGGTAACGGCCATGGGCGTCGTTCCGTACGAGAGCAGGCAGGAGTACGCGCAGAACGTCGGCGTGGTCTTCGGCCAGCGCACGCAGCTCTGGTGGGACCTGCCAGTGAAGGACACCTTCGACCTGCTCAGGCACATCTACTCCGTTCCGCTTAAGACATACAACGAGAACATGCGACGCTTTTCGGAAGTCCTGGACCTGGGCAAGTACCTGGACCAGCCTGTTCGGAAGCTCTCGCTAGGCGAGCGCATGCGCTGCGACCTGGCGGCCTCGTTGCTGCACAACCCGAAGATAGTATTCCTTGACGAGCCGACCATCGGCCTGGACGTCGAGGCGAAGTTCCGCATCCGCGAGTTCCTGAAGGAGCAGAACAAGAAGGGAATGACAATCATCCTCACGACGCACGACATGGGCGACATCGAGGAGCTCTGTCCGCGCACGATCATAATCGACAAGGGCGGCATAATCTACGACGGACTTACGTCCAAGTTCAGGCAGCGTGTGGCAACGCAGCGCGCCCTGGTAGTCGATTTCAAGGAGCCATCGCCCGGGCGAATATCCCTGCCTAGCGGAGCCAAGATCGTGAGCAGGGAAGGCGACCGTGCCGTTATCAACATAAATATCAAGAAGACCAGCGTGGCCGACGTGATAAGGCACGTCCTGGGCAAGTACAAGGTCGATGACATCGCGACCGAAGAACCTTCGATAGAGGAGACCATAAGGAAGATCTACAGAGAGGGTGTCTGATGAGGATCGGCCCTTATGCAGCCATAGCCATGGTCCGTCTTAAGGAGCAGCTCACCTATCGCCTCGATTTCCTGGTCGGGGTCGTGAATCCTTTCATCCAGCTGGCCGTTCTCTGGTTCATCTGGGCTGCAGTCTACAAATCGTCGCCCGAACCGGCAATAGGCGGCTTCACGTTCACGATGATGATCACATATACCGCGATCTCGGTCATCATGCGTTCCTTCATCAACCCGAACACCGAGTATTGGGTCGAGGAAGAGGTCAAGACGGGCTCGATAGCCAGTGCGCTGATAAAGCCGCTCAGCTATCCGCTCCTCTGCTTCGCCAGGGATACAGGCGACGTCCTTAGCTGGCTTGTTACGAAAGCGCCCGTCGTTCTTTTCGCATTCATTTTCATGAGCATAGCCGGTCCGGCATCAGCAGTGTTCTTCTTCAGCCTGCTGCTCGGCTACGTGATCAACTATCTGATGGTCTTCATCACGGCCATGTGGGCCTTCTGGACAGCCGGTTACATCTGGGGCATGCGGCTCTCCAGGATTATAATAGCCGAACTGGCATCGGGCGCGATCGTTCCGATCGCCTTCTTTCCGCTGTGGTCGCAGAACATACTGAACATGCTTCCCTTCCAGGCGATATTCTCCACACCCCTGCTGATTTACACCGGAACGATCACTGGAGCCGCGATGTGGTCCGGAATACTTATACAGTTCTTCTGGATAGGGGCGATGTTCGTGATCGCTTACGTTTTGTGGCAAAAATCGATAAAGAGGGTAGTGGTTCAGGGTGGTTGAATGCGTCTGAGATTCTATCTAAGGAACTATCTTCAGTTCATAAAGCTCAACATCCAGACCTGGGCCGAGGGAAGGTTCGATTTCATAATAGGCATAGTCGCCATTTTTCTGACGAATGTGACAACCATAGTTTTCTTCTGGGCTGTGTTCCAGCACATACCTTCGCTGAACGGCTGGAGCTTCAACCAGCTGCTTTTCATGTTCGGATTTGTCGCGCTGGCCGGAGGGATATGGCACGTTTTTCTTACGGGCTGTTCGCCCAATTCGATGGACCGTCTTATCCGAAGGGGCGATCTGGACAGGTACATGCTCCGTCCGTTGAACACGCTCGCGCTGGTAATGATGCGGAACATAGACGATGACGGGTTTGGGGATATAGCCGCCGGCATCATGCTGTTGATTTATTCTTCCGCCAAGCTCGGTATCGTGTGGACGCCGCAGCTGTTACTAGCACTGGTAGCTCTTATGTCCGGTTCCGTGCTAGTGATTTTTTCCATAACGCTTTTCATCAGTTCGATGGCCTTCTGGGTGACGACAGTGCGTTCTCTAATGGAACTATTCTGGAGCGCGATACGCTTCGCGGAATATCCCATAGATATCTACAGCATGACAATGATCTGGATACTGACATACATATTGCCGATAGGATTTGTCAGTTTCTACCCGTCACAGTTCTTTTTCCAGAACACTCAGTGGATGCCTTACGCCTATGCGACGCCGATTGTCGGCGTAGTGCTTTTGGCCATAGCTTACGCTTCTTGGAAATACGGGATGAAGAACTACGCGAGCGTCGGCCACTGATATAACACTGTTATAGTCACGCACAACGTGAGTGTGATAAATATTGAAAGCCTGCAAAACTGCTTGTTTTGGATTATAAGCGACTAAAAAGAGCATCTATGACATTAAGATATAAATACTACTAGCTTAGTAATAGACTAATGAAAAATGCAATAAAACGGGATAGAACAACATTCAAAGGCCCGGACCACGCAAAAATAACTAAAATTTGGGCAGTTCTTGCTACAAGAAATGACTGGGTCCATGTAGCTTTCATAGCCCGCCAGACCGGTATTCATGAAGCAACTGTCCGCTGGTATCTGGACAAATACTTGGCGGCAGCAATAGAGGAAACGCATATCGACCCGTCCATCAGACTACGCTTGGTAAAGCTAAAACCAGGAATCAAGCTCAGCGGTTTTCTGAAAGCCATGGAATTGATTAAAAACGTCAAGGAAACGCCTATCCAGACAGCTTTCAGCCCACGTGAGGTGGACAAATGAATAACGACGAAACGCTTAATCAGATGATTAAAGCGATAAAAGAGGTATATAGAATCAAGAATGAAAGATTAGGTCTTGCTCCTGATCAGGCGCTTCTCAAACCGTTT
This sequence comes from uncultured archaeon, assembly GCA_964353775.1. Lineage (GTDB taxonomy): Archaea > Aenigmatarchaeota > Aenigmatarchaeia > Aenigmatarchaeales > JAHLMS01 > JAHLMS01. The sequence goes on along the minus strand of CAYGWB010000002.1, from coordinate 80,222 downwards.
ACAATAAAAAATGAGGCCTTCGGACACAAGAAGATGAAAGAGATAGCCGCAAAAGAATTCAACAGATTGGGCTTCAAAAAAGAACAGATTCTTATCGAGAAGAGGATCAAACATCATAAATTCAGGCCAGACGTGATTGTTATTAGGAAGCGCCGGCCAATCTTTGTAGAATGCCACTATCATGATGGTTGGAATAGTTCATCGAAGCATATATACAAGAATATTGAGGCCGTAAAATCGCTTGGAAGAATAATTATTTGTGCAGAATATGATAAATCGCTTAAAATCGGGCGTATTATGCAAAAAGCCGATGAAATATGGCTAATGGACCTAAAGGAAGAAAAGGTTAAACGCAAAATACGCTCTACTTCAAGTTGACCGTCAGTATCGGCATGTACGCAGGTCCTTTTGGAGACAGCTGCGACTGGAATAATACGAGCTTGTCAACGCGGAATTTACCAATGTCAGCGTTCTCAAGATCGTGCATGAGCTTTGACAGTGCTTCTTTGTCTTTTACTCCGCTTACACGACCGAGCGTTAGGTGAGGTGTGAAAGGCCTTTCGTCCTTCGGGACTATCCCGGCAAGCGCCTCCTCTACGCTGGAAGCCAGGGCAGTCAGTTCCTGTGTCCCTTGGCGACAGCCTAGCCAGACCACGCGGATATAGGTTTTGCTAGGGAAAGCTCCTAAGCCGGCTATATGGACGTCAAATGCAGGAAAGGATATTTCGGAGAGTGCCTTTTTTGTCTTTTCTACTGTCCGATCATCTATTTCGCCTATGAATTTGAGGTTGTAATGGATGTTCTCAGGCTCGACGAGCTTTATGTCCGCTCCGCTAGCCTCGATTTTCTTCTGAATCGCCAGAATTTTGGGCTTCAAGGCTTCGGAGACCTCGACAGCAATGAACGTGCGCATGTAGATTCTTGGCTTAGGTTTTATTTAAAGTTTAAGGAATATAACAGTGTTATATTCATCGTTTTAGTATTTTGAGAGAGACAAATAAGGTCAAAGTATTCACGTAGACCTTCACGAATCGTTCACGCGGCCTTCACATCTTCACGTGATGTTCACGCCATATTCACGTGAATATTACGTGAACATCGCACTTCTACCTCACTTTGTATTAACAATTGAAACTATGTTCACGTGAACTTCACGCATGTTCACGTGAAGATAGCGTGAAGATAGCGTGAACGTGTGAACATGAAATGAACTTCACGTTTTGTTCACGCGCAGTTTTTCGTTCATTTCCAGTCAACGGCCGGATCCTAACATTTGCCCTCGAAACCGGCCCAAACTCCCAAGCGAACTCTCACAATCACGTTTGGTTCACGAAATCTTCACTTATATCCTAGAAAATATATGTTCATCTTCACATTATGTTCACGTGAAGTTCACTTATACTTAAATACTTGTTCACGTGAATATAAATCGCCTAAGTGAAGGCAATGTGAATGTTCACGTGATGTCATGACGTTCGGAAAATGGGGCTGGAGAGAGAATCCGTTCACCTTGAAGATAGACCCGACTCTTTTTACAGGCTATGATGAGCAGATGACGGCCGCTAAGAGGCATATTGAGAGCAAGCACAAGATAGCCCTTCTGACAGGATCGACAGGAAGCGGCAAAACGACCTTCCTTAAGCGCCTGGAGACCAATAATCCGAACCTCTCCAAGCTTTACATAAGCAAACCGCCTCAGAAGCCGGACGATTTCATCCAGATTTTCACCGATATTTACGGACTGGGCTTTTTCGAGAAGATGTTTTCCGGAAAGCCGACTCTCTGGACTTTGCCAAATTACGTCAACAGGAAGCTCAGCGGAACTCAGTTGCTTTTCCTTATAGACGAGGCCCACGAGACCAGCCGGGACGTCCTGGAATGGCTGCGCGTGCTCGTTGACCAGATTGATAATGTGAGCCTTATAGTGGCCGGTCTGCCGGCGCTCGAGGGCAACATCAAAAGCACTTTGGAGACCTTCGACCAGCGAATAACGACCAGGATAACCTTGTCCGCACTCTCGGAAAGTGAGAGTAAGGACCTTATGGCCAAGCGGATAGCGGCCGCGGGCGGGAAAGGGACCGAGCCGTTCACGGATGAGGCCATTTCAGCCATTTACCAGCGTACAGGCGGCTTCCCGCGGGAGGTGCTCAAGCTGGCCGACAAGCTGGTTAACGATGCGATAGAGAAGAACCTGGAGAAAATAGACGCCCAGAACCTGGCCGACTACCGCGAGTTCGAGCCCGCGCCTGTTCTGGAAGAGCCCGTCGTCACGTTCGCTCCGAAGCCGCCGACGGACAACCAGGTGGCCAACCTGCCCAGGAAGCAGCGGCAGATCCTGGAAGTGCTGGCCAAGACCGATTGGCTGACGCCAACGGCTTTAGCCGACCAGGTCAGCGGCTCGTACGCCTCCAAGGGTCATGCGATCCGCTCGATAAACAATATTCTTCACCGTCTCATGCTCGAAGGCTATGTGCAGCGCGAGTCGAAAGGCAAGGCCTTCATGTACGCTCTGACGCCGAAGGTGCGCACGCTTTTCGTGACAGCTTAATTAATAAGAAAGTCTCACATTTGTTATGCCAAAGCTTCTGCTCCTTATAGTCGGCATGGCCGGTTCCGGAAAGTCGGCCGCCGCAGATATAATAACCAAGAAATTCAACGCAGCCGAAGTTCATAGCGGCGACATCATCCGCGAGGAGATACATAACCGCGGTCTCGAGTATTCTCCGACGGCCGATATGGCTATCGCGCACTGGTTCCACACCGGCGGCCGTGAGAAGCTGGTCACTCAGCGCGTCTGGGATAAGGTGAGACTGGCCAGGAAGCCGATAATCATTATCGAGGGCTTCAGGTCGCCGCAGCACGTAAAATATCTCGCCGAGCTGGCAGGCCAGAAACCCGTCATAATCGCGATAACCGCGCCTTTCCGTTTGCGGCACAGCCGCGAGCACGCACGCGGCCGATTCGGAAAAACCGAGTCCGAGGCCTACTTGAAAAAACGCGACAAGCTCGAGCTTAGCCACGGCGAGGGCAGGCTGATCAAGAATGCCGATTACAAAATAAGCAACAAGGGCACGCTGCAAGAACTCGAAGAAAAGGTGACGAAGTTGATGGCCGAACTTCTACAGACAAACGTATGATTGCTGTAAGATACATAAATTTTTAAATACGCAAAACGAATTTTAGGAAGGTTTTTGACGACTACAAATACGAAAATAGCCGGGGTAGAACTCGGCTCCTATGTTCTGAACGCTTCCGGTCCGAATGACTCTACGCTCGAGGAGCTCGAAGTTATCGCAAGATCACGTTCAGCCGCGACCGTGATGAAGTCCAGCACGATAGAGCCGAGAAAGGGTAACGACGAGCCGAGATATGTGAGGCTGCCGTTGGGTTCGATTCAAAGCATGGGGCTGCCGAATCTGGGCTACAAAGAATACGTCAGGTTCGCTTCAGAACTGAGAAAATACGGCAAACCCGTTGTGGCGAGCGTTGCCGGACTGTGCACTGAAGACTACCGGACAATGGTCGGCGCCTTCCAGGAGAGCGATGCCGACCTGATCGAGGTCAATCTGTCCTGCCCGAACATTGAGGGAAAGCCGCAGGTCGCTTACGACTTCGAACATACCGAAGAGGTCTTGAGAGAAGTCTCACATTTGGGCAAAAAACCGATCGGGCTGAAGCTGCCGCCCTATTTCGACTCTGTCCACCAGAAGCAGATGGCCGGCCTGATCAGAAAATACGACGTCTCCTTCATCAGCTGCATAAACTCCGTCGGGAACACGCTGATAATCGACCCGGAAACCGAAAGGCCGATCATAAAACCTAAGAAAGGGTTCGGCGGTCTTTGCGGCGATTACATCAAACCGATAGCCCTGGCGAACGTACGGACGTTCTACGAGCTCCTGAAGGACGATGTCTCGATATTCGGGGTCGGCGGGGTCAGAACAGGCACGGACGCCTTCGAGTTCCTGCTCGCCGGCGCGGACGCCGTTCAGATAGCAACGGCCTTCGAGAAGGAGGGGCCGGCCAGTTTCGAGAGAATAGACAAAGAGTTGGAAGATATTCTAAAAAGAAAAGGCTACGAATCGGTCCGGGACGTGAAAGGAAAATTGAAATATTTGTGATTGCGAGTTGCCGGATGCAAAATTCACGCCTGCGGTTATTATAAGCAGAAATATAATTATTCTCAATTTCAAAACACGACAAGCAAAAGTATAAATATTCGCTATTCGATGTATAGACATCATTTGGAGGTGCTATTATGCCTGATGAAAGAGTGCGCGGTAAGGAAGTCCTTGGCAAAGTCATAGTCAGCGAAGAGAGCGGCCGCAAGTTCGGCGTCGTTGGCGATGTCGCATTCATTACAGAGAGCGGCGAGCTCATGAACCTTGTTGTTACAGAGCCGACGAAGGGCGCCCAGGATCTAGGTCTCAGCGAGGATGACAAGGGCCGTCTTCTGATACCTTTCAGCGCAGTGAAGAGCGTTGGCGACTTCATCATAATCGCCGAGAAAGACATCGTTTAAGGTGGATTTTTTTGGCTATCAAGAAGATCACACATACGTCTACTTTGCCGCTCGAAACTATAGAAAAAGGCCGCGACGGTGTCGTAGAGTACAACAAGATGGGCGGCGACAGTTACGCCCTGTCAAAGACGGAGTACAGGGAACTGGGCAAGCCGAATAAAATAAGACTGACGCAGACCGTGCAACCAGTGGAATAGTTCTGGCCGTCGTCGACTTTTTAAAGATTAATTTCCATCACTGGGCATGCCAATCACAATCGAGCCTTTGACACCAAGACAGCTCGACAAGGCTATTGTGAAACTCAACGATCCAAAGACGCCCTGCTATGATGAAGCACATGGCGCCTGGCAGGCCCTCTACATCCAGGAACTCAAGCCACCGCTGAGAAGCTTCGAATATTCAGTGGCAAAGCGGAGCAAGGACAAGTTCTTTTCCTGGGCTTCGATATCGACCCGGATGGATGAGCTCGGCCAGCCGCGCAACAACTGGGATTTCGACGACATAGCCCGAAGTTCTTTCATACGGCCTTCCTACTACAAGGGAGAAGGCGATTTACGGTTAAAGATAGACGAAGTCCATTATGATGACGGTGTGGCCATCGATATCGATACTGTGCGGCCTGTTCTGACCACAGCTGAAAACCTTCGCAATATATCAGGTACGATAGGTTCTACTGCAAGCAACATAATGGACATGCTATACACAGTCTACACGCGCAAGGGCACGGTCAGGCGCGAGCATGTCGATGCACAGGAGCGGCCGGACACAAAGAACTCGCCCGATATAACAATCAAACCTATGCGCTGGGTCGGACGCAAATAAATTTCACTTTTTTTCTGTTTTAGAAATGGTTAGCTGTAGCTACTCTCGCTTTCTCTTCTCGTCTTCTTCCGGGTCACGGACGCCCTCGGGCTTTATGCAGAACACGCATTCGGCCTCGGGCAGGTTCGGGCTGTCTATCATCCTGCCTATGCGCGTGTCGCCCTTCGACTTTCTCACGTACACGCGGAAGGTCGAGAAATGCCCCATGATGTGGCCGCCTATCGGCGTCGTCGGGTCGCCGTACATTACGTCCGGCCTGGACATCACCTGGTTGGTCAGATATATCGCAATATTATAGACGTCCGCCAGCCTCTGCAATGTGTGCAGGTGGCGGTTGAGTTTCTGCTGCCTTGGCGCTAGTTCGCCTCGACCTGAGAAATCTGAGCGGAACAGCGCTGTCACGGAGTCGACTATAATCAGCTTGACGTTCTTCTCCTTGATCAGGTCGCCCGCCTTCACGGCCAAAAGCGTCTGGTGATCGGAATTATATGCACGTGCGACGTAGATGTTCTCCAGCACCTTCTTCGGGTCCAGCTTCAGGGCCTCGGCCATCTGCTTTATTCTTTCAGGTCGGAACGTGGCCTCTGTATCGATGTAGAGGGCGGCTCCGTTGAGCCCGCCTTTGTCAACTGGCATTTGTACCATAACGGACAGTTGGTGCGCAATCTGTGTCTTGCTCGAGCCGAACGCACCGTGGAACTCCGTGGTCGCTCCGGTCTCGATTCCCTTCCCGCCGAGCAAATTGTCCAGGTTCTTGCTGGCGGTTGAGATGTGTCCGACCTTCGCTCTTTTTTCCAGCACTTTCGTTGCGGTCTCGAATCCCATCTCAAGCGCGTCACGCGCGGCAGAAATTATCTTTGCTGCGGTCGCTTCCCCGAGCTCGGCCGCCTCGGCCATTTCGGCTGGACTGGCGGCCGCAACAGCCATCATGTCCTCGTATCCGGAGTCGTGCAGTTTCTCCGCAATCTTCTCACCGACGCCCGGCAGATCCGCGACAGCCTTCACTTTCTCTTTCTCAGCCATAAAAATCAGACCTATAACAATTGACCGCAAACTATTTATCCTTTAACTTCCCTTGCGCAATTCGTTTATTAGCGCCTCAGTCTCGTTTTTCGGCTCGACCGGCTTGACGCTGTTTACTATGAATTCGATGCGATTGAACATCTTGTTCCTCTTAACGCGTCCGACCATTATGAACTCCTTTCCGAGAACGTCTATGCTATCCAGAAGTCCGTCCCTGTGCGTGACCGCGTCCTCTAAGGTCATTCCAATCAGGCTCAGCGCCGCGTCCCTGAACCACACGGCACGCGTGTTCGCCGTTCCGTCGTCTATTACGCCGGACACGACCATCGCATGCGTCGGCTGCACTTCCCCGTGCTGGCCGCACTTGTACACCATATACTGTCTCGCGCCTTCCGTTACGGTCTCCTTATGCACGCGCGTCCCGCAAGTCGGGCACACTTCGTAGAACATGTTGCTGTCGAACAGCTGCACGATTGCCGCGCGCACCTCGAAAAGTCCGCCCTCTTTCAGCGCCGATAGGTCCACCCTTGTCGGCGTCTCCGTCGAGGCCGTCCTTATCTGATCCATGCTCGGCAGATCGCTCTTCGGCAGAACTCTCATCCCGCCGCGTTTGCTCAGCCTTATTTCAGTCCCGCCCCGGCTGTCGTCCTTCGTGTACGCTCCGTACACCTCGACAGCTAGTCCGGGTTGCAGCTGCTTGAGCAGGTCGCACTGCAGGTCCCACAGCGAGAGCCTTAACGAGCCGCTCCCGTCGCCCAGTATGACGTTCGCCACGCACGATTTCTGTCCGTCCTTCTCAAATTGTCGTGGCTCGAACATCCGAACTATCCGTGCGGTGAGCGTCACGTTCTTCAGTCCAGGTATGACGCTCTTTATTTCCAGCCTGCGCTTGGACTTCTCGAACAGTTCCAGCCCAAGTTCCTTCGCGATTATGTAGGCCGCGCCCTCGCGGCTGACAAGACCGGACAGCTCCCTCTGCTTATCGGCTATCTTCCTCTCCAGGTCCTCATTATTCATCCCGGTCGTCGCGATTATGCGTTCAAGAACTGCGTCAACTTCCATTTTCTCACGTGCTTATACTGCAGCAGAAAGGATTTATTTGTATCTGCCGACCGCAAGTGGTGAATAGAAACGCTTTTTTAATCAGGATGTGCTCTATTTTCATGGTTCGTCAGCCGCTTTTCAGGCTAAAGCACAAGGAGCCGCACAAGAAGCCGACCAGGCTGAGGGACTTCATCCTCGGCTGGCAGGACGGGCTTGTCAACGTTCTCGGCGTCATTCTTGGAGTCGCGACCGCGACCAATAACGCAAAGCTAATAATAATCTCTGCGATGGCCGCCACTTTTGCCGAATCGATCTCAATGATGGCTGTCGCTTACACTTCTTTCAAGGCCGAGGCCGATTTCTACCGTTCTGAGCTGAACAGGGAAATAAGAGAGATACACGAGAAGCCTGACGCTGAACGGTCCGAGGTCCGCTCGATCTTCAGCAGGATGGGTTTCGCCGGCTCGTTGCTGAAGGGCGCTGTAAGGCACGTCACTTCGAACAAGAAGCGCTGGCTCTACTTCATGATGGAGAACGAGCTCAAGCTCACGCCCGCCAAGTTCAGCCCCGTCAACATCGCCCTTGTCGTCGGAGGATCCGCCTTCATCGGCTCTTTCATACCGACCGTTCCTTTCTTCCTTCTGCCCGTCCAGACGGCCGTATACGTTGCTCTCACAATCTCGCTCGTCGTCCTCTTCTTTGTCGGCGTGTACAAGACGAAGACGACGGTCGGCAACCCGATCAAGGGCGGCATCGAGATGGCGGCCATAGGAATGCTGGCCGCGCTTGCAGGATATGGAATAGGCGCAATTATGGGCGCAGTTCTGGCCTAATCAGAGAATCTTTCGCTTGGCCGCCTCTATGTCCGCGACGCTCACGGTCATCCTTTTGGACTTCTTGGCGTTCGCTGCAGCCTCGGCCGCTATATCAGAAGCTATTTCCTCCAGTAGCGTGGCGAACTCTTCGACGGCGTCGTCGCTCACGCGCATCGCCGTCCTTCTTAACAGCCGTTCGACCGGCGCTAAAGGTAGGTCCATGCAACAGAATGGTCCGTTCTCCCTTAAATTCCTTTGGCTGAAGGGCCTTGTGAGAGTTTTAAAACAATGTTTGTAAAGAATATCTTATACAATAGATATTACAAATTATATGTTATGCTACATGTGACATAACATAGTTAGCATAAAAGATAAGTTACATAACATATTTAACAAAATGATGTATAAAAAGCATGTTTTGTAAAGGTTGCATAAGACTTAAATAGCAGTTCGGGTAATTTTAATTAGAAAAGTGAGAGTTATGAAGCAAAGAGAAGCGGTTAAAGGGGCGATAGACGGCTTATTTTTACATCCGAAGCCGGTCAAGATGATCGTAGCTCTCAGATCGGACAGCGTTCGGTACGCGACCCAGGTTTCTAAGACCGTTGACTGCACTTATTCGCACACGGTGAAGGTTCTGGAGCTGTTCAAGAAGCTCGGACTGGTGACTTTTGACAAGAAAGGCAGGGTAAAGATGATAAAGTTGACCTCGGACGGCGAGGAGATCGCGCACGACTTCGAAGGTCTGCGTCGAAAGTTCGGCCGGATCGCCAATGGGATGAAGGACGTTCCGAGTGAGAAGGACCTGAAGCTGACGAAGGTAAAGTAAATCGTTCTTATTGGGCTAGCCCGGACGGAAGATTTTATGTTCTGCGCCGGCTACATGCGGATATTCTCCAATGATTGTGAGAGTTCGTGCTTAGGCCCATAATCAGTTCCCGTGTACTGAACATATTGATAACGAACTCCTATAATCCACTGAAAACTGACTATCAGGGTTGTTAGAAATTGGGGCTATCCAAAAGAGCGAAAAACGGGCCAAAAACAGACTGGACAGTTGATGCTTACATATGGGTGCATCAAAACACGTCTCCCGTGCCATCAGTATCATTTGGTCAGATATATGAATGACACACCTCTCTGTACACGGCCTTTTGCTCAGATTTATATGTATGGACACTTAATGTTAATCTGATAATATGAAGGAAATAATAACCTGGCTGTACGGAAAGTCTGCCAGGAATGCGCACATACGGGCGATGGCCGAGAAGCTGATCGGGCTGCTCAAGCAGAAGGGCTCGATGGAGCACCAGGCGCTCTGCTCTGCTTTGGGCATAGGCTTCGACAAGTACCAGAAGCCTAAAAGAACGTTCTATTTCGTCGTGAATCCGCTCAAGAAGGTCCACCTGATCAAGGAAAAGCGGGTGTACGTGGACGATAAGAGGAAGACTTACCAGACCGTTTACTTCCTTGATCCCGGCGCGTTCAGCGGCTACATGACACGGATGATCGAGGAGTTCTCTGACGGCCTTAAGAGTGATTGAATGGGCCTAAGGCATGCCATGTTGGATAAGCTTGAACAAAGAGGCAGGCTGACCGATAAGCACCTGCTTGATATGGTGGTCCCTAAGGGCTCCAATATATGGAAGAACTACTGACGGCATTATGCTATCTTCTATATTGAGTTGGCCAAGCTCATTGAGGAACACAAGATAGAAGTCGTGGACAAAGAGAATCATCTGCTAAGACCGAAACGCTGAGTTTTCACTGAAAAATGGCAAAATCGCGTATAGCGTGATTTATATGTTAGACAGGTGATGTTGTAAAGCATATTAGTAAATATATGTTACGTAATGAGTATGCTAAATAATATCTGTTATGCTATATATATTACTAAATATATGCTGTAAAATAGATTGTGTAGAATACATAATTTTGGTGGGCCATGGGCCGGGTCCACCCGCCAAAAGTGAGAGTTCGTGAGAAAATGTGAAGGAGAAACGATTTTTATTTTTTTGTTGGGGCTGACAGGAAGGTGGCCCACATGTAGAATTCAATATCGACGGTTTATAAATTTATGATACTAATATAAATGTAGTGGGTTCTATGTTAAGAATTTATTTTGACACGTCATCTTGGATGAGACCATCTGATCAATATTTCATGCAGCCATTTGTAGAGGAAGATGTTGCAGCAGTTTTTGATATTATAACGTTGAAAAAAGAAGGGAAAATATTCCTGGCTTTATCTAAAAAAGTTGAAGAAGAAATAGATAGAATGTTAGAAAAGGACCAAACAAAAATAGTGAAAGCCAAACAGACAAAGCAACTGATCTCATTAGCAGGTGCGGATTTGATATTTTATCCATCATTCAATTTAGGTGAGCGCATTAATGGCATTTTACATTTAAGTAGATTAGGCAATAACGAGGAGAAAAATTTTAGATTATATCTGAAAAAGGATGATTACGAAATCGCTCAATTTGTTGTTAGGAACGATATTAGATTTCTTGTAACAGCTAATACTGAACATTTTATGAAACCCGAAGTTCAACAAATATTAAAAAAACATGGTTGTGAATCGATAACGCCAAGAGACTTAATGGTAAAGATTAGAGAAGGTAAAATAGAACTGTAATCAGATATCTCTTCTGTTAACATCCGTTTCGCGTGGTTTTCATCCTATTCACCCGCCAAAGTGGGAATTTGGAAGAAAATGAGATTTTTTCTCATTTGAGAATGATATGCAATTGATTAGTGGCTCAACAGACAATAGTGTTTTTTGATGTTGCTGACTATAAAGTATATTTTTATAAGACACATCAATACAAGAGTTATATGACCGGTATGCCAAAAATTATAGGTGTTTTTAAAGAAATTAGAGATTATGAAGAAGTTGTTGCCGAGACCCCTGATTTTGTTACAATAGAAGGCGGGAGTAATGTTTTTGGAACAGACTCATTTGATGCTAAAATTTATCTCACGAATCAAAGGATATTATTTCTTATTGCAAAAATCATGGATTGGAAAAAATTGAATAAGGAAGCTCAGAGTTTCTGGGAGAGTTTACTTTATGGCCAGCCCAAAAAGAGCTCTACAGCTATGGTAATGACATGGATGGATTTGCCGTTAGAAGCCGTGAAGAAGGTCGAGACACCTTCCGGATTACTCAGTGTTAAGAAAAGTCAGTTGGTTATAGAATTTGATATAAAAAAAGGTTTTTGGAAATTCTTTAGAACAAATCCAAAAATTATTATTCATCTTGACAATCGCGATATATGGAGAACTCAAATTGAATTTCATAGAAGAAAATTAGTAGGAGAGTCTGTAATAAGCAAAGTTGAAATATCTGAGCCACCCGAGATAAAAAGCAAGAAACATAAAGTAATTAAAAAAGTGGATTCGAAGACAAAGTTCTGTGATAATTGCGGAGCGAAAACCAAGGGCAAATTTTGCCCGAAGTGTGGTAAAAGGATATGAAATATTGTAAGAAATGTAAGAAAGAATATACAGAAAATAAAAATTTCTGCGAGGAATGTGGCGGGAAACTAATTAAGATGATTATGACTGTTGAGAAGAAGCCAAAAATTAAAACTGTAAAATCACCTAAAGCAGAAGCTAAACCTCAATTGAATATGAAAAAATATGCTACATTTTTAGCTATAGGTGTAGTGATCATCATTGGCATATTATTAATTAGTTTATCTGGCAGCCAAGGTGGGGTTATACCAGGACAGCAATGTCAAAATATTCAAGAACCGTATACCGAACAAGAAGCGTATCAAGAACCTTTAAGCTATTCAATAATTAGTTCTACGATCACTGAAGATTGGAATACACAATTAGGATTCTTTCAAAGATACAAAGTGATAGTTTCAAACGGCGATGATGCAGGAGGCTCTTTCGTTGTAAATTATGCACTCAGTACCAGCAATCATGGCACTTTGATGGATTCAAAGACAGCATACATCAACGCCCATTCAACAGAAACGTTTGAGGCTATTTTCAATACTGATATGGGCGAGCAGGTCAGCGGTACACATCAAGTCACACCCCCAACAAAGACTGCATACAGAACCGTAACAAAATATAGAATTGTTCAAAAATGTGCATAGAAGTGATGACCGATGTGTAAGAATATAATTAGAAAAACTATTCCTATTTTAGATGACTCAAGAAAAGAAAAATTGATCGAAATCCTATTAATTATGGGTTCTATTTTAGCCGCGTTTAATTTGCCTAAAGACTTAATTTGGCTTTTTATGTTTTTTCTTCTGATGTCTGTAATGTATTTTATTTATTTAAAAGAACCAAAAATGAAAAAGTTTAACTCATTTTTATTATTTATCTCAGTGTTAATTTCCTTTTCGTTTATCGGCGTCGTGATTTATAACTTTGCGATCAGTCTAATTGGTTCTAATCCACCACAATTAGCGTCAATTGATCTTATTTTGTGTATGATATACTACATAATATTTGGATTAATACTTACAGCAGCTTTATACAGAAGATGATAAATAGAATTTTTATTTGGGAAACATAAATAACTTAATAAAGAACACGGCAGGATTTAGTGCAAACCTGACGAGCCATCTTCTGAAGCCGGACTTGGCAATAAATTTCGCTATTTTAGGACTATACAAATAATAAGTATCAATAAAGATTTGACCAAGAACAAATTTCGATAGTGTTCTGTCTCTAAACAATTTCAAAATTTTTATTTCCTCGCTAAAGGGAGTGCCATAAGCCGCAGTTGCTATAAAACAACCGCGATTATAATGTTGTGCGATTGCTTCGAACGCATCTATTTTATTTTCTTTCATTTTCTGACTAATTTTCTGTTTTAAATCATCAGGTATTTCAATATATCTTGCTTCTCGCATATACTGTTCAGCAGTCGACGTACTGACGCCGAAAAAGACCGCTATGCGTGTTGGATCTTTATAGCTGAATGTCATGAAGAGTTTAGTGTATTCTACCCGTTTCTGCCGCCTCGCGCTACTTATCGAATACCGTGCTTGTCCTGAACTCATAATTATTACCGCCCGACGCCCTTCGGATGCGGCTCCTGCTCCAGGTGCTTGGCTATCATGTTGTCGAAGTCGAGCATACGCTAAGAATGACGTAAGTAAGAGATAAAACTGCTACTCATCAAGGCACCGGCCTTTCCCTTTTTCTTCCTGTATCTTTCTGAACTTTTCAGTGTTTGTGAACAGATTGTTTCCCGTCGTTCTGTTACCATTTTCCCATCCGCAGAATCTCGTATCATTGTTTATAGTATCTTCGTACTGCTTGGTCAGTTCGTCATATTCTGCCCGCCCGACTACCCTGACATCTATTTCCGGAAATTGGGACCGCAGCAGAGCAATTTTTGCGGTCGAAATCGCGTTTTCAAACCCCTTCACTTCGACGAAATGATTCGTATCCCTGATCATGAAGTCCGGAACATAAGTTATTTTATCCTTTTTGAACAGATTTCTAGACTCTCCAGACACATCAAGTTCGAAGGACTCTGGCTCATACCGGTAGTCTATTCCGTCATAAATGAGAGCCCTCGCATAATTTGCTTCCCATATGGATCTTGTGCCATGAGGAAGGTCCTTCCTGAAGCCGGCTATGCTGTCGCTTTCTTCTGCGTCCTTTTCGGAAAGTCTGGAATGCCCTATGCTTCCGAGGTCAGATGTCGTCATCCCTCTTTTGCATTTTTGCCTCGCCGAGCCTCTTTTCTCGAGCTTTTGTATCAGCTTTCTCGCCAGATCGTTCTTTATTCCCAACAGCTTGTCGCTCGAATATATGACACCAAGCCGCCTATCCAGCTCCTTCACTTCTCCTGCCGTAAGTGGAATCGTTGAAGGGTCTAGCTTTCCCACCTCTTTCAAGCGATCAAAATATTTGGGTATCAAGAAGGTGTTATAGACATAATCGGCGTTCTTGCATATTCTGTCCTTGATTTCGTTGAAGTTCTTCAGTATGAAGACGTCTATCAACCGGCCTTCCATATTGTCCGGGTTTCCGGCCTCGCTCAGATACGCGACCGGACTGCCAAATGTGCGGGTGGAAACTTCAATCCATTCCTGCCGGTTTCTTTGAAAGAGTTGGATGAACAGGTTGTAACCTACCTCAGGAAAGTTCCTGTACGTCACTTTGAGCTTCTCATTGTCCTTCCTCATCTCATAGCAATAAGGCGAGTTGCCAAGCCAGTTCTTATGTTCGCCAAGATACCTGCCTAGGCAATAACCGACGCTGAGGACGTCGTTGCTGCTCAGGTTCTGGCGTCTCCGGGCGGTTTCTTGATATCGTCGTTCCCCCTCTTCGTATTCCCGAATTATCCTTTCGGCCTCCTCATCGGCCTTTCTTATGAACTCCTTGCTAAAAGCTGTCATTATTAAAAATAATGATTACAAAAGAATTTAAGCACGGCGAAAACCGTAGATTGCTCGCGCTGCTAAGAAAGCGCTGTTAAAATAACGGCGCAGAAAGGGATCTACTCTGGGAACTTGTAGTATGCAACCACTACGGTATTTCTATCCGAACCTTCGAACTCGTTGGGAACTACGCGATAACCGTTCGCCCCGAAAGGCGCATAGTCAGCGGCGCGGTTCTCCGGCAGTGCTCGTTGGCCCAGAGAGATAGAACCGATTGGCGGCATCTCTTCTGTATCTAATTTTCTCATGCTCCAAACTGGTTTTTTCAAGCATTTATACTTAACTGTTTAACCCGCCAAGTAGAGTGAAAACTATCGTATTTTCAGCGGTACGACCGAATCAAAGGTTCAGCATACACATGCTATAGTTAAGCGCGGCAGCGATCGGACACAAATATCAGAAAATTCACCACTGAAGGCCGTGAAAATACGCCCCCATCAAACGCCTTTATAAACATTATGAAGCAACTAAAAGCAGGAGGAAAAAAATATGCCATTCGGAGAAAGACGTTTCGGCGGCGGCAGAAGCTTTGACCGTGGACCCAGGGAAATGCATAAGGCTGTCTGTGCAGAATGCAAGCAGGAATGCGAAGTTCCTTTCAAGCCATCCGGAGATAGACCCGTCTTTTGCAGAGATTGTTTCGCAAAAAAGAGAAGCTTCTAGTAAATTCTGAAAAGATTTACTGACTTCTTTAGCGGTAGCTATATTCAAGGATATAAAGTTTGTTGTTCAATTTTTCTTTATTGTTATGTCAAAAGCAACGAAAAACTGGTATGTGAAGGAAGGCTCCTTAGGCGAGTGGTCGGATCTGTGCGACTGTGCAATCTCGCTCATCATGAACAACACCGTCAACGAGAACAACAAACAGTGCGAAATAACTTCCGATAAGAGCTCGATCATGGTGGAGCTGGACATGGAAATGTGGAACAGACGCAGGATGGACAGGGCCGGCCAGGAATTCTACGACGTCACGGTCTCCAAAGGCGACAAGAAGATGAAGTACAAGGTGGAAAGGGTATACAGTTTTTGGACCATGCACGAATACATAGACCACGACTGGCTCAAGCTCTTCAAGAGCGCCACACCAGAACAAGAGGAACTCTACAACGCGCTGGTCCTCGATTTTTTCGGGGTCCGCAGGCCCATAGAGACCTACCAGGCCAGGCATCCAGAACTCAAGGCGCATAAAAAGAACATACTCAACATAATGCTGAATACCAATGAAGAGAGGGAGGGTATCGCCAGGGACTTCCTGGTTACCCAGGTTGCAAAATGCGAAAGATACATCAAACAGATAAGGTCGTTCTATCCGGGCTACGAGGAAACGCATCCGGAAATGGTCTGGTCGAGGGACTTCCTGCCGCCGCCGAAAGAGGTTGACAGGCTCGCCGAAATATTGGACAAGTACAAGAGCTGCATCTATGACATATGCGGCTCCAGGACGCCCGTGATGGTGACACTGACGGATCCGAACCCGGACAACTTGCTTGTAAAGATAGATGAATCCGAAGGAAGTATAAGGTACGAGACACTGGTCACGGACCAGATGATCAGGGATGATCGGGAATTCCTCGGACCTTTCCCCCCATATCTACCCAGGCAGATGCGAGGCCTCTGGACCGACCGTGGCGTGAGGACGGCCGACATGTTATGCGAGGTGTTGGAGGCGGAATATGTCGGAGTCTGGGATTACGAGAAGGGCGAATACCTGAAGGAGCCGGAGAACAAGCTTTGGATGCGCAGCGACGATGACTACAACTGCTGGACCGACTGGGTAAACCTGCTCGGTGATATCAAATACTATCTGTTGAGGCGAAAGAACCTTGAAGCGAAGCACGAGTTAGAACCCGGCTATGCTTTTGCCTCCCACGGAAAGGTGCGCGATTCTAAAACGGATGAGGTCACTTATTACGAGACTCACATCAAGAACCAGGAAGCCTATGATGAGCAGATGAAAGAGTTCAGGCTTGATGTCGAATATATAAACAAGGAACACTTTCAGCACATAGACAGCGAATGGAAAAGGATGAAAGGCGATGCGTTAGAGATAATTTCTTTACCTGGTCTACCCTTTCGCATGAAAAAATATCATACATGAACTAAACGTTCAGCATCCACACTAGGTTTATCACTTTTTAGAGGTATATTTAAAGATTATTGCCCAAATAAAAATATGGCAGAAGTAAATATTTTTGCTATACCGCATTCGGCTGCTCTTGATAATATTGTGGCGCTTGATATTATCAGAAACAAGTATGATGCTTACTTCTTGGAATTAAACCCTGATTTCGCGAGAACCGAAAATGACTTGGCAAAACGCGGTGTAAAACTCGGTTTGGTATATAACGACGATACTACCAAAGAGAACATACCAAGTTTCTTCAAAACCAGTTATTGCAACGCAAAGAAAAAGGGTCTGGATGTTATTTTTATAGATGACGATAAAAAAGTAGCCGAACAGTTAGAACTGAATAGAAAAAGCGAAAGCACAGCATTCTCACTATTAACTCATAAGGTTCTGATGAAGTATGGAGTCGAGAAGAACGACATGAATGCTATCAGAAAAGAAGTAGACGCGTTGCTAGTATTTTATAAGAAGAGCTACGATTGTGCAAGGGAAAGAAGTACTCTTATGGCAAAGCGTATTGATGAGGAAATAGTCAAAAACAATTATGCCTATTCTGTTGTTCAGATGGGTATTGCACATCTGGATGCTATCGAACCCTTGAAAGAACGGTATGATGTTAAGTATGAAACGTTATTTGACGAAAAAATAGCTGACTATTCTTGCTGGAAAATTGCCATGAAACATACAGATATTGTTTGTGACGACATGGATACCGGCGAAAAGGACCTATGTTTAACAGAAATAGAAACTTTAAACCTGGTAAACATGAGAAATAATGATCTGAAGGCTTTTAACAAATATGCAATGCGGCAAATAACATTTGATCAACTTGCCGATGTTATCTGCGATTCTTATCTTTTTAAAGAAATTTGACCAGACAGATGAAATTTGTCAAAGTTTCAAACCAGGTTCAGCATCCACACCGAATAGTTCAGGGCAGCCGCTATCGTGACCCAGACGATATACGGAACCAGTAAATACCCGGCCCGTTTGTCCACTTTGTAGAACACGTATATGTTCCCGAGTATCGCCAGCCAGAGGAAGATTATCACCTTGAACGCCGCGTCCGGCCTGTGCAGGCCGAAGAACATGTACGACCACATGATGTTGAGCCCGAGCTGTAAAGGAAAGAACGGGAGCTCCTTCTTCCGCCCGGCCTCGAACCAGACCAGATAGAGCGATATGCCCATCAGCGTGAACAGCGTTATCCATACCGGTCCGAACAGCCAGTTCGGCGGGGTCCACCACGGCTTCGCAAGCGTCGCATACCACGTGCCGATCGACGGCATCGTAGCCAGCGACCCGACCACGCCGGCCATCTGGCATATCGCGATAGAAATTATCAGCTTGAACCAGTTGATCTTAGACTTCCGCATGCCGATTGATTCGCTTAGCCCGCTTATATTTTTACGCTTCAGCTCAGAAAAAAGTTAAGACAGCTTCTTGCCTTCGATATAGTCTGCAAAAATACCGAGAACCTTTGCCTGGGACTTAGGCCAGTTTTCCTTGACGGCCTCGCGGATATTTTCAGGCGTCGCTTCGATCGACGACAAGTACTCGTGCTCCCATGCGTCAACTGCGCCGTCCGGGTTGCTTTTATCGCGCCTCTTTTTCAGTTCCAGCTCCAGCTTCATCCAGCTGAGCTCAGTTCGGGCTATGAAAACGGCCATCGGGTTGTTGCTCATCGGTTTGTCGAATACCATGAACGGAGGTATGTTGTTCGCCATCAGCATCTTCCACTTCTTCGATTCCTTGTCATCCGATCCACCGGCGTATTCTTTCCAGCCCACCGGTCTTTTCTCGTGGTTCAGGAAGTGGAAGTCGTCTTCCGTAAGACCAAGTTCGTCCTTTATCTCGTGCAGGGCCATGTTGGACATCGTGCCGCGGTCGCCCATTCCGGCGACCAGCGTATGCTCGCCGGGTCCGCCGAACTGCTTTCCTTTGCCCTTCACCCCGTAAACGAGCCTGTCGTCGCTTGTCAGAACGATCGCATATACGCCTACGGTGTGATCGACAAGGCTGTAGTAATCGCCCTTGTCCCTGCTCTCTATTAGCTGTTTTGATATTTTGTTGTGCTCCGGTCGTGCAAGGGTGGCGAGCTTCCACGTTGTCACGCCCCTCACGTCCAAAACAATCCCGTCCTGGTTAGTAAAGTAAGGGATCATTACTCTGTCTATGACGTTCGGTCCCCAATCACCCTTTAACGCCCCATTGCGTTCGGCCAGACGTGCGTACTGAGTTAAATCCCGGTGTCTGTCGTTGGGATGCGGTATGCGTATATCGTTCAGATAATCTTCCAGTTCAGGCGTGATCGCATATCCGTCATACAGGTTGGAATAAAACGCGCCCGCATCTATTGTTATGACCTTGCGCGGCCAGAATATTGTCTCTGCTTCCTCGGAGGCCGGCATGTACATTACGTCAGACGCCATAATAAGACTTTGATAGAAAAGGTTTTAAATCCGTCAATAAACCGCACTTTTTTATAATAGCTAACGCATATCTTGGCTATGAAGACCAAGCACATCGCGTTGGCGATAATAGCGATAGCCGTCATCGCAGTCGTCCTCTTCTACTTCACGATAATCTCGCCGGCATTTGTCACGAAGCCGGACATAGCAAAGCCTGCGCTCGGCGAGAACATAGAAACGGCGAACGTTAACTGGCTGTCCAACGAACTGGGCGCATACATGTTGCACCCTGACATGTCAGGCAACCCGCCGGTCTTCCTGGTCTTTCTTACGGACTCGAACATCTTCTTTACGGTAAGGACGATCAACAACGTTCCGACAACGGAGCTAGGCCAGACAGCGGAACCTGACATAAAAATGGCAATGAGCTCGGACACATTCAAGGAGCTGTACGAAGCAGCCAACTTCACCGCAAAGGTTAACGAGCTCTATGATGCCGGCTCCGTGACAATCGAGCTGGTCAAAGACACCAGCGAACTAGCCCTCAAGGGCTACAAGGGTGTCTACGACATGCTCGGACGCTAAGTTCCTCGATTCCCGGACGATTCAACCAAAAGACACTTAAAGCTTCAGTTCTAATATTTCAATATGAGCAATGACGATATTCGGAAGAGGGTCGAAACTTTAGAAAAAAGGCGTGAAGAAATGGCAGTATATAGCAAGCCTTTCTCGTTTCTTTTTCCGCCATTGTTTCGATACAATCGCGAGGCCCTTTACCTTGACAAAGAGATCGAAGAACTGAAAAGGATGCTCTGAAGAGAGAATTATATAAAAAAACATAGCCAAGCTAAGTCATCGTTTAGCAACGACGGCCTTACTTTTTTCTAGAGGTTCTGGCGCGCTTTACAGGGACTCCGCCATAGCAGTTCGACGGCGGTCCTGTGCAGTTGCCACCATTGCAGTTGCTGGCAGTATTATATTCCTTCATTTTTGGTGAAGGGAATTCTGTCGCATCTGCAAGTGCCCTGTTCTGATATTCTTTTGACATGGCAATAACTGGTAAGAAAGTTATTTAAACACGCCTTTTGCCGATGCCGACCACATATATTACGGATTCTTTTTCGCCGTCTATATCCAGCAGTTCGTTAAGCCCGTCGTCCACGAAGCCGCCTATGCTGCAGCAGTTCAGGCCCATGGAAGCCGAAGCCAGATACATGTTCTGCACAAGGTGCCCGGCGTCCAGAAAGACGTACCTGTACCCGCGTTCATGATATTTTATCGTGGTCCTGGCAAACACGGCAGAAACCAATATTATCACCGAAGCCTTCTTTGTCCAGCTCTGGTCGAGGCAGGGAAAGACGTTCCTGGCATTGCCTTCCAGTATCGTCTCCAGAGAGTTGCTCTTGACGTTGTAATGATAGACGCCCGGTTTCAGTCCGCGTACATTGAACACGATCGGATATATCTCGAGCGGGTATCTCGCCCCGGCTGAAGGATACGTTCTGCGGCTGTGGTCAAAGTCCTTCTTGCGGACGCAGCTTACTCCTCCGCTGAAATACAGCAGCTTTCCGAGCTCATCCAATGAGAGCGGCCTTCCACTGAAGGCCCTTTCCGAGCTCCTTTTCAGGAGCAGCTTTTCAATTTCATTGGAAGGTATTATTTTTTTGAAGCACGTGCTTTTGAAGCGCGGATAGCTCTTGAAATGGATCTTATCGTAGACATATGGCATCGTGGAAGAACTCCTCTTTCCAGAAAAGGACTTGATTTTGGTCTTCTGAACGAAATCGTCTGCCATGACTATCACAAAAACGGATGAGGCGTTTTGTTCAGGTCGTCGTATTTGCTGTCCCTCTTCCTGTAACCCAATATCCTAGGTACGGCATATAATCGTCGGCCGCCCAGGTACCGCCGCCCTTCTACAAGGTGCAGCGGTTGCATCTCAGGCACTATCGCCTTGATAACCCTGAAGCCGGCCCTTCCTATTTTTTTATCAGTCAGGTCAACTACGTCCGTCTCGTAGCCCCTCAGGGCGCGCAGGACCGCTCTTAGCCGTTCGTTGCTGTCCTTGAAGTTACGGCTCTTTATTCTGCTAATTTTTATTTTATTTTTTGTTTTGAGCAGGAAATCCAGTTTTTTGATCATGCCGACATCGTACCAGAAAAATGCCCTCTCTAAAAAGTGCCGTTGTTCCGGCGGCATTTTTCCCGTTTGCAAAAACTTGTGCATTTCCCCCCGTATCCATGGCCTTGTTTGCTGCGCTTCTTCCATGGACCCGAGCAGCGCCTCTTCTACGTTGAAGCTGCATTTCATGCCCAGGCTGACGGACGGTCCGACGCCGCTCCTGTCCACAAGAATGGTCAATATCACAGGAACGCCCACATCGGTGGTTATGTCAAAGGAGTATCTCTCCAGGTCGTACCTTCTGAAGATGTAGTCCAGCCTTCGGACGTCCTCGCTTTTTGCAGAGGCTATGTCTATCACGGACCTCGGCAACTTGTTAAGATATGTTATCATGAATGCGTCCCTTTCTATGACCTCGCAGAGGCCGCGATAAATCGCCGCCGAGTAGGACGTTCCCGATGCGGCGCCGGTGGATATTGTATTTCTTATTACAGGCTCGTTGCTTTGATACGGAACATATACGAGCTGCGCCGGTATCCAGATTTTATCATTTCTTGTCATAGAGAGGCCGCTTACCCATGCGAATTTTGTATTTCCGTCATAATTGCCGAACTTCTTCTTATCCTGCGGCGCAACTCCGGCCAGAGAGGTCGGATCAAGCGCCTGTTCGAGTTTAGAATACGATGAAATTATCGAAGTCTTTCCGTCATATTTTGAAAGGCAGAACCTCTCGATCGCTTCACAGACGGCTTTCAATCTGGCCCTTTCGTCACTGAGCGCAGTCCCGCTGGAAAATTGCCTGCCTGCCAATGCGATGACGTAATGATGCAGCTTCGGTTCGTCGTTGAATTTCAGCGTCTTTTCTAATGATTTTACCAGGCCGAATTTTTTATCGGTTATGACGGACAGCTTTCTTTCTAGCTCTTCCTTCCCGCACTCATTGCCGTCAAAAATATCGCTCAGACGAATTGCAAACACGCTCAAAGTATAAATAAAGAGAGTTCTATTTATTTATGATGCCAACGAAAATCAAATTGAAAAGAATAGTTCAGCCCCATATGGAATGCGGCCCGGCCGCCCTCAAGATAGTGATGGATTATTTGGGCAGAGATAATTACAACCTACGCAAGATAATCAATGATACCAGATCCGAACAAAAATACGTGGATTGGGAATTCAAGCTAGGAACAGCAGCGGTTGCGAGGGGGTTCAATGCCACCATTTTCACCCTTTCAACCCATTTTTTTGACCCGGCATGGTATAAACTTTCAAAACCAGCGCTCATTAGAAGACTCAAGAAGAGGCTCGCGTTCGTAACAAGATACAACGCCCGTGATGTCCGCGACGGATATATTTTCTGGTGTTATAAGCAATCAACCAAGGCAATAATAGATTTTCTGACCAAAGGCGGAAACATAGTTTTCAAACCGATCACCAAAGAGCTCATCAGCAGTTATATTTCCAGAGGAATACCGGTCATATGTCCTGTAAATGGAAGCATTTTTTATGGTAAAAGAAGGGTGTATAGGAAAAAATATGATGACATACGGGGAGTGGCCTTTGGCCATTTCGTAACAGTGATAGGCCATAAAAAAGACAGATTTATTGTTATGGACAATGAAAGGATGAGCAATAAAACAAAGGGCATAATCGAAGTTGATCAGGACATGCTCATAAATTCTATTCTCCTATTTACCGGAGATATCGTCGTTGTCGAGAGATGATTCTAAACAACGCTCGATGAATACGAGAAGAAAACCTCAGCGCGGATTCTATTCCCACTCGATCGTGCCGGGCGGCTTGTTAGTGATGTCATACAGTAGGCCGGAGTAGCCCAATCCAAGCGTTCCCACCACCCCTTCTGATATGCGGTTGACAAGCGCCGCAGGCAGCCTTGAGAAACTGGCGGTCATGTAGTCCTTCGTGTTCACAGGCCTGATAACCAGCGAATCGGTTTTTTTGTCGTTCAGTCCGATCGGTATCGATATCGTCGGGCACTGGCCCACCTTGTCCATCCAACCGTTTCTCTCAAGCTCGCCCATTACTATTGCATCAGCTTTCCTGAGTTTGGCGAGCCTCGTGCGGGTGACATACGCGGCATGAAGTGATGCCTTGCGGACCTTATGCGGATCCCAAGCATAGACGACACGGTTGACATGGCCGCGGAGCTCGTTGGTTATATTTGTCGCGGCGGCATCCAGCGTGTCCCATGAGTCCTCATCGCCCTGCAGCAGCGCAGGATGCGCGAATGAACGCTCATCACCCTGGACGCCCACGGATTTTATCGGAAGTACGCTTGCCTTCAGATTATATTTTTTTGCTATCGCGTCGGCCTTCTCGCTCAACACGTTCGTATCTTCAGCCTTCCCGTCCGAGCACAACATCCGTATCGCGAGCCCCGGTCCTGGGAACGGATGCCGTTTTGCAAAGACCTCGCCCAGATTTTTATATTCGGGATATTTGTCCGCTAGCGTACGCGCCAGCTCGCGCAGCTCGTCCTTGAAGAGATAGAGGTTCGGCTCGATGACGCGACCCATGCTTATCAGTCGTTGTATCTCTTCCACCCTGTTATGGTGCGTTTTGATCTTTGCCGCGTGCTTCGTACCCTTGCTTTCGATGTGATCAGGATAGATTGTGCCCTGTCCGAGCATCCACTCGCAACCATCCGCCTTGCTCTTCCAGTAGTCCTCCGCGGCATTTGCAAAGTGCGAACCTATTATCCATCTCTTCTTTTCCGGGTCCGTGACACCGGCCAGCTGCTTCTCGAGCACTTCGGACGTGTCCAGCACAGTCAGGTCAAGACCGATGTCGCCTACTATTTTCTTCACATATCTCGTCTCGCCCTTACGCATGATGCCCGGGTCCATGTACACGAACTCGGTCTGTCCCGGTTCAAGCGCCTGCTTAAGCATGACGGCAGCGACGGTCGAGTCCCCACCGCCGCTCGTTAAATGACAAACCTTACGACCGTGCACCTGTTCTCGGATGATGTCACGGGATTCGTTAATATATTTTTCCATGGTCCAGTCATGCTCGGTCGCACCGCACAACCGCAGGAAGTTTTCCAGCATCACCATGCCGTTCGGCGTGTCGTCTACCTCCGGATGGAACTGTGTCCCGATTATCTTCTTTTCAGGGTTCCACGCGACGGCATACTCACAATCGTCCGTCGAGGCGATGGCTTCGTAGCCGTCCGGCAGTTTCGTGACAGTGTCGCCGTGGGACATCCATGCCTGCTCGCTCGGCCCTAAATTTTCCAGCACTCCCACGTTCTTATGAATATTCAGCTGAGCCTTGCCGTACTCTCCGCGTTCCTTGCGTTCCACATTGCCACCGAAGTTGTGCGCGATGTATTGGAAGCCGTAGCAGATGCCCCATATCGGTTTCTCAATCTCGAACAGCTCATGGTTGCATCGCGGCGCATTGGCCTGATAGACACTGTTCGGCCCGCCCGAGAGTACTATCCCGCGTGCGTTGACAAATTCGGCCGGCCACGTGTCCGGCTCGAATATCTCAGAGAACGTATTGAGCTGCCTGAACCGACGGGCAATCGTCTGCGTGTACTGGCTGCCGAAGTCCAGCACAGCGATGCCCGGTTTCTGCATCAGAAGACGACCTCTCGTTTGCTGAACGCGGATTTTATCTTGATGCGGCCCGCCCCTTTCTTCACCTCGCCGATGACCCGAGGATCGTGGTGCTCAAGCACGTCCAGCGCCCCTTCGACATACCTCTGGTCCACCGCGACCACGAAGCCCGTGCCGCAGTTGAACTTCTTGTACATCTCACTGTCCGTCAGCGGCTTGACGTTTCCCAGACTTTTGCTGAGGTGCTTCAGGTATGAAAATATCAGATGCGGTTCCTGGTTACGGCCGTCCATGTGGAAGTCCAGGCGTTTCGTTTCGTCCAGTTCTTTCAGCTTCGTCCAGCCGCCGCCTGTTATGTGCACCATGCCGTGCACTTGTCCCTCCGCGTCCTCCTTCAGCCGCAGCAGGTCGTCGCAGTAAATAGTGGTCGGAACGGTCAGCTCTTCTCCGACCATCCTGCCCCAGGGCAGCCTGTGGTGGAGCGTGTACTGCAGTTCCTTATCCTGCCTCTCCGTTCCGAGACCGAACACATGCCTTGCGAACGTCAGTCCGTTGCTGTGAATGCCGCTGCTACGCAGCCCGATCAGCACGTCCCCGCTCTTCAGCTTCGTCCTTTTCGAGGCGTCCTCGAGCCCGCCGGTCGCGGTTACGCCCATCTCGAAGCCCCGGATGTTGTCGCAGATGGCGGTCTCTCCGCCAGTGATCACTACGTCATGCTCGTTGCACACGTCGACCAGGCCGGCCATCAGTTCGTATATTGCCTTCTCGTCCTCCTCCTGGATGACGATGTGGTCCTCGAGCCTGTACGGTACCGCTCCAAGTTCGGCCAGGTCGTCCAGCACCATAGCTGCCGCGTCCTGCGCAGCCGGCTTCAGGCTCTTCCTGAAGCCCTTGTACATCTGCCAGTGCAGGAACGCCTTCGTGCCTATGCCGTCAGTGGCGTTCGCTCGATATCCCCATTGGCGCTCGTTGTAAACAGAACGCTTGCCTTCCCGGAAAATATCAACGATGTAATTCTTGGCGTTTCCCCACGTCCCCTCGACCAACTCGATGGTCTGCTTGTTGAACGGTTTCGTCGGGTCGTATTCTTTCATCAAATCACCTCATCTTTTCAAGAGCTGCCCCATATGGATGGACACTTCATTCTTCTCGTTCAGTTCGACCACGCCATTTGAGACGAGCAGCATCGCCTGCCTGAAAGCCGGGATGTCGCATTCGTTTTTCATCCTGTCCTGGTGTTGGCTCGCAAAGTTTCTGAGGGTCACATCATCCATCCGTTCCTCATACTTCAGAGCCGGAACTGGCAGACGTTTCGAATAAACAACGATCGGTCCCTCGTCCGCACGCTCGTTGACTATGTGAATGGTCGAGCAGGTTTCTTTCTCGCCCGCCTTGATTGCGTCATAGACGGCGTTATCGCCCCTATACTTTCTCTTTCCATTTTCGTCCAGGATGGACAGGTCAGCAGGATGCACGTTGAATATGCGGTTGGACCAGCGATTGAGTACGGGTTTTGTTAAGAGCCGCATGTAACCGGACAGCATCACAACGTCCGCTTCGACTCCGTATCTTCCGGTCAAATCATTGATGCTGTCGACCGTCCATTCGTCGAACTCGGCACGTACCCCCATGTCCTTGAGCGGCTTGCCTCTGGCCTTGTAGAACCTCTTGATGTCATGCGCAACTAGCGGGATGCCGTTGTCGAGCGCGTAATGAGCCGCCTTGCAGTTCGGCGTGTCCGTGAAAGCTGCGACTACCTCGTAGTCTTTTCCAGCTTCCGGGCTCTCGTTGATTGCTCGGAAAGACGAGCCGCCACCAGAAAAGAACGCGACTATGCCCATCTTACTGTTCTTCGGTTCGTAAACCGGTTTGAAAGTCATGAATTACACCAACCTCTCGACCGCGTACTTGTGCGCGTTCTTGAATATGATTTCGCCATCGCCCTCTATCATCGGTCCGAACTCGCCGGTCCATTGTCCGTCCGTGAACGGGTCGATCGCGCATTCTGGATGGGGCATCAGAGCGAGCCATGTGCCCTTCTTGTTGCATACGCCTGCTATGCGATCAACAGAACCGGTCGGATTGTACAATTTTTCATCGTCCTCTGACATCGGGAAACGGTCGGGCGCGACGTATTTGAAAACGACCTGGTCGTCGTCATAGAGTCTCTTCAGCACCTCGTCGCTCTTCGGGATGAACCTGCCCTCGCCATTGCGCATGGGAAAACAAAGTATACGCTTGATGCCTTGCGTGAAGACGCACTTGCCCTTGTTCACGTTCTCCAGGTACACGGGCTGGTTCCTGAAGTTGCCGCATTTGTTCTTGTACAGCGTTACGTCCTGCTCGGCAATCGCGGAGTCCGAGCTGCTGATGAACCCGCCCTGCACTCCGTCCTGCGCGCCGTTGCATATCATGAGCATCAGCCCGTTCTTGGCATAGAACTCCTCGAACTGGTCGGCAACGAGCCGCATGCGAACTGCCTTTATCGCCCCTGATCGTATGTAGTCGCCGTGTCCGAATCCGCCGGCGTCTATCAAAAAATGATAATCGTTCAGTTTCTTCCTCTTCTCAATCAGCTCCTTGATGAAAACATCATAGACCTCGAACCCCACCTTCTCGGCAGCCGCCCTGCTCTCGCGGTGGCAGTTCGTTCCCGGGTCACGCAGTATCGCGCACTTCGGATTCATACATAACCCCTCAACGGTTTCTTCCACGCATCGTTCATGTTTCCGATGTCCAGTCTAACGATTTCCTCTCTGCCGGCAATGTCATGCACGTCAAGTATTTTTTCGCTGGTCACGCAGCCGACTCTTGCGAAAGTGCAGTCTACCATGCCGCGTTCGAACTGCTTCGCCTTGTCCTTGGGCACTTCGACCAGCAGTCGCCCCAGAGATTCCGAGAAAAGCGCCTCGTATTCACGATATACTCCGTACGTTGGCAGATGATTGAGACCGATGTACATGCCTAGGTTGCCGCCGATGGCCATCTGGGCTGCAGCCGCAGCGATGCCGCCCTCGGTCACGCTATGGCATGCGCGTACGATCTTTTCACCCGGCTTTATGCCTTTCCTAATGAGCTTGCTCAGCTTTGCGTATGTTGCCTTCGCATCTAAAAAGTTTATCGAGGGAACGGCGTTGCCTACGAAGCCCAGGTTCTCGTAGAATATCGAACCGCCCAGCTCAGGCTTAGTCACACCGACTATGTAAATGAAGTCTCCTTCATTTTTCGCATAACTCGAGACGCATGTGCGCACATCGGGCGTTGCGCTCTGTGCAGCGACGAGCAGCGTCGGCGGTATGTAGTGCTTCCTCCCGGTCTTGCTGTCCTTGTGCGAATTGTTCATGCTGTCCTTGCCGGCGAATATGCTTATGTCGGTCTCGATCTCGCAGTTGCCGAACGTCTCCGCTCCTTTCGCGAAGCGCCCGACCTCCTCATCGTCCTCTTTCATGTTCGCCATGCACCAGTTGCCGTGAACCGCCATACGGTCCATGTTTCCGCCGTGCGCGACGTTGTTGCGTATCGCCTGGTCGAACACCCCGCGCACCATCTTCTCCATGTCCTTCTGTCCCCAGCGCGGATTCAGGCCGTAGGAGATGACGTCACCGCTGTAATCATCATCGTAGAAGAACCTCTGAACGGCCGCGTTGTTCGGACAGAGATGTCTGAGGTCCCTGCCCATCAGCGGCTGAATAACTGTTCGGCCCTGGACCTGATGGTCGAACCTGCGTATCACTTCCTCCTTGCTGGCGACGTTGTAATTGGACAACACGCCGAGCAACGCGGATTCGCAATCGACCATTTTAACATCAGGTTCGGGGAGCTCCGGAACCTTGTAGACGCCAGTCCGTCTGACCTTGGGCTTTCCTTTCTGCAGGAAGTTCATGTCCAGGTCAACAACGGGCTTCTCGTCGTCCTCATGCTCGTACACGCGGGCCTTGCCGTCTCCGGTGAGGTGTCCTATCGCGGTCGCCTCGACGCCGTACCGATCCAATAATTTCATGACCTTGTCCAGGTTCTTCGGTCTCACGGTCAGTATCTGCCGCTCCTGCGACTCGGAAAGTATTTTTTCATAGAGCGTCAGCCCGTCTTCCTTGACCGTTATTTTGTCCGCGTAAACTGTCGCCCCGCCGTTCTTTACGCGCGTCGCGCTTTCCCATATCGCCGATGAGTAGCCACCGCCGCCGCAGTCCTGTATGTAGCTTATCAGGTCGCTGTCGAACAGCTGCTCCTCCAGCACGGCTCCCCAGTGTTGCTCCTCTATCGGATTGCCTATCTGCACGGCCGTGCCTTCTTTTTTCATGGTCTGCGTAGTATGTGACTTCGAAGAGCCGGACGCGCCTCCGAGGCCGTCCCGTCCGGTCTTTCCACCGACTGATATTATTATGTCGCCCGCCTTCGGGTCGTATTTGTAATTAGAAAGATCCACCGTACCGAAAGAGCCGACGAACACCAGCGGATTTGTTGTGTAACCTTTGTTGAAGTGAAGGCCGGTGATCGTTGTCGGTATGCCCATGTCGTTTCCGTAGTCTTGGTTGCCCGCGACTATTTCTTCTATGTAGACCTTCGGGTCCTTGACACCTTCTGGTATGTCTGCTTTCGGCGTGTTCGGTTCAGGCAGGCAAATCACGAATGCCGCTGCTTTCGGAGAACCGAATACCGAATAAATATCACGGATGACGCCGCCCGTACCTGTGTGTGCGCCGCCGAAAGGCGATACCTTCGACGGGAAGTTGTGGGTCTCTATCTTCCCGGCCGTGCCGATTCTTTTTCCTTTGTGTTTGCACGCATAGATGATTCCCGCATCGTCCGAGCAGGCTGCGACTAGATAAGGCTTTCTGACCTTCTCTATCGCGCCCAGTATCGTCTCGCCAAGCAGGTTGTCGAACGTCTTCGTTTTCGGTTCGCCTTTCGAATAATCAATGAGCGTGATCTCTCCTCTGGCAGTCCCGTGTGCCGAGTGTTCGCACCAGTTCTGATCTATCATGTACAGCTCGACGTCGGTCGGCGGCCGGCCCAGCCCCTTGAAATAATTCTGGACAGTCACGACCTCGTTCTCATTTAGGAACGCCGTGTTCATCTCGTCCTTGAATTGCATGAGCTCCTTCGGAGTCATGTCCAGGAAGTTGTCCAGAACTTCGTAGGTCTTTTCAGACATCGTTATCCCTCACTGGTCTGTAAGTGAAGTCCTGAACTTTTCCATCAGCTAGCTTCTCCCTGCATATCGTATCTATCTGAGTCATGTCAAGCTCGCCCTCGATCAGGAACTCCTCCATGTGCTTCACAGACTTCGCATGTATGCCAAGATCTTTCATCACTTTCTTCGTCGTGTCCCCCCACGCGTCCAGCACGAGCGGCTGGGTCTTGTACCCGATCCAAACGAGCCACGGGCCCTTCGCACCGATGGGCACTGCCGGCTGGCTATAGATTTCTTTATTATCGGCCTCGAATATCTCGAAATATTCCGCGACCTTGTCCGCCAGGAGCTTTTTCGCGGCCACCTTTGCCTGCTCCTTGATTGACAGCCCATCTATGACGTACAGATGTCGGGAAGAAACGTTGGTGACAGGTATACCGAGTTTATTTTGAATATAATTCTTTTTTCCCTCGCCCTTCACGTCATATTTTGGGTCTGTTATTACACGGACAATAACCGGCATGCCCAGAAATGAATGAAAAAGGATTTATACTGATTGTTCACTGCCGACCTGCGACAATAGCTGAATATACCTTTATAAACTCTCGTACAGCACTTGATTCAGGAGGAAATAAATATGCCATTCGGAGAAAGACGATTCGGCGGCGACAGAAGCTTTGATCGCGGACCCAGGGAAATGCACAAGGCTATCTGTTCTGAGTGCCAGAAGGAATGCGAAGTTCCTTTCAAGCCCACAGAAGGCAAGCCAGTCTTTTGCAGAGAGTGTTTCGCAAAAAAGAGAAGGTTCTAGTAGATTTCTGTAGAAATATACTAACTTCTCCTAGCGGTAGCTCTATTTTTTAAATTCTTATTTCATAATGTTAATCAGCAAAATGAGGTGATAATATGGACAGTGCACATTGCGCGCATATACTGGTGAAGACGGAGCAGGAGGCCAAGGACATACTGAAGCAGCTGCAGATGGGCGGAAACTTCTCAAGGATAGCGGCTGAAAAATCAATGTGTCCGTCGGGCAGGAAGGGCGGGGACCTGGGAACGTTCGGACGTGGAAAGATGGTCCGAGAATTCGAGACAGCGGCCTTCGCTCTTCAGAAAGGTCAGCTATCCGGTCCGGTGAAGACCCAGTTCGGCTGGCATATAATCAAGAGGCTCGAGTGATGATAACCTGGGAAGACTTCGAGAAGGCCGGCATCCGCGTCGGAACGGTCGTCCGCGTGGAGGACTTCCCGAAGGCCAAGGTTCCGGCCTACAAGCTGTGGATAGACCTCGGCGAACTGGGCGTCAAGCAGTCCAGTGCGCAGATAACCAAGCTGTACAAGAAAGACGAGCTGCTCGGCAGGCAGGTGATATGTGTCACCAACTTCCCGCCGAAGCAGATAGCCGATTTCAGGTCCGAGGTTCTCACGACAGGCTTCGTGTTGGAAAACGGAGACGTAGTGCTCGCCCAGCCGGAAAGAAAAGTAAAGAACGGACTCAAACTCGCCTAGATTTTCTTCGGCTCAGGTAGAGTGAACCCGGCCTTCTTCAGCACTTCCACACCCAGGCCTTCCCAAACACCTTTGCACAGATAAACGTCAAGCTGGTAGTTTATATTGAACGGATACCCCGGATATTTACTTGGCAAATCTTCAGGTTCGCATATGCCAAAATTGTTTTGTATCAACCCGGCTGAGATAGAGTACCACTTAATATCTTTTATTTTTTCAGCTTTGTCTATCTCCTTTCCGATATGTCCTTTACCGACGGCCTGGGTTTTCAGATCGTTTAATAGTTTTTTCATCAGCACGCCCTTTTCAGAGATTTTATCGGGGTCCACCGTCTCGATGTTCTCCAGGCCCAAACCCTTCAGCTCATCAACATTGATGTTGACATAGGGCGTTGAGCCCCATATCCAGTACGTCACCTTCCCGAACTTTCCATTGTTCTTGAATTCTATATGTTGCACCGGCTTATCATGGAGTTTATGTTTAACATATCCGCGAGCGGCTTCTACCAACATTACGGCATATGATTTGTTGTCGATCTCCAGATCGGACAGTTCTATTACTCCGTCATGTAAATGTTTCACAGCATATTTGATGCTGTCTTCAACGATATATGAAAACTTTTCTGTCATTCAAATCACCTAACAAGTATTGTACAGAAGCTAGGTATGCTGTTATCGTTACATTTATATTTACTTGTGACAATAATGTTACATATATGACAAAGGTAGCCGAGCTGGCCTGGCTCTGGGTAAAGAGGAGGCCGTATATTCAGGAGGCCTTGGAGAAGGGTGTCATCAATCACTCGGCCCTGGCCCGCATCGCCAATAGGGAAATAAAAGGCAGCGAGGTCGCCGTCAAGGCGGCGCTCATAAGGATGGCCAGAAAACTTGGAAAGGAAAAGCGCGGCGTCGAATCAAAAGTTCTGTCTTTGATGAGAAACAGCGAGCTCGATGTGAAGGCAAAGGTCGTCGTAGTTATATCCAAGGAAAGGATGGAGAATGCGATTGCATCAGTACGTGGCCCGAACGGTTGGGTCAGTGTTCTCGAGGAGGCCAAGGCACCCGGAGCTTCCAAGAGGGTGGAGAGGAATCTCGACCTGATTTTATTGTCCAGTCCAGCTGAGATAGAGAAAGTCCCGGGGGTCATATCCTACATCATGCAGAGGCTCGCCGCCGAAAACGTCAACATAATTCACATGAGCTCGGCGTGGCGCGATACGATGCTGGTCGTCAGGGATATCGACACGCCTAAGGCTTACAAGATACTTTCTGAAATAGTCAGATAGTTTTCTAACGCTTAACCAATGTATCTGCTGTCTTCCGGCGGCTTGTCAGATGCGAACGGCAATACCATTGGCGGCGGCAGGTTCAGCTTCTCGCTGAGAACCAGTCCTTCCGTCAGGCAGCGCCTAAGAACCGTATTGACGATAGCAATGTTCATCTTGTCCGGAAGCTTCTTGTTCTTCTTCCATCCGTCCAATACGTCCTTGTACTTGTCCTCGATGATAAGCACGTCGCCGCTGATATTCAGTTCGGCAAAGCTCTTCTTCATTTTTTCCGATTCGTAGACTGTCTTGAAATCGAATGAAACGACGAGCCCCTTCTTGCCGATCAGGCCCATGTCGCTCTCTTTCACTTCTCGTATGTTGGTGTTATTGCTGACCTTGACTCCGCCTTCGATATCGATATTTCTTGTCGCTGAGATCGTGCGCAGTACCAGACCCACTATTGGCATCAAATATCACCTGCCAAAACCCTTGTTACCGAACCTTAAAAAGCTTAACTTTTTCAAGTTGACCCGCGAACTA
Source organism: uncultured archaeon (assembly GCA_964353775.1). Taxonomy (GTDB): domain Archaea; phylum Aenigmatarchaeota; class Aenigmatarchaeia; order Aenigmatarchaeales; family JAHLMS01; genus JAHLMS01. The sequence goes on along the minus strand of CAYGWB010000002.1, from coordinate 46,879 downwards.
AGTTGCATGACAAGAGTGCTCGTAGTGGTCGCGCCGTACGACTTCAACGACAAGCAGCTGGTGATAATAACAAGCATGCTGCTGAAGGCCAACATCGAGGTAATGATAGTCAACAGCACGGGCCAGGCCACAAAGGGAGAGCGCGGCAGCGTGATAACGCCGCACGGCGACTTCTATCACGTGGACAGCAAGAGCTTCCAGGGAATAATCTTCATAGGCGGCACGGGCGCGGCGGCCTACATCACGAACCGCCGTGCGCTACAGCTCGCCAAGGAGTTCTTCGAGGCCGGAAAGCCGGTCGGCGCAATCGGTCTGTCGCCGACCATACTCGCGCACGCCCAGATAATTAGAGGAAAGAGGGTGACCGCCAGGCCGACCGAACGCGACGTGATGAGCATGTACGGACAGTACACGGGCGCGCCGGTCGAAACGGACGGCAATATAATAACGGCGTCGAGCACCGGTCATACGACAGAATTCATGGATGCCTTCATAGCGGCCATGAAACGTTAAATTTATCAGCTTACGCATCTCATTCTAAACAACATTTTCATATGGAGGTAGATGATTATGCCAAAAATTTTGATGCCGCTAGCTGACGGATTCGAGGACATAGAGGCCCTCGCTGTCGTGGACATACTGCGACGCGCAGGTGTCAATATCGTGACGGCCGGAATATCCGGCAACCTGGTGACTTCGGTCTCCAAGGTCCGAATGCACGCTGACACGAGGCTTCTGGACGAGGACCTGAACAAGTTCGACGGGATAATTCTGCCCGGTGGAACGGCCGCCGTGGACATCCTGGGCAAGATGCCGACGCTGACAAAGACTCTGCAGGACTTTGCGAAGAACGGCAAGTTCATCGGAGCAATATGCGCCGCACCGCCGATCCTGCACAAGCTAGGAATACTCGCGGACAAGAAAGCGACCGCCTATCCTGGCCTAGAGAAAGGATTCGACCGGCCGAGGTCCGACCGCGTCGTCGTGGACGGCAACATCGTGACAAGCCAGGGACCGGGAACGTCCATAGCGTTCGCATTGAAGATAGTCGAGCAGCTCATGGGCAGGGAAGCCGCGCTCAGAATCAGCCAGCAGATAGTCGCGTAGAGGATTTTTTAAATACTCTTCTAACCTATCTAGCTTCAGCCCCGTCGTCTAGCGGCCAAGGATAGCTGCCTCTGGAGCAGCGGACGTAGGTTCGAATCCTACCGGGGCTACCAATCATATGTATACGACGGACTGCTTGTGCTTTTCTATCTCTTCTTCGAGCCCGGAGAGGCATTTGTCGACATACTTCAAGAAAACGCGTGCATCCCTGTCCGCCTCGCCGATATATTTGACAGGATTAAGAATTATTTCGACCTTCTCCTTCGGAATCTCCTTGAACATCTTTGCGATGAGTTTGTCCTCGTTGGCCATCTCCTGCAGCGTCTTGCCGGAGTCCAGCGCCTTGTTGCTCAGTTTGCGTACATAATCGTGGGCATCGATGAATTTGCCCTGCATAGCTGTCCATTTCTGCAGATAGAGCTGAAGAGGCTCGGCAATCACCTGCCCCTTTGTAAGTCCGATGTTCTCGGCAATCTTGCTGCGCCGCACGTTGAACTTCTCGGCCAGTCCTGTCGCCCTGCGGATTGCATAGGTAGCCTTCGCAGGTATCTCAGGGACGTAGAACCGCGAATTGGCCGAGCTGCGCAAATCGCGCTGGAAGTCCGTGATTATGTCGTTGTAGACGCTGACTATGTCGGCGTCGATGGACCGCCACTGTCCGCCGATGTTTTCAGAATTGATCGGATTGGCCTTGTGCGCGCCGGTGGATGAGCCGACAGCGGTTGACAGCTTGCCTTCGACTATCTCGCCCACTTCCGTCTGGCTGTAGTTGCGGATGTCCTCCGCGAACTTCGCTACATTTCCGGACATCAGGACGAGATTGGAAAAGTACGGAAAGAAGTACGTCTGATGGACGACCTGGCCGGTCAGCGGATCTTCGGAAAGCTTCATATGCAGCATGACATTGCCCGAGATCGTGCGCGGGTTCATCTCGAACAGCAGTTTCTGTGCAGCTCGCGTGCCGACGAATCCAGAGAACTTGCCGCGCAGCATGCCCATGCTCCTGTGGAACTCTTCCATGGCCGGATGGAAGCCGCCGAGCCATTCTGCGACCACGTGGCCGAACGTCGTGCAGGTCGCGTGCTGCTTGTGCGTACGGCCCATCATCACCAGCGGGCCGTCCTCTTCTATTTCAGCCACGCGCTTGATCAGCGCGCGTTCGTACTTGATGGCGTCGGGAAGAATTACCTCCATGCCCGCATCGCGCAATGCTGCCGCCTTTGCGGTGTCAAGCAGGTCGAAGCTTGTAGGCGCAAGGTACGCCCATCCGCGCATCGATCTTGGTATGGCCGACTGCGCGGCCCGCACCTTCGCTCTTACATCATGCTTTGTTATCTTTTCCTCTATTGCATCGGCCTTCTTGCAAGGGACCCTCTCGGGCGTGTAGGCCGCCATGACAATGTCGGCCGCGTCCTCGGGGATATCCTTGTACATCTTTAGCGTGTCCACGTATGCCCGCATAGCTGTCAAAGAATACCTGTGCAAAGCATCATGGGAAACGTAGCCCAACAGCTCCGGCACCAGGAAGCGGTAGTCAAGCGCCGATATGGTCTTGCCGCCGGTCGCCTTTAGCGCCTTGGCAGCCTTTTCAATTTCAGCGGGACTGAGCTGTGAAGGCATGCGATAGATACGGAAAGAAAAGGATAAAAAGCCCTTCCGGTCATGTGCGGCTTAAATAGTTTTCTTTCGAATTTTGTCCATGCCGAAGCAGGAGTACTCTGAAGGGCTCTGCCAATGCTATACCGAGATGCTCAGCATAAAGCGCGGCCTGGTCTCTGTTGATAGCGATCTTAAACAGGTGTTGATCCAGTACGAGCGTGACCTGAAAAAGATAGAAAGTCTGGCCATGATACCTTTCATTAGGGGCACCGAACAAGAGGCCACTGATGTGGCAAAGTTCGACCATGAAAAGATCAAAGACATGGACATGCCCTTGGACATGAGGAACAAGCTGCTTGCGCTCGCCGGATTCAAAAAAGCGCTGCTGACCAGATACTCTGAAAAGGAAAGTGACCTTAATCACCTGCTTCTGCAGGACATGCGGGTCAAGAAGGTAGCGGCCAAGTACATGGTCGATATGAGCGAATCCGCAAGCGAAGTCTTCGGATACTGCCTCAATTCGTTGTTCGACTTCCATGTGGCCTACGATGTCGCACCTTCCGTATTCGAACACTTCCTCAAGAACAAGATATGGCCGATTAAGGGCCTGTGCAAGATTTAGTCGTAAGGCTTATATCTTTGAGACGCAATTTATTACCATGCCTAAAATAGATAACGCTTATTTTGGTTCAATAATAGTGGACGGCAGAAAGTTCGACAGCGACGTTATAATCGACTGGACCGGAGACATAAAGATGAAGTCCGGCAGCCATTCCTTCTCGAAGGTTGATCTGAACGAGCTCCTGATGAGGGATCCGGAAGTAATAGTAATCGGTACCGGTACGGCCGGAAACGTGAAAGTAGAACCGGAAGCGGAAATCTTCGCACGCGTACAGGGCGTCGAGCTGATAGTCAAGCATACGCCGCTCGCGATCGTGGAGTTCAACAAGGCCGCGAAGCGAAGGAAGGCCATCGCGTTCATACACGTGACCTGCTGAGCGATACTCTTTTTAATCAGGCTTGTCAATTTTCTCTTGATGGCCAAGCAAATAATTGTAGTCAAGGCGAGCGGAGAAAGGGTCCCGTTCGATCCTGAAAAGATAAGGAAGACCTGTCTGCGTGCTGGCGCACCGATAGAACTGGCGGAGAATATCGTAAGTAAAGTGACCGCCAAGGTATACGACGGCATGAGCACCAGGGAGATTCTGGAACTGGCGTTGCAGCTCATGGATGTCGAGCATCCGCACGTGGCCGCACGCTACGACCTCAAAGGCGCGATAATGAGGCTGGGACCGGCGGGCTTCGCTTTCGAGGCTCTAGTCGCTGAAGTGCTGAAAGAGCACGGCTATTCTGCGCGCGTGCACTCGATGATACAAGGCGCATGCGTGACGCATGAGATCGATATCATTGCGGCCAAGCCGATCAAGATGCCGACCGAACTGGCCGAACCACAGCTGAAGAATTACATGATAGAGTGCAAGTTCCATCACGCGACCGGCATCTACACCGGTCTGAAAGAGACGCTGTACACATACGCGCGCTTCCTCGATCTGCAGGACGGTTGGCGCCAGGGCAAATGCCAGAGGTTCGACCAGCCGTGGCTCGCGACCAACACAAAATTCTCAACGGACGCGATCCAGTACGCGAACTGCAAGAACATAGTTATGCTGGGATGGGGTTATCCTTCAGGCAACAGCCTGGAAGTGCTTATGGAAAGCAAGAACCTCTACCCGATAACGTCGCTGCGCACGCTCGACCCGACCATGCTGGACAAATTTTCAGCCGCCAGTATGATGCTGGTCAAGGATTTGATGAAACGGCCGGCCGAAGAGCTGGCCGAAATGACCGGAGTACCTGTTCGCAGCATTAGAGACCTTGTCAACGAGGCCGCGAGGGTCCTCGGCGAGAAGTGAGAAAATATATTTTCAGCCACCGAAATCTTTTTATAAGACCTTATGCAATTCAGGTAGGATAATCAATTTGTTGTGGATTGTAAGTACGAATACCACAATAGGTTGTGTGTTTTATGAAGTGTCCCTACTGCTCTTCGGTCCGAACGCACGTGATAGACAAGCGTCTGACGGACGGCGGATCGGCTGCGAGAAGGCGTAGGGAGTGCCTGAAGTGCAAGAACAGGTTCACGACATACGAAAGGGCAGACGTTGAGCTGCGGGTAGTAAAGAAGGACGGGAGCACGCAGCCTTTCATTCTGGAAAAGATAAGGAGCGGCGTGATAAAGGCCTGCGAGAAGAGGCCGATAACGCCGGAACAGATAGCGAAGACCGTCGAACAGATAGAGAACGACATCCGCGCGAAGGGCAAGCCCGAGGTCAGCACGAAATTTATCGGCCAACTTGTGCTCAAAAGACTTAAGAAGCTAGATGAGGTAGCTTATGTGCGGTTCGCCTCGGTCTACGAGGCAGCCCCGAACATAAAATGGTTCGAGGCCGAGATAAGAGAACTGAAAAAGTGATTGAATGACAGACAAAGTCGAGATCGTACATGAGATAATGGACGGCGGACCGAAAGGTCTGAGGTTCGCACACTTCTTCACAAAGCCGGGCGTGCATCCTTTTGAGTCGGTCGAATGGGACATCCGCGACGCAGCGATAATAAACGAGAAGGGCGATACTGTCTTCGAACAGAAGGGCGTCGAGGTGCCGAAGTCCTGGTCGCAGACCGCGGTCAACATAGTCGCTTCTAAATATTTCCGAGGAAAGCAGGGAACGCCCGCCCGCGAGTGGTCGCTAAGGCAGATGATAGATCGCGTCTCACGGACAGTGGCGAGCTGGGGCCAGTCGGGCGGATATTTCGCGACAGCAGAGGACGCCGCGACCTTCGAGTCGGAACTGACATACCTGCTGATAAATCAGTATCTCTCTTTCAACAGTCCGGTCTGGTTCAATGTCGGTGTAGAGAAGGAACCGCAATGCTCGGCGTGCTTCATTCTTTCAGTCAAGGACGAAATGCGTTCGATACTCAATCTCGTGAACGAAGAGGGGATGATATTCAAGTACGGCAGCGGTTCGGGCGTCAACGTTTCCGCTCTGCGCAGCGCCAAGGAGACGCTGTCATCGGGCGGAAAGGCTTCCGGTCCGGTCAGCTTCATGCGAGGCTTCGACGCCTTCGCCGGCGTCATCAAGTCCGGCGGCAAGACAAGACGCGCCGCGAAGATGGTCATAATGAACATCGATCATCCCGACGTGATGGAGTTCATCAAGTGCAAGGCCGAGGAGGAGAAGAAGGCCTGGGCGCTGATAGACGCAGGCTACGACGGCACTTTCAATGTCGCGGGCGGAGCTTACGATTCGGTCCAGTTCCAGAACGCGAACCACAGCGTGCGCGTCACTGACGATTTCATGCGCGCTGTCGACACGGACGGGACGTGGACGACGCACTATGTCGTTTCTAAACAGCCGGCGGACAACTACAAGGCGAAGGAAGTAATGGCTGCGATAACAGACTCAGCGCACATCTGCGGCGACCCTGCATTGCAGTTTGACAGCACGACGAACCGCTGGCACACCTGTCCTAACAGCGGAAGGATCAACGCAAGCAACCCGTGCGCCGAGTTCGTCTTCCTCGACAACAGCGCCTGCAATCTCGCTTCGCTCAACCTGATGAAGTTCAGAACGCCGACCTGCGAGTTCGACATCGCTGCCTTCGAGCGCGCCATCGACATAATTTTGACTGCGATGGAGATCATAGTCGACAATGCCGGCTATCCGACCGAGCTGATCACAAGGAACAGCAAGGAGTTCAGGCCGCTCGGCCTGGGTTATGCCAATCTGGGAGCTCTGCTCATGTCCAGAGGGCTCGCATATGACAGCGAAGCCGGCAGGAATTTCTCGGCCGCTCTGACCGCGCTAATGACAGCGGCGGCCTACAAGCAGTCGGCGGTGATAGCAAAGGAGGTAGGAACGTTCAAACACTACAAGGACAACGAACAGCCGATGCTGAACGTGATGAACATGCATCGAGATTATTCTTACAAGATAGGAAGCGTAGGAGTGCCGGTCGACCTGCTTGCGTCCGTCACTTCGGCTTGGGACTCCGTTGTTGATGCCGGAAAGAAATGGGGCTTCAGGAATGCGAACGTAACCCTGCTCGCTCCGACAGGTACGATCAGTTTCATGATGGACTGCGACACAACCGGCATAGAGCCGGACATCGCTCTGGTGAAATACAAGCGTCTGGTCGGCGGTGGAGTGATAAAGATGGTCAACCGCACCGTTCCAGAAGCGCTGAAGAACCTTGGCTACTCGGACGGCCAGATCAGGGACATACTCGAACACATCGACAAGAACGATACTATAGAAGGCGCTCCAGGTCTTTTGTCCGAGCATCTGCCGGTCTTTGACTGCGCATTCAAGCCCGCCAAGGGAACGCGGACAATCCACTACATGGGCCACGTCAGGATGATGGCCGCTGCTCAGCCGTTCATCTCAGGCGCGATATCAAAGACGGTCAACATGCCGAACGAGGCGACGCAATCGGAAATAGCGGACGTCTACATGACGTCATGGAAGATGGGCCTGAAGGCGATCGCCATCTACCGCGACGGTTGCAAGCGATCACAGCCGCTGATGACATCCAAGATCGACGAGAAGAAGGTTCAGAAGACCGTCAGGCACAAAATGCCGCCTGAGAGGGCATCGATCACGCACAAGTTCGCCGTTGGCGGACACGAAGGCTACATAACGGTCGGCCTTTACGAGGACGGCGCACCGGGCGAGATATTCATAAAGATGGCCAAGGAAGGCAGCACTATTTCCGGCCTCATGGACAGCATAGGACTGTCGGTCTCGATGGCCCTGCAGTACGGCGTGCCGTTGAAAGTTCTGGCCGACAAGTTCGTCCACATGCGGTTCGAACCGTCCGGCGTCACGGAGAACCCTGACATCAGGTTCGCCAAGTCGATCGTCGATTATATTTTTAGATGGCTCGCGACCAAGTTCCTGAAATCGGAGGAGCTGGAATCGATGGGGTTGATAGCACCGATTAACGGCACGACGCTCGAGCTGCCGAAGATAGTGAAGCCAGAGGACACGGAAGCGAAGCAGAAGAGGCTGACGGAGAAATTCGACCTTCACAGGTCGTTCACAAGCCAGTCCGACGCTCCGCCATGCTATCTCTGCGGATCGATAATGGTGCGAAGCGGCTCATGCTACAAGTGTTTGAACTGCGGGGCCACTTCTGGTTGCTCGTGAAAAATATATTTGCGGCAACATAAATCTTTAAAAGATTAAAAAACGGAGGCAATCTAATGTCAGTTCGCATTTTCACAACGACAAACTGCCCGCACTGCGTGACCGCTAAGAATTTCTTCAAGACCAAGGGGATAAATTTCACGGAGCTGAACGTCGAGAAAGATATATCGGCCGCCAGGGAGATGGTGGAGATATCCGGCGGCGCGATGACCGTTCCTATACTGGAAATCAACGGAAAAATAATAATCGGCTTCAACAGGCACGCCATCGAGGGCGCGCTCGACCTTTAGCGACCAAACCTTTAATTAGCGAAAGCGCCATTTCTATTTCAGGTGATTACATGGCCAAGTTCAAGATAGTACACGACAGGTCGGGCTGCATCGGATGCGGGGCCTGCGCAGCAGTATGTGACAAGTTCTGGGGGATGGGTCCTGACGGAAAATCCGAGCTGAAGGGCTCAAAACAGAAAGGCGAGAGTTTCGAACTGGATGTCGACGATGTCGGATGCAACCAGGACGCCGCGGATGCCTGCCCGGTTAACGTCATACATATTTTTGACAAAGCGGGAAAGCAGTTGAAGTGATCAGCTTTTAATTATTTCTTAATCTTTCTAGAAATAATTAGGACGTGTTCGCTTGTCGCGACTATTGCCGGATGCGTGCATAGTTTGTAGTGGGCGGCAAGCCAGTTCTTCCATGCCTTCGGGTTCTTTGCAAGTTTGTTTATTTCTTCCCTGAATCTCGAACTGATACCTTCCAGTCCCACAGTTTCAATAACTTTGACCTTCTTTCCAGTAAAGAATTGTTTCAGCTCCTCTGGCAAAAAGAAATGAGCATAGTATTTCTGACGCCACATGTAATCCTCTCCACATTCGGACAGCTCTTTGAAATGCTTGGTCATTGCAATCTCGTGTGAAAAATATCTCGGTGCGCCCATGACGACGCCGAGCCTGCTGTATACATTAACAAAAATCGGAGAGCCTTTCTTGGCCACACGGATGAGTTCCAACAGCGCTTTGTTCCGCTTCTCTTTGCCTTCCACGTGCGATAGCGGGCCGCCCAGGCAAATGACCGCATCGAATGTGTTGCTCTTGAATCTTGACAGGTCGGTTATCGAACCCTCAACAATATCCTTGACCCTGTTCTGTACTTTCGCTTTTCTTATTTGTCTCTTGGCGAATTTGAGATTTACCGGAGCAAGGTCCAGCAAAACAACTTCATAACCTCGTTTTGCAAGTTCGATTGTGTATCTTCCAGGCCCTCCGCCTGCATCCAGTATCAAGCCTTTTCTAGGAAGATACTTTTTTAGAAATTTCATCGTCGTATCGAATTCCAACCTATGATACGGATCCTGAATCACTCTTTTCCATTCGTAAGCCACCGATTCGTTATAGAATTTTTTGATGGAACCTTCGGTCATAGATATCACTAATATTGTATTCCTTTTTCCGCAGGTATGCCTTTGATGTACGGATGTTTAACATCCTTGATGTTGTTGACGAAGTCCGCTCTTTTGATGAGTGCCTTAGTTGCCCATCTGCCGGTCAGAACAACGGTCGTCTTCTTCGGAATCTTCTTCAGCACGTTCAGAACTTCTTTCTCTGTCAGCAGCTTCGCACCGACAGCGAGGTTCAGTTCGTCGAGTATCAGCAAATCCGGCGACCGCTTCTGTAAAATTTCTTTTGCGAACTCCAGTCCCTTCTTCGCCGCTTCTATGTTCTTCTGGTCCGGCTTGTACACATCGACCCAACCTTTGCGTCCGAACTGATGTATCTCGTACAAGGGTTTCAGTCTCTTCTGAACCTTCCACTCTCCGACGTTCTTCCAGCTCTTCATGAACTGGACGATTATGACCCTATGCCCCCAGCCGATAGACCGCAGCGCCAGCCCGAGCGCGGCCGTTGTCTTGCCAGCGCCGTCGCCCGTGTAGAGATAGACCATGCCCATTTTATCAGCTCGGCGTCGGACAGAGGTTTGTCGGGCAGCCGCCTGCGAACTCAGCTTCGGCTTGCATCATCTCTTTCGGTCCGATATACAGGACTTGCTCTGGTTTCGAACCGTAACGATAGACCGTGATGCCCTTGCATTTCATTTTGTACGCCAGCTCATATGCCTTGTGCACATCGCCGACCTTCGCGTTAGCAGGGAAGTTGATGGTCTTTGAGACAGAGTTGTCGACATGTCTCTGGAAAGCGGACTGCATGCGAACGTGCCACTCCGGTCCGATTTCGAGCGCCGTTACGAACAATTTTTGCATCTCTTTCGGCACGCCCTTGACTCCTTTGGCGCTCCCGTTCTTCGCAATCTTCATCAGCAACTCCGTCGAGTAGAAACCGTTCTGTTTCGCCATCCGTTCGAACGTACCATTGACCTCCAGCAACCGTCTGCCTTCCAGGACTTTTCTGACGAACGAAACGCCGAACAGCGGCTCGATGCCCGAGCTCACGCCGGCTATTATGGACAGCGTGCCGGTCGGTGCGATAGTGGTCACGGTCGCGTTGCGCATGGCCGGATATCCCCTTTTCTCCCAAAGGCTGCCCTTGAAGTTCTGGAAATTTCCGCGCGACTTTCCGAGGTCGATGGACGCATGATGCCCGTTGTCATTGATGAACCTCATTATCTTTTCCGCAAGCTTCAGCGCCGCCGGAGAATCATAAGGAATGCCGAGCATTATCAGCGTGTCCGCCCAGCCCATGACACCGAGCCCGATGCGCCTGTTCCCCTCGGAAGCCATCTGAATCTGCTGCATCGGATATTTGTTGACATCTATCACGTCATCTAGGAAGCGCACGCACAGCTTCACGGTGTGCTCGAGCTTCTTCCAATCGATGTCGTAACCGCCTTCCGTCTTCATGAGCATCTTCGTCAGATTTATCGAACCGAGGTTGCAGCACTCATACGAATGCAGTGGCTGCTCGCCGCACGGATTGGTCGCGGCGATGTCGCCTGTATGCGATGTCGGGTTCGTCCTGTTGACTTCGTCGATGAATATAACGCCAGGGTCGCCCGTCCTCCAGGCGTTCTCGACTATAATGTCCCATACGTATCTCGCCTTCATTTTCCTGACGGCCTTGCCGGTGTGCGGATTGACCAGGTTGTAGCTGCCGTTCGCATGCACGGCTTTCATGAAGCTGTCCGTGACGGCCACGGACAGGTTGAAGTTTGAAAGAAAGTTCGGTCTCTGCTTCGCTGTTACGAACTCAACTATGTCGGGATGGTCGACGCGAAGCACGCCCATCATCGCCCCGCGACGCTTGCCACCCGCCTTTATTACATCCGTCGCTACGTCGAACACGCGCATGAACGAGACCGGACCGCTAGCGACGCCCATGGTGCTGCGGACGATGTCGCCCTTCGGCCGCAGGCCGGAGAACGAAAAACCGACACCGCCGCCGCTCTGTTCGATCAGTGCGGTGTTCTTGACCGACGTGAATATGGATTCGAGCGAGTCCTCGATCGGGAGGACAAAGCATGCGGCCAGCTGGCCGAGCGGCATTCCGGCATTGAACATTGTCGGGCTGTTCGGCAGGAACTCAAGCTTCGACATCATCCTGAAGAATTCCTCTTCGGACCTTTTCGGGTCGCCGCCGTACTTGCTCTCGGCCGAGGCGATTGCTCTGGCCACGCGCCTGAACATCTGGCTCGGCGTCTCTATTGTCTTCCCTTTCTCGTTGCGCAGCAAGTATCTCCGCTCGAGCACGGCCATCGCGTTGTACGTCAGCTTCTCCTCTATTCCGAGCGTCTCGCGCGCCTGTCTTATCTCGGCTTTCTTGCGTCTGTACTCGGCATATATGGTCGCGACGTCCTTGTTCCACCTTCTCAGAACAATCTCGACCGAATTCTGTATTGTTTCGACATCCACAGCCCTTTTCGTATATTTCTTCTCCAGCAGCCTCACGATCTGCTTGGTGAGCTGTCTGGCCTTCTTCCCGTCAGCGATGCCGGCGTCGAACAGCGCCCTGGAGATGGCGTTGGTGATACGCACCGGTTCGAACTGCACCGTTCTGCCGTCCCGCTTGAGCACCTGAGAAATCGTCATACCTATTGTCTCGCAGTCCCGACTAATAAAAGTTATTTATATCACGCCTTCCATAATGGTTTCTATGCCAACCATAAAGGTCGAGATATTCGTTTCGAATACGTGCCCGTTCTGCCCGCCGGCCAAGAAAGTGGTCAACGAGGTCTGCGCCAAGTTCGGCAGCAAGGTCGAGCAGGTCGAGACATCGATAGATACGAAGGCGGGCGCCTCGCGCGCAAAGAAGCTCGGCATCAGCACCGTTCCTACGATACTGATTGAGAATGAGCCCAAGTTCGTCGGTGCGGTGAGGCCGGAAAACCTAGAGGCCGCAATAAACATTTTCCTGAGTGAGAAAAGATGAAGATATCTAAGAATCAGATATTCGCGCTTTTCGTGCTGATAATTTTCGTTGGCAGCAGCGCCGCGTTCGCACTCATGAACGTCATAGAAGTGACGCCGCAGCGACAGCAGCTGGTGTTCGACGGTCCGCTAAGCAATGCGGACGAGGCGACGTTCCTGCAACAGAACAAGGTCGTTGCAAAATATTTCTGGTCCGAGAACTGCACGGCCTGCCCTGATGCGAACGATACGGTCGACTCGCTGTTCAATGATTTCGGAGGCGGGCTTGTCATCGAGAAGGTCGATATCGGACAGTGGTCTGACGTTGCCGAGATGTTCGAAGTGACGGAAGTGCCGGTCCTTTATCTTAAGGGCTCTACGATAGACAGGATTGACGGAAGCATAGACTACAACGACGCTTATGAAAAAATATGCTGGCTGTTCTTCGAGCCGGTAGAACAGTGCGATCTCATCGGGTAGACTTTGCGTGTTTCTTGGTCCCTTCGATATCGTTCTGGAACTTCTCTATCATTGACGGCAGCGCTGAAGGCTCGCAGTTCATCGCCGCAGCGGCCTCGCGAAGTATCTTGTCCTTGTTTCGTAGCCGTTCTATCTCCATTCAACCACCCTGCATCAGCCGCAGCTTGATGTCGCCGATAATGAACTTCAGCTTTTCCTTCTTGGTCCCGACGCCCTGTGCCAGTGCTGGTTGTCCGCCGCCGCCACCGCCCAGTTCGGTGCAGGCGTCCTTGGTTATCGCGCCAACGTCGACTCCGGCCTTGACTGCCGAAGGCCCGGCCGAAGCGAACACGTAGACCTTGTCGCTCGTGCCGAAAAGCACGATGACGGTGTCGTCGCCGCTCATCCTTCTAGATATCTCCTTCAGCTGCATCGGATTGCCGCCAGAAATTTCAGCGACCAGTATCCTCACTTTCCCGGCCTCCATGAACTTCAGCTCGTTCATTTTCTTCTCGGCCGTCTTCTCCACGGACTCGGCGTACTTCTTCTGTGCCTTCTTCCATTCCAAGAAAAGTTTCTTGACGGCCTCAGGCAGTTCGCCTTCCTTCACCTTCAGCAGCTTCGCGCAGCGGTCCAGTATATCCGCTCGTTCTTTCAGGTGTTTCTCCGCTGCAGGCCCGGCGGCATAGATAAGACGTACGATGCCGTCCTGCACTCTTTCTGTTTTGAGTATGACTATCGGCCCGATTTCGGACGTGTTGTTGACGTGTATGCCTCCGCAGGCCTCCACGTCCCAGCCGCTGATGTCTATGGTGTGCAGCATCCTGCCGGGCACAGCGCCGCCCTGGTAGAGCCTGAATCCGAACTTGCGCTCGGCCTCGTCTCTCGGCAGCGTCTGCTTCAACACTTTCAGCTTCTTTTTCACCACATCGTTCGCGGATTTTTCAATAGCTTCTATCTGCTGGTCCGTCAGCTGCGCGTAGTGCGTTATGTCAAGGTGCGCCTTGTCCACGTCCTTTTTGCTTCCGGCCTGCCAGACGTGTTCGCCCAGCAGCCGTCTGGCCGCGCCGTTGATTATGTGCGTGGCCGTGTGGTGCTTCGCGATCTGCTGTCTCCTGGCGGCGTTCACATTACCTTTGATTGTCGAACCTTCTTTGAACCTGATGTTCTCGACAGCATGCACGACAACGTTCCCTATCTTCTCTACGTCGTACACCTTGTGGTCGCCGAGCGTGCCTAGGTCTGGCTCCTGACCACCGCCTCTCGGATAGAACGCCGTCTTGTCCAGCACGACCCACTTCTTTTCGATTATGCGCAGCACCTTCGCCGTGAAATCGTAGAGCTTCTCGTTATCATGATAGAGCAGTTTTGTCTCAGGGACGCCTTTGACACTAACAACAGCCTTCTCAACAGGCAACGTCACGGTCGTCTTCTGGACGGCGATGCGCGTGTCAATGTCCGATATGTCTGCCAGCGGCAGCTCCGAGAACTTCTTCACGTCCCTCGGCAGCAGTCCGTGGCTGTCATACAGCTGGATGAGCGTCTCACGGTCCAGCTCCTTCTTCCCCGTCTTCCTGGCTTCCGAAACCGCCCTTTTGACTATGTCCGCGCCGCGTTTCAGTGTTGCCGAATATTTTTCGCTTTCGGAATCGACTATGTCAAACATGTCCTTCTTCACCTTCTCAAACTCCGGCCAGCTCTTCATGTGTTTCTCTATTACGGACGTGAGCGGAAGCTCGGGCAGTCCGATATCGACCAGGTTCCTCAGACAGCGACGAATGAGCAGACGTGGTATGTAGCCCTCCGCGACGTTGCTGGGCACGACTCCGTCGGCCAGGATGAACATTATCGACTTCGTATGGTCGGCGATCTGGTATATCGCGTGATAAGGCAGGAGCATCTTGATCACATCGCTCGGTTCCATGTCCAGCTTCTTTCCGACCTTTGCCGCGATAATTTCCCGCATCTGGTCCACGTTCGCCTCTTCGACGTTCAGGTTGCCTGCATACTGGCAGAACTCGTAGAACACTTCCGGGTCCGGTTCCGGCACGCCTGCCTTGCTCGCGAGCCATCGGACGATGTCCGGATAGACCGCATCATAAATTGTCGGAACACCTGTCGCCGCCCACAGATGCCTCTCAAGACCATAGCCTGTGTCAACGACCTTGACTTCCATCGGAGTGTATCCGCCGTTGACAGGTCCGATGAACTCCATGAAGACGAGCGTCGCGACCTCGTTTCCGGCAGCCAACACCTCGAAGCACGGGCCGGCGTTCCCTCCGCCTTCCCAGGAGTTCTCCTTGAACGTTATCAGCTCCGGCTTGATTTTCAGCTCTTCCGTCAGCCATTTCCAGCAGAGCTCGACGGTCCTGTCCTTCCAGTAGATCGTCTTGTCGGTGTAGTTGAAGGCGTGGTGAGCCATCATCTCGAATATCAGCATGTGCCTGGCCGTTCCCAGACCGACGTTATCCAGGTCCTGAGCCCTGAAAGATGGCTGGCTGATTACCAGCGGGTTCGCCGGCGGCTCTATCGTCCCGTTTATGACCCACGGCATGAAGTCATAGATGGACGCGCCGACAAAGTAAGTGTCCGCCTTCCATCTGCATACTATCGGATAGCGTGTTATCGCCTTGTGTCCGTTCTTCTCGAAGAAATTGATGAAAGCCTTGCGCATGCTGTCCATGTCCCACTTGCCCGGGATTATTGGCGAGCCAAGGAACCCGTAGTTGACGCACGGCGGCTCACCGCACGTGTCTTTCGGTGCGACGGACCAGAAACCGACCTTGCACTTGCTGCAGACGTGGCGCTTCAGCTTGCTCTTCTTGAAAAAATCCAGCGCGAAATGCTCCGGTTTCCGTAAATCCTCTTTGGTCAGCATAGTTCCAATATAGTAAATCCAGATATAAAAATGGTGCTGAAGTTGACGCAAAACATTTTATATGCCCGGCACAACTATAAGCATGCCGAGGGACAGGGAAACCGTGGTTCTTTCTTTGGGCGGCTCATTGGTAGCGCCCGGCGAGATCGACGTCGCGTATCTGAAGAGGTTTCGCCAATTGGTTCTGGGGCAGCTGAAAACAAGGAGGTTCGCCGTCTATGTCGGCGGAGGAAAGATCGCGAGAAAGTATCAGCTTGCCGCCAGCGAGCTCGGCGCGCCTGATGTCGAACGGGACTGGCTCGGAATTTTTGTGACGAGGCTGAATGCCAACCTGGTGAAGCTCCTGTTCGGTCGAAAGGCCCATCCGATCATCGTCGAGAACCCGACAAAGAAGGTAAGGCTGAAGCAGGACGTACTTGTAGCGGCCGGATGGAAGCCCGGCTGGTCCACCGACTACGATTCCGTTCTGCTGGCTAAGAACCTGGGATCGAAAATCATAATCAACCTCACGAACGTGGACTACGTCTATGACAAGGATCCGAGGAAATACCCTAATGCGATCGCATTCGAGAACCTAAGCTGGCCCGAGTTCAAAAAAATAATCGGCGGCAAATGGTCGCCCGGCCTTTCCACGCCGTTCGACCCAATCGCGGCGAAGGAAGCGTCAAGACTCGGGATGAAAGTGATAATTATGAACGGGACTAATTTGCAGAATTTGGAGAGCTTCTTCCTAGGTAAGCCGTTCGTAGGCACTACCATCGGCTGACGCTGTGGCAGCTATCCGTATTTCGAAGCCCTCGGTATCACAGAAAAAACTAATTCTCAACCGAACAGGGCTCCAAGACCGGCAGCTGCCTCTTCCGCCTTCTTCGCGGTCTCTTCCTCTTTCTTCTCTTCCTTCTTCTCGGCAGGTGCGGCTGCGGCAGGTGCTGCGACAGCTACTGGCATCGCGGCCTTCGCTATGGCCTCTTCTATGTTCAGGCCTTCCATGCTCGCCACGAGCGCCTTTACCTTCGCTGGGTCAGCTGATGCTCCAGCGGCCGTAAGTACCTTCGCCACGTTCGCCTCGTTTATCGGGCTCTTCGTCGCATGCAACAACAGCGCGGTGTATATTAACTCCACAATTTTCACCTCCTTCAAAATTTTATTTTAGCGTAAATCGTGTCCGCCTGCGCTTTCGCTTTCGCAAGCAGATCGCCTATGATTCCCTCGTCAAGCACATTTCCTTCGATGCCGACTGCCTTGGCGTTCGCGAACGCCTTCCTCACCATTATTTCTATGGTCTGCTTTGTCGGCCACCCTGAATTGACGGACAGGTTGACGGCCTGGGATACTGCCAGGCCCAATTCGGCCAGCACTTTTGACTCGTCAATCGCCAGCACGTCCGGCATGTATACCAGCGGTCCTTCGTTGGCAACGACCAGATTGAAACCGATTTCCATCGGCTCCATCTTCAGCAGCTGCATGGCCGCGGCAAGGTCTGCGGTTACGGTCGCGCCCGCCTTGCAGACGACCTTGTCCTTCATGACAGCTATCTTTCCGGCCTCGACCTTCGCAGGCACTCCGACCTTTGTGAGTGTGCTTATCGCAGGTCCGGGCATCAGGTCCGTTGGTCCTGCCTTCACCTCGATGTCCTTAGGTGCGATATCGCCCGCCTTAGCGGCGCAGGACGATTTGTTCGTCTGTAGGAACTTGTAGAGCTTGAACGGGTTCATGTTCGTGACCAGCAGCGCCGGATGGTTGCCCAGGTATTGTATCATGTTCTCCTTTCCGGCCTTCGTCAGCGCGAATGAAAGCACGCACTTCTTGTTGAATCGTATGTTGACCTTGCCGGACAGCTCGCGTTTCACTTTCTGCAGAGCGGACGCCGGGAGCTTGTGCATGCTTAGTACGGCGATGACGCCAGCTGTCCTTAGCTCGTTCGATAGGGAATCGACTGCGTCGACCTTTGTTTTGTTAGGTTCGCGCTTAGTCTTCTTTGCCAGCCTCTCCATTCGTTTTGCTCGGCCTACCATATCATCCGACCTCGAATTTTACCGGTTTGCCCATAGTGAGCTTGATGACCGCGTTCTTCATCTGCTCCTTGCCCTTCGGTAAAGCAGCCTCAATTGCCTTGAGCACGGCAGATATGTTCTCGGCAACTTTCTCGTCCGCCATCTCCTCCGTCCCGACAGCGCAGTGCAGCACCGGGCTGTCCTTGACGGTCAGACGTACAGTCGTGGCCGCACGGTCAACGATCGGCTTTAGATCAGGAACAGTGGGCGGTATCGGCTTCGGCATCAGTCCGCGCGGTGCAAGAACAGGTCCGAGCGCCTTTCCGATCGCAGGCATGAGCGTAGATTCTGCCAGGAAAGAGACGCATTCGCCAGCGAGCTTCTTGGCGGCGCGCTTGTTGCGTGCCAGTCCGTCCAGCTCGTCCCTTCGAATAAGAGTTATACTGTCGCCGAGCTTCTGCGCCTTCGGAAAGAGGTTGTCGACAATTACTCCGACCTTAAGCGCCCGTCCAGTGCCTTCGGGCAGGACCACTTCGGTCTTTATCCTGTTATCCGGCTTCTTGAGGTCAATTGACTTCAGATTGATGGCCAGGTCGAACGTCTGCTTGAAGTTCCTTTTCGGAGCGGTCTCCCTAGCCTTTTTGATATTCTCGATGATGTTTGTCTCAGCCATAGTATTCGCACCATGCTACTGCCGAAGCAGTACTGATAGTCTGTAAGAAGACTATTTAAAGTTTACAGATTAATACACAAATATGAGCACCGTTTCTGATGGATTGACAATGCTCGCACGAGCTGACTTCGTGGAATATAAGAAATTTTTGGGCTTGAAGAAGAAAATAAGATCCGATTGGATTGGACAGGAGAATGACATACTTCTGAAACCGTTTATGTCTGAGGACGAGAGCAAAGAGAAAGACGTTACATATATCGGGCTGAGGTTTCAAAAACCGACGGACGGCCACAAATACAAGACGCAGACGGACACAATCTATTTTGTTACAGAAGGAGCGATTGAAGTCAGCTATGGTGACGTACGCAAAGTCCGTGAGTTTTTGCCTGAAGATGCGGTAGAGATACCGCCACATTTTGTAAGAAAGCTCATTCCGCGTGGAAAGAGCATGGAAATAGAACTGATAGTGAAACCGAGATTTGATCCAAAGGACGAGGTACACGTTTACGACTAGATACTTTCACTTTCTTTTGAAATCGATTTTATCATAGATGTCTGAAGACCAGGCCGCCTTGTGGATGTCGCCGTATTTCATATAACAGTTCAAATATTTCACAAAACACATGGCAGTTCCAAACACATAATTTCTAATTTCCATAGCATCATAACTCGTCCGTCGGTTCTAGCCCGACAGGCTCGTCTTCCGGTTCATCGCTCTCAATGGCACCCATGCGCTCGTCAAATACAGCCACGGCCGCTCCGAGCGTCTTCTTCGTCTGGTTGAGCTTGTTCTCGATGTGAATCATCTTGCCAGCCATCTTGTCCAGCGCGTCCTTTATATCGGCCCGTATAAAGCTGCGCAACGTGTCCAGCTGGCTGCTGATGTTGTTCTCGTGCTGTCGTAATCTCGCCTCTACCAGGTTCTCATTGCCGGAACCGGTCATCTTCGAAACGGCGCTCTCTATCTTGTCGCTCAGCGAGTTGATAGTGCTCTTCACTTCGTCGATCAGCTTCTGCTTCTCGGTCTGCCTGTTGACCTCGAGCATCATTATGTCCACCAGCAGCAGAACGGCAACAACGATTATCACGGGATAGCCGAGCGCGGCCAGCGCAATGAACACTATGTTCAGCACGGCCAATATCCAGAACAGCTTGGCCAAAGACATGCCAGAAGTTTGTAACAAAAAGGATTTAACCTTTGATTTTGGCGTCCCATTTGCCTGCGTCTATCTCTTTGATAAGGTCCTTCGGGTTCTTGCCTTCTACTGTCGCCCCTACGCTCATGCACGTTCCGATGACCTGTTTCACTGCGTTCTTCAGTGACTTCGTTCCAAGTGCGTCCAGCTTGGCCTTTGCGATTTTTACGGCAGCCTCGAAAGGCAGATCGCCGGTGAACGGCGCCTTCGGCGACTCGCCCTCCTTGACAGGCGGCGTTGACCAAGGCGTCAGCGCGAGCTTCTCGACCTTGAGTTCCTTCTTTATCAGAGCAGAAACGGGCGGCGTGCCGACCTTTATCTCGAACGACTTGGTCGCCGGGTCTATTATGACCTCCACCGGGACCGTGATTCCTTTGAAATCTTTAGTCTTCTCGTTTATCGCGGCGACTACCTGCCCGATGTTGACCTTATGCATGGCCAGCGCCGGCCCGAGCGGCGGACCTGGTATCGCTTTCCCGCCTTCGACCAGTGCTTTTATTGAAATCTTTCCCATAAAATCACGCTGTCTTTGCCTCCGCCTTCTCCGCGCTCTCTATGAGCTTGACCATGTCGGTAGCGACGGTTATAGGTATCGGTATCGCCGCCTCGAGCAGCTCGATCGTGATCTCGTTCTTGGCCGTGTCCACTCTTGTCACTCTTCCGCGCTCGTTCTTGAACGGTCCGCCGACGATCTCTATGATGTCTCCGCGGTTCACCTTTATCTCAGCGGCCCTCATCTCCAGGAACTTCTTGAGCTCGCCGACCATTATTTCTTTGCGTATGAGTCCGCGAACATGCGGTATGCCTGCTATCGTTGCCTCTATGGCCGCAGGCTCGCCCTCGATGAATATGTAGCCCTTCAGCTCGGCCGGATGCAGGAGCGTGGCGACGGCCACGCCGGTGTTTTTTACCTTGGACGCAAGCGTCTCGAGCACCGCGTTCTCACGGCCGACCGTTGTCCGTATTGTCCATATCATTCAAACACCCATACCAGCCAAACTTGTTATAAACAGATATATAAGCGATATGATGAAGCCCATTACGCCTATTATTGCGATGCCCAATCCGACGACCCTGGCCGTGCTTGTAAGCTCGTCCTTGTCCGGCTTTCTGCTGACCTCCAGCACCCGCCTGTAGTTCAGCAGCCTGTTCTTTATTTTTTCAAATATTCCAGGGCCCTTCGGAGCCTCGGGTTTCTTTTGCTCTGCCTTCGGCTGGGGCTGCGGCTGTGGCGCAGGCTGCGGTTGTCCGCCTTCAGGTTGCGATACCTCGTCGTTCATGGATAAAACCTCAGAACTGATTTCTATTGAAGGCAAGAGTATTTAAATATAATCAATATGCGGGATAATTACACCGCTCCCAGCTCTTTCCTTTTGCGCTCGAAATCTGCCTGCGCCTCAGCAGATGTTAAGTTCTCGCTCTTTTCATAGGCGATTATCAAGGCCGATTTTGGAACAAGTTCGTCGAGCACCTCATCCAATATCTTCAAAGCTTCCGGCGAAACGCCTTCATATATCGGGCTCTTCGGATTCCTGACAATACGCAGTCCACGATCCGTAATCATATAAGTTGTCATTTTTTCAACTACACGAAATCAATGCCCAGTATCTTCTCTATTTCCTTCGCCTTCTCCTTGGATATCGGCTTCTGCGGTCCGTATATTTGGTTGGACTTGACGCCGGTGATTATCATCATCGCGCGCACAGTGTCGCCCATTTCCTTGACGATCTGCGCTCCCCAGATGATCTTGGCGTCCGGAGCCAGCTTCGAGCTGACGGCCTCGACAATCTCCTGGCACTCTCGGATAGTCATGTCCGTTCCACCGGCCACGTTTATCAGCGCGCCGTTCGCGCCTTCGACTTCTACGTCCAGCAGCGGGTTGTTCAGAGCCTTCTCGACGGCCTCGACCGCTCGGTTCTCCGAGTCGGACTCGCCCATGCCTATCATGGCCAGTCCGCCCGTTCCCATGACAGCCTTGATGTCTGCGAAGTCCAGGTTGACCAGTCCGGGCTTTGTCACAAGTTCGGCTATTCCCTTGACGGCGTTAACAAGAATCTCGTCGCTGACCTTGAACGCGGTCATTATGCTTACGTCCGGTACGATCTCCAGCAGCTTGTCGTTCGGCACGACTATCAGCGTGTCCACAATGTTCTCCAGCTCTTCCAGTCCGTACTTCGCGTTCTCCATCCTACCCTTTCCTTCCATGGTGAACGGCAGAGTAACGACAGCGACCGTAAGCGCTCCCATCTTTTTTGCGACGTCCGCAACGATCGGGCTCGCGCCAGTTCCAGTTCCGCCTCCGAGTCCGCATGTGATGAATACCATGTCCGCTCCTGTGAGCGCGTCCTTCAGCTCGTCCTTGCTCTCCTTCGCCGACTCCATTCCGACATGCGGGTCCGCGCCTGCTCCCAGCCCCCTGGTGAGCTCTTTTCCTATGAGAATTTTAGCATCAGCATCAGTGTAAAGCAAATCCTGCGCGTCGGTGTTTATTGCAACGACCTCAACGCCGACGATACCGACCTGCATCATTCGGCTGACCGTGTTGTTTCCCGCACCGCCGATTCCGACGACCTTTATTTCAGCCTTCCTCGCTTCCAACAGCTTCCGCAGATCCTCATCCACGGTAGCCGTTCGAGAGCTCGACTCCCCTTCATGCGCTCGCACAGCCATAAAATCACCCCATTAAACAGAACTTATTATATGAACTAAACGTGAACGAGCTATTTAAAATTATCCAGAAAATTATAAGCAAATTTATAATGCTACTGTTCCTTCGGCTTCTCAAAAACTTCCGCGAACTTGACTTTCGTCAGGTCCAGCCACTTCATTATGTCGTCCGCTATCTTCTTCCTGAAGACGGGATGCATGGCCATAGGCGGCGCATCGAGCTCGACCTCGGTTCCGGACACTTTTACGACGACCTTGTCGGCCGGCTGTCGCGCGTAGAACTCGAATATGCCCTTTATCTTCTCGTCCAGCAGATCCATCTTCTTTTTCACTTCCAGGTCGAAGACGAGGACCTTGCCGGCCAGCGGATGGTTGAAGTCGACTGTCACTCGTCCGCTCGTGACGCTGATTACTCGACCTCGCGTGCCGTCTGCCTCGATGGGCATTCCGGGCACTGGCTTCGTGCCGTGCCTTCTGAACTCAGCTTCCGGGACGAGCTTCACCATTTTCTGGTCCCTTGTTCCGAACGCCTGATCGGGCTGTATCTCCACGGTCTTCTTCTCACCGATCGTAAGTCCGGCCACGGCCAAATCCACCCCCGGCAGCACATAACCGGCGCCGATTATCACGACAGCGTTGTCCGCTTGGTCTATGACCTGTTTGGTCTCCTTCAGCTTTGCCGTGTAGGCAAGCCGTATGAAATCTCCTGTTTGCATGCCCCACATTATGTAGTATAACTTAAAAAGATTGCGGGTTAACTGGTTTTCATGACATCCAGGGACGACGTGATGGATAAGATAATGAAACACGCAATGGACAATCCGGAAAAGATGAAGACCATCGAGGCCTATTGCAAGGAGCTGGGCATAACGAACCCGACACCGACGAATCTCAAATCGTCGTTCGTGATGGGATACAGGAAAATGGACATGCTGAAGGTCACGAGGAAGGACAAGGTTGGCGGAGAATCCAAGACGACCAACTTCTACGGTTTTTCGGATGTCTGCGGCCAGCGCATGTGTTATTATGATTGGTGTAAGGGATACAAACCGGGTGACAGTAAGTTCGCATGCCCGCTCGGAAATCCGAACCCGAACCTCAAGTTCGTCGAATTATAAGATAAAATATAATTATTTATACTTACGATTACATCCAATACGCATGCTTAGCCTTGACGAATTCTGCAAAATGATGCTTGAGACAGAGGCCTTCGATGACCTTGAGGTCAAAGTCATACGTTCGCTCCTTATTCTTGCTCAGCGAAAGAAGTCCAAGGCTGACGCGTCCGCCATAGCAAAGGAGGCCGGCATCTCCGTGACGAACGCATACAAGTATCTGTACGCGCTGCAGACGAAGGGCGTTGTGGAAAGCAGCAAAGAGAAGCAGAAGATGTTCTGGTTGTCACGTTCTGCCAACCCATTTCCAAGGGTGTTCAGCTACTTAGGTCGCGATTATCTGCGGAAGAAGGAGCTGTTCGCGAAGCTAGGAACAGCCTACGAGCGGATGCTGCCGATTGGCGACATATGGTTCGGCGAGCGCGTCAACGAGCATTACACGGAAGGTTTTGTCGACCGCGCCGCCTTCCTGATGGACATCGCGAAGGAGGAGCTGCTCGTCGCGATAGAACGCTTCTTCGATGATTTTGTTCTGTTGGATTCGGTGCGTCGCGCGCTTGAGCGCAACGTGCGCGTGCGCATAGTCGCCAGCGAGATCGATCCGACAAAGCTGGAGAAGCTTTCCAAGGCCGGACTGGAAATAAAGCTCGGACGATATTGGCCAGGTCTGATACTTGTCGACGGCACGCACGGTCTGACCGTGGACGGTTCCGGTTCCGGTTCGTTCTGGCTGAACAGCACGACGGACCAGAAGGCGCAGTTCGAACGCGCATGGGTTAGGGCTGAAGCGCTATGAACACGGAACTCAGGCCGAAGGTCGGGGTCGGAGTGATCATAATCAAGGACGGCAAGGTGCTCCTCGGCAAGAGAAAGAACACCGGCCACGGTCAAGGCGACTGGTGCTTTCCTGGCGGACATCTGGAGTTCAATGAGACTCCGGAAGAATGTGCAGTACGCGAGACAATGGAAGAGGCCGGCATCCAAATCAAGAACATCAGGATTGGAACTTTCACCAATGACATGTACAGCAGAGAGAACAAGCATTATGTCACTTTGATAATGATATCCGATTATCACAGCGGCGAACCGAAGGTGATGGAGCCTGACAAGTGCGAGGAGTGGGGCTGGTTCGAGTGGGACAAGCTGCCGCAGCCGTTGTTCTTGCCGGTACAGAACCTGTTGAAGAACGGTTTCGATCCGTTTTCACCACCTTGAGTGGTAAAGCGACTATAAGCCGTGCTGTTGCGATTTTTTCGTAATGTTGTCGAAAAGGATCAAGGCGGCCATTTTGGCCGCGGTTGCGATCGCGGTCTTCTGGTTGCTTGCCCAGTTCGTGCACCCGCTGCTGGCTGCGACAAGCGACGACAATGTTATTGTGACAAAGATTGTGGACGGCGACACCGTAATTATCGAAGGCGGAAGCAGCGTCCGACTGTTGGGAATTGACGCGGACGAGCGCGGCCACCCCTGTTATCAGCCGGCGCTCGCACGGTTGGAAGAACTGATACTGAACAAGCAGGTCCGTCTCGAGTCGGACAGCCTAGACAAGGACAAGTACAAGCGTTACTTGCGCTGGATTTGGCTCGACGACACGCTGATAAACGAGCAGCTGGTCAGTGAGGGCTTGGCGGTCGCTAGGCAGGGCGACGGTGGGAAATATGCCGGTCGTATTGCTTCAGCCGAACAAATGGCAATCGATGACAAAGTAGGCTGCAAATGGAAATAATAACTCATATCATTTTATTTTTTGTAAGAAAATTCTTAACGATTTCGAAAATCTTCTCATGTCCTCGTGAATTCGGATGCAACCCGTCATACAGCATACTTTTGTAATCACATCTCATTGCCTTTCCAAGCACGTCGATGAAGCGAACCCTGCTCTTTTTACACACGGCTTTCAGTATTTCGTTATAGGTAATTTTATTCTCATTTCTGTGGTAGAAGTTTTTATTCCAAGATATCGGATTTGTTTCGGCGTCATTTACCGGAAAGGGGCCGATAACGATTATTTCTGAGGAATATTTTCTTGCAAGTCTTATCAGTTTTTCTACATTTCTTCTGAAGACGTCTGGTCGGACCAGGAGACCGTTCTTGTTCATAGCGAACGCACAGTCGTTTGCTCCGATCTCAAAAATGATTGCCGGTCTTCCCGCATCAATAATCCTTTGTTTGGTTTCGAACTCAAATCGTCTCAGTATATCTATCGTCGTGTCACCTGACACGCCAAGATTGTATACGACACGCCAATAATTCGGTAAAATCAAATTTTTTTTATCGATGTGCTCGCGCAATCTCCGTACCCAGCCACCTTTGGTGTCCCAGGCGCCCCATGCTATGCTGTCTCCGAATACTAGTATCTGACCCATAACATCACATTATTAATATTCCAGGTTTGCCAGGTTCAGCAGCAGCGGCCTTGTTCGCAAGTTCGGAAATGCTCGCGGCCTTCTCTGATTCCCAGATTTCTACAGGACAGCCGAATGCCTTCTCATAGAACTCTTTGGTATCACGTAGCGCGGCCAGTTCGCTGCCTGCTCCAAGGAACAGTTCGTCCAGCGGCTTTTTCTTCTGCAGCCTTTGGACGTAGTTCGCGACCGCCGCTCCGAGCGGCTTCAGCTTCTTATCCTCCATTATCTCGCGCAGCGACTTCCCGTCCATGACTATCTTGTAGACGTCATACTTCCATGGCGCGCTCACGATGATTGAAATCTTTGCGGGCCTCGATATCTTTGAAATTTTCTTTATCTCGTCTATATTGCCCTGCAGCCTGCGGACCATGTCCTCTCCGGCCTCGGTCGAAAGGTTCACGGCCTTGCTGTCATATTCGGGCCATCCCGAATTGATCAGGAAGTTCTTGTTTCCTGCCAGGTGCCACAGCTCCTCTGTCGTGTGAGGGATGAACGGAGCGAGCAGCTTCAGCCAGTCGCCGAGCCAGTCGATGCGCGGGCTGTCAGTCCTTTTCAGGTACCAGCCGACATCGGACGATATGTTAAAGAAAGCCGTGTCGATGGCCTTTCTTATTTCGGCCTTGTCCAGCGCTTCCGTCACGTCTTTGATGTGCCTGTTCAGCCGAGAGCGCAGCCATCTGTCTATCGGTCTTACCGCTCTGGCCGTCTTCTTGTTCTCTATCAGCCTTTGCACTGTCTGGTAGAAGTTTGTCAGCTGACGTCCGTAGTTCTCGCAGTCCTCGCTCTTCCAGTCAAAGTCATGCCACTGGTTCGAGCCGTGAGTCAGGTAGAACCGTATCGAGTCCGCGCCATACTTTTTGATCGCGTCGTTCCAGAATATCACGTTGCCAAGGTGCTTCGACAGTTTCTTTCCGTAAGCGACCAGGTGCCAGTTGACGAATATCCCGTTCGGCCATTGCTTCTCCGGGAAGACGGCGACGTGGTTCATTATGAAGAACGGCAAGTGTACGGACTTGTGCTCCTTGCCTATGGCGTTCAGGTCGAGCGGGTACCAGTAGAGGAAATCTTTTCGGATGCTCTCCCACAGCTTCTTCTTCGGCTTGCCTTTGCCCAAGAATACATAGTCGAAGAAATAGTCTGTCAGTTCGTCTATCTTGATTTTGCCCGCGTTGAAATATTTCGAGATGATGTAGAACGCCATGTATATCGTGCTGTCGGAAATGGCCTCGATTATCCAGCCAGGTTCGAACGGGAACGCTGTGCCAAGACCGCGTCGTCTGACGCACGGTCTGGCTTCGAGCCAGTCTATTATCGCAGGCAGCTCGGTCTTGTACTCCGGCGGATAGATGGTCATTTTGTCGATATGCCCTTTCGTTTTCTTTTTCCAGTCCTCATTGCCGTAGTCTATGAACCACTGACCATGGACCTTCTTGATTATTATTTCAGCTCCGCACCTGCAGTGCACAGGCTTCGCGGACAGCTCGTATATCATGTCAGCCTTCCCGTCCTTTGCAAGCCACTGCGTTATCGCCGTCTTCGCCTTAGGGACGGGCATGCCTGCGAACTTTCCGGCTATCGAATGCATCTTGCCGCCGAACTCCATCTTGTAGAGGTCCTTGACTATGAGCTCAAGTCTCGGATCGTTCGGATCCGTTATGTTGTTCTTTGCGACCATCTCGCCAGCCGGTATGCCGCCATGTCCGGCGACTTCCACGACCTGTATCGGCTTTATGTCCGGCGCAATCATGTTGAGGTGGATGAAATCGAACGGGTCATGCGCTGGCACGGACATCACGACACCGGTCGCCTCGTTCTGGTCGACGAAGCTGCCTTCCAGCACAGGGATTGTTTTGCCGGTCGCCGGGTTCTTTACCTCCAGCCCTATCAGTTTGTTCGGGTCGAACTTTCCCATCACTTCCACTTTCTTGTCCAGGTCCTGCAGCTTCTTCACGGCAGGCTCTGCTATCAACCAGGCCTCTCCGTCCACCTTCGCCTTTACGTACTTGGCTTCCGGGTTGACCCAGACGTTCGTCACTCCAAAAATTGTCTCCGGCCGCATTGTCGCTGCAGGCAGCACCATGTCGTCGAACTCGAACTTGATTATTATATAATCCTTGATCTGGGCGCCCTTCCATTCCTGGATGTCCGCTTCGGCCGGATCGAGACTCACCGGATGGTTCTCTGTCGGACACCATGCCAGACGGTAGTCGCGCTGTATGAGCAGGCCGAGTTCCTTCAGTTTCTTGAACTGCCACTGGATGAACTTTCCGTACTGCGGGTGGATGGTGCTGACGGCCGGCCTGTTGTCCAGTGAAAGGCCCATCTGGCTGAAAGAATCCATTATTCCCTTTTGCAGGTATTCCGCCACATTCAGCGGGTTCTTGAACTTTTTAGCATCATTCGCGTTTATGCCGTACTTTACAATCGCCTCGGCGTCCTTTGACTTCTGAAGTATCCGTTCGCAGTCCACGCCTGTCGCGTGGAAACCGAGCGGGAAGAAGACGTTGAAGCCTCGCGCACGCTTGTATCTGGCTATCACATCTGGCATCGAATAGCTGCGTGCATGCCCGACGTGCAGCGTGCCGCTCACGGTCGGATAGGCGAAGAGCATGTAATACTTCTTTCTCTTGTCAGGCTCGGCCTCGAAGAGCTTTGATTTTGCCCATTCGGCCTGCCACTTCTTTTCAATCTTCTGCCACTCTGACATGTCAAGTCTTTCCCGCCTGTTCTTATAAATTTATAAGCTGCGCAGCCGAAATCTAGTTTGCCCCGGTAGCTCAGGTTGGATAGAGCGCTTGAGGGATACCGGCGAACCTTCTAAGTCCAACTTAGAAGATCTGACTGAAGGATGAAGACAGCAAGAGGTCGTGGGTCCAAATCCCATCCGGGGCACCATTGTGTTTATAAAGTTTATTTTCGTAGTTTCTTTCATGGGCAACAGCAAGAAAGTCACAATAACAGTAAATCGGAATGACTGGCAATGGATGAACGACGAAGTAGAGAAAGGAAATTATACTAATAGGAGCGATTTGGTCCATTACGCCATAAGACGAATGAGAGAAGACTTGCAGTTAGGACGTCTGGAAGTCGGCCTGAAACTTGTCGAATCATACAAAAAAATTGCCGACGAATACGAAAAAAAATTCGGACCACTTAAATAGTCAGACAAGAAATAACCTTTTTATTCTTGCTTTAACAACTATTCTCGTGGTCCTGTGACGCGTATAATAGCTGTTCTGTCCGCGAAGGGTGGCGTGGGCAAAACAACAACGACTTCTAACCTCGGTGCGGCTCTTGCCGAGAGAGGCAAATCCGTCATAGTCATGGACGGGAACGTCACCACACCTAATCTGTCACTCCACTTGGGCATTCCGCTGGCGCCGATAACACTGCATGATGCCTTGTCAGGAAAGGCCCACATCCGCCACGCAATCTACACGCACAAATCCGGTCTGAGGATAATACCAGCATCGCTCTCGGTCGGAGCCCTAAAGGGGATGAACATCAACAAGCTCGCCGGCGCCCTTATGAACCTGCTGGGCACAGCAGAAATAATCCTGATAGACGGTGCGGCCGGCCTGGGAAAGGAGGCGACCGCGATAATGGAGGTCGCAGACGAGATGATCATTGTCACAAATCCGGACATGCCTTCTCTGACGGACGCGTTGAAGGCTATCAAGATAGGGAAGGAAATAGGCACAAAGATAGTCGGCGTCGTCGTCAACCGCGTGCGTGGTCGCAGCCACGAGATGACAGTCGCGGACATCCGAGATATGCTCGAGGTGCCCGTGATAGGGATCGTGCCTGAGGACATCTCAGTCCCGCGTTCCATAGCCGAAAAGACGCCTGTTGTCCACTACAACCCGAGGAGCCCGGCGGCCAGGGAGTTCAAGCGGCTGGCGGCTTCCATTTCTGGCGATACCTGGACGGACCCTGTCAAGAAAAAGAACTGGTTCGACAGGATGATTGCTTACCTAGCGGGTTGAACCATGCCAAAAGAAAGGTTCAAGGCCGTTCCGGCATCTTATCTGATTCTGATAGAGCACGGCAAGATACTTCTTAGCAGGCGGATCAACACCGGCTACGAGGACGGCAATTACAGTTTTGTGGCAGGCCATCTTGACGGGAACGAAACGTTCATACAGGCGCTGATCAGGGAGGCGAAAGAGGAGGCGGGTATCGTTGTGCGATCGGAGGACCTGAAGGTCGTCCATGTGATGCACAGGAAGACGCCCCGCGACGAGAGGGTGGACGTGTTCATACGAGCGAGTAAGTGGCGCAACGAACCTAAGATAATGGAGCCGGACAGGTGTGATGACATGGGATGGTTCGAGCTCGACAAGCTGCCTGCAAACACGGTTCCTTATATCAGGCAGGCCATCGAGATGATTCTGAAAGAGATTTTCTACAGCGAGCACGGCTGGTAATCATGCCTTGAGAGATTCGACATCCAGCTCGAATGCAATCACCGGTTTCTCAAGTTTCCAGTTGGACAGAACAGACGGATGAATTTCTCCGAAGAATCCTATTTTCTTTCCGCCAACGAATATTTCACCGAGCCTGCTGGGTATGAAGCTCAGATGATCAGCAGGTTTTATTTCATATTTCAGACCGAGGTTCTTGAGTACGGATTCGACCACGGACTTGCATTCGGTCAGGTTAGCGACATCATAGCAGATTGCTCCAGCGAGCTTGCGCACGTTTCTTGTTCCGGTCTCGCTCGTACTGTCCAGCACCACACAGTCTCCGACCTCGACAAGCTTCTGCGGGAACAGGTTGTGCTGGTTGGCGGCCAGCGCCTCCATGATGGAGGGCAGCAGCCATGTGCGGACAGAAGTGAACTCCGCTGTTCGAGGGTTCAGTGTCTTCGCCGCGGTCTGTTCCGGGAGGTTCATGTTCTTGAACATTTTCGTGTTGTTGCTGAGTACGTATGTCAGCGCTTCCTGGAAACCGAGACCGGTCATTATCAACATCAATTTTCTGCTGAACACCTCGATTGGCGCTTCCTCGCCGATCGTTGACAGCTTCGGCAGCTCAGGAACGAAATTCTGGTAGCCATATGCGATCGCAACATCCTCCACAAGATCGATTGGATGCATCACATCCGTTCTATATGTCGGGACGGTCGCCTCGATCGCGGCCTCCTTGCCGGCGGATTTCGCGTCAAAATTCATGTGCTTCAGCAGACCCATGGCCTCTTGGAGCGTCAGTTTTAATCCGAGCAGCTTGTTCACATAGTCCAGTTCGAGCTTCATCTTGGACGGAGTCATATCGGGCGTCGTTTCGCTCAAATTTGAATATTCGATGTTGACGGAGTATATCTTGCCGCCTCGGTCGGCCAATGCTGCAACTATTATGTTCAGGACCTCCTTGACCGTCCTGTGGTCCGTGCCCGTGACGTCGATGAACAGGTTCTTCGTCTCGATTGTCAGCGCGACATCTCTGTTGTTTATTATCGGGGGCATCGACAGTATCACGTGTTTGTCGTCCGCAAGTATCGGATAGCAGTTGCATCCGTTGAGCGTCCATCCGTATTCGACGCCACGCGGGTGCTTCTCAAGTATGTCCTTTAGTGTATGGGGCACGTCCCAGCCGAGCGGGCTGAACTTTATGTCAGGCGAGGCCGTCGTATACCTGACGGGGAACGTTATCTTGTCCAGGTCGTAGAAACCTATCGACGCCTTTGCTCGTCGCCTGCAGTGGCTTATGTGCAGCTTCTCCTGCAGCTGAAGCATGCTCTTGGTCGTCGCGTCGTCCATGTTTATTCCCTTGACAATGACGGTAGCTATGTACGGCCTGATTTTGGTTACTTCCTTGTCTACATGCACCTTGCATCCTGAATCGATTGCCGAATACTTCGGCAGGCCTGTTTTCACGCCTGCGAACGCTGAGAACGCACGGGCCAGGCCTTCCACGCTCAGCATATCAGGCCTGTTCGGGAATATTTCCACCTCTATCTCTTCGCCGTCGACCTTCTCCCAACCGAGGCCGAGCATCGGAAGCTTTTCGGCCAGCTCATCAGTCGAGAAATCCTTTCCGACCAGCTTGCAGAAGTCCTTCCTGTTGAAAATCATTGTTGACATAATTACCACATCTTTGCTCCACGCAGCAGCGACAGGTCGTTGTTGTAGAGCTGTCGGATGTCTGTCAGATTGTAAGCGTTGAATACGACTCTTTCTACACCAGGTCCCCAAGCAAGCACAGGTATATCAATGTTCATCAGCGGCTTGACGACCTCCGGTCTGAACATGCCGGCCCCACCAAGTTCCAGCCACACCTTTCTGTCTTTATCCCAGACCTCTATCTCGGTCGACATCTCCGTGTACGGGAAGTAGGCCGGCCTGAACCTGACATTTGAAAAGCCGAGCATGGTATAGAACCTTTTAAGATAACCGAGCAGATGTCGGAACGTCACGTTCTCGTCCACTACAATTCCCTCGACCTGGTAGAACTCGCACAGATGTTTCCAGTCCAGCGTCTCGTTGCGGAAGCATCTGCCGATCGCGAAATATTTCGCGGGCAGGTCGGGCTTTTTCAGCGTTGCGAGCGTGCGCGCGCTGAGCGCAGTGGTGTGCGTCCGTAAACATGCCTTTGATGCGAACTCCTGCGACCATCCGTATTTCCATCCCTTGCTTCCGGTCGTCCAGCCGTTCTCGTGTGTCTGCCTGACGCGTTCGATCAGGTCCTTGTTCGGCAGTCTACAATTGTCGGGCGGGTTCAGATAGAACGTGTCTGCCATGTCCCTTGCCGGGTGGTCCTGCGGCTGGTAGAGCGCATCGAAGTTCCAGAATGCGCCTTCAGTCAGCCCGCCGGACATCTCCTTGAATCCCATCTCGAGCCAGATGCGCCTCACGTATTCCAGGAACTGCATGACCATGTGCCTTTTGCCGGTCCACAGCTGTGGAGCCGGTGCGCCGACATCGTATTTCTTGAACTGCATCTGTTTCCATCGCCCGGTCTTCAGCATGTCGGGCGTTATCTGGGCGATATCGGTCTGCACCGGTTTGTGCACAGGCATGTGCGGCATGTGAACAGGCAGTTCGAGTTTTTTGTGAAGGACCTTTTCAACTATTCCTACATGTCCACCGGATCCTGGCCGGATAAGGCCTCGATTAAGAAGCGTTTGGATGCTTTCCTGGCTGGCATTCCCGGTGTTCCGGATGCTATCTAATGCGAGCTCAAGCGGCATCTTGGTCGCTGACACTATCTTGCCTTCCTGAGTCAGCTCGACAAAAAGGTTCTCCTCGATAGCTATCCAGCCGTTCTTGCGTGACCATCCGATCGCAATAGCTGAAGACGGTAGTAATGCTACCTCGGCCATTGTCCGTCTGCCGTCTTTTAGGAAATCCAGTAGCTTTCTCTCGGGCAGGCCCTTGGCCAGCCATTCCTTGCCTTCGTTAGTGAGAACATATGGCATGCCTTATTATTGGCAGCCTGCTTTAAAACTTTAATTCTTTATCAGATTCTTGTCAAGCTGCTTTTCAAACTTGGCGACTCGCGCCTGGAACTCCGTCAAGAACTTTTTGATGGCGCAGGTCAGTTCGCCCTTGCATTCGCCGCACAAAAGTTTCCCGCCCAAGCACTTTCGTCTCCTTTCTGCTATCTGGACATCGGTGTTGAAGTGGGCCGCCATGTATTCCGCGACTATGCACTTGTCATATTCTCCGCCGAGCCTTCTCTGCTCCTCAATCGTATTCCGTCCGCCCGTCAGCGTGTTCATGGCGTACTTCGCCGCAGTCTCGGGTTTCTCATCTAGGAACAGCGCGCTGCCCGGTCTTGATTTCGACATCTTTCCGCCACGCAATCCGGGCAGATATTTTATGTGGAAGGTAGTCGGTTTGATGTAGCCGAACTTTTCGGCTATGTCGCGCGCCAATCTCAGGTGCGGATCCTGGTCAATGCCAATCGGAGTGACCGTGAACTTCTTACCGTCGAACTCTGGCTCCTGCGGCAGGAGTATGTCCGCCGCCTGTATCACAGGATAGAACATGAGACCCGGGTTCGTGCTGTCCGGGAAGCCGTAAATGGCCTTTATCGAGCTCAGCGTGTATCGCTGCGACAGCTTGATGGCCAGGTTGTAGATTTTCGTATACTGCTGATGTATGAAGAACTTCGTGAGCTTCGGGTCGAAACCGAGCGCGAGCAGCTGCGCAACGATCAGACGGGCGTTCTTCAGCCCCTCGGTCTGGTCCTTGACCTTCTCGCATACGTAGCTCTCATCGTCCGATATCGGAACGTATGCGGGTATCTTGAATTTTTTCTGGAGCTCTATGACGCAGTCGAAAGACAGCTTGTGGCCTAAGTGTATCGAGCCGGACGCATTGAAACCGGTGATTATCGCGACCTTCTTGCCAGTGTCGTGTGCGTCAAGGAACTTGTCGAAGTCCCTGTGGCTGAACACGTAGCCGTGTCGGAACGCGCGTATGTCCGACAGCCTCTTGGCCATCTGCGCCGGCAACGGCACCGTGCCGAACTCCTTGACGAGCTTCTCGTAGTCTATCTTCTCATCGCCCGCATCGAACGGGGTCAAGCGTTTTTCTTCTGTCATATCATCTACCATCTTTGTGTTTATCCTGCTATTTATCATTTAGTATTTATGCCGCAACTGTCGCAATCATTTCTGCTTTTTTTGCAATGCTCCGTTTTAACTTTATTTTCATAGCCGCATGTTTTGCACTTTTTGTCTTCGACAACAATTTCTCTATCTGGACAAGCCGAAATTCGTTGCACCTCAGACATGTACACACCACAAGTTCCGTAATGAAATCCATCATCTCTTTTAGCGGTATTATTTCTTGCAACATTACAGTTCTTTAATACGACGTCACAATTTCCCCTCTTTGTTATCAAAGGACACGTATAAAAGTCTGCAATCTCAAAATCATCGAATCCCATCTTTCTCACCTCCTTTGATGTTTATGGTGGGGTCGGAGCGATTCGAACGCCCGTCCTTAGTTTTGGAGACTAACATCCTACCATTAGACGACGACCCCAGAACGTTGTTTATTGCCTGCCCGAAGGCCGTACAGGCCAGCGACGTACCATTGCCACCGTGCATAATGCCGACCGCAATGAACCTGCGCAGAACGCTCTTGACAGTGCTTTCAGGATAGCTCTTTCCAAGCACGCGCACAGCTGCGGAGAATGTTCTACCTTCTAGTTCGTTGACCTTCAGCAGAATTTCCTGTTCCCTTTTTGACAGAGTGTGCACTAGCAAAGTCTTCAGTTCACTTCGCCCAAAGTACCACACCTGCCATTTCACTCACAATAGATAATTGCTTCTCAGAAGTTTATATATCTTATGGACAAAAAATTTGCCCACTGGCGCTGAATTTTTAAACCAATGATGCGATACTGATAGCATGAAAGTCGCCGAAGAGATAGAGGCGTTGGCCAAGCGCAGGGGATTCTTCTGGCCAGCCGCGCAGCTATATAATCCAGTGTCCGGCTTCTGGAACTACGGGCCGTTGGGAACGTCGATGAAGAACAAGTTCGTTGACATGTGGAGAAAGTGGTGGGTGCGCGGAGAGGGCGCCCACGAGATCGATACTTCTGACATACTTCCGGAGATAGTCTGGCAGGCGTCCGGTCACACGGAAGGCTTCAACGACAAGCAGGTATTGTGCGTCGGCAAGGAGAAGCACAGATGGCGTGTGGACAAGCTAATTCAGGAATGGGCAATTGAACAACTCATATCGCTAAGAGGGGAACAATCTGGACTTGCTACGCAATCTCTATCAGAAGAAGACAAGAAATTAAAAAACAAAATGTATTCTCGCATCGATGAAATAAATAATAAGGCAAAGGGCCTGGAACAACTAACAAACCTGGAACAACTAAAAACAATATCTGAAGGCAAGACGCTAGAAGACTTCGATGAAATTATAGAAAAATATAAAATTTTATGTCCTAAGTGTAAAAAGAAACTCAGTAAATCATTCGTTTTCAACCTCATGTTCGACCTGAAGGTCGGTCCGACCGGCGAGACCAAGTGCTATCTCAAACCGGAGACCACGCAATCGTCCGTTCTGGACTTCCCGTTCGTCTACCGCAGCCAGCGGGGCAAGCTGCCGCTGAAGATAGCCCAGGTAGGAAAGTCCTTCCGCAACGAGATTTCGCCGCGCCAGATTTTCATACGCATGCGCGAGTTCTGGATGGCCGAACTACAAGTGTTCTTCAACTCCGCTAACACGGACTGGAAGAAATATCCAGACATAAAGGAATTCAAGCTGAGGATACTGCCGGCCGCTTTGAGGGACGGCGATGAGGATGCGTTGGAGATCACGGTCGACAGCGCGATAAAGGAAAATTACGTTCCGAACCAATTGATCGGTTATTATCTTGCGAAGGTCCAGCAGTTCTACGAAGCACTGGGCTTTGACCGCAAATATCTGCGATTCAAGGAATTGTTGCCGGAAGAGCGTGCACACTATTCGAAGGTCCATTGGGACTTCGAGGTCTTCACAGAGGACTTCGGTTGGATCGAATGCGTGAACAACGCCTGGCGTACGGACTACGACCTCAGCAGGCACGCAAAGTTCTCCGGTCAGTCGCTGTCGGTCTTCGAGAACGAGGCGCACGTGCTCCCGAACATGTACGAGCCTTCGTTCGGAATTGATCGCACAATCCTGATGCTGCTCATGCACGCCTATCATAATGATGGCAAGCGTGTCTGGCTTACGCTGCCTCAGAATCTGGCGCCGTATCAGGCGGCCATCTTCCCGCTCGTCAAGAAAGAGGGCATGGACGAGAAGGCGGAAGAGCTGCACGCCTTGCTGACCAAGCAGTTCGATATCTTCCTAGATCCGTCGGACAGCATCGGCCGAAGATATGCGAGAGCAGACGAAATCGGAATACCGTACTGCATAACGGTCGACGGCGACACGATGAAGGCCGGGACCGTTACGATGAGGGACCGCGACACGACCGCGCAGATACGCGTCCCGACCGACAAACTGACGGACGTATTGAAAAAACTTCTGGCGAAGGAAATAGAGTTCAGCAAAGCAGGCACTAAGTTGAAGTAGATGGCTATGGGTCTCTTCGACCTCTGGGCGGTCCGCCTAACGACATTCTGTGTAATAGTTTTCATTCTGCAGATTGCGATACCTGGTCTTACGGATGCGCTCGCGCTGACGTCGGCCGACATCCTTGTCAGACCATGGATGTTGGTGACCGCGATTTTTGCGCACGGTTCGCCTTCCCACCTGCTGTACAACATGTTCGCGCTCGCCCTGTTCGGCAGCATACTGGAAAACATAATCGGCGGCCGGCGATGGTTGATATTGTTCTTCATATCCGGCATATTGGCCGGCATAGTTGCCTCGATGTTCTATCCGGCATCGCTCGGTGCGTCAGGCGCGATATTCGGTCTGCTCGGTGCTCTGGCAGTCCTAAGACCGAGGATGACCGTATGGGTCGTCAGCGTTCCCATGCCGATGATTGTCGCGGCCGGGGTCTGGGTGGCGATAGACATGCTCGGAATGTTCGCGCCGTCAGGCATCGCAAATGCCGCGCACATCGCCGGCCTCGCGGCCGGAGTAGTCGCAGGTCTGTTCCTGATGAAACGTTTCGGAGAGCCGCTCTTCATCAAGCGTAAACGCGGTAAACAAATCAGTGATGAAGAAATCACTCGCTGGGAAAATATTTGGATGCGTTAGTGCAGGCCGAGCTTTACCTTTCGTTTGC
The DNA here is from genome assembly GCA_964353775.1 of uncultured archaeon. Lineage (GTDB taxonomy): Archaea > Aenigmatarchaeota > Aenigmatarchaeia > Aenigmatarchaeales > JAHLMS01 > JAHLMS01. Next base: position 9,529 of record CAYGWB010000002.1, on the reverse strand, counting down.
AATCTCGGCATAGCTTTTGGTTGAAGCCGTTCCATCTTATCTTGGTCAGTCTTCCTACCTCTTTTACATATTTCTCGCAACGATCGCATTGTGTCTGCATATTCAAAGCCCCCGCTTCATATTCTTCAGCTTGCGCGCGTTCTTCTTGGCCTTCGTCACTTTCTCATCCTTGTTCTTCAGAAGTATGCGCTCAAGATTGTCGAGCGCCTGCCCGACCGCATCGCGCGCGTCCCACGCGACCGTCCTTGCCATGAACATTCCTGCGTCGGTGCGCAGCCTAGCCCGTACTGAATATTTTATTCGCAGCCCTTCAAGGCTGTACTTCTTGACGTGTATGAAAAAGAACTGGAGCGGAACCACGGATGAAAGCTTCTGCAACGTGTCGCGTATCATGCGATCCACGGTGTTGGTTGTCATTTCGTCCTCTTCTTCCAGACCGATTATCTGATAGTAGACTCCCTTCTGGGAAAGCGAGGAAACGAACACTTCCAGCATGTCCTTCGTCGTCACAACGCCGAGCGGCGTCGTGCCTTCAGAAATTATTATTCCTGATGTCTTGTTCTGGGTCATGAGCGTCGCAATCTCGGATAGGCTGGTGCGCGGTCCGATCGTGGTCGGATTCTTGTTCATCACAGTTCTCACTGGACAGCCCATGATGCGATCCACTTCCGAAGCCATTGAGAACCAACCCATCCTCTCGCGCGGTTTGATCGAGCGCAGCAGGTCGAAGACCGCGATGATGCCGACCAACTTTCCATCGTTGTCGACCACAGGCAGACGCGAGAGCCCTTTCTCGCGCATGATCACGCGCGCCTTTCCGATGTCATCGTCCTGGTTGATTACTTCGGCCTTCGACATTATGGTATCGGCGGCCGTCTGTCTGAACAATTTTGTTCCGCCAGCGAACTCCATGATGTCCCAAACGGAAATGACTCCCGTTACTTTTCCGTTCTCAACTACGGGCAGCGATCGCATTCCGGTCTTGAAAAGCATGTCAGCGGCAGCCTCGACTGACGTGTCGGGCTTTAGCGTAGGCGGCATCGGATCCATGATGGCCCGCACCTTGGCGGTTGACGGATCGAGCACGCCCTTTGCGGCCAGCTTCTTGTACTGTACGTCTCCGAGAAGCTTTCCGTGGTCGTCAATCACAGGCGCCGCGTGTATATGGTATCGTTCCATTGCAGAAATGAATTCTTGTACGGTGTCATCCGGCCCCATTTTGACAAAATCGGACGACATTATCTCTCTTACAATCATGGTCTCACGCGTTCTAATTACGGAATATAAGAATATAAAGCTTGTCGCGTCAAAATCGCGTTCTTAAGGCTTGAAAAAGGTAACTTGGAAATACTTTATGTCGCCCTCTTCTCCGACAACGGCCCACAACATGTTCGCTCTGATGTTATGGGCGAGCCGGACAGCTCGCGAGAGCTCCTGAAAAGAGCAGACGAACTTCTCCGGCACAGCGTATACGATCCACTTCGTGTGCTCCTTCGCGGATTTCGGTCCGCGCTTTAGCGGCTTCACACCCTTTGCATAGACACGGAAGTCGCAACCGAACTTGAAACCGGTCCGTGTCGGAAACTGCTTCGAACGAAGGTCCTTGTAGACGCTGTAGCGGAAATCGAACCGCGGGTCGATCTTCTGGCAATATTTTATGAATGCCTTCTTGTCAATTTCCTTCTCTTCCACGTCCAAAATTTTTATTTTTTCCGTATCCAGAAGGTACGCAGCTTCTATAAGTGACAAGTCAAGACGGTCCTCTTTCAGTTTTCCAAAATAATCCTCCTCGAAAATCCCCCTGCCGGACTTGCTCCAGATGATCACGCGGTCCTCTGCCAGTATCGCTTCAATCGCCATAACAATCACACATTAGGAGTCGAAATTATGTAGTAGGTCACGTCCAGATCGTTGTCCATCACAGCCCAAAGGGCGAGCGCACGGATGTTCTGCGCCAGTTTTATCGCTTTTCCGAGCTTGTTGAACTCGCACGGATAGTCCTCAGACTCGGCGAACACTATCCATTTCGCTTCAGCGGCCGTCGTCGGTTTCGCGCCGCGTTCGTAGACCTTGAAATCCGTTCCCTTGAACCCGACGCGGACAGGCAGCCCGCGCTCGCGCAGGTCGTGGTAAACGGCGTATCGCGGGATGAACCTGGCGTCGAGAGCGCAGCACAGGTGATAGAAATCCTTGAAGTCGAGCTTCTTTCCACCCTTTGATATCTCTATTCGCGTCCGTTCCACCAGCAGACAGGCCTCGACCAGTTCGAGCTCGATTCCTTGCTCGGTCTGCTTTCCATACCAGACGGACTCGTAAAGCTCGCCGACCGCTTCCGGGTCGGTCACGACGACCTTGTTCTCGATAAGCTCTGCTGCAAATGCCATGAACCAATTAAATACGGCCGCTCAATTTAAGGCTTTGCTAACCCGGAATGTGCACGCCCTTCATCGCCGCCTTTATGCAGCAGTCCTTGCAGAAGTCCCGTTTCTTGTTGTCCACATCGTCCACTGAAGGCGAGAAGGACATGACGCACCAGTTGTGGTGGCAATGCTCGAAGCCGAGATAGTGTCCGATCTCATGGATGGCTTCCTTTACGGCCCTGTCGACCAGCACGATAGTATTCGGGTGCTTGTCATAGAACTCAGGCTTCAGTCTTGCAATCGAGATTATCGCAGCGCTCGCGGCCGGATCCTCCAGACCGAACACGAAGTTCAGGCCGCTGTAGTAGATGTCGACGTCCGTGACGAACAGCGAAGGTATGCTGTGATCTATGAACTTGGCGGCCGACGTGGAGCTGAGTGCCGAAAGCACCTTGTCCGCGCTGTACTGTTTGCGGAACTGATTGTAAGCCGCGGACGGTAGCCTCATCTCAGGCATCAGTCTTATGTTCGAGCCGACGACCTCAGGCACGGCTGATAGAATGGCCTCAATTACCTGGGCGGTCACCTCGCCTACCGGGATGAGGCGGATGAGCATCTATAAAATAGGTTTGCTAAACTGAAAAAGGTGATGGTGGAGAGGGCGTGGTTTGAACACGCGACATCACGGTCTTCAGCCGTGCGCTCTCCCAGGCTGAGCTACCTCTCCGTACAGAATGTTAGTCTTCGTACTTTATTTAAATGCTTTAGGTCTCTGGGCTTTAAGCTGCTCGAAAATATTCTTGATAAGAGGGTCCGTGAACTTGAACCCCTTCTCCATGAACACCCAGAACTCTTCCAGATTGACTCCCAGTTCATGTTCGTATTCCAGCGCCTGCATCATCTGCTCTAAGTAGTCTATCTGCTTCAGAAGCTTCGCGTCTTTCGTTTTCAGCTGCTCGCTTTCGTTCCATAACTTGAGATATTTTTCCTTTAGGTCTTTTGGCAGAACAGATAGCACCTTTTCGACACCATCTCTTGCATTCTTCTCCGCCTTCTTTATGTCTTTCATCTTTTCCATGGTAATGATGTCTCCGGTCACTGCCTCCTCAATGTCGTGGAGCAGTGCCATACGAATCAGCCTGTCGTTCTTGCCTTTAAGGTCTGAAAGAAGCATTGCTAGAACAGCTGTCCTAAAAGAATGCTCCGCAACGCTCTCGTACTTCTTTACACCACGCATCTTCCAGCCTGTTCGCGGTGTGCGTTTGAGCTTGCCGGCAATCTTTGCAAACTTGATTATGTCTTCAGGTTTCACAGACTCACTCGATGAATTCCTTGTTCTTGATCTTGTCAGGTATGTACTTCTCGGAGATGAAGCTTATTCCCTTTGATGACAGCGCGGCCAACTCGATCTTTCCGCCGAGCTTCTTCCACATCTCGAACTGGCGCTGCCAGCTCTTGTTGTTCTTGAACCATTCATAATTAGAAATCTGTTGGAGCCTCGCCTTGTCGACGTCCTCGAACTTTATGATGTGCCTCTGTAGCCCGTACTTCTCGACATCGTCCGCGGACAACCCGAGGAACCTTGCGCCCGGGATGGCCAGGCTCTCGCTGATGTGTGCCAGCGATATCGAGCCGTACTTTAGAACGGAATAGATGTATGCTCCCCAAGGATCGCCGTCCACGAGAACGTATATCGGTAGCTTGTGATCCACATGCAGTCTTTGGAGCAGTCGGCGCACGCCTCTCGTGGCTTGTCCCTGGCTGCACATGATTATGCAGTTCAGTTTTTCCCATACCTTGTCTTCGTGCAGCCTTTCCCACTCGGCCGCCTTCTCCATGTATATGACGAACTTCGCGTTGACCTTGACGAAATCTATATCTTCAACGTTCGACGGGATGGCCCAGCCGCCCGAGCCGAGCTTTGACCAGTCAACAAGGTCGCCTTTGTCCCTGACAACCACCTTGCCGGCTACCGAGCCCATCTTGTTGGCGTTGATATGCAGCTGCTCTCGTGACGCGCCGGTTATCAGCTCAAGGTCCTCGATAGCCTTGTTCGACTCGTCCTGTTCATCAACGACGTTGATGTTCGAACCGGGCAGCGTGCGCTTGATGCGGTAGAAAACTTCTCGAAGGCTGAGGTGCTTGCCGACGTCCAGCAGTTCCTTCGCGGTCGCCGCTACCTCGGCCGTCTGCACGAACTTCCGCACGTGCGCTACATTGAAGAAGAACCTTTTGGACGTCTTGTTTCCGAGCATGATGAGTTTGCTCTTCTGGTCGTACGCGACGTTCGAGAGCGTGCGTATCGGAACGTCCAACGCCGGATTCTGTCCGGCATCGATGTCCTTGACCAGTCTAATTCCCATCTGTTTTATTTTCAATTTTGTCGAGTCCGTCTTCTCCATGATATCACTCTTCAACCTTTTTTGCCAGCGCCGCCTGCACAGGCTGCTCGCCGGCATCCTCTTCCAGTTTTTCTTCCTCTACGATGATTTGTCCCTTCTTGAGCATCTTAACGAGTCCGGACTGTATCTTGTCCTTGGGCACGTCGGATATCTTTGATATCGCTTCCGCGACCTCAGGTATGTACCTTTCGAACAGGTTCACTCTCTGTGCGGCGGCCTCGCGCTGGCGTTTGCCCGACAAGTACCGCTGCATCTTTCGCATGCAGTCCTGGATCGCCAACCTGATCTCCTTAACGACGTCCGGATACGGGTCGATGGCCTCCTTGGCCTCGCTCACGTAAGGTATCCAGACGGATGCCATGTGTATGGCAATGATGAACGGACCGGTAGGCATACTTCCTGCCTGGTCGAGTCCGTAATGTCTCCATTCGATTTTCTGTACGGATTTTGTTATCGCGCAGCTCGCCGCCTGGTACAGCAACGGGACGCGGTTCGCGAACCTTAGTATCTTCGCCGGCTCGTTCGGCTTCAGCTCTCCGCCGTATCCGCAGCAGACCTCAACAAGGAAAGGCATCCCACGGTAGACGCTCGGCGAGCGGCTTACAGCTGCGATGAAGTCCAGCTTGTACTCCTTCTTCATTCCTTCCATGAAGCTTTGCTCGCCCATAGGCGAAAGGCAGTCCGTCGGCGGTTTCATGAACGGGAACGTCTGCATCGTGCGCCACATTCTCTCTATCTGATGGTGGTCAAGCTCCCCCGGCTTCATCCCGGCCTTGATGTTCGCAAGTTTGCATATCTGCTCAGAAGTTCCGGGACCGATGCGGCAGAAATCATTTGATAGGAAACCGGAAAGCGTCCGGCTGTCCGTGAGCTTCAACATTCTTTCCAGTGCACCCATCTCAACTCCGTTCGGGTGCGCCTTGATAGATTTTGGCAGAGGCGGCAGTTCCTTTATCGAGCGCTGGAACACGACCGCCTGTCCGTCAGGCTTTACAAAAGTTATCTTTGCGTAAGGGTTCGATATTGCGGTCTGTTTGACATATTCTTCAACGCTGTGGTATCTCTGTATCCACTTTCCCTCGACCTCGACTTCTATCCGCGTGCCATGCTCGGACATGACAGGTTTCTGTCCGTCAAGTGCGGGCACCTCTTTCATAGACTTCTCTTCGATTATGATCGGTTCGTTCTTCGTTGTGTCAATGCGCAGGTGATACATGTACACGGGCTTGTTCGGCGATGTGCGGCTGAGAACGATAGCCGGTCTGCCAGTGGTCAATTGCGAGTAGAGGACGGAAGAGCTGATTCCTATCCCCTGCTGTCCTCTCGATTGTTTTCCGCCCATGAACTTGCTTCCGTACAGAAGCTTGCCGAACACCCTCGGTATGTGCTCTTTGACTATGCCCGGCCCATTATCCTCGACCATGATGGAGAAGCGGTCGGCCGGTTGCTTCGAAACTTTCAGTTCGGTCCTACCGCGAACGAACTCATATGCCTCGATGATTACCGGTGTCCCGTTCTCGCCCTTCGCTTCTTTTTTCATGATACGGAACTTGTAAGTGTTATCGCCGTGCTCGAATATGTAGACCACTTCAGTCTTTCTCGGCTCCTTCTTCTCAATGAACTTCGCGACCTCGTCGCCTATGCGGAGCTCAATCTTGTCGCCGACCTTTGTCATTGTTCCGATCTCAACTCCGGCGTCGTCCGTGACCCTGAAAACTTCGCGCGGCTCCTTGATGATAATGACTATCTCGGGCAGTATGCTCGCCTCATGCGTGGCGTCCAGGCTGTTGTCGACAGCCTCCTTCACGACAGTCAGAAGCGCCTTGGCAGGGTTGTCAAATCCCAGCAGATGTCTGTTCTTTTCAAAGAACTCAGCGACCGATATCTCGCGCAACGCCGCCGACATGGATTCCGCTGTCTTAGGTTCAACAACTTTCGGCATACTTCTCACTTCTGCGCCCTTAATAAATACTTTTCTACACTCGAGTGCATGGCTCCCGTTATCAGCATCTCGATCGCTTTTTTAGCGATTTCTATCTGTTCCCACGTTCCTATCATCGCTATTGTCTTGCCGTACACGCTAATCACAGCTCCGCTGGCCTCCTCGATGCGTTCGCGCATACGTCCCTTCGTACCAATCACCCTTGAGCGGACGATGTCAGCCCTGGCCTCGGTCATGCTGCCCAGTTCTATTATTTCAAACATCTGGTCCTCGCTGAACAGCCGGAAGGCACGGACCGGCGAAAAGCCGCGGCCTATCGCCTTGACTATGTTCGCTGCTGTCTGCAGCTCCAGCCCTTCCCCATCAAGTTCGGCTCCGTTCTTGATGAGTATCACGACGACGCTGAGCTTGCTCCGTATCTCTTCACGGACCTCGGCTGTCAGCACTCCGATGCGGTCAGCCGGTACGAGCACTACATGTTTCATTTGTTACACCTTAAAAAGGATTGCCGGTCACATGCTCATAAACCTGAGCGACGTCCGCATCAACGCCGCGTTTGCCGAAATATTTGCAGACGTTCTCCACGTCCCGACGCAGCCAGGCGTCCGCCTGCGGATGATCTATGATAACGGATTGCGAGAAGTCTATCAGGTACGGCTTGTCTCCGAGCAGTATGTTGAATTCGGACAGGTCACCATGCACTATCCTAGCCTTCTGGTGCAGCAACCTCATGTTCTCCACGACGCTGTCAAAGATAATCTGATAGTCTTCAACCTTGGAATCGGCCAGTCGAGGATATGGTAGCCCATCTTCACCGAGGAAGGACATCACCATTATGTTCGACCTGACGACTATCGGTCTCGGGCATGCGACACCAGCGGCCGTTGCATTGTGCAGGTTCTTATATTCTTTGTTCGCCCATGCGTACACTATCGATCGCTTATCAGATTTGACTCGGCCGAAACGTCGGTCACCCTGCAAGTACGGTTGCATCTGCTTGAAGTTCGCTGCAGCGATTGCATAGACCTTGATCGCGATAGGGCCGTCCTCGCCAATGCCGGAAACTATCAGGCTCTCCTTGCCTTCCTTGATGACGCCCAGCAATTCTTTTATCGAACCGCGTGTCATAAGTCCGCGTATTGCAAGGATAGTCGAGTTATCAAAGACGCCACCCCATGTCTTGCGCAGCTGGCCGACATCGACAGGCGCCTCCTTCCATTTTTGACGAGTCATAGAATCTATAAATACATTCATACTTAACTAAATATCGATTGCATGCCGAGCAGATTATATCGAGTTGCACAGATACCTTATTCCAAACTAGCGAATGGTCGAACCACATCCGGATCAGAATACCATATTATTCCAGCCAAAGGGAACGACCACGTAGTCTATTTTCCATTGAAAGGAATATGTGCGCTCGTCAATAATGACTTTGTTAACAACATCGATAAACAGGACAAACTTGTTAAAACTTTCTTTGATAAAGTGAAGGCAAGACCATCAGTAACAAGACCACGAGTTAAGATTAAAGATAACGTACTTTTTTTGTTTCCAACAAGTGCCTGCAATTTGAAGTGTATATACTGCTTCGCTTCTGGTGGTGATAGACCGAGATTTATGAAATGGTCAGTGGCCAGGACGGCCATAAAATATAAGGTTAGTCGATGCAAAAGCAATACATTCTATCTTGTTTTCCATGGCGGTGGGGAACCGACGTTGGCTTTCGAAATGATGAAGAAGGCAACGGAATACGCGCAGAAGCTGTGCAAACGCAAGGGAATTAAGTTAAAATTAGAGTGTGTTACAAACGGAACTCTTACCACAGACCAGATAAGGTGGTTCAGCAAGGTAGGAATGTTTGTTCTACTCTCATTCGATGGTCCGCCAGACGTTCAGAACGCTCAACGACCCTTTCGCACAGGAAGACCGTCGTATCGGTATGTCGCACGGGCAGTGAGACTATTCAACAAGCTGGGCATAGAATTTATTGCTGGTGCCACCATAACAGAGCAGTCTGGAACAAAACTAATCAATATTCTTAAACACTTCCACAGACTCGGTGTCAAAAATATTGCGCTCTCACTAGTGCGTAAATGTGGGAGGGCTGAGGCAACCGACACTTCCCCACCTATGGATAAAAAATTTATTGAAGACTATTTTAATTCTGACTTGTCTGCCGACCGTCTGGGCATAAATTTGGTATCTGATTCAGGTATTAGACGTCTGGCACTGCGTAGCACTTGGTGTCATGGTGCGGGTCGGCTTTTCGCTGTGACAGCAGATGGTGACATATCATCCTGTGCTGGAGTAACCGATAGGACTGACCCGGCGTCCAAAGCCCTTTTCTATGGCAAGATTAGCGGTCAGAAGGTATTTGTCGATGAAAAGAAGCTCGGGTGTCTTAGGGCAAGAACCAGAAGCAGCATTCCAGAGTGCAAGACCTGTTTTGTCAGTCAGCTATGTTGCGGAGGTTGCCTGGCAGAATCCTATCATAGGAATGAATCGATATTCAAACCAGAACGCACCTTTTGTGATTTTCGTAGGGCCTATGTAAAGAGCTTGCTAATGCGACATCTTTACCCATCTCAAAAAATGTAAAAACTAACCCAAAGCCCTTATATTTTAAATAAAATAAATGAAAAAACGCATTACTTGACGCCGCCGCACGCATCGCCACCTAATCCCATAAGCGGACAGCAAGCATCTCCCATAAGCTTCTTCTTGCTAGTCATTATCAAAGGTGCCATCTTTACCATGTGTGCAGTAACGTCTTTTTCAATACCTCCGACATTGTACATAGTCGCTACTATTCCAGTTTTTTT
>CAYGWB010000001.1:0-8804 GCA_964353775.1 uncultured archaeon | reverse complement strand
CAGTCTGCGAGACAGGCGAGACGACAGCGAACTGCCCGGCTGACTGCCCAGCACCAATAATGCCTGGCGGAGGACTTCCGCCGCCGACACCGCCACCGGAGCAGCCGCCTGCAGCTCCTCAGCCGCCGCCTACGGCGCCAGAAACGTGGCCGCCAGAGATACAGCCTCCGGCACCGGGAGAAGTCATAACAATCCCACAGACCGGCACGACGATACTGATAAGCGGAATGCTCATCAATGGAACGCCGACCGACGGAACAGTCGCGATACTCCTCTATCCGGGCGCGAGCAACACGGCGACGATCCATAACATCAGCGCAATAATGCCTGAGAAGCTCACGTGCGGCCAGATAGCGCTTGCTGGGTATGAGATCAACATAACGGCCGATACGATTAACTACTGCATGAACTACAGGGGCAAGCTCGGAAACGTCAGCGAGAGCTCGCTGAGCGTCTGGAAGTTCTCGGAAGGCCGATGGACGCAACTCCCATCGGACAACGTCCTGCACGACACGAACATCATCTGCGGTAACGTGACGTCTGCGATGACGCCGTACATGATTGCGGGCTTCGTGCCGGTAATCGGTATCACTCCGGAGCTCGCGATGACCGACATACAGAACGCTCAGGCCATTGTTTTCCAGGCAGAGACTGAAGGAAAGGACGTGACATTGGCGAAGAGCCTGCTCGAACAGGCACAGGCAGCTTTCGATGGCTGCGACTTCGCTGGTGCGAAGCAGCTGGCCGATAATGCCATCGCCGCTTGTCAGGGCCTGAACGTCGAGAACATAATTTGGGCATTCTTGATAATCGCAGCTGCCGTAGCAGCGTATCTGTCCTACAAACGCCTGCGAAAAAAGGTAAAGCCAAGGGCCAGTAAGAAGTAATTTAAACTATTGCGCTGAATTCTAAGCGATACACATGTTCGGTTTTCTCAAGAAAAAGCTGGCCGACAGCATAGACAAGCTGAAGTCGGCTGTCAAGCCGAAGGAAGAAATTCCGATTGCAGACGTTCAGGAGGCCGTAGAAACGGTCGAGAAGGCGGCCGCCCTTGAGGAGAGGATAGCGCAGAAGGAGAAGCTCATAGAAGAATCAGGCTTCAAGCTGAAACCGGAAGTGGAGGAGGCTGTAACAAAGCCGTACGAGGCGGAGATAGCCGAAGTGGCGCCGGAGGTCTTGCCCGAGGCCGCTCCGGAAAAGGAACTGATACCGACAGTGGCCGCTGAGGTGGCCGCACCGGAACCTCTGGTCGAGAAGGAAGGGATACTTTCGAAGGTCAAGCGGGCGCTGGTCGAGAAGAAGGTCAAAGAAGAGGACGTGAAGGCCGTGCTATGGGACCTCCAGATCGGACTTCTGGAAGCGGACGTAGCGATGCCGGCCGCAGAAAAGATAACATCTGACATAAAGGACGCGCTCGTCGGAAAGATCATCAAGCGCAGTGAGCAGGTGGACTGGATAATCAAGGACGCAATGCGGAAGTCCGTGAAGGAAATATTGACAGTTGACAGCCTGGACCTGATGGAGAAGGTCAAGGAGAAGAAGCCGTTCGTGATAATTTTTCTCGGATTCAACGGATCGGGCAAGACAACGACCATCGCAAGAGTCGCCTATCTGCTCAAACAGAAGGGAATAAGCTGCGTGTTCGCAGCTGCTGACACGTGGCGCGCGGGCGCGATCGAACAGATACAGGAGCACGGCACGAAGCTCGGCATACCGGTGATAATACAGAAGTACGGCGCTGATCCGGCCGCCGTCATCTTCGATGCGGTCAAACATGCGACATCGAAAGGGATAGATGTCGTGCTGGCCGACACGGCCGGCCGCTCGCACACGAACGTCAACCTGATGGACGAGATGAAGAAGATTGTACGCGTCAACAAGCCGGACCTGAAAATACTTGTGCTGGATGCGTTGACAGGGAACGACATCTACGAGCAGTGCAGGCTTTTCAACGAGGCCGTCGGTGTGGACGGGTTGGTACTGACGAAGGCGGACGTATACGACAAGGGCGGCGCAGCGTTGAGTGCGGCCTGGACGATAAAGAAACCAATGCTGTTCTTAGGCGTCGGCCAGGACTACAAGGACCTGCAGCCATTCAACATAGACAATATCATCGAGAGCCTTCTCGGGCCGGATTAATCATCTCGGAACTATGACCCCGGCAATGTCCTCATACTTCCCTTCTAGGTAGGCCTTGCCTGTCAGTGCTGCCAGCAGAGCGTCGTACTCGTCCTTATTCTTTCTCGGTTCCTTGCTCAAGCCGAGTATCTGTTCGGTCGCTTGAGGAAAGACCTCGATCACTTTGTAGCCGCGTTCAGCCAGTACCCTAACAATATGCGCGGCACGCATCGTCAGCATTCGCATCGACTGGAACGCAGGCGATATCGGCCTGAAGCCGCGTTTCATCAGCAGCTCTTCGGACGGCCGCCAGTTGCCTCTGGGTAGCCAGAACGGGGCGTCAATCGCAACTATTTCCGGCTTCGCGGCCTCGACAGCAGCCAGTATATCAGTATCAGTATGCAAGAGCTTCGCCTCGGAACTTTCATTCGTAAGAATACAGAAACCGGTGTCGTTTTCTGGCTTTCCCGCCAGGTCGATACCGACGATGCGCATGAGTATATTTCAAGACGCGACATAAATTTCTATCGTTTGGATGGTTTTTTAAAGTCCCAGTGCAAATTCTTTCCATGCTTGAGAAACTCGGAGAAGGCCTGCGCTCCGCGTTGCGCAAGATAGCCGGGGCGGGCTACATCGACAAGGCGGTCGTTGAGGAGCTCGTCCGGGACATCCAGCGCGCACTGCTTTCGACTGACGTGGACGTGAAACTGGTTTTTTCGCTTACAGAGTCGATCAAGAAGCGCTCGCTCGAGGAGAAGCCGAAGCCCGGCATGTCGGCCAGAGAGCACATCGTGCGGATAGTCTACGAGGAGCTTGTAAAGTTTGTCGGCCGAAAGCCCGAGATATCGCTTAAGCCGCATTCGGTCCTGTTCGTCGGACTTTACGGTTCAGGAAAGACGTCGAGCATCGGCAAGCTCGCGAAGTTCTACCAGAAGAAAGGGCTGAAGATCGCACTAGTCGGATGCGACGTGCACAGGCCGGCCGCGATGACGCAGCTCGAGCAGATAGCCACACAGGTCGGCGTGCCTTTCTATGCGCCGAAAGGAACGAAGGACCCGTTCGCTGTCGCGAAGACAGGAGCGGAGCAGTTCGGAAAAAAACACGACGTTATAATTTTTGACGCCTCTGGCCGTTCCGCGCTCGATCCGGAGCTCGCGTCCGAGCTGAAGCGGCTAGGAGAGATAATAAAGCCGGACGAAGTGCTGCTGACGATACCTGCCGACCTAGGACAGGCCGCTGGACAACAGGCCAAGGCGTTCAAGGAGCTGGTCGGTATCACAGGTATATTCCTTACGAAGATGGATGCGACAGCCCGCGGCGGGGGCGCGATAACCGCCTGCGCCGTCACAGGTGCGCCGGTCAAGTTCATAGGCGTCGGGGAGAAGATGGACGCGATCGAGGTCTTTGATCCCGAGCGTTTCGTCTCACGGCTTATCGGTTTCGGCGATTTGCAGTCGCTGCTGGAGAAGGCAAAAGAAGTGGAGCTGAAGCCCGGGACAGCCGAGGCGATGATGTCGGGCAAGTTCACGATGGACGAGTTCTACGAGCAGCTCAAGGCGATGCAGAAGATGGGGCCGCTGAAGTCCGTTCTTGATATGATGCCTGGCATGGGAATGGCCAAGCTGCCGAAGGAGTTCGACCCTTCGGTCATGGAGGGCAAGATGAAGAAATGGAAGTTCGTGATAGAGTCAATGACCAAGAAGGAGCGGGCGGATCCGGACCTTCTGGATAGCTCGAGAATAAAACGAATAGCGAAGGGCTCGGGCACTTCCGAGGGAGATGTGCGCGAGCTGCTGAAGTATTATGCGCAGGTCAAGAAGATGACGAAGATGCTTTCCGGCGGCGCAATGAAGCGCGGTCCTATGGCCGGACTGATGAAAAAATTCAAGGGTTTCGGATGATGAAGCGCACATCCAACGCCATCATAATGGCGCGCGGCAGAATTCTTGTCGGTAAGAGACCGAAGACGAAGAAATGCTACCCTGGTGTCTGGGACATTATCGGCGGTCACATGGAGAAAGGCGAGAGCCCGAAGGCTGCGATGGTACGGGAGGTCAAAGAAGAGGTCGGCATTGACGTCACAAAATCAAGATTTCTTATGAAGTTCTACGATACGGATCATAAATCAAGATGCAAATACCTGCATTACATCTATGTTGTGACCGATTGGCACGGCAGGATACGCAACCTAACCGACCTTGAAAGGTTGTTGTGGGCAGACAAGGCTGCTGTGAAAAGATTGAAGTTCTCGCCACGAGAAAGGGAAATACTGCTGAAGGTGTTAGAATGAGGACGTTCATTCTCTTTGCGCGGAAAGCACGGACTGACGGCAACTTCAGCCTGGAGGATCTGCCGGGCAGCGGGCGTATGGATCTGGTCAGTCGCTGCATATCAGCCACGCTCTTCATCTCACACGCCATAAGGACGGACACGAGAATATTTGTCGTGCTGAACGGCCCGCCGAACCCGCCCGTGACGCTGACATTCGACGGTTCCGTGCTGAAAAAGGTCGCGCCGGACGAGCGAGGCATCGCGATATGGATAAAGAAGGCGCTCACGCAACTGGCCGACGGAAAGCGGTCGGTTCTGTCAAACGGAATTGTTGCCGAGAGAAAGAGCTTCCAGGAACTGGTAAAAGAGATGACCGGTCCGATCTACGTACTGCATGAGGACGGCGAACCTATAGAGAAAGTGAATATCGGAAAGGATTCCGTCTGGATAATAGGCGATGATGTCGGGTTGCCGGAGAAGGACGAGAAGTTCGCGCTCCGATACGGAGAGCGCGTCTCGCTTGGAAAGGCCAGCTATCTGGCCAGCGCCTGCGTGTCTGTCGTCCACTGGGTCTGCGACGGAAAAGGAAGCTTTTAAGAGACACGCGATAATTATTCTCATGCTTTTGGAACATGCGGCAAAAGTTATCGAGAAGAAGTACGTCTGCGATCACTGTCTAGGCAGACAGTTCGGGCAATTGCTCAGCGGCTATACGAACGCGGAGCGCGGAAAAGTCCTGCGCAAAGCGCTGGCGATGAACGTTGATGCCGGTCACGCCGTAAAGGCCGAACCGTCCAACTTCTACGGCTACAAGTTCCGCCAGAACGCAGAATTCGCGAAGGGCGTGAAGAAGCCCGGCAAATGCGCCATCTGCGGCGGGCTTTTCGACAAGCTCGATGGGCTGGCAGAAAAAATAGCGAAGCAATTGAAATGTTATGATTTCAACTCTTTCCTGGTCGGTACGACAGTTTCGCGCGGCCTGCTCGAGAAGGAGGAGGCGTTGTGGGAAGAAGTCGGAATAGAGACAGCCGAACCGCTGCGGGCCGAGGTGAACAGGGAGATCGGCAAGCGAGTGGAGACGCTGACTGGCAAGCGGGCCGAACTCAAAAAACCGGACATCGCAGTGCTGGTCGACCTGCAGACCGGACGGGTAAAACTGACCGTCAATCCGTTGTACCTGTTCGGCTATTATCAGAAGCTCGTCAGAGGAATACCGCAGGCCGAATGGAGTAGATACTACAGGACAAGCGTGGAAAACATCATCGCCAAGCCCGTCATGGACGCGACAAAAGGTAAGGCGCACAAGATACATGCGGCCGGCAGGGAGGACGTGGACGCGCGCTGTCTGGCTTGGCGGGCGTTCGTGCTTGAGATAATTCAGCCGCAGAAGCGGCTAATCGATCTGAAAAAGGCGGCGAAACAGATAAACAAATCAGGAAAGGTCAGGGTAAAATATCTCAAACCTTCCGAGATGGAGGTCGCAAGAAAGCTGAAGGAGGCCTCGCCTGAGAAGTCGTACCGTGCGCTGGTCGTGCTGGACAAACCGATTAAGAGGCCGGAGCTGAAGAAACTCAATGTGCTGGTCGGGACGATCAAGCAGCAGACGCCCACTCGCGTGCTGCACCGCAGGGCGGACCTGTCAAGAAAGCGAGAGGTCAAGAAAATAAGCTGGAAGTACATCAACGGGAAGAAGTTCGAGCTTAAAGTCAGGGGCAGCGCAGGCCTATACATCAAGGAGCTGATAAGCAGCGACGAGGGAAGGACCAAGCCGAGCGTCTCGGAGGTCCTGGAAAGGAAGGCCGTATGCAAGGAACTGGACGTAATAGACATAGGCCAAATCAAAATCTGATAATTTTATAAGTTTTAAGGTCAATGTGTTTTACATGCCTGAACAAGAAAGACCGGACTGGGACACTTATTTTATGGGAATAATGAACGCGGTAGCCACGCGCGCGACCTGCGACCGCGGCCGTCAAGGAGCCGTGATAGTCAGGGATAAGCGCATAATCTCCACGGGCTATGTGGGCGCGCCGAAGGGCCTGCCGCATTGCGATGAGGTCGGGCACCTCTTCAAGAAGGCCATAAAGCCTGACGGAACCGAGACGCAGAACTGCATACGCACGACGCACGCCGAGATGAATGCGATCGTCCAGGCGGCCTTCCATGGCGTCTCGCTGAAGGACTCGACGCTCTACTGCAGGATGGCGCCATGCTGGGATTGCGCCAAGGCGATAATCAGCGCCGGAATCAAACGCGTCGTCTGCGACAAACGATACAAGGACGATGAGCTGACTGTGCAGGCCTTCAAGGATGCCGGCGTCGAGCTGGTCATTATGTCGAACGAAGTTCAGACATACGAGCCGTCAAACTAATTGGATGTTCTTAATAAGATGGTCTATCTGCAGAAACAGTGAGCGGTAGTCCGTGCTGTTGTTCAGTTCCATGTTCGCCATCTTGATCACTTGGCCCAGTCCTTTTTTTTCTATGTCCTGCTTATCGCGATCTTCGAAGGCTGACCGTGTAACGGTGTGGTCGTCGATGTGCCTACGCTTGAATCGGACATCGGGCGGTGCGTAGACGTATATCAGTTTGAAGCTAGGGAACTCGCGTTTGAACAGCTCGACCTCGGCAGGCGCGCGGAAGCCGTCGACGACGACCTTCTTCAGGCCCGCGATCTTTATTCTTTCTATCACCTTTTCGGCGATTATCTCGTTCTTGCCTGTCTCCTTGCGCCAGATGTCGCCGACGTCTGAATACAGCTTCTTAATTTGCTCCAGTTGCATGCCCTGCCGGAGCAGACCGCGTCTCTTAGCTTCCTCGCGGATCAGGTCAGAGAACACTATGAACTCGAACCCGTACTTGCTTTTCATATAGTTCGCAACAGTCGACTTCCCACAGCCCGCCAGACCGGTCAGCCCCAAGACCATTTGCATAAGCTTTTAAATGTTGGGCAATGGTATAAAATACTGCTGGTTGATATGACTGTAAAATCGCACGGTCCGCATCGAAAGACAAGGAACAGGTTCAGGAAGAACACCAGAATGACGGTTAACGCCTTCCTGCGCGAATTCCAGATAGGCGGCAAGGCAGCCATCGATATCGAGTCGGGCAGTTCGTCCGGCCAGCCGTTCCGACGCTTCCAGGGCCTGACCGGAACGGTCGTGGGACGCCGCGGACGCGCCTATATAATAGAGATATTAGACGGCAAGATGAAGAAAAAGATAATCGCGAAGCCGGAGCACCTCAAGGCAGCCTGAGTTCTGAAAGAAAAGGATTTAAGAGCTAGACAGCAAACTATCGTTTGCGGGAGTCGCCAAGCCAGGTCTAAGGTGCTAGGTTGAGGGCCTAGTGGGTTAGTCCCTTCGAGAGTTCAAATCTCTCCTCCCGCACCATTCTGAAATTCGTTTAAATCCTTTTAATGATAAGAGAAAATCATGTACTTGAACGGTGCCCATCCGCAAGACGTTCTGAAGTCGGCATATTACGGCATCGTCTACGGAAAGTTCAGCAGCCCACAATCTCCGAAGGGGAAGCCTTCGACCTCACCGCAGCACAAGGTCGCGCACAAGCTCTACGTCGAGTGGCTCCTCAATAGCAATTACAACAATGGTCGCAAGCTCGGGATAGTAGATACGGAAAGGCCATTCGGCGAAGGCAATAGGTTCTACGTCGCGGACGTCGTCTCATACTGGCATACCATGGACGGCGTCGTTGTCGAGGCCGTCGAGGTCCAGAACCCGATGCATTACAGATATTTCGTGCGCTATGAGGGAAGAAAAGAACTGCATGACATATTGAAGAGGCTGAAATCAGAGGACGCCATAGACCGAGAACAGAACGAGAAGATAATTAAATGGCTCAAAGGGCACTATTATCGTGGAAGCAAGCGACATAATATGAAGGGCAGGCGCACAAGGACAAATGATTATTTCCTTTTTCACACCGACAAAAACGTGGAAGACCTTTCCATAACCGACAAGATCGACAAGCCCTTTTCAGAGGTCGAACGCAAGTACCGCAGATGGAAACCTTACCATCAGGATGGGTTTTTTGATGAGCTGTCATTCCTTGTGGGCTTCGACGATATAGACCAGTTCCGCGCCGATGCGTTGCGTCGTTCAATTCCAGTAACAAGATTCTATACCATAGACAAGGAACTTGTCAAGCAGGTCATATCGATGAACAGGAAAAGTCTCCATGAAAGTCTGAAACCGCTCAAAAAGCCGAACGATGTCTGTGTGGAAGAAATGATTTCAATCGAGGCGCTCTGAGCATTTTTATAAAGAATAATTCATAATAGGTTGCATTGGTGTAGACATGCATTTGGCGATAATACCTGATGGCAACAGGCGATGGGCGCAGAAGCGCGGAAAACCGGAATGGTACGGCCACATGGCCGGTGCACGCAAGCTGAG